>CAWCAZ010000033.1:0-63615 GCA_963793525.1 uncultured Acidobacteriaceae bacterium
GCATTCCGGGTCCAGGCGAAAGGGCCGAACTCGTAAACGACCTTGGGATCGGTGTTCATGGCTTAGGGACAACGTATACCCGGCACGGAGGAACTTATCGAAAATCTACTATAGCCCTCCGGGCTTTCCCCCGCGTTAAGAGCGAGACTCTAACGGGTAACAACGGATCGGCTAAGCTGCTGATTCATCGAAATCAAACCCTTCATTCAGATTCTTTAAGAAACATTGAAGCGCGGTTTAAGGACTTTTCTCTCTGGCTCCGCTCAGGATGCGGTCATTCAAGGCCGTTGCACCGACGGCGAATTCGGGAGCGAAACCGGATTTCCTGCCACGCAGCACAGGACAGTGCCGCGTGTGCGCCTTTCAGTAGGGAAAGGCGCATGAAGTTCGCCAACGCCACCAAGTTCAACAGGAAACCCGGGGAAGCGATGGCGGTGAGGACAACAAAGCACCTTTCCGGATGGTTACTCCTCGACGAAAATCAAATCGCTGGAGTATTTCTCCGGCAAATGGATCGACAGGCCGAGTCGCATCAGCGCATCCCCTGAATACGTCGCCTCAGGAGTGGAATGTTCCGCGGTTCGCACCTTATATAGAGAATGCGGCTCCAAGCCCTTCAATCGAATGTGCTCCATGCTTTCGTCGCTGTCGGGACGAAACACATATACGGTGCCCCGCTTGAGACTCGGACTCCAATAGAACATCCCATCCCAGCGATGGCCGTCGGGGCGTGGAAGAATGTGATGGACTTCGACATCCTGCAGGATAGGGCGAATCCAGTCTTTATATATCTCCACTTCTTTCTTAAGCTTCACTATCTGGTCGGGGGTCCAGGACGCGCTGTGCGTCGGGTCGATCTGCCACGCGCTCATCATCGCCGATCTCCAAAAGTAGGGTTCCGGGGTATCGGAGATCGTGTTGTAGTGGTTTTCATAGGTGTACGCCATTAACACTGCGGGCGGAAAGGCAAACGTGGAGTCGTAGATCGCCTGCCGATCGGGCAGGGAAGACAGCGTATCGGTCACCGCAATGTAGTGCACGCGTTGGATATCGCCGAAATCCTTGATATGTCCGGCGCCGGAACAGCCTTCAATCATCAGACGGGGAAAGCGATGAAGTAGATTCTCTTGCACCGAGTAATAACCCAGGGTAGACCAGTAACTCACATCCACTCCATAGTGATGGCGATGATCGCTCTGCATACACTGGGTCACGATGGGACTGTAATCGGTCTTGAAGTAGTCGATCTTATCGTCGGACACAGTGCGCGCAGTCGTCTGCTCCACCCATTCCCGAGCAGGATCGGATCCAAGATCGATCAGCGCATCCCAGTTGAGATGGTCGTCATGGTTGAGTTTCGGCGGCGCCGCGAACCAGTCCGGGTGCATGGTAATGTTGAGCGCCGCAGGATCCGTCGAATCCGACCCGTGGGTGTAGGCCATCCAAAGACCAAGCTTCATATCATGGGCGTGAATATATTGCTCGACAGGTCCGCTTCCCCGCGGAAAACGCGCCGGATCAAAGCGCCAGTCCCCGGATTGCGGAAACCACATTGCATCCAATACGAAGCTCTCGAAGCCCAGGCGGTTCGCCAGCGCAGCACTGCCAAGAACACTTTGCTCCGTGGCATTAGGACCTCCGCTATCGAGGTACAGATTGTAGGCCAGGGTAGGGTCTGGATAGTCAGGCGGGAGTTTAGGCCGTAACTTTTCCAATACAAAACGATGCAATGTATAACTGCCGTCGTCGATATCTCCCGTATAACATCCAACAAATGCGGGAGGAACGATCAGCATCTCTTCCGGCGCGATATCTGTCTTGAACTCCGGCCGATTACCGACTTCTATCTTGAGCGAAGACACGACTCGTTGGAGCTGAAGCATGGATGCGGCCAAGCCCAGAAAACTCCCAGCCCACATAGAGGCCTCGGTCTTGACTTGATTGCAGAGCCAGCCAGGGGACGGGGCTTGCTCCGTCCAGAGGATCACTATTCAAAAGCACATCAAACGATTTGCCAATGCTGGCATTTGAGGGTGCCACCTTCTGTAGATGCGTTTCCTCCACCTCGCTTGACCCACCATGCCTGCATCGGGCGGTCTGTGGCCGCATTGACGTTTAAGACCAGGCTGTCCTGATGTCCGGCGGTGATTGTATTGCCGGAATGGTTGGTGATCGTAAGCCAATGCTCGATGGGGCCATGGCCGTTTCGCCCCTGCCAGATCGATTGGAGTTCCACCGCCGGCACAGCGTTCGTAAATCTCAGGATGAGTTTTCCATTCGGCCGGTCAAAGCTTTCCCGGAATAGGTCCAGTGGGCCGGCACTGCGACTCCTTTTTGAATGACCACAGGTAGCAACTCTTCTGTGATCGGAACGGCAAGCCAGTTTTGATGGTTACCCGTTGAGCCTAGCCACTTCACCAAGGGTGCATCTTGTCTTACGGTTATGACGACCGTGGTGTCGGCAGTATTAAATGCCAGGAAGGCGTCTGATCCGAAGCCAAGCCAGGATGACAAGCGCTGACACCAATTGCAATTCCTAAAAGTCAACGCACCATCCTCGGGCGATCTCCTTGCTAACGGGCGAACTTGAATCACGGGTGCAAAGATAACACCCGTCTTCCGCCTCGTTGTGGCGTGGGCTGTGGCCTTGTGCCTCCGAAGCCACGCGGCCGTGTGGATTTGCGGGGTGGGCGATGTGGGGGAAGCTTTCTCCGAAGAGATGGCGCGACGGTCAGGGATGAAATTTTCCATGGCCACGATCATGGTGAGGGCCTTGACCTGTCCGGTAACGCTACCGCGAATTATTTCGGGGCTGAGGAGACTAATGAGCGCCCAAGAAGTAATCAGGAACGAGGCTGGCCACTGCTAACAGCAACGCAGAACTCGGGTGATGGCAGAAGGACATGGGTTACGCCCACGAGATTAAGCCTATACATTGAGGTCACATGTAGGGGCGGCCATCTGGTTGACGGTAGGTCATCAAGGAGGAACACTGGTTTTGTCCGGATGCTCCGGACGTCAGTTAGCCCATTGTCCGATGGCACGATGCCGGTGCCTTTAGGCGTCGGCGCATGGACGAGAGTCCCTTCACCCCCCTTTGGTTCGGGGACTCTCGTTTAGCAGTCTGGAATCACCCGCTTCCAGTCTTAGGACATTAAGATAAGCGAAGGCAGCCGTAACCGGGTGCCATCTTTGGTAACCGGGAAGTTCAGAAGTCTTCAGATGAAAAGCGAGAAGTACTCCCAGTACCGCTACCGCGAGAACGCGGATGCCACGATTAACTCGATCTGGCTGCGCCGGTCATCGCCGCGGCGGTTTAGGGGGTAGGTTCCCGTGGATCTCGAAGCAATCGTTCAGGATATCGACGCAGAGTTAGTCGCCCGTAGAAAGTTTGAAGATACTTAACTGCCATCCAGAAACACTTGAGGGCGGGTTCCCACCCAGCGAGCGCCGAGCGGCGAGCAAGGGTCGCAGCAGCGCAGGCGAAGGGGAAGTGACCGGGAGGAGCCTGCGATGCCTATCCCTCTCCGCGCCATGTATGCCCGACCAAGTAAACCAATTCACTTTAAGCATCGTCAGTTTGATTCAAGTCTTCCTAAAGATTAATGTGAGAGGGCGAATTCCCTATGACAAACTCAAGGAACGAGCGGGTGCGGCCCCGGTGAAAACTGATAAGGAACTTGCAATCGAGCTGGTTGGATGGATTGAATACTACATTCTCCGAGTAGGCATCTTGGAGAACCTTCTGGAGGATTCAAACGTCACGGACTGGCGGGAGAGGGCTGCTCATTTGGCCGCGAGTCAGGACGCGCGCTCACTCATTCGCGAACAATTGGCCTTATGGCGCGACACCATTTTGACTTCTCCTGATGTGACAACAGTCGCTCGTGAAATTCTAGGGTCGCTCTCCCAACAAAACCCAGAGTTCTAATGGTCGCCTCTTTTTGGGGTTAGGATCGGTTTGGCGGCAGTTATACCTCCGTCCAACTCAGTTCGGCGACAAGCTTCTCCACGTGGTCGATCACCATGACGTCCGCGTTTGCCTTGGTGCTCTCCATCTTCAGGCCTAATTGCTCTTGTAATGCTACATACAGGCTTGGCGGTGCATTCGGCTCATCAGCAGCCGGCGGCGGAACATGAGCGCCCGTCGACGCGAACTGTGACTGGTCCGGCGTCCAGTTCAGGTTGAAATCATACCGGTCCGTCAGCCCGGTTTGGTCCACCACCGGTTTGTCCATCACCGCTTCCTGCTGCACGCGGACCGCGCTCGAGATCCGCTCAAGCCGCCGGCGACGTGCTGCGGGGCGAGAAAGTTGCAGCGGCCCTAGCCTCCTCCGGATTTATTTCATTTAAGCGTAGTTTGGTCTGTAACCACGACAGTTTTCAGTCAGTTATCGACGGACAAGTTAAGTTCTACTTTACGGGGAGAATCAAAGCGCTAAACAGCTAGCGCGTCTAGCCAGCTCATTACCCAGGTACCCAGTCCGAAAGGCCACGCTTCGGGTCCTTCTGGCGTCCTACTTGCTCGAGGTGACCTGATGAAGAAATGTCCTTCGTGTTACGCCTTTATGCGCGAATCCATCAAATCGACCCCCGTTACCGCGCTGCAACGCAAGGGAACTGACAGCACACCTGAGGTCTCGGCCGCCAGGGTCCGGTATGGGTGCGGCCAATGTGGTCACATGGAAGAGTCCTTCGCCAAGCCGGCTCTCACCCAAGCTTTACCTACCAGCCCGGCGCCAAGTCGGCGTTAGCGGACGGAGTTTGACTTTCGTTGCCGCCTTAGCGATTCACCAAGCTCTGCATCTGGGCTGGGTATCGATCTCCCTGCACGTCGATTGCGGAGATCGCATCATGGATGGCATTCAAATCGTCAGAACTCAATTCAAGATCTGCGCCGCCGAGGTTTTCTTCGAGACGATGCAGCTTGGTCGTTCCTGGGATCGGCACGATCCAAGGTCTCTGTGCCAGAAGCCAGGCCAAGGCGACCTGCGCCTTCGTCGCGCGCTTTTGTTCAGCGATCTTTCCAAGAGCATCCACCAACGCCTGGTTCGCCTTCCGGGCCTCCGCGGAAAAGCGCGGAACGATGCTGCGAAAATCGGTCTTGTCGAATTCTGTTTTGTGAGAGATGGCGCCCGTCAGGAAGCCCTTACCCAGAGGGCTGAACGGCACGAACCCAATGCCGAGCTCCTCAAGTGTGGGAAGGATCTCCTGCTCCGGTTCACGCCACCAGAGTGAGTATTCACTCTGGAGAGCCGTAACAGGCTGTACCGCATGCGCTCGCCGGATCGTTGCCACGCCTGCCTCGGACATGCCAAAGTGTCTGACCTTGCCCTCCCGAATCAACTGCTTCACGGTTCCTGCAACCTCTTCGATCGGCACAGCCGGATCGACGCGGTGTTGGTAAAACAGATCGATAACATCGGTCCTGAGCCTCTTGAGCGCTGCGTCTGCGACAGCCCGGATGTTTTCCGGCCGGCTGTTCAGGCCCACCGTCGGCATTACCGCCCTCGAAGCCAAATTTCGTCGCGATCAGAACCTGTTCGCGGAATGGCGCGACCGCCTCGCCCACAACTTCCTCATTCGCGAACGGACCGTACGCTTCAGCGGTATCAAAGAACGTAACACCGCGATCGAAGGCTGTCCGTATGAGTGTGATTGCCTGCTGCCTCTCCGTTGCCGGACCATATCCGAAGCTCAGGCCCATGCAGCCAAAGCCAAGTGCCGAAACCTCTAATCCGCTCTTGCCCAATTTGCGCTTCTGCATAATTTCCTCTCTCCCTGCAGTGTAGGGAGAGTCAGTCCCAGGCCGTTATCCCGATTCTGCCATATGAGCCCTTTGCAATATCAAAAACAGTTACGTTTGCAGGCCGCTCGAGACGAATGCTGGCCAATGGCCTGGACGCGTCGACTGTGGCTTTTGAGGTTGGGTACGAAAGCGTCAGCCAGTTCAACCGTGAATACAGCCGCTTCTTCGGTCAACCACCGATGCGGGACATCCGAAACCTCCGATCGCCCGGTGCCCGGGCGACGGACTTAAGTCGTCTAGCATGTCGAGCGTATTGCCGCGATTAGCGGGCTCTTCATTGAAACAATTGCGCCGACGGATCACCTTTGTCGTTGCCACTGAGGAAGCGGCCCGCGCCCAAGGCGACGGCAAAGATCAAGTAGGAAGCGAGAAGCATCAGCCAAAACCCCGTCCAGCTTCGTTTTCGAGCCCAATTGCGCCAGCCATTCAAAAGAGGGCCCACCAACCAGCAAATGAGGGTCAGGGTCAGAGGAGCCAGTAGTCCAACAAGGATTTTGGTTTCTAATGGCAAGTCGTCGAACAAAGGAATCCTTTCGTGGCTATTCGTCTTTTCCGAAGGAGCACCGCGTCATCTGCTGGGGAAGGATGCATCGGGTTGGGAGGACGGCCGCCCCGGAAACGATGCCAGAACCACAGCACCAGTGCGAACACAACGACAAGCCTGAAAAGCAGGACGATGGGGTTGGTGTGGTCCATGGGGGACCTTTCTATGGCGGAGAGAGTGGGATTCGAACCCACGGTACCTTGCGGTACACACGCTTTCCAAGCGTGCGCCTTAAGCCACTCGGCCATCTCTCCCGGTCTGTGAGCACAATCGCTGCTCAGCCGTGCCTCATTGACTTTACCATCTTGAATTTGCCTACCGCAAAGATCCACACACCCAGCCCGGGGTCTTTCCCAAATCAGTTAAGGTGAGAAGGACCATGCTCTCCCGCGCTCCAGTCACCCAGGTGCCCCCCACCGCTCGCTTCCGTAGCGAGCTAGCGGACCTGTTGCGGCTCGCAATCCCGGTCGTGCTCTCCGAGCTGGGCTGGAGCGCCATGTCCATGGTGGATACCGTCATGGTGGGGCGCCTGAGCCCGGCGGCCATCGGCGCCGTAGGCATCAGCAGCGCCATCTTCTACGTTCCCGCGCTCTTTGGCATAGGCCTGCTGTTGGGGCTCGACACCCTGGTTTCGCAGGCCTTTGGCCGCGGAGATTTCGATGATTGCCACCGGGCCCTGGCCCAGGGCGTGTACCTGGCCATCGGATACGCACCGATCGCCATGCTGGTGATCGGCCTGGCTCCTCACCTCTTTCCGCTTATTGGCATCACCGAAGCGGTGCGCGGCCCCGCCCGGGAATATATCAGCCTCCTTAACTGGAGCACCCTTCCGCTGCTCTTGTATGTCGCGTTCCGGCGCTACCTGCAGGGGGTGGGCAAGGTCCGGCCGGTGACATTTGCTTTGGTCTCGGCCAACCTGGTGAATTGGTTCGGCAATTGGGCGCTCATCTATGGGAAGTTGGGACTCCCCGCCATGGGTGTGCGCGGTTCGGCGCTTTCCACCTGCGTGGCCCGCATCTACATGGCCGCGGTATTGATTTGGTGGGCCTGGAGGCACGAGCGAGAGCGCGGACACCCCCTCTTTGCCCATTGGCCAGGGGTGCGGCCGGCCCTGTTCGTGCGGCTGCTGGGGTTGGGTTGGCCGGCGGCTTCGCAGTTGATTTTTGAAGTAGGCGCCTTCTCTGCCGCCACCCTGCTGGCCGGCCGGCTCTCGCCCGACATCCTGGCTGCGCACCAGATTGTCTTGAATTCCGCCAGCCTCACCTACATGGTGCCGCTGGGGGTCTCCTCGGCGGCGGCCATCTCCGTGGGACACGCCATAGGGGCAGGGAATCGAGCCCTCGCCCGCCGCAAAGGTTCCATGGCGATCGGCATCGGCGCTGTTTTTATGGCGTTCGCGGCGACGGCGTTCCTGACTATTCCGCGCCAGTTGGTTCACATCTATACCCACGACCCTGAGACCGTCGCCGTGGGCGTGCGGCTGCTTGTGGTCGCGGCCGTTTTTCAGGTCTTTGATGGTATCCAAGGCATCAGCACCGGAGCTTTGCGCGGCTTGGGCAAAACCCGTGGTCCCATGGTGGTCAACATGGTGGCATACGGCGTGATCGGTTTGCCGATCGGATATTGGTTGTGTTTCCACACGCGCTGGAGCATTTATGGGTTGTGGACCGGCCTGACGTTGGCGCTCATTTTTGCCGCCGGCATGGTCGGAGCGCAGTGGCTGAGGGATTCCAGGGCGAGTTGATTGGCGGCTCCATCAGCTAAAGCAGGCGGCTCCCACCGTGGGCCTTGGCCAAGGGAGACCAGAGTCTGTGTGAGAAGACCCGGCAGATCCCTCCGATCGCCAAGGCCCAGAGGGCCGACCGCCAAACGTCAGCCCAGCCCGTAAAGGGTTGGTATCCGTCCGGCGTGTCCGATAACATATATTCTGTAAACTGACGCCATGGAGCGCAACCCACGCCCCTTCAGCCTGTTGCCACTCTCAATTCCCTTGTCACTCTCAATTCCCTTGCGGCCTAGATCGCCCGTCAGCAGCCAGCGCTAAAGCGCGTGATCAGATTCGACCCTCTTCACGGAGCCCATCGACGGTCACTCGGAGCGCAACGCTTGCATGACATCGACCCGCGCAGCGCGTGCCGCGGGCAGCACCGACGCGATAACCGCGACCGCCATCAGCACGAACGCGGAGACAAACACCGGCAATGCGCCCGGCATCTTGACGTCCAGGAAATATCTTCCCGCCAAACGTGCCAGCACCAATCCGAATGCCGCGCCTGCAAGGACGCCCGCCGCAGCCATCACGGTGCCCTCTGCGATCACGCCCTTGAGGAGTTGCTGCGGCTCCGATCCGAGGGCCAGCCGGATGCCGAATTCCCGCGTCCGCGCGCTCACCGAAAACGCCAGCACCCCCGCGACGCCCACCACTGCAATCGCCAGCGCGACAGCCGCGAATACGCCAAACACCAGCGAATTTAAACGGTCCGGCGTGAGCACCTCTGCCCGAATGTCTTCGAGGGTGGCGGCGTGCTCAACCGGCTGATCGGCGGACATGTCGCGAATAATGCGCGTGACCGGCGTGACCAGCGCATAAGGGTTTGCATCCGGTGTGGATGAAAAGACGACCGCCAAACATTGCGCCCTCTTCAAAGGGAGTGTAAACGGTGAGCGTGGGCTCCGGAACGACGTGTCCGTCGTCAATATCGGCAGTGACGCCGATGATGCGGTGGGGCGCGACAAGACGCGCCTTTTCGAGCATCGCTCCCGGGGGCGAATTGCAGCACGGGATCGGTCCAGTAGACATGCCGATTGACCGCATCCTGGTTGGGGAACATGCGCTGCGCGAGAGTCTGGCTGACGATAACGACAGGCTCTTCATTCTATTCTGGTCATCGAGCGCATTGAAATCGCGGCCGGCAATGATAGGAACGCCAAGCGCCGCAAAGAATCCGGGAGAGATGGCACGCCACTGCGCCCGGGGATCCTCTACACCGGCGGCATGGACGTGTCCGTCGGCGGAGAATTGCAGACCGGAGGGACCGGGGCCGCCATCGCGCCAGGGAACGACGTTGCCGAACGCGGTCTTACTCACGCCCGGCAGGGCATCAATGCGACGTATCGCTTCCTTGTAGAAATCGACGACCTGCTGCGGTGTCTTCCCATTGGACATAGCAGGAACATCGATAGCGAGGACGTGCTGCGTGTCCAGACCTGTCTGCGTCCTTTGCAGTGCGATCAGCGTAGCGATCAACGTACTTGCGCCGGCCAGCAACACAAAGGACGCGGCGATTTGTGTCACCGCGAAGATCCGCTGGCGGCGGCTCGTGCTGCCGGTGATCCGCACACTTCCGCTGGATAGGCTCAGTCCACTCGGCGTGCCGGAGGAGGGCAGGCGCGGGACGAAGGCGAGAATCACCGCGGCGACGATGGCCAGCGCCGCTCCGACCCAAAGCAAGCTCGAATCGACTCTGAAATCGAGCGCGCGGACGGAGAAGCGCGAGGCGTAGCGGGCCAGGATGGCCACCATCGGCTGCGCGCTCAACACACCGAGTGCGGCGCCGGCGCCGCAGAGCAGAAGGCTTTCGGCCAACAGCATGCGGCGCAACGCGCCTGTGCTTGCGCCTAGTGCCACGCGGACCGCCAGTTCGCCTTCGCGGCGAACCGTCCGTGCCAAAATCAGGTTGGCGACATTGGAACACGCGATGATGAAGACCAGCCCTGACGCTGCCAGCAGCACCAGCAGCACGGTCCTGGCGCCCGACGTGATCTGGTCACGAAGCAACTTGGCCCCAATCTGGAAGTCCGCTTCCTGAGAATACGCTTCGGGGTGGTCCTTCTTCATCGCGGAGTGGACGGAGCGCAACTCCGCGCGAGCCTGATCGAGCGTGACTCCGGGAGCCAGACGGCCGAAAAGCTCGGTCATGCGATGGATGCGGCCGGTGACCATGGTTGCGGAAAGATGATGCGGGCTGGTGACCACGTTGGCGATGATTTCGGTGTCTTGGGGATACGGGACGCAGGGTTCGAGAACGCCAATGATGGTTGCAGAGCGATCACCGATGCTACCGAGGCGGACGGTTTTCCCGATCACCGAAGGATCCTTATGAAGAGCGCTCGTCCAGAAGCGGTACGTGAGAACAACGACGCCGGCAGCTTTAGGACCATCGTCTTTCGGTCCGATGAGGCGACCGAGCACGGGGTGAAGGCCCATCACGTCGAAATACGTGCCGCTGACTACCCCACCCTGAATGGAACGAGGTTCACCGAGGCCGATCATGGTGAAGTCCATGGTGGAGAAGTCGCCAAACGCGCTCAAGGTTTTCACGTTCGCGCGCAGATCCTCTATTTCGGGAACCGAAAACGCAGCGTTTTCGTCGCCGATCCCGGTGGCGCTCTGCCGAATGTAGATCAGCCGGTCCTCGTCGCGGTTGACGAGAGGCTTGAGCAGGACTCCGCGAACTAGCGTGAAAATGGCGGCGTTCGCGCCGATGCCGAGCGACAGCGTGAGAATGACGGCGATCGCCAGCCCCGGAGTCCGAATCAACGAATGGGCTGCAACTCTCAGATCGCGGACGAATGACATCTCGTTAACCCTGCTGATAATTTCCCTCACGGCCGTCCTCATTGCGAAGTGTCCTTTCCAGTCGCTATGCTCGCCTTCACTGTATAGTCGAACGGCCGCTCCGGAATTCGACAAATCGCCCAACGATTTTTTCTTCCGCGTCTTAGCCGTCCTGCCGACCTGCGGTAAATCTCTGCACTTCAATTCTCTTCATGTGCAGTCGAGGCCGCTCGGAGAGTATGACTTCCTCGGCATAGCTGAAGTCATGCTTTGTGTCAGGGCACGACTTTAGTCGGGCCGTAAACGAGGGTATGACGAGCTTTAGCCCCTGAGGTGTTACCTTCCTGCTCGGTGCGGGGTTTTTGAAGGGTACGAGCTTCAGCTCGTACGTAGGTGTTTGCAAACAGGTCCGGCTTTAGCCGCTGAGGGGACGGTTTCCGCAACCTGTTTGGTCGGCCCGTGAGCGGCTGGGCTCTCCGGGCCTTGGCGATCGGAGGGATCTGCCGGGTCTTTCGGCCCCCCTGAGGGAACGCTTTTTTGCTCGGCACGGACTTCTCCGCAGCCTAGACCGAAACCACCCTGTTTCTTAGCAAAACCAGCGTTGAAAAGCGGTACCTCAGCGGCTGAAGCCGTCGTAAGGCGCGCGTTTACGGCCCGACTAAAGTCGTGCCCTGACACAAAACATGAGTTTTTCCGCAGCCAATGAACCCGTGCATTTCATGGAGATTTTCTCCCCGAACTCTGAAGCCGTGCCACCGGGCTTACATCTTGTAGCGGCCCAGGTCCTCGTCATTGAGGCCTTCGAGCCATCGACGAAGCTCCTCCGGCGTTGTCTCTGCCATGCTGGGCGCCAATTTGGCGATCCGGATCACTTCTTCGCTTACGTAGATTGGACAGTCCGACCTTAGGGCTAAGGCCAACGCGTCCGATGGGCGCGCATCCAGGCTGACCACTTCACCGTCCTGCTCCATCCAGATGACAGCGTAGAAGGTGTCGTTCTTAAGTTCCGTGACCACAACCTTTTGCACCGCGGCGTTCAAGCCGCGGATCAGGTTTTTCAGCAAATCGTGAGTCATCGGGCGTGGTGTCGCCGACTTCTCAATCTCCAGCGCGATGGCGTTGGCCTCGTACATGCCAACCCAGATCGGCAGCACGGTGTCGCTTTTGACATCCTTAAGAATCACAATGGGCATGTTGCTGGCCGGATCCATGACCAGACCGCGGATTTTCATTTCCACATCCATGGTCAACTCCGTCGGCTCAGACCGCCTCGCCGACAAGGCTGTTGGGATAGCTCTGAGTAATCCGCACCGGGACATAGCTGCCCGGCGCGGGGCTGATCGGGTGCGGGGTCGTGAAATTGACAGTCTTGTTCTGCGAGCTGCGGCCGATTACCTGGCCCCTTTGGCTGTTATATCCTTCAACGGCTGCTTCCATAATTTGCCCTATGTGACTGGCGTAACGTGACCTTTGGATCTCGCGCTGACCGTCAAGAAGCATTTGAAGGCGCCGGCTCTTCTCTTCATCTGGAATGATGTCTGATAATGCGATCGCCGGAGTATTGGGTCGGGGAGAAAACTTAAAGGCAAATACCGCATCGAAGCCCACTTCGGCCAACAAGCTCAAGGTTTGCTCGAAGTCCTCTTCTGTCTCTCCCGGAAAGCCGACGATGATGTCGGTTGTGATACTGATGGGCCGGTGGGCGCATTGAATCCACGCGATTCGCTCCAGGTACTGTTCCCTGCTGTACTCCCGCTGCATGGCTGCCAGCACCCGCGTCGAACCGCTCTGCACCGGCAGGTGGACGTGGTCGCAAAGCGAAGGCACCTCGTCGATAGCGGCCACGATGTCGGGGGTAAAGTCACGCGGATGCGACGTGGTGAAGCGCACCCGGCGGATGCCAGGAATTCGCCCCACGGCGGCCAGCAGTTCGGCGAAGGAGAGCTTGCCTTCGCGGTCATGGTACGAGTTGACGTTTTGTCCCAGCAGTTGGATCTCGGTGTAGCCGGCCTCGGCCAGTCTGCGAGCCTCGGCAAGCACCGAAGTGGAGGTGCGGCTGCGCTCCTTGCCTCGTGTGTACGGAACCACGCAATAGGCGCAGAACTTGTCGCATCCTTCAATGATGGTGATGTAGCCGCGATGAGGATTGGTGCGGGCCGTAAACTCGGTTTCGAAGGTCTCTTCGGTCTGGCGGTCATCCAGGCCGGTTATACGCGACTCCCCTGCTTCCAGTCGGACCAGCATCTCCGGCAGTTTGCGGTAGGATGCCGATCCCGAGACCATGGAAACATAAGGAGCGCGCTCGAAGATTTTCTCCCCTTCCTGTTGCGCCACGCAGCCAAGCACCACGAAGCGCTTGCCTTGGGCGTGCAGCTTCTTGTAGTCGTTCAGGCGGTTGAAAACCTTCTGTTCGGCTTTATCGCGGATGGAGCAGGTGTTGTAGAGGATCAGGTCGGCGGCGATCTCCGTGTCCACCTGTTGATAGCCCTCGTGGCGGAGGGTGCCGATGACTTTCTCCGAGTCATGCACATTCATCTGGCAACCGAAAGTCTCGAGATAAAACGTTTTTTCAGGCGCCATATTGAGACCGAGTATACCGCAGTAAGAGCGTGCCGAGAGTGGCGCGGTGGGCACAGGCGCGTTGGGGAGAGCGCCGAATTGATGGGCTCAAACGAGCGACTGGGTCGATGTGTGGGTGCCGCGCCTGCGGCGCTCCCACGGCACGCCGGGGCAGGCGTGATCATCGGAAATTGCTTCTCAGCCCTTGACGGGTCTGCATGAGAAACAAAGCACACAAGGCCTTTCCCGCTGGACGGGTGCCCCATGTTCGTCCCAGCGTACATTCGCCCCAGCGTACATGGGTTGAATACGATCTTTTTCGAATGCTTTTACTCCATCTGCGACGGTGTAATCGGTGGAATGAGAACTTTGGAGGGGCTTCGCCCCATCTTGTTCAACCCAGGTACGCTGGGGCAAACCTGGGGACCCGTCGAGGAGTTAGGGTCTTGTGTCGCCTGGGTGGGACTCGGCAGGGCTGGGGTATCAACTCCGATGATGCGAGCGCTGTAGGCGCGGCACTCAAGGGCTATTAGCCTGCTAAACTTGAGATTCAGAAACATACGTGGAAGCGAGCGTGTTCGCGCACACGCTGGAGGCGGAAAGATGGCAGAGACAAACGGAACCTACCCGGGCGGAACAGCATTGCGACTCAAGCTGGGCTTGGCCGAGATGCTAAAGGGCGGCGTCATCATGGACGTGATGAGCACCGAGCAGGCGGTCATCGCCGAGCGGGCCGGCGCCACCGCGGTTATGGCGCTGGAACGGGTGCCCGCGATGATCCGCGCCCAGGGCGGAGTAGCTCGCATGGCCAAGCCCAGCCTGATTAAGCAGATTATCGGCGCCGTCTCCATCCCCGTCATGGCCAAGGCGCGTATTGGGCACTTTGCCGAGGCCCAGATCCTGCAGCACCTGGGAGTCGACTTCATCGACGAGAGCGAAGTCCTCACCCCGGCCGATGAGCTGCACCACATCGACAAGCACGCCTTCACCACTCCCTTCGTCTGCGGAGCGCGCGACCTGGGCGAAGCCCTTCGTCGCATCGCTGAAGGCGCGGCCATGATCCGCACCAAGGGCGAAGCCGGTACCGGCGACGTGGTGCATGCCGTGAAGCACATGCGGCAAATCGTAAAAGAGATGAAGGCGCTTACCGTTCTCCGCGATGAGGAACTCTACGCCGCAGCCAAGGAGCACCGCGCTCCCTACGAGCTGGTTCGCATGGTAGCCAAGACCGGCAAGTTGCCGGTGCCCAACTTCTCTGCCGGCGGCATCGCCACTCCGGCCGACGCGGCACTGATGATGCAGCTGGGCGCAGAGGCCGTGTTTGTCGGGTCCGGAATCTTCATGAAGGAAGGCGCTACCCCTCTGGATGTGGAGCTGGACGAGAAAACCGGCGCAGTTCGCAATCCTAAGGAGCGCGAGGAAGCGGAATCGCGCGCCAAGGCCATCGTGATTGCCACCGCGCACTACAACGATCCCAAGATCCTGGCCGAGGTCAGCGAACAGATGACCGGCTCCATGCACGGCCTGGCTGTTGGTGGGCTTCAAGAGGCAGATCTGCTGCAGACCCGCGGCTGGTAAGCATGGGGCAAGAACGTCCGCGCATTGGCGTGCTCGCCATCCAGGGAGACTTTGCCGCCCACGCCCAGGCGCTCGAAGACGCGGGCGCCTATGCGGTGGAAGTCCGAAAACCGGCGGAGTTGGCCGGACTCGACGGGCTGGTCCTGCCCGGGGGCGAATCAACTACATTCCTGAAGTTTCTCGAGCGTGATGGCTTACTTGAGTCCCTGCGCCGCTTCCTGGCCGAAAAGCCGGCCTTCGGCACCTGCGCCGGTTGTATCTTGCTGGCCACGCACGTTACCCACCCACCGCAGCAAAGCCTGGCGCTGATGGACATCAGCGTGGAGCGCAACGCCTACGGACGGCAGATCGACAGCGCCATCCAAACAGGTCCCACCAAGCTGCCCGGCGGCCCGCTGGAAATGGTCTACATCCGCGCCCCGCGCATAGCCAGCGTGGGCCCCGGTGTGGAAATCATGGCGGAACGGGATGGATTTCCGGTGCTGGTGCGGCAAGGCAGGTTACTGGCGGCCACCTTCCACCCTGAACTTTCCGCCGATCGCCGGGTTCATCAGCTCTTCGTCGAGATGGTGCGCGAGCAGCAAAACCGCCACTAGTAGGCCTTTTTCTTCCGACTGTAAGAGACGGGAGTACTTCTGCAGCATCCAAACCGTCAAAGGGTATGACTACGGAGTTCACCGCAACGAATCAGTTTTCAAAATGCAGTGGGAGCCGGGGGCCAAACAGGAGTAATCTTCGAATGTCGGAGTTGATCTATGCCTGCTACCTTCACTCGCACCCCTGTTGAGACAGAGCGCAAGGATCCCGGATTTGGCGGCAAACCGCCGGTTGCCCGCAGGCCTACTGGCGGGGGTGGCGACGGTGAGAACTGGGATAATCGGCCTCCTGGGCGGCGTGGACCCCGCGATCTGCTGAGCCGTTACCGCATGATGTTGTTTTTTGCCTTGGCCAGCGACCTGATGTTCTTCGTTGCGTTAGTCAGTGCCTTTTTTGCCCGCCAGAGCAGCGGCCATTTCACGGTCAACAATAACTGGGTTCTGGACTGGCATCCGATCGCGCTGCCGCCGATTCTGTGGATCAACACCGCGCTGATTGTGCTCAGCAGCCTGACCATGGAGATCGGCCGCAGGCATTTTTTCCTTGAGATTGACGTGATGGAGGAGTGGCTAGGACTGGGCCGTCCAACCATCCGCCGCGCGGCTCCCTGGCTAGCGGCAACGGTTGTGCTGGGCGGACTGTTTCTGGCCGGCCAGTGGATTGCCTGGAAGCAACTGGTCGAGCAAGGCGTTTTCTTTGCCTCCAACCCCAGCAGCCACTTCTTCTATTTGATCACCGGCACCCACGGACTCCATTTGCTCATCGGCGTGCTGGCGCTGGGGACCGCGATGTTGGCGCTTATCTTTCTGCGCCGTGTCGAGCTGCGCCAGGTGGTGGTGGACTGTACCGCCTGGTACTGGCATACCATGGGCGTCTTTTGGATCTTCCTCTTCGGCATGCTGGTCTTTTGCCAATAGAGCGGTGGTGTGAACATCTGGCCTCAACTGAAATGGACAGACTGGCAGAAGACTGCGGACACCTTGCACATGTGGACGCAGATCGTGGGCAAGACGCGCCTCGCGCTTAGCCCTCTGCAGGCCCACTGGTGGAATGTGCCGCTCTACGTGAGCGCGCGCGGACTGAATACCTCCGCGATGCCGTATGGATCAGAATTTCTTGAGGTCGCCTTCGACTTCGTCAGCCATGAGCTGAAGTTCGTGATGAGCACCGGCGCCAGCCTTTCGACTCCTCTACGGGCCCAGTCCGTGGCGGAGTTCTACCTTGAGTACCAGCGCAGTCTTTCTGCGCTCGGTGTCAGCGTAGAGATCCATGCGGTGCCGGTAGAACTGCAGCATCCGATTCCCTTCGCGGAGGACTTTGAGCACGCCTCCTATGACCGGGAAGCAGCCCACCGCTTCTGGCGGGTGTTGATGCATGCGGACAAAGTCTTTCAGCAGTTTTCCTCGCGCTTTGTGGGCAAGGTCAGCCCGGTGCATTTCTTCTGGGGCAGCTTCGATCTGGCGGTCACGCGCTTTTCCGGAAGGCCGGCGCCGCCTCGCGAGGGCGCCGACGCAATCACGCGCGAGGCCTATTCGCATGAGGTGATCAGCGCAGGCTTTTGGCCGGGCAACGGTGGCTTCGGCGAGGCCGCTTTCTATTGTTATGCTGCGCCGGCGCCCAAAGGTCTCGATGCTGCATCGATCAAGCCTGCCAAGGCTGGCTACAACAACAAGCTCGGTGAGTTCATCTACCTTTATGAAGATCTGCGCCAGGAGCCTTCGCCGGATGAGGCCCTGCTCAACTTCCTCGAAAGCACCTACGAAGCCGGCGCCACGCTTGCCAAGTGGGATCGCGGCGCGCTCGAGCGAGCGTAAGCGTTCGATTCCGGAAAAGTCAGTAACCGCGAAGGAAAGCCCACCGCAGTGGCTAAAGAGTTCGCGTGCGACTCCACCGACAAACTCAGTCCCGAAGGGACGGCTGAGAATCGCTGAGAATATCCCAGGACGTCAGTCCTGGGCTTCCCATGGGGGGTTCACGAGAGAAGACCGATCGTGTGGAGCAAACTTCCCCGTCAGCGTTCGCGCGCGGTCCCGGTACACTCAGGACTAGACGGTCCTGGGCTACTCTCGGATTCGTCCTCTTACGTGGCACTGATTGGGGTATTAGAGAGTTGTATATCAGGGGTTTCTACGGGTTGAGGAAAGCCTCATGTTTTTTGTCAGCGGCACGACTTTAGTCGGGCCGTAACGATGGGCTGATGAGGCACTAAGAGCTTCTTGAGGTTATGCTGTTCAGGCAAGCTCTCTTGAAATCAGGAAGCCGGTCCACGTAAGCCACAGAGGCAGTGGATAGACTGCCAGCCGTTCCACCGTGCCTGTATTCCATCCCAGTGCGGCCCACGATGGGGTTCCGCGGAAGGCCAGGGCAATGTCGCCAGCAGTCCGATGGATCCGAGCGCAAAGGTGATCCAGCTTCTAAAGCGCGACGGCAGCGCCTCGCAGACGGATCGGCGAATCATCACCAGGCCCAGCAGGATCATGGCGAGGTTGCCTCCCAGAAAATTGGCAACCGCGCCCAGCAAGTGCAACCGGAGGTTAACATCCTCGGGCGCCACGCCCACCTCCAACACGCCCATGCCCGCAATCACCAACAGGGCCAGCGCGATCCGATAGACGAGTCTGGAGGGGAAAAAACTACGCACCAGTACGGTGCCGAAGACGATCAGCAATCCCTGCAGCACGAACGAGCCGTTCATGACCCAGTGCAGAGAGGAACAGGTGCGGACCCGTCACAGCGCACCGCACCCAGATCGCTGATGTAATTGCGCGCCATGCTGTAGTGGCCCGGCCAACCTAACCGGGCGATTTGCTCGCCCACAAAAAACTGAAAGCACAACAGCCACAGAGCAGCTCCCAAGCGGCAGATCATGGCGTTCCTCCAGATCGAACGTCTCGTTTATTCTTGCACTATGGAATTCAGACGGCTTGGACATTCAGGATTGAAGGTGCCGGTGCTCTGCTTCGGCGCAGCGACCTTTGGTGGTGGAAACGAATTTTTCAAAGCATGGGGAGCGACCGATGTCGCCGAGGCAACGCGCCTGGTGGACATCTGTCTGGAAGCGGGCGTGAACCTGTTCGATACCGCCAATGTCTATTCGCAAGGGATGTCGGAAGAGATTCTGGGTCAGGCGATCGCCGGCCGGCGGGACAAAGTTTTGATATCGACCAAGGCCACTTTTCCCATGGGCGACGGGCCCAACGATATCGGCTCCGGACGGCTGCACCTGGTGCATGCCTGTGAGGCCAGCCTCAAGCGCCTGGGAACCGACTACATCGACATCTACCATCTCCACGGATTTGACGCGCTGACGCCGGTCGAGGAGACGCTCGATACCTTGAACACACTGGTGCGCAGCGGCAAGGTGCGTTACATTGCCTGTTCTAATTTCTCCGGCTGGCATCTGATGAAATCGCTGGCGGTCTCGGACCGGTACGGATGGGCGCGCTATGTCGGCCACCAGGTCTACTACTCCCTGATTGGCCGCGATTACGAGCAGGAATTGATGCCGTTGGGAATCGATCAGGGAGTGGGCGCGATCATCTGGAGTCCTCTTGGCTGGGGACGGCTGACGGGAAAGATCCGGCGCGGACATCCATTGCCGGCAGAGAGCCGTTTGCACAAGACGGCTGCCTATGGTCCGCAGGTCGAAGATGAATATTTGTACAAGGTTGTGGACGCATTGGATGAGGTGGCGAAAGAGACCGGTAAGCCCTTGCCCCAGGTGGCGCTGAACTGGTTGCTGCAACGGCCCACGGTGTCCACGGTGATCATCGGCGCGCGCAATGAAATCCAGCTGCGTCAGAATCTGGCTGCGGCCGGGTGGAATTTGACTGCTGCGCAGGTAGCCAAGCTCGATGCGGCCAGCAAGGTGGGTGCTCCTTACCCGTACTGGCATCAGCGGCAATTCGACGCGCTCAACCCGGCGCCCGTTCCTCAGTAAACAAACCGCAGATCCCTCGGCTACGCTCCCACGGCACGCCGGGGCAGGCGGGATGACAAAGTTTAGGACAGCGTGTCAGTCCGCATTCGCGAGTTGGGGGAGGGACCTGCAGTTCCCTTCCCCATAGCCCTCTACTTAGCGTCCAGCGTGAAGGTATCCTTCACTTCAACGGACTTTTGTGCCGCATCCGGGTCCACTACGCGGTACATCTTCACATCGGCATGCTTACCCTGGAGCGTGATCACGAGATAGTGAAAGTTAGGATAGGTGCGGGCGTGATAGAGGTCCTGGTCGCCACGGATAAAGACGGGATAAGGTCGCGCGCCTCCTCCGCCGGTGATCACGTGCGTGATGCCATTGGTTTCGAAACGCTCGTAGTTATGAATATGACCGTTGAAGACGACGAATTTAGCGTGGGATGCGGCAGCCCGGGCTTCGAGATAGTGGCGCAACTCTAGTGTGTCATCGTCGGGAATACCAAGCATGAAAGCAGTTTGCAGATCCGAAACCAGTGGTATGTGAAAGAGGAAGAACACGAAGTCCAGCGGACGGGGGAAGATGGGCGAGCTGTGATTCCAGCCATCGACGTTGCACCCAGCCGGCGCTGAGAAAGTTGGTGCTGTCCAGCGTGATGAGATAGATATTTCCCATCTGCACCGAGTACCACCTGTGGTTGTCGATCTGCGGATACGCGGCAAAGTAATTCTTCATGCCGCTGCGAGGATCAGGAAGCCCTTCATGGTTGCCGATGGTGGGATAGATGCGCAGCCGTTCCTGAGTCCATAGCGCCGTTTCCTGGAAATAGACTTTCCAGTCGTCCGCGCTGCTGCCGTGAAAGGGCATATCGCCGGTAAGCAGCAGGAGGTCGGGCTTCTCTTCGCCGACTTTTTGCGCCAGCCATTTGCGCACTCCTGGCTGGGTGTCGGAAGTATTGGAAGGATCGGTAAAGCGCATATCGCCGTAGACGACCACGCGCAGAGGCCGACCGACCGGTAAATCAGAAACAGTAAAGGTAGGGCGGCTGTCTTCATCGCTGCCTTGCGCCGGTGGCGGCGACGTCTGCTGCGCCAACGCCGTGCCGGCGATGCAGGCAGTGGCAAGCGAGAAAGCTTGCTGCTTTGCGCAAACGGCTCATCCGGCGCGGCCGCCGCCAACAAAGTGCACAATCTCCAGGCGGTCCCCATCCTCCAGGCTGGTGTTGGCCCACTCCGCGCGGGGAACGATGTTGCCGTTATGCTCGACCGCCACCCGGTCGCCTTTGAGACCCAGGTCAGTGATCAGGTCGCAGGAGATGGGCCGGGGCCTGTCAATTGCGGAAATTCCCGCGATTGACCGTTGAGGACAAAATGCATACAGGGAGAGTATCACCGGGTTCGCCTTAAGCTAACCCCTGCCACGACCGATGATTCATCCCATAATCCGCGCACCCAGCCATCGCTTCATGCGGCCGAAGGCCGGCTCCACCTCGGTGCCGGAATAATAGATGGCGCGGTTGAGTCCCTTAAGAATCTGGATGGCTGCGACGCGCGGGTCGGCGTTTCCCAGCGGTCCCTTGTCTGTAAGGTCATTCGCATATTCATCGGCGAGGTATTCAATCGCGTGGCCCAGGATTTCCAGAGCACGGCCACCTTCCGGGGAGAGCCGGCGGCGGACGAAAGGCCGCGGTTGTACCGGCCCAATCGGGCCGAAATAAGGATCGTAGTTCGCGGGGCAAGCAGAGTCCTCCGGGGATGGGGCGCGACGAAACCTGAGCATGATTCCACCTCATGGCGGACCTATCGGCCAAAAGGCGAGATTCCTGAGAGAACGCAAATATGAAAATCTAAAGCGACTGCCCCTTGTTCCCTCACGAAGGACGGGTGAGGAAAGGGGCCTCTTCTGTCTTCGCCCCTCGTAGAGGTTTTTTCGGTAGACACTTTAGGCCCTGAGGAGCATCTCTCCTTTACCACCTCACAGCAAGGCCTAGCTTGACTCTGAGAGGGCGAAAACTTACAGTCGAGACTGAGGCTAACCTCGTACCCCGCGAGTTCAAATGCAGACGCACGATTACTTTTGGAACTACCTCCCGCTGCTGCTACAAATCCTAGTTGCCGTGGGTTTTGGGGCCGGGATCGTCACCGCCTCCTGGTTCATCGGGAAGCACCGCAACACCGCTGCCAAACTCGCCACCTATGAGTGCGGCATCGAGGCGGAAGGCGATGCCCGCGGCCGCTTCTCCGTTCGCTTCTACATGGTCGCCATGCTCTTCATCCTCTTCGACGTGGAGGCAGTCTTCATGCTCCCCTGGGCCGTGGTCTACCGCGATCTGCCCAAGCTGGTTGGCTCGCGCATGTTTGGCTTCTGGGAGATGGTGGTCTACATCGGCTTCGTGCTGGTCGGGCTGCTCTACGTCCGGAATAAGGGAATTCTCGACTGGTCCTCCGACAAGGCGGACCTCTAATGGATGCCGTCAACGAGAAAGACGCGGTTCTCCAAGCTCACGCCGAGAATCACGCCATCGCTGCCCTGTTGGCCGCCAAACCCTCCTGCATCACCAACGCCCGCTTCGATCGCGGCGAACTGAATCTTTGGATCGAGCGCGACGATATCCGCCCCGTCTGCCGCACGCTGCAGAAGGCGGGCTACAACTTTCTCGTCGACGTCACCTGCGTGGACTGGTACCCCAGCGAACCGCGCTTCCAAGTCACCTACCACATTCTTTCCCACAGCTTGAAGGAACGTCTCCGGCTCTGCGTTCTGGTCGATAGCCTGGATCCCGAAGTAGCCAGCATCACTCCGGAATGGCCGTCGGCCAACTTCTATGAACGCGAGGTCTGGGACCTCTTCGGCGTGCGCTTCGGGGGACACCCCAACCTGCGCCGCATCATGTTGCCTGATCAGTGGGAAGGTCATCCCTTACGCAAGGACTACCCGGTGGAGGGTTACCGCTAATGGATGCAGCAGACTATGCCATTGCCCCGCTGATCGAACCGCGCGTCGAGGAGGGCTCCAAGGATCGCACCATGGTCCTCAACATGGGGCCGCAGCATCCTTCGACCCACGGCGTGCTTGCGCCTGGTGCTGGAGATCGACGGCGAAACCGTGCTCCGCCTGGTGCCCGACATCGGCTTCCTGCACACCGGCATCGAAAAAACCTGCGAGGCGAAGTTCTACCAACAGGTGGTTCCGCTCACCGACCGCATCGACTATCTCAGCCCCATGTCCAACAATCTCTGCTACTGCCTGGCGGTCGAGAAGCTGCTGCAGTTGGAGATTCCGCCCCGGGCCCAGTTCCTGCGCGTGCTGCTCAACGAGCTCACCCGCATCCAGTCGCACCTGGTCTGGCTGGGCACCCACGCCATGGACATCGGCGCGCTGACCCTCTTTCTCTACACCTTCCGCGAGCGCGAAGAGATCCTGAAGGTCTTTGAGCATGTGAGCGGTCAGCGCATGATGGGCTCGTACTTCCGCGTTGGGGGCATTGCGCTGGAGCCGCCGGTCGATTTCTACCAGCGGGTGCAGGGCCTGCTCACGATGATGCCGGAAAAGATCGATGAGTACGAGAACCTGCTCAACGGCAATCCCATCTGGGTGCGCCGTCTGCAGGGCGTCGGCCACCTCAGCGCCGCCGACGCCATCGCCCTGGGAGTGACTGGGCCGCCGTTGCGCGCCAGCGGAGTCGATTGGGATCTGCGCCGCGACATGCCCTACTCCGGCTACGAGAAGTTTCAATTCAAAGTGCCGGTCTCCGATGTAGGCGATGTGTGGACCCGCTACACGCTACGCGTTCAGGAGATGCGGGAGTCGGTCAAGATCTGCCAGCAGGCGCTCGATGGTATGCCTCAAGGGCCGTTAAAGGCCGACGCGCCCAAGGTGGTGCTGCCCGACCGGGAAAAGATGAAGACCCAGATGGAGTCGCTGATCTATCACTTCAAGATCGTGACTGAAGGCTTCGCCGTGCCCGCCGGCCAGGTCTATCAGGGGATCGAATCGCCCCGCGGCGAGATGGGCTACTTTGTGGTCAGCGATGGCACGGCCAAGCCCTATCGTGTACACATGCGCAATCCAACGTTTGCCTCCCTGCAGGCCCTGGAAACCATGTGTGTCGGGAGGCTGTTGGCTGACGTGGTTGCGGTGATCGGGTCCATCGACATCGTGCTGGGAGAAATCGACCGGTGAGCGATCCTGATCGACGTTCGCCCGCATGTTTGGGAATCGCTGGTGAGCATGCTTCGTGTCTATGCGCATGCAGCCAGCCTTAACGGCGGCCCATACACAGTGACCAGCGGCTCCGAGCGAGGCAAGGTCAAGCATGAGGATTCCGTGTTGAGCCTTCAGCTTTGGTCCCGACACTGGCGAGGGAAACTGGTGCGTGACCCATCCGGAACGGGAGGAGTGCGGTGCATTTCGCATCGAAGAGGACGGCAGCTCTAATTTCCCGGCGGGCCCGAAAGAAATCGACCAGGCGGCCATCGACTGGATCGGCTATTTAGGGCGAGACAAGGTAATCGAGCACGAATCGATGAGCACGTCAGCTCCCACGGTTCATCCATAAAAGTGTAAGTTCCGCTAATAGATTTGTCATCGCGCGAGTCCGAAGCGAACCTCGGGATATTGCCTGTCTGACGCGGCCCTGACTAAAGTCGTGCCACGCCTGCGGCTTTCCGTTAGTAGAAAGTTGCATGAAACTGAGTCAACGACAACCACCTCGACAGGAAATCCGGGGTAGCGTAGTGGAGGGACCTGCGGTTTCAATTTGTTACCCTGACGGCAACTATGAGCACACAGATAAACACCATCTTCAGCCCCGAACTGGCCGCGCGCTTCGACCGCATGGTGACGCTTTACCCTATGCGCCGGTCAGCCTTGATCCCCATGCTGCTCTACGCCCAGGATGAGGTGGGCTATCTTTCCGAGGCGGTGATCAGCGAGGTCGCTGCGCGCATCGGCATTACCGAGCTGGATGTGCGCGACGTCATCACTTATTACTCTCTTATGCGCACCAAACCCGTGGGCAAGTATCATGTACAGGTATGCACCAACATCAGTTGCATGCTGCGCGGTGGCAACGAGATGTTGGCCCATTGCAAACAGCGCTTAGGCATCGGCAACAAGGAAACCACGCCCGATAAGCTTTTTTCTCTCGAAGAAGTGGAGTGCATCGGCGCCTGCAGTTGGGCTCCCGCCGTGCAGGTAAACTACGACTTTCACGAAAATTTAACCCCGGAATCGATGGACAAGATTCTCGACGACTACCGCTCCAGGACCTAGTCACGCCACTCGGAGAAAGCATGGCCACTCTCGTATCCCATCCCGATGAAGTGAAGTTGGTCTCCTCCCGCTTCGGCAAGGGCGCGACCGACATCGACAAGTATCTCGAGCTGGATGGCTACACTGCCGCACGCAAGGCCATCGCCCTGGGACCCGGAAGGGATCATCGCCGAGATGAAGGCTTCGAACCTGCGCGGCCGCGGTGGCGCCGGCTTCCCTACCGGCATGAAGTGGTCCTTCGTTCCCAAGCAATCCGCCAAACCCAAATACGTCCTGGTCAACGGAGATGAGAGCGAGCCCGGCACCTGCAAAGACCGCCTGATCTTCGAGCACGACCCTCACTCGGTGATCGAAGGCGTAATCATCGCCGGCCTGGCCATCGGCGCCAAGATGGGCTTTATCTATCTTCGCGGCGAATATCGCTACCTGCTCAAGATCATGGAGAAAGCCATCGAAGACGCCTACGCCAAGGGCTTTCTGGGCAAGGGGATCTTTGGCAGCGATGTCGATTTCGACGTGGTCTCCCATACCGGCGCAGGCGCCTATGAAGTAGGCGAAGAATCCGCCTTGATGGAATCGCTCGAAGGCAAGCGCGGCATTCCTCGCATTCGTCCTCCCTTTCCCGCGGTGGTAGGGCTCTACGGTGGACCTACCGTCATCAACAATGCTGAAACGCTGGCCACCGTTCCCCACATCTTCCGCATCGGTGGCGCGGAGTACGCCAAGATCGGCACCGAGCGTAACGGCGGCACCCGCCTCTTCTGCCTCAGCGGAAACGTGGCCAAGCCCGGCGTCTACGAATTGCCCATGGGCTACAACCTCAAGAAGATGATCTACGAGGTGGGCGGCGGCATCCCCAATGGCCGCTCGCTGAAAGCCGTAGTTCCCGGCGGATCCTCATGCCCGTCCCTTCTGCCCAACGAGATCGATATCGGCATGGACTTCGACCAGGTAGGCAAGGCGGGCAGCATGCTCGGTTCCGGCGGCGTGGTGGTTCTGGACGACACCGTCTGCATGGTGGAGTTCGCCCTGCGCACCATGAAGTTCTACCAGCACGAGAGCTGCGGATGGTGCATTCCCTGCCGCGAAGGCACCGACTGGCTGAAGAAGACGCTGACCCGCGTCCATGCCGGCGGCGGCGTGGCCAAGGACATCGACAACATCCGCTACCTGGCGCAAAACATGTTGGGCCGTACCTTCTGCCCTTTGGGCGACGCTGCGGCCATGCCCACCATCGCCTTCGTGGACAAGTTCCGCAAAGAGTTTGAAGACCACCTGGATGGCAAACCGTGTCCGTACGCCCATCAAGCCGGAAGCGGCCTTGGCCGGCGTATGACGCCCGCTCACTATAAAGATAGGAACCCATGGCTGACGTAACCTTTACCGTCGATGGCAAGAAGCTGACCGCACCCGCAGGCACGCTGTTGATTGAGGCCTGCCGCGACCGCGAGCATCGCGGTTCCCGCTTTCTGTTACTACCCCGGCCTTTCGCTGCAGGCAGCCTGCCGCATGTGCCTGGTGCGCCTGGAAAAGGTGCCCAAGCTGCAAACCGCCTGCACCACGCCGGTAGCCGAAGGCATGGTGGTCCACACCGAAAGCGACGAGATCACGCAAGCGCGCAAAGCCACCATCGAGTTGCTGCTGGGCAATCATCCCCTCGATTGCCCGGTATGCGATGCCGGCGGCGAGTGCGAACTGCAGGACATGACCTTCAAGTACGGCGCCGCCGGAGTCGCTCTACACCGAGGTCAAGCAGCACCGCGAAGAACAGCAGTGGTCCCCGGTGGTCTTCTTCGACCGGCCGCGCTGCATCCTTTGCTATCGTTGCGTGCGCACCTGCGGCGAAGGCATGGATGTGTGGGCGCTGGGAGTGCAGAATCGCGGCGTCACCAGCATCATTGCCCCCAACAAGGGCGATCACCTGGACTGCGAAGAATGCGGCATGTGCATCGACGTCTGCCCGGTGGGCGCGCTCACCTCGGGCACCTATCGTTACAAGACCCGCCCCTGGGAAATGAACCACGTCTCCACCGTCTGTACCCACTGCGGTGATGGATGCAAGACCACGCTGGGCGTGCGCAGCGTTACCAACGGCTCTGAGATCATTCGCGGCGACAACCGCGACAAGAGCGGCATCAATGGCGAGTTCCTGTGCATCAAGGGCCGCTACGCCTTCGACTTTGCCAACCACACCGACCGGTTGACCAAGCCGCTGGTTCGCCAGGCGGACGGCAAGTTCGCAGAAGTGAGCTGGGAGGTGGCGTTGGCGCACGCCGGCAGCAAGCTGCGCGAGATTCGCGAGAGCCGCGGCGGCAGCGCCATCGGCGTCATCGGCTCCAACCGCACCACCAACGAAGAAAACTACCTGCTGCAGAAGCTGGCCCGGACGGTGCTGGGAACCAACAATATCGATCATCACCGCACCGCCGACTACACCGCCTTTGCCCGCGCCATCTCGGGGCAAAAGGACCGCGCTGCGTCGCTGCGCGACTCCATGACCGCGCCGGCGATCCTGCTGCTGGGCAACGATCCCACGGAGCAGCATCCTCTCCTGGCCTGGAACCTGCGCACCAACCTGCGCCACAACAATGCCCGCATCTACATCGTGAACCATGCCGGCATCAAGCTGGAGCGGCAGGCGCACCAATCGTTAATCATTCCCCAGGATGGCTACGCCAACGCTGTACGCTTCCTGGCGGGCGAGGATGCAGCGTTTCCTGGTACGCAATTAGGAGACGAGGCGAAGAAGTTCCGCGAGGCGCTGCGCGCCGAGCCCAACCTGCTGATCATCTTTGGTTCCGAGTACCGCGGCCGCGACATCGACGCCCTGGTGAACTTCGGCGTCTGGTTGCCCAACGCCCGCTTCGCCTGCCTGGGCGATTACGTCAACTCCCGCGGCGCCGCGGACATGGGCTTGCTCCCCGGCCTGCTGCCCGGTTACGTGCCCGTGGAGCACGGTGGACCTTTTGCCGAGGAGTACGGTGAGCGCGCTGCCCAAGACTCCGGGCATGGACCTGGTGGAGATGTTCGATGCTGCGGAACGCGGTGAGCTGGGCGCGCTCTACGTCGTGGGCGCCAACCCCATCGCCCGCTACGGCATTGACCCCGCCGCGCTCAAGAACACCTTTGTCATCGTGCAGGATATGTTCCTGACCGAGACAGCGCTGCTGGCGGACGTGGTGTTGCCCACCTCCAATCTCTATGAGAAGTCGGGGACCGTCAC
This sequence comes from uncultured Acidobacteriaceae bacterium, assembly GCA_963793525.1. Lineage (GTDB taxonomy): Bacteria > Acidobacteriota > Terriglobia > Terriglobales > Acidobacteriaceae > PALSA-350. The sequence goes on from CAWCAZ010000033.1 coordinate 28,059, forward strand.
CAACACCTACGGCGACCAGCAACTGGTCAAGAAGGCGGGCGACCGGGCCGGCGTGCGCAGCGACTTCGAGTTGATGGTGCGGCTCGCCGACACCATGGGCGCGGACCCCAAGAAACTGGTTCCCTTCGGCCGCGGAGTCCACGCCGACATGGGCCAGACCCGGGGCGCGCAATCCGGCGAAGCAGACCGTCACAGCGTGTGGCTGGCGGCGCAAAACCTGGAGCCGAAGCTTAGCCCCTTCGATCCCTTCGCGATTCTTGACGAGATCCAGCGCCTGGTGCCCGGCTACCAGGTCTCGCGTTTGGAGCTGTTGGCCGGCAACGACGTCCATGTGCAATCATCGCTGGTGCAAATCGAGGCGGGGCCTGAGCGCCACGCGCTGATATTGCCCGCCGAAGACACACTGTTCACCTCCGGCACTTTAGGCCGTTACAGCCACATGTTGCACTCGGTCATGGAATCGCACACCACCAAACCAACAGAAACAGCCGCAGACTAGAGGTAAGATTGGAGTTGCAGGTTTAACGAAGGACACAGCTTCCGAGTGTCACGCACTACACCGCTCTAGATTGAGGTTGAGGGTTTTTAACGAAGGGCACGGCTTTAGTCGTGCCATAGATTTCGCAAGCGCTAGACGGCTTTAGCCGCTGAGCTACCTTTTTCCAAACCTGTAGGGCGAAATGATTTCTTTTTCCGCAGTTTGCTTTAGCCCCCGAGGGCCAGAAAGCGAAAGAAACCTGTGAGCTTCCTGATCTTTTTTCTTCTGAGTTGTTTGAAGATCGCCGTCGTGCTGGCGATCTTTCTCGGAGCGGTCGCCTATACGGTGCTGCTTGAGCGCAAGCTGGTGGGCCGCATCCAAAATCGCTGGGGACCCAGCCGTGTTGGACCCTTCGGCATGATGCAGCCCATGGCGGACGGCCTCAAGCTCTTTCTGAAAGAAGACCTGCTGCCCACCAACGTGGATCGCCCGCTGTACATCCTGGCGCCCATGATTGCCCTTGGCTGCGCCTTGATCTCGATTTCCGTCGATTCCCTTCGGGCGCGCGCATCACCTGGCACGGCGTCGATATGTTCCAGATCGCCGACGTGAATATCGGGTTACTGGTGATCCTCGGCGTTACCTCGGTCGGCGTTTACGGGATCGCCTTGGCCGGCTGGTCATCCAACAACAAATACTCGCTGCTGGGGGCCCTGCGCGCCAGCGCCCAGGTGATCAGCTACGAGCTGGCCCTGGGGCTTTCCCTGGTGGGCGTGGTGCTGCGGGCCGGGTCGTTGAACCTGCGCACCATCGTAGATAGCCAGTCGGCGTCACGGCCTGTTGTCATGGAATGTCTTTGGCGGATTCCAGTTCGTCGCTTTCTTCATCTATCTCATGGCGGCTTATGCCGAAACCAACCGCGCCCCATTCGATCTGCCTGAGGCGGAGACCGAGCTGACGGCCGGCTACCACACCGAATACAGCTCCATGAAGTTCGCCATGTTCTTCATGGCCGAGTACGCCAACATGATCACCGTGGGCTGCGTAGCAACGCTGCTCTTCTTCGGCGGATGGACCAGCCCCTTCGGGTCGCTGATTCCCCCCGTCGGCGGATTTTTCGTGCAAGCCCTCCTGCCGGTCTTCTGGTTCGTATTCAAGGTCTTCTGTTTCCTCTTTCTCTATATCTGGGTGCGCGGAACGCTACCCCGGTTCCGCTACGACCAACTGATGGGCTTTGGCTGGAAGTTTCTGATGCCCCTGGCCATCGCCAATATTCTCGTCACCAGCCTATGGCTCGCCTAACGCGCGCCCTAAGCAACGGAACATGGGTGCACAAAAGGTGTTCTACAATCACCTTCGGGCTCGATCCAGGAGAAAAGCACTAGCATGTATCTGGTTCTCTTCATCTTTTTTGGCGGCCTTTGTGTAGCAGGAGCCTTGAACCTCCTGTTCCAGCGCCACCCGATCAACAGCGCCCTCTCGCTGATTGTGGTGATGAGCTCGCTGGCCGTGCTCTACCTCCTGCTCGGTGCGGAGTTCCTGGCTGCCGCCCAGGTCATCGTCTATGCCGGCGCCATCATGGTCCTGTTTACCTTCGTCATCATGTTGCTCAATGCCGGGACGGAAGAGCGTACCCATGGCAGCCGCGCCGCCTACATCGTGGGTGTCCCTGGGGTTGCGGTGCTGGTCAGCCTGCTGGCATTCATCTTTCTTTCTGCCCGCACCCACCTGGCCAAGGCTCGCCTGGGAGACTACGTAGTCTCCACCAGCGATCTCAGCAAGGTGCTTTTTCGCGACCTGCTGCTTCCCTTCGAAGTAACGTCGGTCCTGATTCTCATTGCCATCCTGGGCGCGGTTGCGCTGGCCAGCAAGGAGCACTGACATGGCGGTTCCCATTGCTTACTACCTGGTGCTGAGCGCCATCCTCTTTTCCATCGGGGTCGGCGCCTTCCTCATCAAGCGCAACATCATCACCGTCTTCATGTCGATTGAGCTGATGCTGAACGCAGTGAACCTGACCTTTGTCGCCTTCGCCTATCAATGGCACCGGGTGCAAGGCCAGATATTTGTCTTCTTCGTGATGGTCGTCGCTGCCGCCGAAGCCGCAGTCGGCCTGGCCATCATCATCGCCATCTTCCGCTCGCGGAGTACGCTCGACGTCGATCAAATCAACCTGATGAAACTATGAACGGAAATCCTTCCCTCCATCTGTGGTTGATCCCGCTGTTGCCATTCATCGGCTTTCTGCTGAATGGATTGCTGGGCCGTCTCTTGCGCAAGGCGCTGGTCTCGGCGATTGCCCTGCTCTTTACCGCGGCTCCGCTGGCGCTGGTCCTCGGCATCGCCTTCCGCTTCAGCAGTCTTACCTTGCCTTATGTCGAGCAGTTGGCCTTCCCTTGGATCGAAACCTCGACCTTCCGCGTCGACTTCGCCTTCCTGCTCGACCCGTTGACGCTGGTCATGCTGCTGATCGTCACCGGCGTAGGCTTCCTCATCCACATCTACTCCGTCGGCTACATGGCGCATGAAGAGGGATACTGGCGCTTCTTCGCCTACCTCAACCTCTTCATGTTTTTCATGCTGACGCTGGTACTGGCGGAGAACTTCCTGCTGATGTTCGTCGGCTGGGAAGGCGTAGGTCTCGCCTCCTACCTGCTGGTCGGCTTTTACTACTTGAAGGAGTCCGCTGCGGATGCGGGCAAGAAGGCGTTCATCCTCAACCGCATCGGCGATTTTGGCTTTCTGCTCGCCATGTTCCTGATGATCGCCCACTTCGGCTCGCTCAGCTTCAGCCACGTCTTCTTCGCGATCGCCCAACATCCCGAGATGCAAGGCGGCTTCCTCACCGCCATTGCGCTGCTGCTGGTGCTCGGCGCTACCGGCAAGTCAGCGCAGATTCCGCTGTACGTCTGGCTGCCGGACGCCATGGAAGGCCCCACTCCGGTCTCCGCCCTGATTCATGCCGCCACCATGGTGACCGCCGGCGTCTACATGATCGTGCGTTCCCACGCGCTCTTTGACCGCTCGCCGTTCGCCCTCGGCGTGGTCGCGATGATCGGCGCCGCCACCGCTTTGTTTGCGGCTACCGTCGGCATGGTGCAGACGGATATCAAGCGCGTGCTGGCCTACTCCACCATCTCCCAGCTCGGCTACATGTTCCTGGCCTGCGGAGCCGCCGCTTACTCCGCGGCCATCTTCCACCTGGTCACGCATGCCTTCTTCAAGGGCCTGCTCTTCCTGGCCGCGGGCGCCGTCATTCACAGCCTGGGCGGCCAGCAGGACATGCGCGCCATGGGCGGCCTGCGCAAATCTGTGCCCATCACCTTCTGGACCATGAGCGCCGGTGTCTTCGCCATCTCCGGCATCCCGCCGTTCTCCGGCTTTTTCAGCAAAGACGCGATTCTCTACGCGGCCTTTCTCTCCCCTACAGCGGGGCCGATCCTCTGGTTTGTCGGCCTGGTGACTGTTCTGCTCACCGCCTTTTACATGTTTCGCTTGTGGTACCTCACCTTCTTTGGTGAGAGCCGGACGCCCGAATGCGCACCCGCATGAGAGTCCGTGGGTGATGCTGATCCCGTTGATTCTGTTGGCCGTGCTGGCGGTTTCCGGAGGCTGGATCGGCATTCCCAAGGCACTGGGCGGCGGCGACCAGTTCGCGCACTTCCTCGAACCGGTGATCCACCCCACGCCCAGCTACGAGCAGACGCGCATCGCTATGGACGAGCAGGGCGTCCAGCGCGCTGCCGCTACCTCCACTCCGCAAGAGCCCCGAGGCACGGACTCGCAGGAGCGCATTTTTAGCCTCGTTTCGGTGCTCATGGCTGGAATCGGCTGGTTCTTTGCCGATCTGCTTTACCGCCGCAAGCCCGGCTTGGCCGATCAGTGGGTCGAGCGCGTTCAGGTCTTTTATTCATTGCTGGTGCACAAGTACTGGATCGACCAGATTTACACCGCGGTCATCGTAGCTCCGCTGCTGTTCATTACCCGCTACTTGTTGTGGGGCGTAGGCGATCGCGGACTCGTTGACGGTGGCGGCAGCCTCGCGGCAGGCGGTGTGCGCGGTGTGGGAGCTCTGGTCCAGCGGGTGCAGTCGGGGAACATCCGTTCTTACGCCGGTTGGCTGGCGATTGGCGCCGCGGCTCTGCTCCTGATTACCTACTTCGGCTTCTCCATGCAACTCTAAAGGCTGGCAAGGACGAACTGTGTTGAACGATTCGATGATATTGACGCTTACGACCTTTGTTCCCGCCGTAGGAGCGGTGGTCGTGGCATTGCTTCCGCGGCAAGGACGCATCATTCAATGGTTCACGCTGGCGGTGACGCTGCTCACCTTCGGCCTGACCCTTCATTTGCCTTTCCATTACGTCTATGGTCAATCCGGCTTTCAATTTGAAATCGACCACGCCTGGATCGCCAGCCCTGCCATTCGCTATCACCTGGGCGTGGACGGCATCTCGCTCTGGCTGGTGGTGCTGACCGGCTTTCTCGCGCCGCTCGGTGTGCTGTCCTCCTGGAAGGCCATCAATCACCGCTCCAAGGAGTTCTACTTCTTCTTCCTGCTACAGCAGACGGCGATGATCGGTGTCTTCGTCTCCCTGGACATGTTCCTCTACTACGCCTTTTGGGAACTGACGCTGGTGCCCATGGCGATCATTATCTCCATGTTCGGCCGGGATCGTGGAACCGAGGCGGCCATCAAGTTCTTTATCTATACCTTTCTTCCCTCGGCGCTGCTGCTGGTAGGAATTATCTGGCTGTATGCCAAGACCGGCACCTTTGACTTTGTTCGCATCCAGGCAATCCTGGCGCAGGATACTGGGAACTTTCCACCCAAGGCGCTCTTCTGGGCGTCGCTGGCCTTTCTCCTTGCCTTCGCGGTCAAGGTCCCGGTCTTTCCTCTGCACGGCTGGCTAGGGGACGTCTTCAGCGAAGCGCCCGCGGCGATGGCCATGGTGGTCGCCGGCAAGCTGGGCATTTATTCCATCCTGCGCTTCAACTTGGGCCTCTTCCCTGCCCAGGCCCGCCAGGTCGCACCCTGGATGATTGCCTTGGCGGTGATCGGAGTTCTTTACGGCGCACTGGTAGCGCTGGTGCAGACCGATATGAAGAGGCTCGTCGCCTTCTCCACCGTCAGTTCGCTCAGCTTTTGCATACTGGGCATCTTTGGCTTTGCTGTTTCGGGCCTGGACGGCGCCCTCTATCAGACGATCAATGAGGGTATTTCCGTCGGCGCGCTGCTGATCCTGCTTGGCTTCATGTATGAACGTTATGGGACTTACGAAATCGCCGTTTACGGCGGCCTGGCCAAGCGCATGCCCTACCTCGCCACCTTGTTTGTGGTCACGTCGCTCTCGCTGATCGGTCTCCCGATGCTGAACGGATTTGTGGGTGAGTTTCTCATCCTCAGCGGCAGTTTTCCCGGCCATGTTGCCTGGGTCTCAGCAGCTACCGCAGGCGTCATTCTCAGCGCGTCCTATATGCTGTGGATGATCCAGCGCGTTTTCTACGGCGACGTATCAAAGATGGTTACAGAATTGAACGTATTGGATATGGGCGGCCGCGAACATGTAGCCATTTGGCCCATGGCTGTCCTCATGTTGGTGATGGGCGTCGCTTCCCCCATCTGGATTCGCGCCATCGATGGCGCAGTCGTGAAGCTGGCATCGCCGGCGCAGACGCCCACCCTGGGCATTGCGGTGACACAGTGATGCAAGAAGCCCAGGTTGTGCCTCAGGCCTATCGCATTCTGCCCGAGCTATGGCTCACCGTCACCGGCGTGCTCATCATGCTGATCGAGCCCTTGATGCCGCCTGGCATGACCCGTAAACCCATCGGCGTGCTCGCCCTGGTCGGGGTCGTCGGCGCTTTGGTGGCCAGCGTCTGGCAACTAGGGCTGCCGGCGGGAACGGCTTACTACGGCACGGTCCAAACCGATGCCTTCAGCGTCTTCTTCCATGTCTTGATCTGCAGCATCGTGCTGATCGCACTGCTGATCGCCTTTGACGTCTTCGATGGCAGCAAGGAAAGGCCAGCCGAGTATTACTCCCTGCTCCTCTTTGGCGCCACGGGCATGTGCCTGATGTCGAGCGCGGTGGAGTTGCTGTTGGTCTTCATCAGCCTGGAGATCTCTTCCATCGCCACTTACATCCTGGCTGCCATTCGCAAGAAAAGCGGCAAGAGTCCCGAAGCAGGACTGAAATACTTTCTGCTCGGCTCGTTTGCCACTGCTTTCTTCCTCTACGGCATCGCCCTGAGCTTTGGCGCAACGGGAACCACCAACATTGCAGGTATAGCCGCCGGCCTTTCCCAGAGCCCGACGCCAGGCTTCGCTACTCTGGCAGTGGCCATGATCCTGATCGGCATCGGATTCAAAGTTTCCGCCGCGCCCTTTCAGGTCTGGACACCCGATGTCTACGAAGGAGCTCCTTCTCCGGTAGTTGCCTTGATGTCCACCGCGCCCAAAGTGGCCGCCTTCGCCGTGCTTCTGCGCATCCTTTACGGCGCTTATCCGGCGCTCCACGCTCATTGGCTGTTGCTTGTCTGGATCATGGCTGCGCTCTCCATGACGGTGGGCAACCTGGGCGCGCTGCGCCAGCACAATGTAAAGCGTATGCTGGCGTATTCCTCGATCGCCCACGCCGGCTACACGCTGGTCGCCTTCACCGCGCTTTCCAGCGAAGGCATCGCCGCCGCGATGTTCTACACCGCGACCTATGCGGCCATGAACGTCGGCGCCTTCGCCATCATCAGCCATGCCGGCGGCTTCGACGACAGGCTGGTCTCGGTCGTCGACTACCGCGGACTGGCCTACCGGTCACCGCTGCTGGGCGGCGCGCTGGCCTTCTTTCTGCTTTCGCTGATCGGGATTCCCTTCACCGGCGGCTTCTTCGGCAAGTTCTACGTCTTTACCGCGGCCCTGCACTCCGGTGAAGTTTGGCTGGCGATTATCGGCCTGGTGAACAGCGGCATCGCCTGCTACTACTATCTGCGCCTGCTCACTTCTATTTATGGCAAGCCCGCCGACGATGCGCCTGTCCAGTCGGTGCCGCGGCTGAAGAGTTCGCTTATCGTTGCACTTCTGCTCACGGTGTCCGCTACCTTGATCCTGGGCATCTTTCCTGGCAAGATTCTCTCCATGGCTCAGACCGGAGCGGCCACCTTCACCAACATAACCGGAGCACCAACCAACTCAACCGCAATGTCCGCAAGCAGCCGGTAAGAGTAGCGCAGTCGTAAGCAATTCTCCGCTCCGTCCTGACCGCAATTCTTAATGGCCTGCCGCCCACCACGGCAATGAAAATCGTCTGCAATCGAGGGAGCAGAGTTCCCCGATCCTTTGCGGTCCAGGTAGGATTCACCTCCGCCAAGGGATAAAGTCTGCGTCGTCCTCGATTAATCTACCTCTGTGGAAGCAAGAAACCCCGTTGCATTCCCTCCCACCGTGCCACGCTCATGGAGCGGAATAGGGTACCGAGGCAAAGAATCGTCGCTCTTCCCCACGCGGATCCTCGATCACCCTGGAAGCAACGTCGAACGCGAGCGTAGCCCGGTGGGCCAGATCATAAGGCGGCCAGTAAGGGAGTTCAGGATAGTTCGGGTTCCCGCTGCGCGCGAATGCTATGTACGCGTCACTCATCTGCCCAGCCAGCTCAAATGCCTCGGGATCCGTGCCCGTCATGCGATGAGAAAGCGCAACATTGTCAAACATCAACGCGAGGTCGAGTCCATGACAAGCCTTGTATTTGCCGTGATCGACGGGTGAACCCCAGCGAAGTTCGTAAGAATACGTCGGCGCCGATCCAGGAGGCAGGGTCGCGCGATGCTCTATCTCGATGACCGCTGCACGCCAGTCGTGCGAATCTGTCGTGGCGGCAAAAAAAACGTCGCTGGCGGAATAATCCGGATGTAGCCGCCGATACATATAGATCATTCGATCCAGGTCGCCCATCCTCTCGGAATACGGCGCCAGGTTCTTCTTCAGACTCTCCCAGGTGAGACTGAATAAGGCCTGGTTGTTCTCCCCGATCAGGGCGCGAGACTCGTCATGGTTCGTGCCCACCATGAAGGGAATATGCGCAGATATCTGGGGAGCATCCGGGCCAAAGGGTACACGCAACAGCGTGTGCCCATCCATAACCGGGCCATAAGAGTCGCTCGCGCGAGAAGCTGAGATCAGGTTGTCAAGAGAGACCGTCCTGATCCGGTCGATCTGGTCCAGCCGCAGCCCTAATGCGTTCACCACCGCCTCGGCCTGCCACGTCGCCTGATCTGTGCTCAACGCAGTAACCGCCTCGCCACTCGAGGTAGCCGCCCGTTGGAAGAGAGCCACCGCTGAGGGCATTGCCATCAGCGTAGCAACTTTGCCGCCTCCGCCGGATTCCCCGAAGATCAGCACCCGGTTCGGATCACCTCCAAATTCCGCGATGTTGTCGCGGATCCACCGCAATGCCAAAATCAAATCAAGTTGACCCAGGTTGCCTGAGTCCGCGAACTCCGGGCCGCCGAGTTCAGCAAGATACAAATAGCCGAAAGCATTGAGCCGGTGGTTGAGCGTAACGACTACCACATCCCCGCGGCGGCAGAGATTTACCCCGTCGTAGATAGGAAAATTGGCTGCGTGAGCGACATAGCCACCACCGTGTATGTAGACCATGACCGGCCTCTTGGCGTGGTCGCGCAAGCCGGGCGTCCACACATTGAGGTAGAGACAATCTTCGCTGACCGGGCCTCCGGGATCCGCGACCGATCCGGCCGCGGAGACCCGCGCCGGTGGCCTGATCTGCGGAGCACGCGGGCCAAACTGGGACGCCTGCCGTATTCCACTCCACGGTTCAGGCGGGATTGGCGCCATGAATCGGCGTGGCCTAGTATCAGCTCCGTAGGGGATGCCCTTGAAGACCTGGATGTCATTGTCAATGAAACCGCGAAGCCGGCCCGCGCTGGTTGTGACGATTGGGTCATCCTTTGCGATCGCAGCCGCAATCCTATTCTCAAACACGGAGGAAAGAAACGGAAAGGCCGCGCCCAGTGCGAGGCCTTTGATGGCCGAGCGGCGGCTCGTCTTTGCGGTTCTTGTTTCTATATCCATGCTGATTTCGAAAACTGCTCCCGAGTTAGGGTTCTTCATCCCATCATCCTCGTTCGCCGTAGCTCACCGCGGACGCACTTCGATGCGTTCTCCTGGGCTAGACTTCAGCTTTACTATCTCGCCGGCCGCATGCTCGGCTTCGTGACCGTTTCGGTACACCTGCAAACTTCTGCCCAGCCAAGGATTCTTGAGCATCAAGTCGCGCCCCTTTTCACTTTCGATCACCAGATTCTTCACTTCAGCGTGACTCAATTCGCTTGAAACCAGGAACGCTCCGTAAGCACGAAGATTGCCGAAGGAAGCGTCATGATCTTTGGGCCATACAGGAAAGAGTCGCAAAACCCCTGAGAAGCTCTGCAGCAACATCTCGTTAATCGTCGCGGGAATTGTGCTTGCGGACTCAACTCCCCCACCAAAGAAGAAGATATACCCGTTCGGATAGCCATTTTCGGCGGCATCTTTTCGCAGGCCAGCCAACAGCTTATCCGGATCGTATCCCACTCTGGCCATGGCCGGCGGAACAAGAGGATGGTCGTTAAAACCGCGCTGGTCGATCGTATCGAGGGCGATTTTCAGAAGCTGTGGATCCTCTCCTAGACCAATTTGATTCGCTGGCCAGACTGCCAGAGTGCCCCAGGCGGGGATCGTAGTGGTCGACTGGCCATCATCCCCCGCATCGGCCGTCACGAAGACCTTCTCTCCCTGGCGTACGCCCGTTGGATAGGGCGCCAGGTGATCGAAAATGTTCTGCCACGCGGGACGGCGCGATGCATCCAGCCCGAGCTCCTCACTTATATCAATGAGGCCTTTGAAAGTCGCCCGAAGGAACGCGAGCTCGTTCATGGGGTTTTGACTTTCCGCACACTTTGCCCAGTTCGGCCCAGAACGCCACGGGCCAACTTCATCTGCGCAATCCCCGCGAATGATGTATTGACCGTGGTCCTTTATTAAAAAGTCTTCCCAGAATTCTCCGACTTCTCTGATGAATGGATAGACCTTGACAGCATAGCTGTCGTCGTAAGTGCTATAGAAACGCATCAGCATCGGCATAACCAGAAACCCTGCATTGCTTTTCATCCCCATGAACGGGTCATAGTCGAATTCGCGCTCAAGACCCCAGGGCCCAATGTGGCCCGGGTAGTAAACGCCCCGGACACCTAACATCGTCCTGGCGTATGTTTTGGCGCGGTTGACGAATGCCAGAACCGGCGGGTCGTAAGAATCTGAAGTGGCGATATGGTTTGACGAGTACAAGCCCAGGAATGGAGTCTGATGGTTGTAGTCCAGGGTATAATCCCCATTCCACGACGGGTGATCTGTGGTGACCCATGGACCATACAGCCCTGGAGCGACCTTGCCGGTCCTGCTGGCAGAGGCGGTGATGTACTGAGACGCATAATAAAATCTCTCAAGAACCGGATCGCCAATTTGAACAAAGGACTGTGACCAATAATTCCGCCACCATTCGCGGTGCAGTCCCAGAACCCGGTTGATTTCGGAAACGGTCATCTCGCCGGCGCGCATCTGAGCCAACGCTCGATGATTGGGCGCGTCTAAATCGCTGAGTATCGCTTCAACCAGGTAGACTGGCTTGCCGGGCTCGAGTGTAAAGTGAATGCTGCCATTCTGAATGGAGCTCGGCTCGCCGACCAACCGAGCTGCAAACGATACTTCCCGGCCCTTTGTTGTTACCGTCGTCGTGGGACCAATGGGATTAGGCCAAGCGTACTGCTCGTCCAGCGGACCGTCTGCATTCCGTGAGACCCAAAGAGTATCTGCCATAGTTCCGCTGACAAGGAGACGGGCCCCCGGCATCACCTCCCGGCCATCAACATAAGCGCGAAGCATCGAACCATCAAAGGTGCCGGCAACATGGACCCATTGGTTTGTCGGTAAGGCATCTTTTGAGCGAACAAATAACTCCCCCACGTTAAAGCGTAGTCGTCCATTATCCAGGGCCAGGCTGTAGTTATCGTTCCAATCCCCTTTGCTCAGGATAAAGTTGGCGTCTCCGGCAGAAAAAATGTAGATCCATGCCGCCACACTGACTTGCTTCACGGGTGGAACCTGCCCGGCGTCGATGTAGCTCCAGCCGTGCATAAGTTTAACGGCTCTTCCCCGTTTGCCGACCCCGTATGGCTGATAGTCGAGGTGGTAACCATCGGGCTTACATCCCGTCTCGTCTACAGGACGCTCGTTGGGTCGGTAGACAGAGGGTGGTAGCGGGGCAAGCAGGACCAGTCACCAACTTGGCCACTGTGTCCTGGGGAGTGGTTCCTTCTTGCGCGTCAAATGCCCAACGCCGAATCAGGCCCTTCGCAGGTTCTTCAAGATTTACCAGTTGAGAGACTTCGCCCTGATCGAGAACACGATCATACAAGTGAACCTCATCGATCATGCCGCTGAAGTACCAACGTCCCTGGCCGTGTTGTTCTCTGCCGATATTCACCGTCTTGTCGTCGTTGCGGATGGCCGCTCCAGCCGGGAACAGCGCCGCGTTTACCTCTAGACCGGAACCGTAGTCCGCCTCAAGTTTTGTTACCAACAGATTCTCGGTGGCTGTCACCCATGAGGTTGTGTGAACGGTTGTCTTCGCACTCTTGAACGTTCCGCGAACCTCGGCATGGAAAAGATCCTCTTCCTCCCGGTAACTTGCACCGTCAAGACCGGGGATGGTTAGCTGAACACCGCCCACTGTCAACGGGGATGCCTGTTTGCTCCAAAAATCATTCTTTCCTATGTAAAACCGTTGTTGTTCGGGAGGACCGCCAATCGCAACACCTACGTCACCGTTGCCCATGATCGGCCCGTCGACGACGGTACCGCTCGGAACATGCTCCGGCGGTTTCGTCATCACCAGCGTCTGCCGAGCCACGATACCTGCGCTCGCCGAATCTGATTGTTGAGCGAAAGACATGAAGGAGAAAAAAGGCGCGAGCAAAAGGAACCGAAATACTGGATAGGAACTCATGATCCCTCCCCGAGCCCCGATTGGCTAAACACGAATAACTTTACCGGCAGCACGGGGTCCTGTCTTATCACGAGATTACTCAGAGAAACTTACCTGGTACCGTTGTCCGCGCTGCATCATCGCAGAGACGGTACTATCCTCTGCTTGAGAAAAATCAACGGCTTTGCCGGCCGACCGAAGAGCGGAGATCTTCTGTCCGCGGGGGGCCAGCAGATGCCGCTGGCCTTCGATAGCAGGCAGCAGGTTTGCAGAGACCGCCTTCCCTGCCCTCCACTCCAGATCGACTTCGAGCGCTCCACGAGCGCGAAGTCCAGTAACAATCCCTTTCGACCACGAGGCAGGTAGAGCGGGTAGAAACCTGATAACGCCGTCATGACTTTGCAGAAGCATTTCGGCAATGCCGGCGGCTGTGCCAAAGTTACCGTCGATCTGAAACAACTTGTAATCACCGTTGAAGAGATTGGGAGTGGCGCTATTGCGCAGCATATTCGAGACTCCTTGCCGAGCTTTTTCGCTTTCTCCAAGTCTCGCCCATAGGCACACGTACCAGGCGCAAGGCCACGCGGCAGTGCCCGAACCAGCCTGTATCCGGCGGTCAAGAGAGACCCCGGCAGCGGAGGCAAATGCAGGCGACGCTTGGGGAGTGATTTGATGCCCCGGGTAAACGGGAAAGAGGTGCGATACATGGCCGATGCCAGGAGTGGCTTCGGTAAAGTCTTCTGACCACTCCTGCAGTTGACCATATTTCCCGATCTGAAAGGGAAACAGACGGCCGCGTGCCTCTTCTAACTGCGTGCGAAATGCTGCATCCTCATGCAGGATCGTCGATGCCTCGATACAGTTGGTGAAAAGATCCCAAATGATCGCCATATCCATCGTCGACGCAATGCCGACCGCGATCGGCTTGCCGTTTGAGCCGATGAAGTGATTCTCAGGTGAAACGGATGGGGCCGTAACCAGCCTGCCCCCGGCCTCGATAAGCCATTCCAGCATGAACCGGGCCGACCCCTTCATGAGCGGGTAAGCAGTTTGGCGCAGCCACGCATGATCTTGAGAGAATTCATAGTGCTGCCAGAGATGCTGGCACAGCCAGGCGCCGCCCATCGGCCAATTGGCCCAGGTGGGATCTCCGGCGCCTTCGCCTACGGGCGGTGCCTCCGCCCATAAGTCGGTGTTATGGTGGGCTGTCCATCCGTTCAATCCGTAGTAGACCTGCGCAGTCGGCACACCCGTAACAGAGAGATGGCTTATCAGGTCGAAGAGCGGCGCATGACAATCGCCCAACGCCGTCGGCTCCGCTAGCCAGTAATTCATTTGCGCATTGATGTTCAGTGTCCAGTTAGAACTCCAGGGAGGGCGGATATCCTGGTTCCAGATACCTTGTAGATTGGCCGGTTGTGTGCCTTGGCGCGAGCTGGCAATGAGCAGATAACGCGCGAATTGAAAATAGAGCGCTGCTAGTTGAGGTTCGTCCTGCTCCCGAAACATCAGCAATCTCTCGTCTGTCGGTCGACGAGAAGCCGGCGTAGTTTGCAGGTTCAACGCGACACGGCCAAACAGCTGCCGGTGATCCATGACGTGACTTTCCAGCAGGTCATTGAATTGCTTGCTGGCAGCAGCGGCGACCCGCTCTTGGCAAATCTTTGAAATCTCTTCCCGCGTAGCATCAGGCGTTCGCCCGAAGCCTTTGTAGCCAGTACCCGTGACCAGCAGAAGGGTTACCGAGTCCGCCCCTTTCACGCTGAGACTGTCAACGTTGGTCGTTGTGGCGCCCCCGCTGACGATCACCTTGACTAAGGCTTCGAAGTACATCCCTTTGCCCGGGGCATCGTCGTACACCACCGGGTGAAGGGCATGGATCTGGTAGTTCGGTTCCACATGAACCGATGCCTTGCCGCGGAGCACCACTTGATCAGGCGTGGACGCTTTTGCGGCAGCGCGAAGCTGGCTGTCGAGACCAACGGTAAAAGTAAGCCCCCCGGGCCGGTCGCACGTCAGGCGTATTGCCAGAACGCCAGCCGGAGCGCTGCAAAAAATAGTACGGACAAATTGCGCGCCATCGGCCATATAGGTAACCTTGACCACTCCGGTGGCAAGATCGAGCTCGCGCCGATAAGAGGTAGCCTCGCTCCCGGCTTTTGCGAAATTCAGATGCAAGGTCCCCAACGGTTGATAGGATTCGTTGTAAGGTCCCTGCATTTTCCTCGTAAGTTCATCGGCTGCCGGGTAGTTGGGCTCGCTGAGAAGGAGGCGGCGAATCTCCGGAAGATATTGCCGGGCTTCAGGATTGTTCCAGTCCCGCTGCGGCGGACCACTCCATAAATTATCGTCGTTGAGTAACAGGCGTTCAGACTCAACGCCGCCAAAGACCATTGCACCTAAATTGCCGTTGCCGATGGGAAGAGCCTCCATCCAGTGAGCGGCCGGCTTTTGGTAAAACATCAAGGTGCTCGAGCTTGCAGAGGCGGGTTCGCCTTCCCCGGTCGAACTTGCCGGCAGCGCAGCAATAGCTGCCGCCGTAATGGTCGATTTCAAGAACTCCCGTCTGCTTGTGTCCATAGCTGGAAACGGTCTGGAAAACCTCGAGTGGATGGCGATTGCGAGGCCGGCCAGCGGGATGCAGCCAAGGTTGCGCTGGCCGCATCCCCTTGCAATCTGACGGCACCGGGAGAAACTGTGGACCGCTCGACTAGAAGAGCAGCTTGAGTCCCATCCTGAAATACCGCTGATCGATCAGTCGGCTTCCAGGGTTCGTGGAACTGATGAGACCAAACTGCGCATCGGTATCTCCGTTGTCTGGGTTGGAAAAATGCGGCGTATTGGTCAGGTTAAACACCTCGGCACGGAACTGCATGTTCAGTGCCTCCTTGAGCCTGAAACTGCGAAAGAGGCCGAAATCCATGTTTCCAAATCCCGGTCCGCGCAGAGAGTCAAAACTGGCGGTTCCAAACGTCGCCGTGGTCACTGGCGCGAAGGCGGAGGTGTCAAAATAAGTCGAGGCCAAACCATGCGGGCCGTAGATGGCCACCTGGGGCTTGACCTGGTTTGCCCGCTGCGTGCTTCCTGGCGCGTTGAGAGAAGTGCCGGGATCGGTGACTGAGAACGGCGTGCCGGAGTAGAAGGAAAGGATCCCATTCGCTTGCCAGCCGCCGGCAAGTGCCGCTCCAATCCCGCTAGTCAAAAAGTTCTTGTCCTTTCCGAATGGAAGGCGATAAACCGAACTCAATTGGAAAACGTTGGTACGGTCGTTTGGCATCACTGCATAGTTAAGGTACGAGTACTGCGGAATGGGAATTTCCGGCGCCCCGTCTCCGCGGTCATCGCAACACGTTCCCATGAACCTGGACCAGGTGTACGCGGCGTGGAGTTGTAAACCGTTGCTCATCCGCTTCTCCAGTTGGGCCTGCAACGAGTTGTAGTTCTGGTGCTCAAAAGGCTCGATGATGGTTTCATTTGCGGTGATTCCGAAAGGCTGATAAAGCTGCTGACTCGCTTGACCGCCTCCGGGCAGACCATAATTAATGTTGTAACGGGTATGTTGGTGGATCGTTTGCGTACCGACATATCCGATTTGCGCGAGCACGTTCCAGCCCAATTCCTGCTGCAGGGATAAGTTATAAGACTCGGTATACCCTCGGGTAAAGTGTTTGGGGGAGGAGTTGATGGTAACGGTTGTTGGCAGCGGGACAGTACCGGCGCTGATATCAGGAATGGGCAGCGTTGGGAAACCCTGGTCGAGTGTCGCCGGTGAGGTATAGCTGTTCGTTCCCTGCAGGCTCTGGGCCAGCGTCAACGGATAATTGTAGAGTCCGTCGCGATACATATTGATCTGTTCCGGGGCCAGCGAATACCCGGCTCTTATGACAGTCCGCTCCTGGATCCTGTAGGCCGCGCCTACACGCGGGGCGAAAAGAATCTTTCTGTACGCTGATTCCGCAGTTTTTGGAGTTTCCTCCCTCGCCGCAGATATCGTACACGTTGGTAGCAGGGTTGTAGTACTCGATGCCATGATTCTCACGATATGGAACCGGGAAGTAGTCCCAGCCCGTTCCGGCGTAGAGCGTTAGTTTGGGACTCGCTTGCCAAGTGTCTGAAATATACGGAGCAAACTGCCAGGTGCGCAGGGTTACCCAATTAACCGTTAGCTCGTTGTTTTGCGAATTCTGTGGCAAGCCGAGCAAAAAGTCTGCAAAAGAATTAAATTGGCCGGTGTTGGGACTTCCGTTGGCGCAATTAGGGTCCGTCGATCCGGAAGGACAATACAATCCGGTGAGGCCGCCGGTGAAATTAAACGCCGTAGGACCTACTTCCTTGTGATTCATGTGCTGCTGGCTAACGTCGATGCCGAATCGAATATTATGGTTTCCCTTGATCCAGGTCACGTTGCCCGTGTACTGAAAGACGGGATCAGCATAGACAAGAGATGGATAACCATATCCCCACCCTGATAGTCCACCGGAAAAATTAAATTGGGGTACGCCGCCTGCAGTGGGAAGGGGGCCCAGATTGGTGTTGGGGATGCCGAGAACATCCGAAGCGTAACGCTGGTTGTACAGCGGGGCATACAGATATTGCGTGGTGTGAGTAAGGCCGAAGGTTGCGTCAATCACCAGCTTGGGGCTCGCAACATACGTTCCTGAGCCGGAGAACGCGTAGATATTGCCGTTCTGATTGGTGTTGTATCCGCCTCCGCCCAACACGTTGCCAAATGCGGGCGCCTGCAGTTGGCTGTAAGGATAGTCGCTGAAGCGGCCGGTAATTCTTAGCTTGGAGGTCGTATTCCAGTCCACCTTGGAGTCGATCTTTTGCAGGTTATACGAGTACGGCGTGTTGATGTAAACGTTGTTGGAATACACTCCATTGGGCACACCGCTCGGGACCTCCGCTAGAAGTTTCTGTGAAATTGCATCGAAGCGGCCGGCGGGGATGATATAGTTCCCGCTCGCATCTCTTGGAAATGGCGTCCTGAAGCTCCCATCCGCGTTGCCCGTAGTGGGATCGAAAATCGGACTGGATGAGGGCAAAATACCCTGGACCATTTGCGGAGTGGGCAGCGTGTAGAAGGCTCCGGAGGCCTGCCGTCAGGCGATCCCCCTCATAGCTGGCAAAGAAGAAGAGCTTGTCCTTCATGATCGGCCCACCCACCGTGCCCCCGAAGTCATTATCGATGTACTTAGGATTGCGGGTTCCGGCGGGCTGGAAAAAAGGCTTTGCCTGGAGGGTGTTGTTCTCAAAATACTCATAGCCCTCGCCGTGAAAAGAATTGGTTCCACTCTTGATCTGCACGTGGATCCCGGCACCATTCACCGCGCCCTGATCGGCGCCCGAGCTGGCCGTCACTACGTTTACTGTTTCCACTGCCTCAGTCGACGGAACGGCGGTAGAAAAAAATTGCACCCATGGGTTAGTGGCGCTGACTCCATCGATGCTCACATTAGTACCGCTTGCACTCGTGCCGTTGGCCTGAACAATCATGGACCGAATAGGATTGTTGGTGCCACCTGAACTGGCGCTCGGGGGCAACACGCCGGGCAGCAACGCGACCAGTCCCTGATACGATCTTGTCGGCTGCGGCAGTTGCTCAAGATCTTCCGTGGTCACTTCACCGTGAACATCGGGGCGGTCGGTCTGCAGCGCGGCGGCCTCTGCCGAAACGTTGACAGTCTGGGTCTCGGTACCAACCGTAAGGCTGGCATCGACGCGGACTGTCGTATTGATGAGTACAGTGACGTCACTCGCATCGAAAATCTTGAATCCGGCTTTCGAAATCGACACATTGTAGGTCCCTGCGGGGACAGTCGAAATAATATAGGCGCCGCTGTCGTTGGTGATGCCGGACCTTGTTTCCCCGGTCTGCATCTGCTTCACGGTGACCATTGCTCCTGGGACCGTAGCGGTGGTGTTATCTGTGACGGTGCCGACGATCGAGCCATAAAGAAGCTGCGCATTCCCCTGGAGTCTCGCAGTAAGAATGAGGAGACCTAGCAGAACTGGAAATGCTAGGCATCTTTGAAATCGCCGTAATCTCCTCGGTGTGTTCTCTTTGCCGCTCGTGAAAATCCGCATAGTGCCTCCAAAATGCCTTAAAACTCTTCGAGCTAGCCAGCTCTGACTTGGAATGGTCACACCTCTCATATGAGGGCGCAGTCGTTTTGTATTACGTTTACTTTAAGGTTAAAGTAAACGGTTAAATTAGCAAGGCGACACAATACTCTCGCCGTTAGATCGGTGTCAAGGAAAAACACCGGTCGCATCTCTGGCGCAAAAGATGGACGGACAAACTGGGACGGGGCTGTATCGAGGAGACCCAAGCTCTGGAATAACAGTGTTGCCGGAAAGGGGGCTTAGACGGTCTAATGTCCTACGGGAACCACCGTGGTTTCATCCGGCTACCGGCCGTAGGCAGCCTGGCGCTTGCCCTTGAAGCCTGGCAGAATTTCAGAACATCGATGGAGTTGTGCGAAGGCGGCAGAGTCTCATTCTGCCCCCTAACGAATTGACCTGGGTGTTCGCACAATGACATTGGAAATACCCGTAAGGTACTGAATTCGGGGCCCGGATCTGGAAGTTCCCTTAGTACAAGGGAACTTATACATAGGTCGTCGAAGATCGAGTCTGTTTAACTAATCTTTATCGACTAAGCAATAGGATCACGTGTGTTTTAGCTGCTATGTGCGCAATCTCGGGTTGTATATTCTGTCTATGCCTATGCGGATGAAGGATCTTGCCGAAGACCTTGGCGTCTCCGTCGTTACGATCTCGAAGGTCTTGCGCAATCATCCCGATATCGGGAAGGAGACGCGTGAGCGTGTTCTGAAACGCGTAAAAGAACTTCGCTATCAGCCAAACGCAATGGCGCGTAGCTTGGTGACGGGGCGCAGTTACCTGATCGGGCTCGTTGTTCCCGATCTGATTCATCCCTTCTTCGCCGAGGTAGCGAAGGCTCTCTCTAGGGCCATTCAGAAAAAAGGTTATTCACTGATCATCGCCTCGAGTGAGGAGGACCCCGTGGTCGAGGAACGGGAGATCGAACAAATGCTGGCCCGGCGGCTCGATGGACTGATCGTGGCCAGCTCTGGCAACTCCAAGGACCCCTTTCGTCGTCTTCAAGAGGCGAACCAGCCCTATGTGCTGATCGACCGGAAAATCGCACATCTTTCAGCAAATTTTGTTGGCATAGACGACATAGCAGTCGGTCGGCTTGCCACCGAGCACCTTATTGATGTCGGATGCAAACGGATCGCCCACATCCGCGGGCGCGATAACAGCACCGGTTTGCAAAGATTAGAAGGTTACAGGCAAGCTCTCTCGAAGCGAGCTTACCCTTTTTCCAAGCAGTATGTAATCCAGAGAGAGACGGTAGATATCCAAAGCCGGCAGGAAGGAGCTAGAGCGATGCAGCGGCTTCTTGCCCTTAACTCAAAGCCGGATGGGGTCTTTTGTTATAACGATCCCTTGGCAATGGGCGCTATGGATACAAGCCTGGCTGCGGGTTTAAGCATTCCCGGGGACATTGCCATCATAGGTTGCGGCAATCTCCATTATGATGACGCTCTTCGCGTACCGCTTTCCAGTATTGATCAACACAACGCTCAACTCGGAGAGGCGGCAGGCAAGCTACTGCTCGCAATGCTTAACTCTAAGAACGGCCAGTCACGTCCGAAAAGCATCGTGCTCGAGCCGCATCTGGTCCCTCGCGCATCAACGGCACGGTTCGGTGCCGGTAGCCAGTTTCCCAATGACAAAAACTAGCTAGAACTATCCGCAACGCGCCGTCCATCAGCCGCCTACTCGGGCTTGTCATTTATCTTTAATCTATCTATTTCGTCCGGTAATCCTTTGCGCCCTCAGGCCTGAATCGTCCAACCCCAAGCATACTCGGTGGGCCTGCGAGACTCTGCCGCCAGCGATTCCGGTATTTCGATCTCCAACCCCGCAGCAGAATCGAACTTCCATCGCAAAGCATCCGGATATCCAAACATGAGATCCTGCTGCCAGGCTGAGGCCGCACGGAACGAAGCTGGAGAACCTTGCCCGGCCATTCGAGCGCAAAGCAGTAAATCGTCCGGTTGTCCTTCGTCCGCGTGAACCGGATCGTTTCTCCCTCGCGCCAGAGATCACCCTCCCGCGGTCGCGTCGCGTATATCCCCGGACCACACGTCCTGAGCCAACCTCCCACCTGCTTTACCTGCTCGATAGCCGCCGGATGGAAGCGGCCGGTAGCATCCGGCCCGATGCCCACCTGAAAACTGCCGCCCTTGGCCGCGGTGTCAATAATGTTGTCCACGATCCATTTCGCGCCCTTATAGTGCGCGGCGTCCGGATCATAGGAGAAACCGCCGGCTAGCGGATAGATCACCATCCAGGGCATGCCCGTGTTCGACTTGTCCCCGGGAATAAATCCCTCCGGCGTATAGTAATCGCCGTAGTTGCCTATTCCGCGCGCCCGAATCATCACATTCGGTTGCAGTTCGCGGATGCGGAACAAGGTCTGCCTTAGCTGCGGCCAAACAGTTGGCCCCAGCCATTGATCCAGCGAAAGCATCTGAATCTCGCCGTAGTTGGTCAACAGCTCTTCGATCTGCGCCCGGTGCCGCGCCATCATGCGGGCGACCGCGTCAGGTGTAGGATCGGGAGCCATCCAAATCAGCTTTCCTAAGCGCTTCCGGGAGTCCATCCATTCCGGGTCGAGAACCGCGGAGGAAGGAACTTGCGCTGGATGATCGGCATAAGGACGAAAATCCGCGTCGTACCAATCGGGGTGAGAAAAATACAAAGCAATGCGCAGACCACGTTTTCGGCCGGCAGCGCAAAGCTCCTTCACGATATCCCGGCGGAAAGGCGTCTCCATGATCGAATACGCCAGGTCACTATTCTCGAGGGCAGGCCCGCCGGGCGCATCCCAGCGAATCCGCTGCCGGACGCGCGTGCGCGTGTCGAACATGGAGAAGCCCTCGTGATGCTTGGTGGTGAAGGCAAACATCCGCATGCCGTTGTCGGCGAAGAGAGACGTCCATGCATCCGCGTCAAAGCCGGTTGGGTTCCAGCTCTTGTACAGTTCGTTGTAGCGGGCTCGTTCCGCGTAGCTCAGATCGAGAAAGGGCCAGGACTCATGAGCCAGGCCGGCAAGGGAATACAGGCCCCAGTGAATACGCACGCCATACTTCATGTCGAGAAAGGCTTCGTACGCGGCCGGCGAAGCCCAATGATATCCCGGCTCGGGTACCTCTTCTATATAGGACCGCACCCGGCGGTAGTGAGGGTCACTCGGCGGCAGACGATGAGGGGATTCTCTCCACGGCAAGACGATTGTTGGGAGGGCACGATGCGCGACGCGAGTGCCATCGCTGCGCCAGAAAGAAAGGTTCGCCGTTGCAATGCCGGCCTCCATAAAGTACTTAGCGCTGGCTCACCGCAAGCAAGCTCTGCCAACCAGCTTTGCTCATCCTCAGCCGCTGCCCAGTCTTCAGAACGACCGACCCTTCGCTCTGCCCTTCGCGGAAGATCTCACTCACCTGCTCTACATTGACAATGATGGAGCGATGGATGCGGACGAATTTCCCCGGGTCGAGCGTACTGGATAGTTCCTTGATCGTCTCGCGCAGCATAAAAGATTTAGTGCCCACGTGCAGGCACGCGTAATAATCCGCCGCTTCGATCCAATCGATCTCGTTGACGTTGACGAACGAATCCTTCGCGCCGTTATGAACCAGCAGGCGCTTGGGAAAATCCTGCCGCGGCACGCCGCCGTTCTCCAGGCTGTGGAGCACCGACTTCATCTGCTCGTGAGTCATCAATGCCGCTTGTGAAGCAATTCGCTCCTTGACCCGAACCAGGGTCGCCTTCAGCCGCTCGGGTTCGACCGGCTTGGTCAGATAGTCAAGCGCATGCACCTCAAATGCCTGCACCGCGTATTCATTGTGCGCGGTCACAAATACCGTCACCGGCATGTGCGCCGGACCAATCTGCTCGATTACCTCGAATCCGTCTCTCCCCGGCATCTGTATATCGAGAAACAGAACATCAAAGCGGCTCTTCTTCAGCGCGGCAATGACTTCCTTTCCGTTGCGGCACTCCCCGGCCACCTCCACCTCTTCCTGCCCGGACAGCAGAAACCTCAGCCGCTCCCGCGCCAGTGGCTCGTCATCCGCGATGAGGGCTTTGATCTTCATACACCCTGGCATTCGTAGGGGATGGTGATGGCCACTTCAAAGCCGCCTGTACTGAGCGGCTGCGCCTGCATCTTGTAACCGTCGTGATAAAAGTGGTCGAGGCGTTCGCGGGTATTGCTCAGCCCTATGCCATGTCCGTTCTGTGGCGCGTACATCATTCCAGTCCCGGTGTCGCGTACCCGCAGATGCAGCTCATCCCCATCACGTATGGCCGATGCCTCCACCAGCCCGTAGTGCTCGCACCGTGCAATCCCATGCCGGATCGCATTCTCCACGATCGGCTGCAGCAGAAAGCTGGGGACCAGGCCGTCGACCGCGCTCGGGTCCACGTTCATTTCCACCCGCAGCCGGTCGGCAAATCGGACCTGTTCGATGGCCAGGTAGTTGCCCACAAACTCCAACTCCTGCGACAAGGGAACTTTTTCTGGAGTTGTCCTGGCCAACGTAGTCTTCAGAAGCGCGTTCAGATGCCCAAGCATCTCGGCCGCGGCCTTCTGCCTCCCCAGTTCCACCAGCGTCGTGATCGCATTCAGGGTATTGAAGAGGAAATGCGGTTCCAGTTGCATCTGCAGCGCGCGCAGGTGCGCAGCAGAGAGCTGCCTTTGCAACTCCAGGGATCGCATGGCTTCGCGCTGGGCTCGAATCTGCAACTGGATCATCGCAGTCATCCCGAAGACGAAGCCGTACATCAACAATTCCATGCCAAAACGATTGATGCCGAACTCGCTGGTCCACACGGAGAGCGCGCTTGCTTTGCCTGCCATCCCGGCTACGCTAAAACCGCAACTCCCAATCAACAGAAGATGCACCACTCCCAGCGCCGATGCCGCCAGCACATGAGTGGCGCCGGTCGTCGGAGTCAAGCTCGACATGAGAGGTACGCGCTCACCGATCTTCCAAAGCGCGCTGGCAACGCAAGCCCACCATCCCCAAAGCGCCAAACCATAGAGCAGTGACGGAAGATGAGTGATCGAATGACACTCGCTTGCGGTGACCAGGGCAAGGGCGAGCGCCAGCGAAAATATGACTGCGTGCCCATTCCACCAAACCTTCCAGCCCCTGGCCGCAGGCGTGGAGGGCGTGCTTTCAACGGCAGGCAGAGGAACCCAGGATTCGATGTTGGCTGATTGCGAATTCATTGGCATCCTTTCTTATTCGCCACGCCCGGGTCACCGGAAACCGTTGGCATCTATCGTACATCCGCGGCACTGCCGCGACTCCAGATGCCAGCGCGCTGCTGGCTTCTTTTCTCAGCCGTGACGCTTGCTCCTTTGCTCCCGAGGCCTGCAGGACCTGCGCGTAGACAATCTCAGCCTTGAAGTAGGCCGCCGTATCCTTGCCGTTTGCCGCTTCGAGGATGGCCAGCGCATGCTGCGCATCGGTAAGGGCGTGCCCATAGTCTCCAGTGTTCGCGGCCGCTTGCGCACGCAAATCATATCCAACGGCGAGCATGTAATAGCCCGGCCCATGAGCATGTGTCCAGCGATCAATCGCCTGCTGGCTGTCAGAGAGCGCCTCCGCGTTCCTTTGCTCATGCAATGCCAGCGCGCCCTTCACGCTGTACAGGCCCGCGATATCGTCGTCTCTCAATCCGCTGGTGCGCTCCGACGCCGCAAAGGCTCGGTCCAGATAGCGGCGCGCAGCCTTAAAGTCCTTTTTCGCGAACATGAATCGTGGCCAGATCGGTGGAGGTAACGGTGACGCCTCCGGAATCACCGATTCCCTCGTAGAGTACGAGTCCGACTTTTCGTAGAGCACCATCGCGGAGTCCATCTGTCCCTCAGAGCCTTCCAATGCAGCCAAATTCGCGATAGCCGCCGCATACTTGGCCTGCGCAGTCGGGATCGGCCGCAGTTTCTCAATCGCGGTTTCGTAACACGACTTTGCTTTGTCCGGCATACGCAGGTCCTCGTAGGACGACCCCAGAACATTCCAGGCCAAGCCCAGGTCGCTTTCCGACAATACTGCTTGCCCGGGTTTGCACCATGGGCTCGAGAATCGCAACCGCTGCCTTCGGTTCTCCCTGGTACCTCAACCCATCGGCTGCCACGATCTGATCGAATGCAGATCTCTGTGCATGCATCGGGACAGGAGAAAGAGTCACCGCTAAGGCGGCCACAAGCAGGCTGGGAACTCTCATGCGCTTGAGCATGGCCGCTTCTCTGCTCACGTTCCACGCCTATGCAGGGAGCTACGGGATTTTTGCAGGGAGTTCCGCCTGCTCGGCACGCAAGAGATTTCTGGGACGCGCCTGCTCCTCTTGTCCTATAGTGATCTCGATGAATCGAAGACATTTCGCCGGCCTAGTCGCCGCCGCCGTACTTCACCACGGGCTACAAGCCCGCATCGGCTTTCGGCGCCACGCCGCCTGCTCCCGTCAAGCCCTTTGCTCTGGGTTGGGTGATCACTCCCTACGGCTCGCCCGAGGAACATTTCCGGGCCGTGCGCGAGCTGGGCTTTTCCACTTGCTTCCTGTCTCTCGACAAATACATCGGCAGCTTTACTCCGGCTCTGGCCACCCAATACCGCGATCTGCTGGCGAAGTACCAGCTCACCGCCACCGCCGTCGAAGTAGTGGGCCCAGCGCCCCTGGAATGGACCTTTACCCGTGGACCTTCCACCATCGGCCTGGTGCCTCCCAAGACCCGCGCTGCTCGCATCGATGCCTTGCGCCAGGTGTCCGATTTCGCCAAACAGGTGGGCATTCTCCAGGTGCAGACGCATTGCGGTTTTATTCCCGAGGATCCGGCCGACCCGCTCTATCCGGCAAGCCGTCGAAGCCATCCGCACCGTCGCCAAGCATTGCCAGGGCAATGGTCAAGACTTCCTGATGGAGACAGGCCAGGAGACGCCGATCACCATGTTGCGCGCCATCCGCGACGTTGAGATGCCCAACCTGGGCGTCGGCCTTGACATGGCCAACCTCGTCCTTTACGGCAAGGCCAATCCGGTCGATGCAGTCGACATCCTCGGTCCCTATATCCGCAATGTCCATGCCAAAGACGGTCTGTGGCCAACCGACCCCAGCAAGCTGGGCAAAGAAGTTTTGATGGGCAAAGGCGTGGTCGACTTCCATGCGGTCTTCACCAAGCTCCATCGTCGCGGATACACCGGCGTTCTCTCCATCGAGCGCGAAACCACGGGCGCGCAACAGATTGCGGATGTGCGTCAGGAAAAGATCTTTCTCGAACGCGTACTGCGGGAGGTAATGGCATGATGAATCGACGTGAGTTTCTTCAAACCGGAAGTGCTTGTGGCCTGCTTCTTCTCAAGCCCAGCACTGCTTTTAGCTACCAGGCGAACTCCGCTGTACGGCTCGGCCTGCTCGGCTGCGGCAATCGCGGCACCACCGTTTCCACTTCGTTTTCCAACAACACTACGGCCCAGGTGGTGGCGCTGGCTGACATCTTTCCCGATAAGTTGGCGCTCGGCCGCAGCCATTTCGACAAGCTCAATGCCGGCCTGGGCCGCGCACCCATCGACAGCAAGCTGCTCTTTCACGGCCCGCATGCGTATGAACAGCTTTTTGCCTCCAAGGATGTCGACCTGGTTCAGATCTCGACGCCGCCGTTCTTCCACGTGCAGCACCTGGAGGCCGCGGTAGCTTCGGGCAAGCACGTCTACTGCGAGAAGCCTGTCGGCGTTGACGTCGTTCAGGCCAAGCAGGCGCTGGAGATCGCGAAGCGCGTCAAGCCCACGCAAAGCGTCGATGTCGGCTTCCAGTGCCGCAGCGCGCCGCCGATCGCTGCCATCGCGGAGAAGATCAAGGCCGGGGCCCTGGGCAAAATCGGTTCTGTCGCCGGCTACTACAACGCTCCAGCCTCGGAGGAAAAGGTTCACCCCGGCGCCTCGCCCGATGAGTACCGGCTGCGCAACTGGCTTTGGTATCGCGCGCTCTCCGGAGACATCCTGGTGGAGCAGAACATCCACATCATCGATCTCTGCAACTGGATGCTCGGCGCTCATCCGCTGAAGGCTACGGCCACCGGAGGCCGCAATATCCTGACCCACGCCGGCGACTGCTGGGATAACTACCAGGTCGACTTCACTTATCCCGATGAGGTTCACTTCGCCTTTGCTTCCACCCAGTTTGGCAACCCCGGCTTCAACGCCGGGCTGAGTCTGTACGGAGGCAATGGATCAGCGACGGTTCCCTATTCCGGTGCGGTGCAGGTTACGGGCGCGCAACCCTGGGTCTGGAAGGATTCGATGAACACCACCGCGGCCCCGGCTAAATTTGCCGCCAACGGCAGCTTTGAAGACAACCTGGCGTTCGCTGATCGCGATAAGGAGCGCACCTTCATCGACAGCATCACCTCCGGCAAATGCCATAACCAGATCGCTGCCGGGGTGGAGACCGCGCTCAGCTGCATGCTCGGGCGCATGGCCGGCTACGAGAAACGCGAGGTCACGTGGGACGAGCTGCTGGCCAACGGCGAAAGCTACAAGCTGGGCATGGACCTGAATCAATTCGCCTGAAACTTGGGTTCTCCGGTCCGGCTTTAGTGCCGCACCTACGGCGCTCCCACGGCACGGCCGGGCAGGTGGAATCGCATGATTGATATCCCTCCCAGCCCTACCCGGGCTGGGCTGACGTTTAGCGGTCGGCCCTCAGGGGATAAAGAGTCTGCGTGAGAACTCAACCAACTAAACTCAGTCCCGTAGGGACGCCTGAGAGTAGCCCAGGATGCAATCCTGGGTAGACATAAGAGCTATTGAACAGTCCCGAAGGGACGGCTGAGAATATCCCAGGATGCAATCCTGGGTATGTGCGCGGCTCGGCTTTAGCCGAAATCAATTTGCTGGTGGGTGCGCGGGGCTGGGTTCATCCGGCTTTGAATCAAAGCCAGGCACCATGCGCGATTCTCCGCGAAACATGTGATAGTCGCCATAGCTGATATCGTTCAGCATGTCAGGTAGGGTCCGTACGTCCTGAAGCCTTCATCCCATTCCATCTTCGTGGTCACGGACCGCGTTCTCATTGTGGAGATGCTTCTCAGCGGGCAAATGAAAGCTCTTTCCTCCAATGTCCACCGGGCCGTAGGTGATCATGATGTTGGAGCTGTCAATAGGTGGAAGCCTTGCAATGTCGGCCTCCGCTTCGAGGCGAAGAATGGCTCCGCTCGCCGGATCGAGTGTGATCTCCCCGTGATACCCAGCTAATATTTGAAAACCAGTGGTTCCGGCTCCGCCGGGAAGACAGCAGCCCGAAATGCGATAAAGGGATCTCTTCAGCGGAACCGCATAGCGAAATACCGCACGAGTGCCATGTGGGCCGCGCTCCCAACGGCTCCAGGTCAAAGCGCTGGGTACTGCAATCGCATCCTGGACAAAACCAAGGATGGGACCGAACGTTCCATAGGTGATTAGGTACGGAGCTTGCGCATTCCGCTTCCTGCGTTTCGTCGTCCCTGCATCTGCGACCTCGGAGCCATTGCGATAGAGCACGGTTTCCTTGAAATTTTCCGTAGCATGCAAAGGCTCAAAGTCGACCCTGGAACTTGCTCCATTGAATTGCGCGGTTTCCTCGTAGTGGACCGTCGTGCGCGCGGCAAAAAAATTGGGTAACTTCGGCATTGTGTCCTTCAGATAATCGCGCAGCCAAAGAAATCATGCGCAGTTGCGCAGCCGCATCCGGCGGCGCATCATCAGCCACCTCTGCAGGTGGAGGAGGCATAAAAGCTGATGCATCGGCCAAAGCCTTCAATGCCTGCTGGGTCTTCTTGCCGTGCGTGGCCGCAGTCCAGGTGGCAAGCCTTTTGTCGCTCACCCGTTCGGTTAGTTGCAGGGCCGAAAGTTGCCTTGCCACTTCCCCATCCCCATGACTATGAATCGCGTCCAGCAATTGCTCCAACTGCTCAACCGTGACTCGCTTGGTCGCAGGGTTGGGTTGGTCGGATAGTACGGCTGATTGTAATATCCAGTATTGGTGCGAGCCGTCAGGCCCGGCTTGCCGATCTGCACTTTCAGCTCGTGATACTCGTCAGGATGATCCGCATGCGGAGGATCGAATGACAATGTATAGAACACGCCGGCCTGCCTGACACAGCTCTCCATCTCCTGGACCAGGTCGTAGCTTTGATCCAGCACACGGCCACCGCTTTGCACGGCAAGCACTTTTCTGTACACATTCATGTAGCTGGCGTTTTGCGCCGATTCCACTCCCCGCAGGTAACCCAAATAAAATCGAGAGCCTGGATCTGTTTCCCCAACTGAAAAGCTATAGAGAGCAATCCGGGCTTCACGCAACAGGGTAGAAAACCAGCGAAATCGTATAGAGGGTTTGCTCTTTGGGTCCTGTGCCTTCAGCGTATGCTCCGCTTCCCACACCCCAACCGGGTCCGACCCAAAGCAGCAGCTTTCTGCCCGGCTTTCCGTCTTTCCGCTGTGGCAATGTCTCCCAATGCCTTCATGCCCTCGAGGAAGGGGGGTCATCATAAAGAAGGGCCCCGGGCCTCCCTCGAGGGTCTCGAATCAAGGCGAGCTGATGGTTGTGGGCGACCTGCGCCGCCAATGCATTCCCGTCGCTGGAGGCCTCGGCCACCTGCCATAGGCCAGTTTCAGCGAGCGTGAGGATGGAGACTGGCTGCGCCAGATGCCCTTCATCCTCGCGAAGAAACGCCTCCACCGAAATTCGCTCATCTCGAAATCAAATTAGCTGGTATGTCGAGCGTATCGATAACCAGAATCACTTCCATCGGAGGTTCGGGCTTGGCCACAGTTCCATCAAATGCCTGAAAGGAGAGAATCCTTCGCGGCTGGCCATTATCCAGCAAAGTAAAGTCCCAGGGTTGCAGGCCGGCTACCGCCTTTCCGTAGGTATCCGTCGCCACCACATCAAGCTTGATCAGCCCTGCTCCTATGTCTGATGTGTCTAAGGAACTTTGGGTGGGCGTTTGGGCCGGAGCTGCGGACGCGGCATTCGCTTGCGGCTGCGGCGCTCCCGCCTGTGCATTGGCCTGGAGCGCACAAAGAAAAAACAGCGAATACAGAAAAAGTGCCAACCCAAGCCGGTGCGACGTATCCATGGCCTACACTTCGGATGAAACTGCCTCCGATTGCCCCCGGGCAGTATACCGCTCCGCATCGTGCCCTCTCCGGCTCGATAAGCGCAGTATCCGCTAATTCTGCACCGCCTTTACCAGGTCTCCCAGCGGTTGGAGCATAGTGAAGCGCACCAGCCCGACTGGCTTTTCCGCCTGCTCGATGAGCGTGAGTTTGCTCTGTGTCCATCCCGGAGGCGCCGCCTCGTGTTTGTCCAGGTAAGCGAGGGCTTGCCGGCCCGTTGTTCCCAATTCCACCACCTGCTGCGCGCGAGGCGCTTCGTCCATCATGAGAGGAGACGCGGCCATCAGCTTCTGTGCCTGTGGACCGGCCTCGATCCAGGATGCGAAGATGGCGTCCAGTCTGTCTCGCGTCTCCGCGTCGCGGTGCGCCAGGTAGTCCCGCACCAGCACCTGCATATCATGCCGCGAAGGAGGGTCTGGAATTAGAGCGTCGACCAGGTGATCCATGGGTGTCAATTGCGTCGTGTGCTGCAATTCGCCCTGCACCTGCCATCGAACTGGTTCGATAACACTGGCCAAAGTACGCAAAGGCCCGATGTCCGCTGTTCCCGCAAGCTGCCGCAGGCCAACATCCTCGGCGGAAAGATGGCTCAGCCCCAGGGTCTCTAACCGCAACGACTCGACCCGCAGACGGCGGTACATATCATCGAGGTTGTTCACGTTCTGTGGGGACCAAAGACGCTCCGCTATGGCCGCCGTGCGTGGCCATAGTCGCGAGTCGATATTGGTGGGCACGTTGTGCTCCGCCCACAGGCACGCTTCGCCGCCCAGGATAAGTGCCCGCTGCGCCGGCGTAAGGTCGCTGTTCGCGGGAATAGGGTCAACCAGGTAATGCTCATCGGTGAAGTCAAGATAAAATCCTGCAGACAAAATCCCCTGGTACCCTTGCTTGGCGCTCGCCGCCAGCGAATCGAAGCCTTGCCACGATTGGATCACCACATCCTTGGGCAGGCCGGGCGCAAAAATCTCATCCCAGCCAACCATGTGCTTGCCATGTTTCTTGAGAATCGGCAACAGCTGCTGATTGAAATAAGTCTGCAGCGCTGCCGTGTCTTTCAGGTTGTGCGCCTTCATGAATTCCTGAATGCGCGGGTTGTGGCTCCATTGAACCCCGTTATTTTCGTCGCCGCCGATGTGCATGTAGGGATCGGGGAAGATCCCGGCCATCTCACCAAGGAACCGGTCGATAAATTCATAGGTGCTTCGGCGTGTGGGGTCCATGACTGGATCGAAGATCCCAAACTCGCGCTCGATAGAATAGGGTCCCGGTCCGCTGGCCAGTTCGGGATAACCCACAAACCAGGATTGCGCATGACCGGGTATATCAAACTCCGGCACCACGCGGATGCCTCGCGCACGCGCATACGCGACGATCTCCCGCGCCTGGTCCTGGGTATAGAACAGCCCGTCGGAACCCATGCCGGTCAGCTTCGGATATATTTTGCTCTCGATGCGAAAGCCCTGATCGTCGGTGAGGTGCCAATGGAAGACATTCAACTTGACGGCGGCCATGCCGTCTAACGTACGCTTGATTACCTCGACCGGCTCGAAGTGGCGGCTGCAATCGACCATCAGTCCGCGCCAGCGGAATCGCGGCGTGTCATGGATAGACATGCCGGGCACAAAGAAGCCGGAACCACCCGTCTGCACCAGTTGCAGAAATGTCTCCAGTCCCCGCATTGCGCCTACATCGGTGGCAGCTTGCAGGTGTGCGCCGTTCGCGGTCACCTGCAGTGAATAGCTCTCATCTTCATCGAGAGACTGGACCGTTTCGCCTGGACTATCAACGGTGATTGTCAATGTCCCGGCTGATCCCCGTGCCGGTGCAGTGGCTATCTGCAGGCCGGTTTGAGACTGAAGCCGAAGCAAGCTCGACCGATCGCCTCATCCAGCCGCGCGTCGTGAAACCGTTCGGCAACCACCGTAAAAGCCGGCGTCAGTTTCAGCTCTCCTGTTTCTACCGAAAAATGCGCCGGTTGCGGCATCAGCGTATTGGTAAAGTTCGCCGGCGTCTGCGCCTGCACACTCACCGCAAAAATTCCCAACAGATGAAAACAAACAGTCCAAGGACCCATCAAATCCCTCCAGCGATATTTATGCATAACCTCTCAGCCCGCGGTGGCCCAGTTCCTATGGGGATGCAATATGGTTCGACGAGAGAGAAGAGGTCTACGGTCAGTCTCTCTTTCCGGTCGATCCGATTTTAAGCCGTAGATCAGCTCGATAAGCGGCCGGTACTCGATCTAAATTACGTTTTCTTGCTGGTTCGCAAACCTGGTACCTAAGGCTGTCAAAGGAGTAGCAGAGAGGCCGTTCCTTGTTGACTGCGGCGGTTTCAGCTACGCTGTTTGAGAGGCCTGCCATGCGTCAAATTTCGCTTCGAGCGTTTCGCGCTCGTGGCTCGATAGCCCTCTCGGCGGTTCCGAAGGGAGAGACCATATTATTGTTCGGTGCCCAGGGACCAGCCTACTTTCTGGTTCCATTGGTCGGAGATGTTCGAACCAAGATCAAGAATTGCGCAGGGCGATAGCAAAGGCAAGCCTGCGCGAGGGTCTGCTCCAAGCCAAGATATCTGGTTTGAACCAAATGAACGACGAGGCCATTGAGCAGGAGATCAAGCGGGTCCGCAGAGCTCACAAACGTCGGAAGACACGGTGAGGCTCGTTATGCACCCTCTGTTGACGCACCCTCAATTCGATCGCTGCCCCTGGAACGATCCCGTGCCCCCGCGATCGTGAAAGGTGCCGTTGTAAGCGTTGCCCTGAACTACGCCCTGAACGCGAGGTCCCTCGACCCTTCCGCGAAACGTCAGCACGTTTCGGGTCTTCGTGTGAACCACGAGGTGTTGTTCGGTGATCGTGCCTTCGACACCGCCCGACTGATTCGGCCCTTTGAAATGACCTTTGATTACTGAGCCCTCTTGTTGGAGGTCCAGGTATTTCGCCGAGGTGGTTCCGTTTGGATCCTTGCAGTACAAGGTCCACTTGCCGGCAACGTTGGCAGGCAGCTGTTGTGCGGGTGGTTGCTGCGCAAACACCGCACTCGCCATTGAGATCATCAACCAAAAAACAATCGCATAAGAATACTTCTTCACACTTCCTCCGATCGAACCACTCGTTTGAGAAAATCTACAGCAATCATCAAGGCTTTTCACCTCTCCTGGCGACAAGGTAGAATTTGCATTCTCCACCCAAGCTCGTCGCGACTATGAAAAGGAACATCTCGCCTTTATGCCAGACCGCTCCCTCACTCGCCGCTCTCTCCTCAAAAGCCTTCTCACCTCCACTGCTGCGGCCACTATCCCCGTACCCATCTTAAAGGCGCTCGCGCAACCACAATATGGGGGCTCGAACGGTCAGCAGCGCGGCGAGATGGGCCGCATCGCCGCCGCCTTCCGCCGGCAATTCTCCGTTCCCGCCTCTTCCATCGCCATCTCCCGCAACGGCCAATTCGTGTACGACCAGGCCGTCGGGATGGGTGACCGCCAACATCTCGCCCAGGTCCAGCAATCCAGCCTCTTCCGCATCGCTGCCGTCACCATGCCCATCACCTCCGTCACCATCTTCTCCCTGATCGAACAAGGCAAGCTCCACCTTACAGACAAAGTCTTCGGTCCCGCCGGCATTCTCACCACAAAATACGGCAAGCCACCTTACAAGCAATACATCACTGATGTGACCATCGATCATCTCTTGACCCACACTGCCGGTGGCTGGCCCAGCGACTCCACCGACCCTATGATGCACAACCTCTCCTGGGACCACACCAAGCTCATCACCGAAACCATTGCCAACATGCCGCTCCTCAACCCGCCCGGGACCCACTGGGCCTACTCCAACTTTGGCTACTGCGTTCTGGGCCGCGTCATCGAGCAGGTCACTGGCCAGCCTTATGGCTCCTATGTACAAGCCAACATCCTCGCGCCCTGCGGCATCACGACCATGCAGATCGCAGCCAACAAAGAGAGCCAGCGTGCTGCGAACGAGGTGGTCTATTACGGCCAGTTCAGCGAAGACCCATACAAGCTCAACGTCACCCGCATGGACTCAAACGCCGGCTGGATCGCCTCCTCTACGGAGCTTGTCCAATTCCTCAACCACGTCGCTGGTGCGCC
Source organism: uncultured Acidobacteriaceae bacterium (assembly GCA_963793525.1). Lineage (GTDB taxonomy): Bacteria > Acidobacteriota > Terriglobia > Terriglobales > Acidobacteriaceae > PALSA-350. Next base: position 61,949 of record CAWCAZ010000033.1, read on the forward strand.
CGGCATCCCCGCTCTTCTCAAGCCCGCGACGATCCAGTCCATGACCACTCCTGCGCCCGCATTCCCGCAAGGCCCGGCACGCTACGCTCGCGGCTGGATGGTCAGCGACAACGGCGCCGGAAATTGGTGGCATAACGGAAGCCTGCCTGGTTCCACCACCATCATGGTGCGAACCGCGACCGGCATGTGCTGGGCCGCCCTCACCAATACTCGAACCCAACCATCCAACGAAATCGATACTGCCCTCGATCAAATGATGTGGAACATGGTGCGAACAGTCCCAGCCTGGGGCGCCTGACCCTTCGGCCGTTGTCCATCCACCTCCACCAATGCCAAGGTGCGCCGTCGCCCTCCCCTTTGTCTAATGTGGACAGCCGTCACTGAGAATGCCCCAGGACGTTAGGCCCTGCCTAAACTTGGACTGCACGCGAATACCGACAAGTGACCAACTAAACCACTACACAATAAAAGAACCTTCGAAAAACTTTTTGACAAATCCAACACCACAAGAATACAGTCGTTTATCGATATACTGATCATCGAGACAATATGCCAAAACGAAAACTTGATCCGTTACCCGCCGCCGCCTTCCAAATCATGCTATCTCTCGCCGATGGCGACCTGCACGGATACGCCATCATGCGTCAGGTGGAAGAGCAGACCGGTGGACGCCTGCGCCTTGGACCTGGAACTTTGTACGCCTCCATCCAGGCCCTCCTCGAGGGAAAGCTGATCGAGGAGGTTTATCGCTCCGACGAACCCGACGACCGCCAGGAACGCCGCCGCTACTACAGGTTGACCGCTGCCGGACGCAAACTGGCGCGATCTGAGGCCGAGAAGATGGCCGACACTTTGCGGGTGGCTCGAGCCCGCAAAATCTTGAGGGGGGATTATGTCTGAAAAGATATACACTCGCCTGCTTCGCCTCTATCCTTCCCGTTTCCGCAAGGAGTACGAGGCCGAGGCCCTGCAACTCATCCGCGACCGCCTTCGCGACGAGAGAGGCTTCTACAAGAGAGCGCGATTGTGCTGGGACCTGCTGACCGATGTTTTTGCCGCACTCCCCTCCGCCTATCAAAATTCCTACGCGGTCGCGGAATCAGCTTCCCTTTCGTTGAACGCCGGCGGCATCCCTTCCTTCAAAGTCCTGGACGAAGAACCACTAGGACGAGGCTCGATTCTTGTCGGCGGCACGATATCGCTGATCCTGCTCGCAGCCTTTGCATTTTTACTAAGTCGACAGGTTGCCTTCCGGCCAATCTCGGGTTCCGATGGACGGCTATCTCCGATCGAAGCTGTGATGCAGCACCTTAATCAGCCCCCGATGCCTGATTCGCCCGCGAGTCCTCCGGACACTGCCACGCCCTCCTCATCGCAAATGATCGCATCGCAGCCACCAAGCATCACCCCCAGGCGGGTCAAATCCCAACACCCCAGCGCCATCATCGGGCACTGTTATTCCGAACGGCGACCGAAGTCAAGTCATTCCAACTCAAATGCAGAAGGCCGACAAGCACACGTTCCTTGCCGCCAACGGGCAAGATTTTGCGAATAGCCTAAAAGCAGATGTCCGGAAACATAGTCCCGGTTCGCAAAGTATTGCGGAGCCCGCGCAGGCCTCAATCTTCACAGGACAAATGCAGCCCGCAGCTGCTCTCCACGCAATG
>CAWCAZ010000034.1:0-31561 GCA_963793525.1 uncultured Acidobacteriaceae bacterium
GCGCCTGCGCGTCGCCCTCAGCGCTCTGACCATTGCCGAATACTTCCGCGACGAACAAGGCGGCGATACGCTCCTATTCATCGACAACATCTTCCGCTTCACCCAGGCAGGTTCTGAAGTTTCAACGTTGCTGGGTCGCATGCCGTCGGCGGTAGGCTATCAGCCCAACCTGGCGACAGAGATGGGCGAACTGCAGGAGAGAATCACCTCGACCAAGAAGGGGTCCGTAACATCCGTGCAGGCGATCTATGTGCCGGCCGATGACTTAACGGATCCGGCGCCGGCCACTACATTTGCTCACCTGGATGCAACCACGGTGCTTTCGCGTGCGCTGACCGAGATCGGTATCTATCCCGCGGTGGATCCGCTAGCCTCGTCTTCGCGAATTCTTTCGCCTCGCGTTGTGGGCGAGGAACACTACGCGGTGGCGCAGGGCGTGAAGCGGCTGCTACAACGCTACAAAGATCTGCAGGACATCATCGCGATCCTGGGAATCGATGAGCTCTCTGATGAAGACAAGCTCACCGTGAGTCGCGCGCGAAAAGTGCAGCGCTTCCTCTCCCAGCCTTTCCACGTGGCGGAAGTGTTTACCGGCGCCCCTGGAAAGTACGTCAAGGTTGGGGATACGGTGCGCAGCTTTAAAGAGATCATCGACGGCAAGCACGACAACATTCCCGAGCAGGCTTTCTACATGAAGGGCACCATCGAGGAAGTGCTCGAGGCAGCCAAGAGCATGCAGAGTAAGTAACCATGGCAGAGACAGATAATAAACTGCACGTCCGGCTTGGTGACGCCGGACCAGATATTGATCGACGAGAGCGCAGACGCCGTCGAGTTGCCGTCGAAGTCCGGGTACATGGAGGTGCTCTACGGGCATGCTCCGTTGCTGGCCGAGTTGGGCGTGGGCGAAGTGAGACTGCATGGCGGAAGTGGCGGCGATCAGACCTATTTCGTAGTGTGGGGTTTTGTCGAGGTTCTGCCTGACCGCGTGACTATCCTGGCGCAGAACGCGATTAAGCCCGAGGAGATCGACACCGGCGAGGCGCAGCGCCAGCTCGAAACCGGCGAGAAGATGTGGAACGAAGCCGGCGAGGATCCGGATAAGTATAAAGAGGCCAACGAAGTGATTCACGAGGCGCAGGTGAAGTTGGCCAGTGCGCATAAAGGGTAGCTCTTAAGCCTCGTACCCAAACGACTGCGAGTTCCTCAGGACGGGGGCCAATCAAGGTTCGCCCCCTGCCGCGCGGGGCGTACCTTGGGAGATTTTGATTTTTTCATTGTTTTCCGAACTCGCTCCCACTTAGCCGCCTTTGCACGCAACTCAGCGACTCTATGAGACGCCTGACACCTTAGGAGGTGCAATGGAATACGTCAACCTTGGTTCGACCGGACTAAAGGTTTCCCGGATTTGTCTCGGAACCATGACCTACGGCTCGAAGAAGTGGCGCGAGTGGGTGCTTGAAGATGCAGGAGTCGCGGCCGTTCTACCGCCGCGCGATTGAAGCCGGCATCAATTTTTTTGATACGGCGGACGTCTATTCGCTGGGAGTCAGCGAAGAGATTACCGGGCGAGCGTTGAAAGAGTATGGGCCCTCGCGCGACAAGCTGGTCATCGCGACCAAGGTCTTCAACGCGATGGGAGACGATCCGAACCAACAGGGCCTTTCGCGCAAGCACATTATGCACGCCATTGACGACAGTCTGCGGCGCTTGCAGACCGACTATGTCGATCTCTACCAGATCCACCGTTTCGATCCGCATACTCCCATCGAAGAGACGCTCGAGGCGCTGGACCAGGTGGTGCGGTCGGGCAAGGCGCTGTACATCGGCGCGTCGTCTATGTACGCGTGGCAATTCCTGAAAATGCTACAGACCTCAGACATGATGGGGCTCGCTCGCTTTGTCACCATGCAGAACCACTACAACCTGGTCTATCGCGAAGAAGAGCGGGAGATGATTCCGCTTTGCCTGGAGGAGGGCGTGGGGCTTATCCCCTGGAGTCCGCTGGCCCGTGGTTTTCTGGCGGGGAACCGGAATAGCGAAAACCGCGGGGAAACGATTCGCGCAAAGACTGATGATTTTGCGCAGAAGCTTTACTACCGTCCCTCGGATTTCACGGTCGTGGATCGTCTGACCGAAATTGCAACCAAGCGAGGGGTACAGAACTCGCAAGTAGCTTTGGCGTGGATTTTAGCGAAGCCTGGCGTGAGCGCGCCCATCATCGGGGCAAGTAAGATGGCTCATCTGGATCAGGCAATCGAGGCGCTGAACATCCACTTGGATGAGAGCGAGATGAAGGCGCTCGAGCAGCCTTACGAGCCACATCCTGTTTTAGGGTTTTGATTTTCCGCGAGGTGGAGTGGAACCGCAGGTCCCTCGGCTTCGCTCCCACAGCGCGCCGGGGCAGCGTAAGGGACCTGCGGTTCGACTTTCTCCCTGGCAAAACCTAAGCGATCGTCTCTTCCAGCATCTGCAGATCGAAGGGCGGCGCCTGCATACAATCCATCTGTGCAATTTTGGCGAGCGCTGCTCTTAACGCTGAGCTCTTGCAAGGTTCGACCGTCACCACAAAAGGCAGGCGATCCTTCGGATAGCCTGGCTTCTGCAGGAGGGCGTTGATATTGATATGCTGCGCGGCAAGGTCCGCTCGCGATCGCGGCCACGATGCCGGGCCGATCATCGACCACAAACCGGATGTAATGCGGCACAACAAAATCGCCGTCGACACGAGCCCTGGTGCTGGTAATGGTCACAGGACAGCCGCCATGCGCGATCGCCAGCACATCCGAGATGACGGCAACCGCGGTGGGGTTGCCCCCGGCCCCGTGGCCGGAGAAGACAGTTTCCCCGCCGTATTGGCCACCGGAAATAACCATGTTTTCCGTGCCCCGCGACCACGATAACGGTGAGCTGCGCGGGACCAGCATGGGCCCAACCGTGGCTAACAGTTCCCGATTCCTGACTTCGGCACGCGCAATTTGCCGGATGGTGCAGTTCAGTTCCTTGGCATAAGCAAAGTCAACCGCTGAAACATCGCGGATGGTGCGGCACGCAACTTCCTCCGGCAGAACCTCGACGCGCAATCCAATGCGGGAGAGGATCACCAGCTTCGCGCGGGCATCGAAACCGTCGACATCTTCTGTGGGATCGGCCTCGGCGTAACCGCGCTGCTGCGCTTCGCGCAACGTGGGATCAAATTCGGCCCCATCTTCCATGTTGCTGAGAATGAAATTGCAGGTACCGTTCAAAATGCCGTGGAAGCGTGTGATGCGGTCGCCGGCAAGGCCCTGCTGCACTGCGGGGATGACCGGAACACCGCCTGCCACTGCGGCGCCGTAAAGCAGTTGGCAGCCATGCCGCCGTGCCAACTCTTCCAAGGCAGGACCCTGTTCGGCAATCATTTTCTTGTTGGCCGTGACCACTGACTTGCCTGCCGCAAGCGATCGCCGCACCCAGTCCCCAGCAGGATTCAGCCCCCCTGCCACCTCCACGACGATATCGGGTTGGGAGGCAAGGACCTGGTCGAAGTCTTCTGTCCATACAACGGAAGAGGGGGTCCAGGGAACACGTTTACGATCGATTCCGCGGTTGAAGATGCAGCTTAGTGCTACGCCCTGCGGCGGGTGCTCGCACAAAATGCGAGCCGCCGAAGTGCCCACCGTACCAAAGCCCAAAATGGCTACCTTCACCGGTGCCCCTGCTCCTACGCTCTTTCTATCCATATCTTTGATACAACCTTCTCACAGATAGGACAGAGCTGGAGCAGAAGCCGCCATGCTCTCCCCCAGCGACCCGGATTTCCCGTACGCTACACCGGACAGTTCCGTGCGTGCGGCTTTCATTGAGGAAAGCCGCATGAAGTTCGACAACGCCAGCCAGCTCCGCAGGAAATCCGGGGGAAAATATCGTCAGACTGGATTTTTCCTCAAGAAAAATCCAACCTCGCGGATGTCAGACCGGGCATGCCTATGCGGGTTCTGCTCTAGAAATGACGGAACTGCTCTTCGGGCATAGTTTCGGGCGCGGGACGGGTCGCTTCCCGTTCGAGAGAACGGCTCACCAGGTCGCGCGAGCCTAGGCCCACTGCGAGCGCCAACGCCAGAACGATGCCGCCGAAGAGAATGCCGAAGGCCAGATCCACAATCGCAGCGCCGATCGACAGGTGATCGAGCACCATCGCGGCGGTCAGCACCAACACCAGCCACTTGACACCCAGGCTCAGCAGGCGCGCATAGTGCAGATTCATGTTCACTGCGCCAATGAGGACGCTGCGGGAAAGAAAGCGTGCAATCACGTTGCCCAGAATAAGTAGCACGACCGCGCCCACCACATTGGGGATGTAACCGAGCAGCCGGGCGGTCAGCAGGTTGTCGGAGGACGCGCCGAAGGCTTCCAGTCCAACCAGAAAACCCACCAGGACGACACACCAGAAAACGATGCGCGTGATCAGAGTGGTGGGCGTATAGGTGGGCGACCACTCAGCAATGGCATTGGTTCCCCGCGCCAGCCGTTCGTCGATGCGGATCGCTGTCAACAACGAACGCACCAGCCACGCCAGCAGCCAGGCGATGGCGGCAAAGAGCAGGACGGCGACAATGAGCGCCAGAATGCCAGGAAGCAACGTGGCGATGCGGCTAATCACCCGAGACATCGATTCGTGCAGCGACTGTGACACCTGAGTCCACATAACCTTCTCCTCCTGCCCTATGGGTTGAAGCGGTCTGGCCAACGCCACCGCGATAATAAGTAGGGCTTGCCATCTTCATAGGCGCGCGCTAGCTTTTCCAGCCTTTGCTCTGTCTCCGCAGGGCTAGCGTTGCCTACTTCCAGCGCGTAGGAGGCTACCCACCCCAGGTACAACGGCGTGAGCGCCCCTAACAAATGGGTCCGGCTGAGCGTACGCAACCGGTGTGCCAAGGCGAAGTCGTAGACAATCCGAACCCAGAGCTCGTCGGGCATGTGGAAGCGGTCCACGCTCACCCGGGACAGCCGCTTGAGATCCAGAAGCGTAACCGGCGGCAGCACCAGAGACCAGACCTCCTGAAGATTGCGAAAGCCGAGTTGGAATGTTTCCAACATGGGAGTTGTGTCCGCAGCGTGTCCGTCCGCCGGAGGGGCCACAGCAACACCCGAGGTTTCCACCGGCTGCGAACCCCGGACCCGTTGCCAGAGAGGGGCATTGGTCGTCATCTCCGCAAATAGCGGGCCCACGGTCTGGGCCAATATGGTGCTTAGATCGACGCCATCCGCAGCCGGCACATGCCTGGTATCCACATGTACCTGGCAAATGCTGCACTCGCGCAAGGCCGCCTCGGTCGCCGGCCAAAATAGATCCTGCCCCTGAGCGGTAGTTCGCTGCAAGGCCACCTCCAGCTCAGGAAGCATCTTGCCGGAAATGCAAAAGTCCGACGCCAATGGGAAGCGCACGCGCTTGCCATACAGTGCCCGGGTGAGGGGAGCCAGGATGCTCGAGTTCAGCAGCCCGTCGAATTTTCCCAACGCATACAGCGGCATCGCGAGTTCGCAGCGTTTCGCCAGCACCGGAGCCAGCATCGGCCCCAGAAAATTTGTCTCCAGCGCAGCAAGATCGAAACCGATCACGGCGCACGCGCTTACCCCCAGCTCCCGCGCCATGCCAAAAAGTATTTGATAGGTGCTCGCCGGTGCAAGCCAGGAAATTTTCGAGGGACCGCCGGAAGGAAGCGAATACGGCAGGAAGCGCAAACTACTACCTTCCGCAGCCTGATCCTGCTCGATCTCTCCTTGTTCCGCGGCTTCCACCTTGCTTACGCCCGGAAACGCCACTACCGTGCGCAGAGGAGACGTGTGATCGGCCGCCTCCAGGCCGAGGACGCTTTTCGTGGCTGCGGCCCGGAGCTGATCGGCGTCCACCTGCACCGCGACCGCGATGAGCAGATCGGCGGCCCCTACGGCCTCGATCCCCGTTTTCGTTTCTTCCGAAAGCTCTAACTTCGCCATGCTTGTACCTTCGGCTCCCCTCTCGGATCTTACCTGTAACTCACTCGCAATGTTCCGCTGGGCATGATCGCTACAGCGCCAAGCCCAATATCCCCGTCAACGGGATCAATACCCAATTCGGCCGGTTATTCAACTCGTAGGCCAGCTCATAGAGCGCTTTATCGATTACATAGGCTTCCAATAGTTGCTGGAAGAGCAACGGTTCCGATGGAACCACTGGAACCCCTTTGGCGAACTCGCAGTAGGTGCGCAGGAAAGCCGACGAAACCGATTGCTCCCAGAGGCGCGCCCACGGCTCCAGCCGGTGAAAGTCTTCCGGCCGCCGCGTGGTGTATTTCATCAAGGCCGAAAAGGCAGCATAGCTGAAGGAACGCAGCATACCCGCAACGTCCTTGAGCGGGGACTGCTTGGTGCGGCGCTCGGCAAGCGTTCGCGCCGGCTCACCCTCGAAGTCCAAAATGACGAAGTCGCCTTTGGACCGCAGCACCTGTCCAAGATGATAGTCCCCGTGGATGCGAGTGCGCAGCGCATCGATTTGCCTTGCAGACAATTGGCGGAAGCGGTCGAGCACCAGGGTCCTGCGGCTGAGCACCAGGCCGGCTCTTTCCAGAACGCCGTCGGGCAAGCGGGCTACATTTTCCTTGAGCGCATCGAAGGCGCTGCTGGCATGCAGAATTAGGTCCTCGCGCAGCCGGTCGATGTCCTGGGAGGTGAGCGGTTCAGGCGCGAACGCGGGATTGTCGGTCGGCGAGGCGAGTGCCAGGTGCAATTCCGCGGTTCGTCTGCCTAACAGCGCAGCCGCATCGAGATATGGGCCCACGTGCTCGCGCCCAAGCTTGGTCTCCGGGTCTTCGCTCAACTGGAGCAGGCTGATTTGCTCTTCGATGACTCCCCCCTGAGCGAAACTCTGCGCCGCGCTGGCCTCGTAGTAGCGGTCTAACTCTTCCAGTGTCCAGCTCCACCCATCGCCTTCATTCGTGACCAGGCCTTGCAGCATGGCCAGCGTCGACGGCTCCTGCCCTTTGCGCGTGTATTGGATAGCACCACCAAAGGGTGCGATATGGGTGAAGTGGGTTTGCTCGGTGAGGTAACTTCCGATTTCCGTGTCGGGATTGGGACCAGTTTGCTGCCTGCGGAACAACTTCATGATCAGCTTGTCGCCGAAGATAATTGAGGTGTTGCTTTGCTCCGCTGAGCCGCGCCGCGGCACCTCCCGGGATGGGCCTTGCAATTGCGAGAGCGTGCTGCTCGGCACTCCCACGATGACGCCTTCACGCGAGGGAATCTCCGTCCCCGCTGCGATCAGCGCCAGCAGCGCTTCGTTGGCGCTATCGTTGAAGACTGCCTCGTGAAGCACGCCCTCATCCGTGGAAGTAACCACGCGCGCCAAAAGGGCATTGGGCGACTCTTCGCGCAGTGCGTCCGCCGCTTTGCCGAAAAGCAACCCAAGGGTGACAAGGTAGGTGTCGGAGCCCCCTTCGGCATATTGGACCTCAATCAGTGCCAGCGCGCTGACGCCGTGGTTGAAGATTGCCCAATCCTCAATTTTGGTCCCGGAGATGGGACGTGACTTGCCGCCAAACCAACGTTGCCGGCCCAGATATCCCTTAAGAACCGACTCCTCCAGCTCTCTACGGCCATTGCCCTCTAGGACGCTCATCCAGTCGGCGGTTCCGTTAATCTCGAGTTGGGTCTCTCCATCATTGTCGAGACTTGGCGCAGGCTCCGGCGAGGGCTGCAATTCCAGCCACAGAAAGCCGTAGGGCCCAACAGTCAAGGGATAGGGGGCGGTGCGAATCCGGGGGAATTCGACATAACCCAGCATCTCAACCGGCACCATCCCCACGTACGAAGCCAGGTCCAGCTCCACCGGCTGGGCAAAGCGGGAGAGGTTGGCCACGCAAAGAACTCTTTCGTTTTGATATTCGCGGATGTAGGCGAGGATTTTACGGTTGGCCGGATTTAGGAAACTCAAAGTCCCGCGGCCAAAGACCTGGAACAGCTTGCGCAGCGCGATCATATTGCGCATCCAGCTCAGGAGCGAAGACGGGTCGCCCTGCTGCGCTTCTACGTTGATCGCCTCGTAGCCCCAAACCGGGTCCATGACCACCGGGCTGTATAGCTTCGCGGGCACGGCGCGAGAGAAGCCTGCGTTGCGGTCGCCGTTCCACTGCATCGGGGTGCGCACTCCGTTGCGGTCGCCCAGGTAGATGTTGTCGCCCATGCCGATCTCATCGCCGTAATAAACGATGGGCGTGCCAGGAAAAGAAAACAGCAGGCTATTCAGCAGTTCGATGCGACGCCGGCTGTTGTCCACCAGGGGCGCCAGGCGCCGCCGGATGCCGACGTTGATGCGCATGCGCGGGTCTGCGCTGTAGGCCAGGTACATATAGTCCCGCTCTTCATCGCTGACCATCTCCAGCGTGAGTTCATCATGATTGCGCAGAAACAGCCCCCACTGGCAGTTGTGGGGAATCTCCGGCGTTTGCGCCATGATGTCGGTGATGGGCAGGCGATCTTCCTGGCGTAGCGCCATGTACATCCGGGGCATCAGGGGGAAGTGAAATGCCATGTGGCATTCATCGCCGTCGCCGTAGTAGATACGGACATCGTCCGGCCACTGGTTCGCTTCCGCGAGAATCGTTCTGGAGGCGTATGACTTGTCAATCTCGGCGCGAATGCGCTTCATCACTGCATGGGTTTCGAGAAGATTCTCGCAGTTGGTGCCTTCGCGCTCCACCAGGTATGGGATGGCATCGACGCGCAGCCCGTCTACGCCCATGTCTAGCCAGTAGTGCATGACCTTGATCACTTCTTCGATCACGGCCGGATTGTCATAGTTCAGGTCCGGTTGATGGGAGAAGAAGCGATGCCAGTAATACTGTTGCGCGTCAGGATCCCAGGTCCAATTGGATTTCTCGGTATCCGTAAAGATGATGCGCGCCCCGGGATATTTTTGATCGGTATCGCTCCACACGTAGAAGTCGCGCTCGGGCGAGTCTTTCGGAGCCAGCCGTGCCCGCTGGAACCAGGGATGCTGATCGGAGGTGTGATTGATGACCAGCTCAATCATCACTTGCAGGCCGCGGTTATGCGCCTGAATCAGGAACTCTCTGAAGTCCTCCATGGTGCCGTAGTTCGGGTGCACGCTGAGGTAGTCGGCGATATCGTAGCCGTCATCCCGTAGCGGCGAGGGAAAGAACGGAAGCAACCAGATGCAAGTGACTCCCAGATCCTGCAGGTAATCGAGCTTACTGAGTAATCCCTGGAAATCGCCAATGCCGTCGTTGTTGCCGTCCATGAATGCCTTGACATGCAACTCATAAATGATCGCGTCCTTGTACCAGAGCGGGTCCGCCGCGCTTCCCGGTTGCTTCAATCGTGCCTCCCCGGCTTGGTTGCTGGGTAATTCGTAACCATTACAGTTATGTGCCGCCCTTAGTGCTGCACGCGGAACAGGTGCGCAGGCGCTTCCGCTGGCCGCAGAGCTACATAGTTCCTGGATCCCTGCCAGCGATAAGAATGATCCGCCAGCAGATCGTAGACTTCAAATGTATCGCCAGGAGCGAGCCCAAGTACCCCTAAATCCAAGGAAACCCAGCCCGTCTGAACCACAAAAGGATCGAGGTTGACCACCATGAGGATGGTATTGCTGCCGTCTGCCGTGCGCTTGGAATAGCAGATGAGCGCGGGGTTATCCATGGGATGGAAATGCAGCCGCTCATTGCTTTGCAGCGCCTTGTTTTGCTGTCGAGCCTGATTCAGCCGGGTGATCAGCGGTTTCAGGCTGGCGGGATTCGTCAAATCCCAGGTCTTGATCTCGTATTTTTCCGAGTTCTAGATATTCTTCGCCGCCAGGCTTGAAGGGGGTGTCTTCTCCCAACTCGAAGGCCGGTCCGTAAATCCCGTAATTTGCCGTGAGCGTGGTGGCCAGCACCAGCCGGCTCCGAAAAGCCGGCCAGCCCGCCGCTCTGCAAGCTTTTGGCCAGGATGTCGGGGGTATTAGGCCAGAAATTGGGGCGGAAGTATTCCCGAACCGCGGTAGTGGTGAGCTCCAGCATGTATTGCGTAAGCTCTTCCTTGCTGTCGCGCCAGGTGAAGTAGGTATAGGACTGGGAAAAGCCGAGCTTGGCCAGCCGCTCCATCACGCGCGGCCGGGTGAAAGCCTCAGCCAGAAACAAGACTCCCGGGTCCTTGGCCTTCAGCTCGGGGATAACCCACTGCCAGAAAGGGAAGGCCTTGGTATGCGGGTTGTCTACGCGGAAGATGCGCACGCCCTGATCCATCCAAAAACTGAAGACACCCTTCAGGGCCTCCCACAGCCCCTGCCAGTTGGAAGATTCAAAGTCCAGCGGATAGATGTCCTGATACTTCTTGGGCGGGTTCTCCGCATACTGAATCGATCCGTCGGGACGCTTCTTAAAGAACTCGGGATGTTCCGTAACCCAGGGATGATCCGGCGAGCATTGAAAGGCGATATCGAGGGCGATTTCCATCTTCAGTTGGATGGCCCGCTTCACCAGGGCCTGGAAGTCGGCCATGGTGCCGAGGGCGGGATGGATCGCGGTGTGGCCTCCCTCCGCCGAGCCGATCGCCCAAGGGCTGCCCTCGTCTCCCGGCGCGGCTTCGACTGAATTGTTCTTGCCCTTGCGGTAGCTTTGTCCGATAGGGGAGATGGGGGGCAGATAGAGGACGTCAAAACCCATTTCTGCCACGTAGTCCATCCGGGCGGTCACGTCGCGCAGGGTGCCATGCTTGCCTGGGCGTTTTTGACCAGGATCGCGGGAAGAGCTCATACCAGCTGGAAAAGCCCGCCCTTTCCCGGTCAACGACAATTTCCAGTTCGTGGTCGTAATGGGTCTCGAACTCGGTATTCGGATAGCGTTTGACCATCTCCGCGAGCTCATCCTGCAATGCGAGTTCAGCGGTTGCGGAGTCATCGGTTCCGGTTCTGAGTGCCTTAGCCCAGGTTGCCAGTTTTGCGCTGTCCTGCTTCGCTGCCCGGGCCTGCACCTGCTCGAGAAGAAGAGCGCCGGTGGCAAACGGCACTTTGAGATCCTGTTGCGCCGCCATGCGCTTTTTGAGGTCACTGCGCCAGGTTCCGAAATGATCGACCTCGCCCACGATCGTGTAGCGACACCGGCCAACTGGCCCGACGGGAAATTCTCCCTGCCAGCGATCGTTTCCCAGCGGCCGCATATCGGTCGACTGCCAGTCTGGATCTCCTTCCTGCTTCCATAGGAGTCGCGCGCGCACCTCGTCATGACCGTCGCCGAAAACATCGGCTTGCACGGAGACCGTGTCATCGACAATTCGTTTAATGGGAAACCGTCCACAGTCCAGTTCCGGTTCCACGTTCTGAATGACAACCCGGTTTCGTCCTTCGTTCGGCTTCGCCATTACACCTCCATCACCCCATTGTAGGCAGATGCAGTTTTCTGCGGCCGGGTTCCGGTCAGCTTGAAACGGACGGCAGAGAGGAAGTCTTGGTTTCTGTCCCATCGGGATTCAATTTCGCCTCGCAAGTTTCTTAAGCAGGCAACGCAATTCCACGATTTTTTACCCATTCCTCTGCCCGGCGATGGACAATCGATGGATGCGCCTAATCACCTATCGTCGCGATGCATCCACTGGCCCGGCACTCCTCAAGGACGGCCATGTCTTCCCTCTGAATCCGCTTGGGTATCCGGATGCGGTGTCTTTCATCGCCGCAGGACCTAAGAGGTGGACTGGGGTCAATCTCCAGTTGGAAGAGACCGGCCTGAATTTGCTCGCGCCCCTGTCCTCCGTCACCCTGGAGGCTCCCCTGCTGCGGCCTTCCAAGATTCTCTGTATCGGGCTGAATTACCGCGACCACGCCACGGAATCGAAGATGGAACCCCCCAAGTTTCCTACCGTTTTCACCAAGTACCCACTGACTCTCATCGGCAACGGGCAGCCGATTCTGCTGCCGCGCGCCAGCCAGCAACCTGACTATGAAGCGGAGCTCGCGGTCGTGATTGGTCAGGGTGGCCGCAATATTCCCGAGGCCGAGTGGGAGAACCACGTCTTCGGCTATACCATCCTCAACGACGTCAGCGCTCGTGACGTGCAGTTGGCCACTTCCCAATGGACGCTGGGCAAGAACTTCCCTACCTTCGGGCCGATGGGACCGTGGATCGTTTCCAAGGATGAGATTCCCGATCCTCATGCATTGGACATCTCGCTTTCCATCAACGGGGAGACCCTGCAGAAGTCCAATACGCGCGAGCTCATCTTCAAGCTGCCCCGCCTCATCTCCTATATTTCGACCATGATGCCCCTGGTGCCTGGGGACATCATCAGCACCGGTACGCCGGCGGGCGTGGGCATGGGCCGCACCCCGCAGCGCTGGCTCAAGCCAGGGGACGACGTGGTGGTGGAGATTGCCGGGATTGGCAGTTTGCGCAACCCCGTCCTCGCCGAACCATAAGGAAGGCGGCGCTGAAGATGTCCCAGGACGTCAGTCCTGGGTGAAGCTGGATCACAAGAAAATTCCGGGAGGCGAACAGTTCGGGGTTTGTTGATCTTTGCGAAAATGGAAGCCCAGGACTGTGTCCTTGGATATTCTCAGCAGTCCCTGCGGAACTGGTTCATGAAGGCAAAACGTAGCCCAGGACTGACGTCCTGGGCTACTTTCAGCTAACTTTCAGCCGTCCCTTCGGGATTGACTTTTTCTATGCAGTTCGCACACGGACTCGAAAGCTCGTCCAAGAGGTCCTTGCCGGACAAGCCTGCAAGGCTTCCCGGAACCCTCCCACGCGCCCGATCAGGCAATGCGCTTGCTCTGGATTATTACTTCTGCCGGTGCTAGCATCACGCCACCGGCGTGTCCGGCATCCAATTTGCGAGAGATACTCCATGGTCCGGGTCATCACTATTGAACGGGAGTACGGCAGCCAGGGAGCCGAATTCGCACACCGTCTGGCCGACAGGCTGCAGTGGAAACTCATCGATCGTTGCCTGATCGATGAAGTCGCCCATAAGGCGGGGGTTCCAAAAAGCATGGCGGAGCAATGCGATGAGCGCCTTGACCCCTGGTACTACCGGATGGGCAAGTCCTTCTGGCATGGCAGCGTGGACCGCCTGCCGGCACCCCCCAAAGACCAGGTTTTTGACAGCGAACGCATGGTCGAGTTTGTTCGCAACTATCTGAAGCAGTGCCTGGATGACGGCAACTGTGTGATTGTCGGCCGCGGCGCCGCCTGCGCATTGGCATCCCTCCCAGGAGTCTTCAATATCTTCGTCTATGCATCGCTCATCGAGGAAGATTCGCTGGTTTGAACAACACTTCCCGGAGCACGCAGGACACGCCAGGGCGGAGCTTGAGGCCACCGATAACCGGCGGGCGGAGTACATCCGCCGCTACTATGACCGGGACTGGACCGACCGGCGGCTATACCACATGATGATCAACTCATGCATGGGTTGTGATGCCATGATCGACGCGGTGATCGACGGCGCGGGGATGGCGGCGGTCCGGCAGCAGATAGCAGCGGGTAGCAGATAGCAAACCACTACAGCATGGGGGCGCGCCGCTGAACCTTACCCTCGCTTTTGTCGCCCAACGGAGCCGGAGCGATCTGCTCGGGCCGGCCACAAAGGTATACCTGGATCGCATAACCCCCTATGCCCCCATCGAAGCGGTTGCTTTCCGCAACGAGGAGGCGCTGTTCGATTTTGTGGGCCGCCAGCGAGCGCGGACTGCGGCGTGGCTGGTTCTGCTTGACAGCCGGGGCGAAGCTTTCTCGTCGGAACAGCTGGCAAAGTGGCTAGGGGTGCGGCGGGATTCAGGCCAGCAGATGATTGTTTTCGCCATTGGGCCGGCGAATGGCTGGTCGGACTCGCCGGCAGGCCCAGACGGTGCTGTCTTTGGGTCCAATGACGCTGCCCCACGAACTCGCCCGCCTGGTGCTGGCCGAACAACTCTACCGGGCATTTACAATACTTGCTGGGCATCCGTACCACATCGGGCACTGATGCCAGCCGCCGCCAGGCCCGGATTTCCTGTGGATTTTATTGGCGTTGGCAAAGTTCATGCGGCTTTCCTTAATGGCCGCCGGCACTTCGGCCGGAGCATTTCTCCAGTTGCTGCCAACCGGAGAGAGAGTATTCAGGCAGCTTCTCCAGCGGGAAAAGCTGCACAAAATCAGAGGCAGAAAGATCGCACCAGCGGTAAGCTCCAGGGGACTGGAGCAGCAACGGGAGCCACGCGGGGGGCGCGTGGTGAAAGGGAATACATGTCCTGGTTCAAGCGGCAGGAAAACGAGATTGAAACAAATTCAGCAGAGAAGAACGTGCGCACCGAGGGGCTGTGGCAGAAGTGCGAAGGCTGTGGGCAGTCCATCTTCAAGAAAGACTTCGAAGACAATCTCCAGGTCTGCCCAAAGTGCGGACACCATCTGCGCCTGGATGCGCGCAGCCGGATAGCCAGCCTGCTGGAGCCGGGGTACGAGCTGGTTGACCTGGAACTGGTATCCACTGATCCACTCGAGTTCGTCGATATCAAGCCCTATCGGGACCGGCTGGAAAAAGCCCGGCGTGAGACCGGCCTCAATGACGCGGTGATGAATGCCGTGGGAAACATCGGCCCGCACAGCGTCGTCCTAAGTGTCATGGAGTTCGCGTTTATCGGCGGGAGCATGGGATGCGTGGTAGGGGAAACCATCGCGCGGGCTATCGACCGGGCGCTGGATGGTAAAAGGCCGCTCATCATTGTTGCTGCGTCAGGCGGCGCGCGCATGATGGAAGGAGTGGCAAGCTTGATGCAATTGGCTAAAGTCTCCGCCGGACTGGCGCAGCTGGATGATGCAGGGCTGCCCTATATTTCCGTGCTCACCAACCCCACGACGGGCGGCGTGACCGCAAGCTTTGGCATGCTGGGCGATCTCAACATCGCCGAGCCGGGCGCCCTGATCGGCTTCGCCGGTCCAAGAGTCATCGAGCAGACGATTCGACAAAAGCTTCCGGAAGGATTCCAACGGTCGGAGTTCCTGCTCGAACACGGCATGCTGGACGCGATCGTAGCCCGCCGCGATCTCAAGGGTTACCTGATTCGCGCCCTGGACTTCATGTCTCCTGCGGTAAGCTAAGGCAGCCTTGGATTTCTGTTGGCGGCTGAGGCGGATCGCAGGGAATTCACTCTAGAATAGATATATGTCTTATGCTTCGGCCCTTGACCGCCTGAATGCACTCGGTCAGGAATTGCACACTGCGCCCGGCACGCCTCGCCGGAAATTTGAGCTGGCGCACATGCGCACGCTTATGGCAGCGCTGGGCAATGCCGAGCGTAACTTCTCCTCAGTACTGGTTGCCGGCACCAACGGTAAAGGATCCACCTCTTCGACCTTGGCCAGCATTCTTGCCCGGGCCGGGCTATAGGACCGGCCTGTACACCTCGCCTCACCTGAGCAGCGTCAATGAGCGCATCCAGGTGGATGGCGCCATGATCGGCGACGACGATCTGGCATCCCTCTTCTTCCATGTCGAGGAGATCGCCTCAACGTTGGTCCGGGACGGGCGGCTGCCTGCGCTGCCGAGTTTTTTCGAGACCGTCACCGCCATGGGCTTTCTGTATTTTGCTTCCCGCAAGGTACATACCGCGGTCGTGGAAGTGGGCATGGGCGGGCGACTGGATGCGACCAATATTGTCGAGCCTCTAGTATCGGTGATTACCGACATCTCGCTCGATCACACCGAGTGGCTGGGCTCGACAGTCGACCTGATAGCGCGGGAAAAGGCCGGTATCCTGCGCCGCGATGGAGTCATGATCACGCTGCCGCAGCACCCGGAAGCTAACCAGGCGTTGGGGGAAATCGCAACTGGGCTGCAGGTGCGCGGAGTGAATGCGGCCAGCTACATACCGGTGCACAATCATCCTGAGCAGTACACGCGGAATCGCTATCCGCTTTCCGTGATGGGCGAGCTGATCGGGATCGACTCCCCCCTGGCGGGAGCGCATCAGCAGCGTAACCTGGCGCTGGCCATTGCCACGGCCGTGGAGTTAAGAAACAATCACGGTTACAATATAACTCCCATCGATATTCAGGCCGGCATCCACGATACAGTCTGGCCGGCGCGGCTGGAGCATATCGCGGGCAATGGCAGCCGGGCCGATGTGCTGCTGGATGTGGGCCACAATCCTGCCGGGGCCTGGGCGCTGCGCGCGGCGGTGTCGCAGCTGGATAAAGGCCAACCTTTGACACTGGTTTTTGGCTGCCTCAAAGACAAGCCAGTCGCGGAACTCGCCCAGATTCTCTTTCCTCTTTTCGGCCGCGTGGTGGTGACGCCGGTTGATTCGCTGCGCAGTGCTTCGCTCGAAGATCTGCTGGCGGCAGCGCGCACGACCGGCAGCGAGGTTGAGGCGGCGCCAAGCGCGATCAGCGCCCTGGAGAGTGCGCTTCATATCACTCCGGCAAACGGTTTGGTCGTCGTCACGGGCTCGGTCTATCTGGTGGGGCAAGTGCGCCCGCTGCTGATGGCTTCGCGGCCGGCGCCAACGGAGCCGCTCGAGGTATGAGCACACCATCCGGCACTCTGCCGGCCCTCTCGTTGGCAGGCCGGTTGAGCTCCAACCTGGTGCGGGGTCCCTTATTCTTTTTCTGCACAGGATTTTTTGGATGTATTTCGCTGGCCGCCTCATGCGTGGAAGAGGACGGCCGGATGCAACATAACATCGCCCGGCGATGGGCGCGGACATCGTTGCGAATCGCCGGCGCGCCGGTGACCGTTATCGGACGTGAGAATTTTTTGCCCCTCGCCATTTACACCTCCAACCACACTTCGTTTATGGATACGCCAGTGGTCTTCGGCAGCCTTCCCTTCCAGTTTCGGATTCTGGCCAAGCAGAGCTTGTGGAAGTGGCCGTTCATCGGTTGGCATTTGAATCGGTCCGGCCAGATACCGGTGGACGAAGAGAGCGGCGGCGGCTCAGTTGCCGGGCTCAATCGTGCCATCAAAGCGCTCAAG
Source organism: uncultured Acidobacteriaceae bacterium (assembly GCA_963793525.1). Lineage (GTDB taxonomy): Bacteria > Acidobacteriota > Terriglobia > Terriglobales > Acidobacteriaceae > PALSA-350. The sequence goes on from CAWCAZ010000034.1 coordinate 16,966, forward strand.
GCAGGTTTGCCGCTCTTCATCTTTCCAGAAGGCGGTCGAACGGAGGACGGCAGAATGCGGCCTTTCATGCGGGGACCAGCTTATATATCAATTCGAGCGCGGGTTCCGCTGGTGCCGATGGCGTTGATTGGCACCTATGAGTTGTTGCCGATTCACACCCACCACTTCCGTCCGCGGCCGGTCAAACTGGTTATTGGCAAACCTATCGATCCGTCGGGATATACCATTCGCCAAGCGGATGAGCTTACCGCCAAGCTACAAAGCGAGATCCAGCAACTTTACGAGAGCCACGCCGGACCGGAAGACCTGGCCCGAACCTGGTGGTCGAAGCAGCAGCTAGAGAGGCTCAATGAGTTCCCCGCTCCCCGCATCGCTATTCCTGAGCCAACTTCTACGGACGCAGCCTATAACCAGCGCAGCCTGCCGCAATACATCCGCGCGGTCGAAGCGGCGGGAGGGATCGCGGTTCCTATTTCTCTGCATGAATCGCAGGCATTGCAGGCAGAGATTCTGGCCTCATGCTCAGCGATCCTGCTTCCCGGGAGTCCGGCGGATGTGGATCCTGCGCGATACGGGCAGGAAGCGGTAACGGAATGCGCAGCCAAGGATGCAGCCCGCGAGGCTACGGACGATCTTCTTTTGCGGGAGGCGTTCGCTCAGGCGAAGCCGGTCCTGGGCATTTGCTATGGACTGCAGTCGTTGAATGTGTGGCGGCGGGGCAGCCTCATACAGGATTTACCTCATGCCCTGAGGCCCTCTCTCCCGGGACCGGGTCCATCGTGAATCACGAACCGGGACGCGAAGTGCAGAATGCTCACCCGGTCCTGGTAACGCCCGGCTCCCGTCTCGCCGAATCTGGCCTCGACAGTGAAACCCAGCAAGAGCTTCGGACTTTCTGTGAACTCGAGCCATCATCAGGCTATCGACAGTCCCGGGGAGCGACTCATGGTCGCTGCGATCAGTCCTGTGGATGGGGTGATCGAGGCATTGGAGGGCGATCGAACCGGAGCAATTCGTGGTTGCGGTGCAATGGCATCCCGAGCGTAGCTATGAGAGCAGTGAGGCGTCGCGGCGCACTTTTCGCGCGTTCCTCGAAGGCAGCTCGCAGCCTGGGAGACTTCCCGGGTTCGCCGATAGCAGTGGGCTAGCCTTGAGTTCCGGGCGGGACGGTGACAGGAGATCCGGGAAGCCTTTGCCGAGGCTGGGCATCAGTGAACTGCCCACAAGCTGCTACGACCAATTCTCCGCTTATCTCGAGCTACTGCTGCGCTGGAACGCACGCCTGAGCCTGACCTCGATCCGGGAGCCAGACCAAATCATCCGTCGCCATTTTGCCGAGTGTGCCTTTGCCGCCCAGCATCTTCCCGCGGACATAGAAAGCCTCCTGGACTACGGGTCGGGAGCAGGGCTTCCAGGGATCCCCTTCGCGATCTGCCGACCGGAGATCCGCGTAACCTTGGCCGAGGCGCAAGGAAAGAAAGCCTCCTTCCTGCGGGAGGTGGTGCGGAGCGTCGGTACAAGGACTGAGGTATACGACGGGCGCGTGGAGACGATGCCGCAAGGGCGCCTTTTCCATGCGGTTTCCATGCGGGCGGTGGAGAAGATGGAGTTGGCGATACCGATAGCCTTTCGGATGGTCGGAGCGGTATTTAGTTCTGCTCACCACGGAGCGGTCGGCGCCCGCGTATCGTGGAGATGGCTCCGGAGCTTCGATGGTTCGATCCAGTTCATCTGCCCAACTCCGATCAAATGATCCTGGCTGTTGGGGAGCGTCGCGAGCTAGCGGTGCTTCACGGCTAGTAATAGGTTTGTTCCACGTGGAACAAATGCCTGCTATCCTGCGCAGTTATCGTGTTTCTTCCGGCTCTTTGTTCCACGTGGAACATCAACGTTTTCCACCGATGTAATCTCCGCATTCACACTCACGCCGCCTTCGCCTCCAAGCCTCTATCTCCTTGCGAATGCGATACTTGGAGACCTCCCCGAGCGACCCGTTTTGCGGTTCTCCACAATTCACGCCCAGTTCTGCACATCGCCCCTTTCTTGCTCTCCTCGCCTTCACTCGATACTCTTCCATTACGCATGGGTAAAGTAATCGCGGTCGTGAATCAGAAGGGCGGGGTTGGCAAAACCACTACCGCAATCAATCTCTCTGCGGCATTAGCTCTCGAAGGGCTGACCTGTCTGCTCGTCGATTGCGATCCCCAAGCCAATTCCTCCGGGGGATTCGGCATAACGCGGGACGAAAACCGCAACTCCACCTACGACATCCTGACGGGGAATGCGACCGTCGCCGAGGCAACAATGCCTACCGAGATCGAAACCCTGAAAATCGTTCCGGGCAGCAATCACCTCATCGGCGCCACGGTCGAGTTAATCCAGGCTCGAGCGCCGTGAATACCGCCTGCGCCAGGCTTTGGAACCTGTACGCAATCAGTACAACTTCATTATTCTCGATTGCCCGCCGGCTCTCGATCTCCTCACCTTGAATGCCCTGGTCGCGGCCGATCGGCTGCTGGTCCCGATGCAGGCCGAATACTTCGCCCTGGAAGGCATCTCTGAGCTGCTCACGACCCTCGGGCGCATCCAGGCCGCATTCAACCCAACACTCGATATCGAGGGTGTGATCCTCACCATGTATGACGAGCGTACGAACCTGGCCCAGCAAGTCACAGAAAACCTGCGCAAGGTTTTTCGGAGCCAAACTGCTCAAGACCGCGATCCCCCGCAACATCCGCCTGGCGGAAGCACCAAGCTACGGTAAGCCGGTTGCCCTCTATGATCCGCGATCCCGCGGCGCGGAAAGCTACCGCGAACTGGCAGAGGAAATCCTCGCTCGCAATCACATCGACAGTCCCAAGGCTCTGGAGCGAAAGGCTGCTTTGCAGGCGCAGTCGCGACAGGAGACGAAAGTACGCTTCTGGCCCTATGCTTGACCACTCATCGTCCCTGAGGACGATTTCCTCAGGATTGCCGGCCAGCCGTGCACATGGCCGCCTAGTTTCACAGTTGTCAACCTCCGAGCCTTTAGGAAGATCAATGACCGCTGCTGTTGAAGTACCCAAGCGCCGCGCACTCGGCAAGGGTCTCGAATCCCTGCTTCCAGGACGATCAGGATTTACCTCCGCTCCCCCGCCTGCTGCGCCTCCTCCTCCAGACGAGGGCAAGCCGAGGGAAATACCTGTTGACCAGATCGAGCGCAATCCCTTCCAGACCCGCGGCAGCATCGACGAGAACGCCCTCAAGGAACTCTCTGCCTCGATTGCGGCGACTGGAGTAGTGCAGCCGGTCCTGGTGCGGCCACTGGCCGAGAATCGCTTCCAGCTGATTGCCGGCGAACGCCGCTGGCTCGCCTCCAAAATGGCGGGCAAGACCACTGTGCCCGCTATCCTGCGCCACGTCTCCGATGAGCAGGCGATGGAGATGACGATCGTCGAGAACCTGCAGCGCGCCGACCTGAACCCCATGGAACAGGCACGTGCTTATGATCGCCTCGGCCACCAATTCAAAATGACGCAAGAACAGATGGCCCAGCGCACAGGTAAGGATAGGGCCTCCGTTGCGAATTTTCTCCGGCTCCTTCGCCTTCCGCTAGAAGTGCAACAGAAAGTGGAGAGCGGGAACCTTAGCTTTGGCCATGCGCGCACGCTACTGTCGTTGGAATCGCCCGAGGCAATCCTGAAGGCGGCACAAAAAGTGAGCGCGCTCTCCATGTCGGTTCGCCAAACGGAGAGTTATGTCCAGGGGTTGCTGAACCCGGAAAAGAAATCAAAGGGTGAAGAAAAGGAGAAGCCCCCGCTGGATCCCAACGTTCGCGAGGCGCGGGATCAGTTACAGCGAGCTCTTGGCTTGAAGGTTTCGATTGAAGACAAGAACGGCCGCGGACGCGTGATCATCGAATACTCCCGCCTGGAAGACTTCGATGCCCTGCTGGAAACGTTAACCGGTAAATAAAGCCTGGGGTAAATAGTCTCGTGGTTCTACGGTCCATCGAAGCGACACACGCGAATGCCGCGGCCCGCCTGCCTTAGCATGATTCCCCACCGATATGACACCATTACAGTTACATTTAAATGCCTGCTTCGGGCAGGCGCCGGAGAGCTGCGCTTATGACTGCGGCGGCGCTGGCATTTCGCTTCCGGGTGGTCATCTTTTTGCTGCTCTACCTGCTTGGCTTTCTGCCACCCTGGGGCACCGTCTTTCGCGGTGGCAACGACGGTACGCTTTGGCTCGCGGCATCCACGTTGGCCGCCCGCAGCGGCTGGATTGGCTTAGCAGCTGCAACCCTGACCGTGACGCTCATCGCCTTGGCCTGTCTTGTGATGGGGGCCATCCTGCGGGTGTGGGGTACCGCCTACCTCGGTTCCGGCGTTATGCGTGGCGCCGTGATGCAGGGTGACCGGTTGGTCGCCGCAGGACCCTATCGCTATCTTCGCAATCCGCTTTATCTGGGGTCCTGGCTGCTGGGGTTCGCTACCGCAATTCTGATGCCGCCCAGCGGAGCGGCATTCTTTCTGCCTGCCTTCAGCCTCTTCGTGCTATATCTCATCTCCGCGGAAGAGCGCTTCCTTACTGCCCAACTGGGCGATGTCTACCAGCAGTACTGTCGGCGTGTTCCCCGCTTATGGCCTCGCAGCGGAGTGCGGAGGCCACCTCATCGGCGCGTCCCCATTGGCTACAAGCCTTCTTGGCCGAAACTTATCCCGATCGCCTTTACGCTTTGCTTCGCGATCTTCGCCTGGCGCTACAACGCGCGCATCCTGATCCAATGCCTGCTGATCTGCTACGGCCTCTCATTGATCGTCCGCGCATTTACCAAGACGACCCGCGGACTCCGGTAGCGCAGGCGGCATAGCCGAAAGCACGCGCCGAGTTAATCGGGAACAAGGAAGCAGGTGAGCAGATTTTAGGAGGATCCCACGATGCCGGGGAGATCGTCAAGGATGGGATGTCCGGATTTCCGCTGCACTGTTCAGGCAGAGGCTGAGAGCCGCTGCGAGAAACCAGGTACAGAGGGCGCGGCGTATCGCCTGGCCCTCCTCGTGTGCTTCTTCCTTCACCCTGGGACTTGCGTTGATGGCGGCCCATCCGGTCTTAGCTTGGCAACTTAGACCGGCGTCATCTGGTTCAGATCGCCGCCACCACTCAAGCTACTTTTTCGGCGGCGCGATGGTGTCTTTAGCAGCCTTGGCCACGCGGAACTTGACCACGGTCTTGGCCTTGATCTTGATGGTTTCGCCAGTTTGTGGATTGCGACCCATACGAGCCTTGCGCTCAGCCTTCACCAACCGGCCAAGTCCGGGGATGACGAAAACGCCATTCTTCTTCGTCTCCTTCACCGCCGTCTCTGCGAGCAGGTCAAGAAATGCTGCCGATTGCTTGTTGGTCAGCTCAAGCTTTTCCGCCAGATTGCGAACCAGTGCTGTCTTGGTCATGCCTGTTGCCATATTGTGTCCTTCTTTCTCCTGTTAATTCATGGGCCCATGGTGGCGTGTTTTTCGCACCTGGAGAATCCATGTCCTGCTTGACGCTTCACCCGGTACCTTCGGATGCTCGTGCGAAACTTGCATCGATCGTCAGGAAACCCAGTGTTTATGCGGGTAAAAACGAACCCACCGCCGTTTACGATGCGGCTTTGTCCATCGTTTGTCAATCGAAAAACCGAGATTTGTTCCGTTTTTGGCGTGTTTTTCCAAGATTTCTCCAATTTCATGGGTTTTCCCTTGATTTACGCCCTTTTCCCTATAAACCAAACAACGGCCGCCGCTTCTTTTCGAGGCTCGCGACCAGCGGCGTATTCAGCGCTTCCACCAGCGGGGTTGCTAGCCGGAAGCACCGAATCACTTCGTTTGCGAAATCACTTTGCAGAGATACTGTGGACGCGAGGGTAGCTTCCACACCCCACTGGCGACACAAGAGCAGATCCATCGCCGGGTGATCTTTAGGAAAGCCCTTCGGCGCCCGAGTGAGCGGCATACGCCGTAAAGGACTCCATCGTGCGCCGTAGCTTGCGGTCTTTAAGTAACCGCCGCACTTTCTCATGGTGCACGGCTAGATATTCGCGTATCGCCAGCAGTTGCTCTCGCTCCGGCATATATACGCCCGCAGCAATCAGCACCTCGTCTGGGGAGATATGCATGTAGTAGCCGCCCCCGGAAGTCTTTTCCAAGCCTGCACGAGACCACCACGCGGAGATATGACTCTTGTACGGCCGCTTGTCAGAAGAAAAACGAATGTCGCGATAGATGCGCATCATGCATTTTTGCGGCGGCCGCACGTGCGCGGGAGCGAAGTCTGCCATGGCGCCGTTCACGGCTTCGATCAGCGCCAGCATCGGCTGCTTCAGCTCGCGCTCGAATTCCGGCTTGTGGGCCTCGAACCACTCCCGCCGGTTATTTCGTCGCAGGCTCCGCAAAAATTTGAGCCCCGCTTCACGGAAGTAGGGTTCGCCGGATTTCTTGTTGGTGTTGGTGGCGCGGGCTAGCTCCATGCGGCTTTCCTCACTGAAAGCCGCATGCTCCGCGTCAGCGATAGGTGTAGAGCTGGTAACCTCGAAGGTACTCTAAATCCTGTTTTGCAGTACAAAAGTAATGGGCATGTTTTGCACGCTCGATCGTGTTTATATTGATCTGCAATAGACTTTGCTTGCCTCCCTCAAATCTGACAAGGCTGTCCGGCTGCTCACCTACATGAGACAACTTGCCTTCTTTTTCTTTTTTGTAGCCACATCTACGCTGTGCGCGCGTGCGCGTGTACATGAGATGGAGTTCGACCAGGCTCGCCAGGTCGCCCTCATCGTTGCCCGCTTCGACAACATCACGGTGGATGATCGCACGATCGTGATGAACTCGATGGACACCCGGACGGATGCCGGCTTTATCCCCGGCTACTATAGCTTTTCCATCATTCGAGAGAGCGACTCGCCCGCGCGCCCCGATGAAACCATTCGCATGTATGTAGTTTCCAAGAAGACCGCCGACACCTGGGAACTGAATCTTTGCACCCACTACTCGTTCCCTGAACTGCAGAAGTTCCAGCAAGACCTTATGCATAAGACGGGAGCCAATGCGGCGAACGATCCTGACATGCCCAAAGCCATCGGATGTGCCAATCAAGCACAGATGAAGCCAACATCAGAATAATTGCCTACAAAAGAAGATGCCCACACCTCCCTGGTATGGGCATCTTCTCCGCGGCGTCACCGAAGTGAGCCGCAAACATAGGGACCGCAGTGCTGTCGGGGGGAAGTCTTCGCACAGCGTAGTCCTATCCGGCTTCCATGCATGTGGCATGCCAAACGGAGTGAAGCGAATAGAGTAGTCAATTCAGGGGTTTATGTAGCTGGGCCTGTGGAACGCTCGATATAGCTGGCTCAATCTACTCTCCACTGGGAAAAATCTACCTGCCGATTGAACCGTACGAGATGCAGGTCAATTGCGCATTCCAGCCAATGCTGCGCGAAATAGATCCTCGAAGCTTTCTCCCACTGTCTTGTCTTTCGCTACTGCGGCAGCAATTGCCTTTTGTGCGAGCGGGCGCTGGTAACCAAGATTGACAAGGGCGGAAAGCACATCGTCACTTGACGGACCGGTCTCGACCGGGTGCGGAGCTGCAGCCATATCCTCGAGCTTATCTTTGAGGTCCACTACCAGGCGCTCCGCGAGGCGTTTGCCTATGCCTGGGATTTGCGAGAGAGTGGCATGATCCTGACCGCGGATAGCGCCTACCAATCGCTCAGTGCTCAGACCGCTCTGGATGGTAACCGCAAGCTTTGGACCCACTCCACTCACGGTGATCAGTCGCTCGAAGACGCGCTTCTCTTCACGCGTGAGAAAGCCATACAGCGCGAGGGTATCTTCGCGCACGTGGGTGTGAATGAAGAGAGCCACCTCTGTGCCCTCGTGCGGCAGTGCGCTAAATGTGGGCACGCTAATCACGACGTCGTAGCCGACTCCGGCCGCCTCGATAATCGCCTGTTGTGGTTGTTTCGCCAGCAGCCGCCCGCGCAGGTGCGCAATCATGCGCTGATTGTACAGAGGAGCGAGAAGCTCTAAAACTTGTGGCGATAGGAGATCTGAAAATCGTAGCCGGGATTGGGAGGAAAGAGCGCGGCCACATGGCGCAGTCGCTCGGCCAGCGCGGGCGCCGCGAGCAGCGGATATTCGCGCTCACGCAGATCGGTGTAGTTGAAGTCGAGAGTGAGCGAGAGCATGTAGATAGCAAGAGCATCAGAGAAGGCCGCCTCAAAGAAGCTGCTCTTTGCCTTCTCGTCGATCCGCCCCTTTTCAATTACACGTGCTGCGGCAGCCGGCTGGTCCACACGCGAGAAGGTTCTCTCGGCCATGCGAGCGCCGGGTCCTTCGTTGCGACCCCGGTCCAGCGCCCGGCGCCGGCTTTCGTAGCTATCCTGGCTGGTTTCGCCGCGCACTTCGGCCAGAGCCTGCGACCACGCCAGATCGCAAAAACTTTGAGGCACTCCGGCGGCTTCGACAAAGTGGTGGCCAACATTGATGAAGAATTCGAAGGCCAGTGCAAACCTGTCCTGCATCAGCCGCGTGGAGATAAAGATGCAATCGGCACCTTCAAATTGCACGTTGCGGTGACACATGGCGCGGTCGCCCAAGTCGATGGTGTAGCCGGGCGCAACCATCGTCTCTTCCGTCTCACCGATCGTGAGAGGAACGAAGTAGTAGGCATGCCGGGTCAGCGCCGCAGCGACTGCATTCGGTACTGCCTGCACAATCGGCTCGAGTTCTTGGGCAGTAATGTGCGTGTCGGCAAAGATCGCATAGCTCAAGCGATTCTCAGACTGACGCACGGGCGTTTGCTGCGCCACCAGCGACGCCGGCAACAACTCCATTTGGGCGACTTCAGCCATAACCTAGTATTCTAGCTGAGTAGAAGGGGTGTACCGCCCCCATTCTGAGGCCAATCATGAACGCGCAGCAGCAAAACCTGCACCAAGGCGCCAATCCGCCGGCGGAGGGAAGGTTCTTCGGCATCCCCTTGGGAGATTTTGGGTTCTTCACCAGTCTTCTGATGGCCCTTGCGGTGGGTTTCCTCAGCTTCTTCCTCTTCACCTTCCTGGCCATCGTCGGCATCATGATCTACAACGGCATGGGCCACAGGGTGGATTACGCCGAGAGCTATAAGTACATATCCTTCCCGGCCGGTTGTGTCGTTTTGGTAATCAGTCTCGTCTTTTTCGGCAGGCTATGGCTACGCCGCAAGTTTTCGAGAGGCTAGGAAATTTGCTCTCATGGCTCTGATCAGCATTGCTCCCGAGTCACTGCAAGCGGACAACGCAAATCATGCACCGTCACCGGAACAGGCGCGTTTATGGTGCAAGCATCTGGAAGCCGGCGACATTCTCTACTTTCCGCAAACGCCCATTTCGCTTCGGCCTGAAGATCTCTCGTTTCTGCTGGGCCAGCAACAGACGGGCAGCACTCTGCACAAGAACATCGCCTACAAGCCGAATCTGGATACCGTGAGCGGCCTGGATGCCGGCACGACCGGTGCCGCAGAGCTGAAGCAACTGCAGGCGATCATGCGCCAGTATTCGCAGGACGTAACCCGCTTTCTCTCTCGCTTTCTTTCGCCCTACCAAGGGCGCTGGCAGCTGGACTACGCCAGCTTCCGGCCACAGGAGGAACAAGGCCGGGACTTGCCGCTGCGCCGCCGCAACGACCTGCTGCACACCGATGCTTTCCCTACGCGTCCGACGCGGGGAGCACGCATTCTGCGCTTCTTCAACAATATTCACCCAACGCGCACGCGCGACTGGGTGGTCAGCGATCCATTCCCCGTGCTCGCGCCCCGGTATGCTCCGCAACAAATTGCTCTCCCGGCGGCTGGAGGCTCAACCAGCCGGGCGCTGCGCTCGCTGGCCAACGCAGCAGGCCTTGGCTATGCGGTTCCCAGTCTGAAGCGATCGCCCTATGACGACTTCATGATGCGGTTCCACAATTTCCTGAAAGAGAACGCCTCGTTCCAGGCGGAATGCCGCAAGGAATATGTGCAGTTTCCCGCCGGCTCCAGTTGGATGGTCTATACCGACATGGTCCCCCACGCCGTGCTCTCGGGCCAGTATGCCTTGGAGCAAACCTTCCTGGTGGAACACCAGGCCATGGTCTCACCAGAGTCGTCGCCTCTCTCCGTGTTGGAGGCCATGACGCACTCTGCGCTGGTGTAGAGCGCGCCGGCGCACCTGCGGAGTCCAGTACCCTACGAAAACGCGGTAGAAAGTGGACGGAGCGACCCTCGTTCGCCCGTCCTTTCGATCCCAAAGACAAAGTTGAGGTTGGCAGCTCAGCTCAAGATTCGTTAGTGGGATCGAGAGGACTGGTCGAACGGAATTGGTGATTCCCATGCAAAGGCAGAAGCCCATACCCTTTCTGGAGCACGGAGATCGTTTCTGACTCGAGTGCACCCCACCGCCGCCCCTCGACTAATGAGGGTACGGGCACATATCCTTAAAGTTCTAGTTCTCCCAGGAAAATGACAGCGATCGCAGACTTGATAAAGGTTCACCTCCCCGACGGCTCGATCAAGGAATTCCCCGCCGGAACGACCCCCCACGACGTCGCCCAAAGCATCTCACCGCGACTGGCCGCCGCGGCCGTCGTGGCCCGCATCCGACCCACAGCCGCCGAGAATCATCAGCCAGCCACTGGCTCTCCGTCTGAGAGCGGCGAACCAGCGCCTGAGGCCAGCATGTATAGCGCCGGCGAAGCGAGCGACGAACGTCTGGTGGATCTGAGTGCTCCACTGACCGAGGACGTATCGCTGCAGCTGCTTACCGAAAAGGATGCGGACGCTCTGAAAGTGGTGCGCCACTCCGCCGCCCACGTGATGGCGACCGCGGTGCTCGAGCTGTATCCAGAGACCAAGCTCGGCCACGGCCCGGCCACGGATGCTGGTTTCTTCTACGACTTCTACCGGCCCACGCCCTTTACTCCCGAAGACCTCAAGGCCATCGAAGCCAAGATGGCGGAAGTGGTTGCGCGCAACGAGCCCTTCGTGCGCGAGTGGGAGCCGCGCGACCAAAGTCTTGAACGCTTCAAGCAAAGCAACGATTTTATGAAGGCCCACTTCGTCGAACGCTTCACCAAGCCGGGCGAAGAGATCTCCTTCTACCGCAATGGCGCCTTCGAGGATTTTTGCCGCGGGCCGCACGTGCCCTCCACTGGCCGGGTCAAATCCTTCAAGGTGACGAACCTTGCCGGTGCCTACTGGCTGGGGGATGAAGAGAATCCCCAACTACAGCGCATTTACGGCACAGCATTTTTCTCCAACAAGGAAATGGATCAACACTTTGCCCGGCTGGAGGAAGCGCAACGCCGTGACCATCGCGTGCTGGGCAAGCAGCTGGACCTTTTCTCCATCCAGGAAGTGGCCGGCGCCGGACTGATCTTTTGGCATCCCAAGGGCGCGATGGTGCGCAAGATCATGGAAGACTGGATGCGCGACGAGTGCCTCAAGCGCGGCTATGATCTGGTCTACACGCCACACGTGGCGCGCGTGCATCTGTGGCAGATCAGCGGTCATGAAGGCTTTTACTCGCAGAACATGTTCACGCCGATGGAGTTGGACGACGCCGACTATCGGATGAAGCCGATGAACTGCCCGTTCCACATTCTTATCTACAAGAACTCACCCAAGAGCTACCGTGATTTGCCGGTGCGTTACGCCGAATTGGGAAATGTCTACCGCTACGAGCGTTCCGGCACCATGCACGGATTGTTGCGCGTCCGCGGTTTTATCCAGGATGACGCCCACATCTTCTGCACCCCGGCGCAAGATCGAAGACGAAGTTGTGGCCTGCATCGATTTTGCCCAGCTGGTGCTCAAAACTTTTGGCTTCACGGAATTCAAGGTGGAGCTTTCCACTTGGGATCCAAAAGACCGCAAGAGTTATGCCGGTTCGGACGAACATTGGAATTCGGCAGTTCACGCGCTAGAAAACGCTTTACAGCGGAGAGAGATTCCCTATCGAAAGGTCTCTGGCGAAGCCGCCTTTTACGGGCCCAAGATCGACATCAAGCTCGTCGATGTATTGGGCCGGCTATGGCAGCTATCCACGGTGCAATTCGACTTCAACCTGCCGGCGCGCTTTGAATTGGAATATGTCGGCGAAGACGGCGAGCGTCATCAACCGGTGATGGTGCACCGCGCTCTCTATGGCTCGGTAGAGCGCTTTTTCGGCGTGTTGATTGAACACTATGCCGGCGCCTTTCCGCTGTGGTTAGCGCCGGTGCAGGCCGGCATCGTGCCCATCAGTGAACGCCATCTCGCTTACGCGGAAAAGATACAGACGACGTTACAGAACGCTGGTCTGCGCGTAGAAGTCGATCACCGCAATGAGAAGATGGGGGCCAAGATTCGCGATTTCACTCTGCAAAAGCTACCTTACATCCTCGTCGTAGGCGACAAGGAAGCGGAGACGGGCGCGATCAGCTTGCGTGTCCGTGGCCAGGGAGATCAGGGCGGAATGCCTCTGGACGATTTTGTTTCCCGGGCGCGCTCGGTGGTCGAGAGTAAGTCAACTAGCTTGTAACAGCTGGAGGGGTGACAAGTCCTCTAGACGCAGCATATTACTAGTCAAGCGCCAGATAGACATTACCAGCGAAAGACAACTTTACCGGGCATACAATTGGGTTTCGAGGGTCTCGCGAGCCTACCGCGACCAGCTTGCGCGACCATCAGGAAACATTATGGAAAGCACTCGCAGCTCCGATTCGCCAGTCCATTCCGCCGCTGATCTGGATGCCATCTACAGCGTCCGGTTTCAGAATCAGGAAGCCTACCGAATTAAAGTGTGGTCGGTGCTGGTCAGATATTTTTCGCGCTGGATCCCATCCGACGCAGTGGTTCTGGACCTGGGATGCGGGTATTGCGAGTTTATTAACCAGGCGCAATGCGCGGCTAAATATGCCATGGATCTCAATCCCGAGGCGCGAAAGCGGGCTTCGCCGGATGTACGCGTGCTCGAGCAGGACTGTTCTTTGCCCTGGTCTGTTCCTGCCGCCAGCTTGACTACGGTGTTCACCAGCAATTTCCTCGAACACCTGCCTACAAAAGCGCATGTGGAGGAAACTTTGCTGCACGCCTACCGCGCCCTTCAACCCGGGGGCCGTTTCATTGCCATGGGACCCAATATCAAGTGCGTTCCAGGCGCGTACTGGGATTTCTATGATCACTATGTTGCCCTGACAGAACTCTCGATGAAGGAAATCCTCACCAAGTGCGGCTTCCATGTGGACGTGTGCACGGAAAGATTCCTGCCGTATTCCATGTCCCAGGGAAAAACGTACCCCTTATGGATGCTACGCGCTTACCTCGCCCTGCCGGCCGTGTGGCCGCTCTTCGGACGGCAGTTTCTCCTGGTTGCGAGGAAACAGGTCTGATCGATAAAGAGCAGCCGCCAACCGGGAAAACGGCCCTCGGCGCAACGCACGAGTTTTGGTTTGCTGCCATCGCACTTACGATTCTGTATCTCCTCTTTGTTTCGATCGGCAACCGCCGCTACGTCTGGTTTGACGAGCTCTTCACTTTCGATATCGCTAACTCTCCCTCACTCAGCGAGCTTTGGCATCGAGAACTCACATTCGATATGCAACCACCCGCGGGCTATCTGCTCAGCCGCGCTTCCATGCATATCTTCGGTGCTAGTCCATTCGGCCTACGCTTTCCTTCGATGGTTGAGTTCTATGTCGGAAGCCTTGTCGTGTTTTTATACGTGCAGCGCAAGGCTAGTGTTGCCTTCGCGACGCTGGCTGTGCTCCTAGTATGGGGTGCGGCACCAACCCTGTACTACGCCGTCGAAGCCAGACCTTACGCATTGGTCTTTGTTTCTTTTTCCTGCCTATTGTTGTCCTGGGATATCGCCATCCGCAGCAAACCCCGCCGCTTGGCGCTGCTCGGTGTAGGCCTGGCAACTTTCTGTCTAGCAGTAGCGCATGTTTTTTCAGCTTTTACGCTGTTGGCATTCATCGTTGCAGAGGTCGTGCGCTTTTGGCGACGACGCAAAGTGGACTATGCGCTGTGGGCAGCGCTCTTCTTGCCTATGCTGGCGGTCCTCATCTATGTTCCCCTTACGCGAGCATTTGCGGGTGTCGTCTTTGCGATATATGCCTCCCCACAAACGATTTCTCTGTTCTTTCTCAATACGGTTGGCGCACCCATTGTCTCCTTTGTCCTTTTGGCCGTGCTGCTCGCGGCTTCGACACCCGGAGATCGTGATCCAAAGCCGACGCCCCGACTTTTCGCTGAAGAATGGGGCTTATTTGCCTGCCTGCTGGTGAATCCCATTCTCGTTAATCTGCTTTTGATTTATCGCCGGGGGACTTTTTACGATCGGTACTGCCTTACGACGCAGGTTGCGATCATGGCAGCTCTCGCCATTTTTCTAGCGTTTACCGTGCGCAGCAACCGCTGGGCTGCATACGCGGGCTCCATCGTGCTCGTTCTCTTTATCGTGAAAACCCAGGTGTGGCATGTGGTCCATTTTCCCGCTCCGCGAAATGCGGCTTTCCTGGCATCGATTCAGCCCACTCTCCCCATTGTCGTTGGTGAAGGCCAGGTATTCGTCGAG
>CAWCAZ010000035.1:0-11058 GCA_963793525.1 uncultured Acidobacteriaceae bacterium
AGTGCAACGAGCAGGCAGGGAACGATAAGAGCCCCTGCCAGAAAGATTTTCTTTCGCGAGTGATTCAGCTTCACGGTTTTCTCACCATAAAGCAGCGACCGAACCATCCTGATGGAACACGAAGGCCATCGGGACGGTGCCGCCAAATGGATACTTGTTCAAATCAGCTTCGTTCAGTTCGAATCCCAGGCCTGGCTTTTGGGCGAGCGGGAAGCGTCCATTCACCATTCGCATGGCGGGAAATCCCAGCCACTCCTCCCAGATTCTCTTTGTCGCCGGGCTTCTGAACCGCAGATCTCCTGCACGAGGAAGTTCGGCAGCGCCGAATTGACGTGCAAAGCGGCCAATCCGCCGATGGGGCCTTCGCAGGCGTGAGGGGCCATGGAGATTCCCGAGACCGCGGCCATCTGCGACACCTTCCAAAGCCCCGTAATGCCGCCTACGTGGTTGATATCGGTCTGCAGAATATCGACCACGCCCATCTCGATGAACTCGCGGCAACCGTATAGCGCAACCAGGCGTTCGCCGGTGGCGATGGGCGTAGTCGAGCGGCGCGCGATTTTCGCCATGGCCTGAACATTCTCGGGCGGACACGGCTCTTCGATGAACAGCAGGTTCAGCGGCTCTACTTCCTTCACCAGAATCGAAGCGACGCTGGGACTGGTCTTGGCATGGAAATCCACCGCGATGTCGATGAGTCCGCCGAGCGACTCGCGCACGCCCTGCATGGACTTCATGCCGCGGATCGATTTTGCTGCGGGTTTCGATCCATTCGTAATAAGTCGGAAGCCCTGTTTTGAAACAGGACACGCCCAGGCCGAGCGGTTTCGCGCAGCTTCGCCAAAGCTCTCGGGAGTGTACGCCATCCGCGTGATAGTAGCCGCGCACACCGCGTGGATCGAGCGGGCCGCCGAAGAGCTTGTATACCGGGACGCCCAACGCTTTTCCGCGAATATCCCACAGCGCCTGGTCGATGGCCGAAATTGCCGAGCCCATAACCGGTCCCGCGCGATAAAAACTGTGCACGTACATCGATTGCCAGATGTGCTCCACCTGCATCGGATCGGCGCCGATGACGAAATCACGGAAATCGTCGATACAGGCCATCGTCGCGCCGGCCTTGCCTTCAAGCGTACCTTCGCCCCAACCGACAAGCCCTTGATTCGTCTCAAGCTTGCAAAATACATACGGCCGGTCGGAGTTGCGGGTAAGCGAAACGCCGAACACCTTCATACCGGTTACCTTGAGGCCCGAGCCCAAGTCCCGGAATGCCTCTCGTCCAGCAGCCTGGCCCTCGGGATGATAGGCGTAGCTTGCATCGACGGCTTGAAAATCACATCCGCACGAGTCGATGACCCGCGAACCGGAGACCGCGGCTCCCATTCTCGAGTCGTGCCCCGCGGTCGCCGCAAGCAGGGCCGCTCCTCCGAGAAACCTTCGCCGGTTCATACGATGTGATCCCTCCCAACGGACTACCAATCGAGAATTGCGCCGTCTGCCGCACGTGCTACAGAAGTAGCAAATGCCTCCTGCTTGAAAGGGTGTTTCGCGGCTCCAGCCTCATTCACTTCGATCCCCAGGCCCGGAGATTCGCTCTTCAACCAGTAGCCGTTCTCCATCTTCAAGCCATGCTTCACTACGTCCCAACGCCAGGGTACGTCCGTAAGCATATCCTCCTGGATCAGAAAATTCGGCGTCGATCAGAGCAAAGTGAAGTGCCGCAGCATTGGCGATCGGCCCCAGAGGGTTATGCGGCGCCACACCCATGTAGTAGGTCTCTGCTGCCGCCGCTATCTTCTTTGCCTCGTAAAGTCCGCCGCAATGGCACAAATCGGGCTGAATCACATGGCAGGCCTGTTGTTCGAAGACCTCGCGAAACTGGAAGCGGGAAACTAATCGCTCGCCGGTGGCGATAGGAACGCGGACTGCTTCACGAACCTGGCGTAGCGCCGGAATATTTTCCGGGGGAACCGGCTCTTCACAAAAGTAGGGACTAAATTCCTCAATCGCGTGAATGTATTGGATCGCCATGGCGGGCGAGGTTCGTCCATGGAAATCGATCATGATGTCGATACTGTCTCCTACGGCCAGGCGCAGTTTCTCGAACATCTGCGAAAACTGGCGTACATATTGGCGCCCCATCAAAGGCTCGGAATAGGGAACAAAGACGACTTTCAGCGCAGTATAACCGCGGGCGACCACCTCATTGGCAAGATCGATGAGTGGCTGGGGATCGAAGGTCTGGTAGACGGACTTCATATCCCCGCCGCCAAGGTGGGTATACATGCGCACACGGTCACGCACGTCGCCGCCGAGTAATCGATACACCGGAAGACCGAGCGACTTGCCGAAGATATCCCAGCACGCCTGTTCCAATCCGCTGATCGCGCTCATGCCGATCACGCCCATGCGGAAGAATGAATGGCGATAGAGCTTCTGGTAGAGGTGCTCGATGTTGCGCGGATCCTCGCCGATCAGCATCGGAGTGAAATCTTCGATGGCGCCCGTCACTGCCCGGGTCTTCCACTCCAGCGATGCCTCTCCCCAGCCAAACAAACCCGCCTGGTCGGTGATGACTTTGACAAACACCCAATTCCGCATCTCTGCGTTGACGACGATGGTCTTAACATCAGTAATCTTCATGGAGCGTTTTCCAGGCAATCAGGCAACAACGTAGAAAACATCAAAGAGAAGGCGTGAAAGGGGGAACGAAACCGCAGGTCCCTCCACTACGCTTCGCTCCGGTCGGGATGACAATTCTGTGGGGCCATTGATAGCCATTCATCTGGCCGGTTTTGAGTCCTTTTCCCGGCAACAGAATTGTCATCCCGACCGGAGCGAAGCGTAGTGGAGGGACCTGCGGTTTCGTTCCCCCTTTCACGCTGTTCCAACCCCGCCTCAGTGTCCCTTTGCAACCGGATGTTTAGGCACAATCGGGCTCTGCGGCAGCGCAAACGCAAACAACACACTACCGCTGCTGGTCAGCAGATATTGCCGTCCGTCGAGTTCATAGCTAATCGGAGAACTTCCGATGCGAGCCCCGGAGCCAGAATGCCAAAGCGTCTTGCCGTTGCTTGTATCCAGCGCGAGAAAGTTCCCTTGAGCATCAGCCGTGAAAGTAAGTCCAGAATCCGTGGTCAGCACACCTGCACCCGAACCTCCCGGGCCAAGTTCATGGGTCCACCGGATCTTGCCGGTCTGGTAATCGATAGCCTCCAGCACGCCCTTGCCCCACAACCCATAATCTGCACCCGCCCAGCCGTAGGAACCATCCGCCGGCTTATTGAAGTAGAGGCTATAGGCGGGGTGCGCACTGACAATAAACAAGCCGGTTTTGGGATCGAAGCTTGGCGAACGGTAATTAGTGAGTCCACCCTCATCCGGTGCAATCAGGCGGCCGTCCGGCGCCGGATCCTTGGCCGGATCTGGAATGGGACGCCCTTGCTTGTCCACGCCCGAAGTCCAGTTCACAGGCCCGAAGGGAACGGTCAGCAGGCTCTTGCCATTGGTGCGATCAAGCACGAAAAAATACCCATTGCGGGAAGCTTGCATCAGCATCTTTCGCGGTTGTCCGTGGAAAGTTCCGTCCACCAGCACTGGGATCTCGACCGCATCCCAGTCATGCGTGTCATGCGGCGACGGTTGAAAGGACCACACTAACTGGCCTGTATCGGGATTCAGCGCCACGATGCTGCAGGTATGCTCGTCGTCCCCTGGCCGGGCGTTGCCGTCCAGCACCGGCGTGGGGTTTCCTGTGCCCCAGTAAATGAGGTTCAGGTCAGGATCATAGGTGCCCGCCATCCACGTCGTGCCGCCCGTGGTGACGTTCGGACCAGGTGGAGGCGTGACATTCCACTGCCACTGCGTCTGGCCCGTCTCCGGATCGATCGACTTCAGGAACATGGGGATGTTATCCAGATCGCCGCCCACGCCCACCAGGACGTGGTTACCCACGATGAAAGGCGCCTCGGTCGCCCAATAGCCTTTGTTCACGTCGGCGAGTTCAATAATCCACCGCACCTTGCCGTCTTTGGCGTTGAGGGAGACCAGGTGCGCATCCGGGGAGACGAAGAACAGCCAGTCTTTATAGATGGCTACCCCGCGCTGGCCGATATGGTCCCCTTTGTTGGGCGGATAGGTGTACTGCCAGAGTTTATAGCCCGACCGCGCATCGATCGCCCAAACATTGTCCGGGACGGTAAAGTACAACACGCCATCGACCAAAATTGGAGTGGATTTGATCTCCGCCGGCTGGTTCGTCTGAAAAGCCCAAGCCAAGCTGAGGTCACTCACATTTTGCGGTGTAATCTGCGTCAGCTTGCTGTGTCGTCTTCCGGAATAGTCGCCTTGGTACCCGGGCCAGCTATCCGCCGGCGGATGCAGCAGCATGTTCGCATCCACATTCTGCGCCTTCAGCGGACATGAAAAGGCAAAGGCCGATACCGCGCCTGCGGCAAGAAGCAGTATGTTTCTGAAAGCAGTCAAAAAACGCTCCTAGCGCAAGGTCTGTATATAGGCCATCAGGTTATGGATATCGTCGTCGGTGTATTTGCTGAATAGAGCCACATGAGCCTCCACGGGTGCGTCAATGGAGACCTTCACGGCGCTAGTCGGCCACGACCGGTAAGTTCCCGTCGCATCCCGCAATCCCACCGTAAATTCATCCTGGTATGCCAGAGTCCCACTCACCTTTTCCCCAGAAGCGAGTGTCACCGTAACCTTGCTCTTCACGTCTCTGGGATACAGCATTCGTTCTTCCAGCTGCAGGCCCTCATAACGTGAAGCGACGCCGGCCAGATCGCCAGTGGGTGAGTGGCAGCTCGCGCAGCCGCCCGCGCCATTGAAATAGGCTTTACCGGCCTCTACGTTCCCCGTCTGAAGATCGGACACATCGACCCCCTTCCTCTTGCCGCTTTGCGCCATGGCTTTGGTCTGCTGGGAATGAATAAAGGCGGCCAGCTGTGTGATTTGGTCAGCGGAGAACGGGAAGGCAGGCATCCCCTTATCGGTTCGTCCGTGCAGCACGACATCGCCGATCTTGTCTCCGCCTACGTCAGCAGTCACCAGCTTCGACCGGGTGAGGTCGGGACCTGTTTCTCCGCCGCCGGCATCCCGGCCATGACAGAAGGCGCAATTCTGTTGGAAGAGGGAACCGCCGGCCGCAGCCAGTTCGGCGGTTTGTGCAGGCGGCGCATTGCCACCATGGCTGGGTCCGGCGTTTTGCGTTGTGGGGCAACCGGCGCCTGGCTCGATGCTGCATAGATGTGCAATTGTCTGCCCTGGTAAGCAGCCAAACCTGCGATCGCCGCCAGTATGGCAAAATCCCGGAATCTCTTCATCCTTGTGATACCACCTTCATCCCCATCAGGATCTACTTCACTTGCCGACCTACTTCACTTACTGGGCGCGGAGCCGGCAGGCCGCGCATGCGAGGAAGATCCGAAAACCACGCACGCAGTCTCCTTACAAGCCTGAAAAATCCGGATGTTTGCCCGGAGAGAAGTTTATTGAGGATTGTGTACAGACGCAATGCTTCCACTTTGGGGCGCGGTGCCGCTTTTGACCGAAACGGCTTAAATCCACTAGAGTTCGGTCCATGAGACGAGCTCTGTTGCTGGTGTTGCTCATCGCCACCGCCGCCCCGCTGGGAGCGCAGCGGTCAAGCGACCCGCCATCACCGGAATCGCTTTTGCGCGCTTTTATACCACCGATCCGCCAGGAGCCCAAAAATTCTACGGAGACACCCTGGGCTACAAGCGCATGGAGTCGAACGGCGTTTGGATTTATCCGGTCAACTCCTCCCAATGGATCGAAATACTGACTTCGCCGCCGCCACCCAAGGCGGACGTTCGCATGGCCGCTGTCGCATTCACCACCCGCAATGCGGCCGGACTGGAGCGTTACCTGGAGTCACATGGGATCAAGACCGAGTTGCCGTTGAAAGCGGGGGAATTCGGCGTGCGCGATCCCGAGGGCAATCTGGTGATTTTCGTGCAGCGTGGCTCCAATAAGTTGGTGGCCAAGACGCCACCCTCAGCGGACGCCACCAGCAAGCGTGTGATCCACGTCGGCTTCATCGTTCGCGATGCTGCAAAAGAGGACGCCTTCTGGCGAGATGTGCTTGGCTTCCGCCCCTATTGGCATGGCGGCAAGACCGACTCCCGCACGGACTACCAAAGCATCCAGGTGCCTGACGGAACGGACTGGCTGGAGTACATGCTGAACGTATCCCCCACACCCACCCTGAAACAAACCGGTGTGATGGACCACTTCTCGCTCGGCGTAGCCCACATGGCCGATGCCGTTGCCGCGCTGGAGCGGAACAAATGCGAGGGACCCAACTGCACCAAGACCCAGGTCGGTCGCGACGGCAAAGTGCAGCTCAACCTCTTCGACCCTGACTTTACCCGGGTGGAGTTTATGGAGTTCACTCCCGCCAAAGAGCCCTGCTGCTCCCCGTTTGTGGGCAAGCACCCGGGCCCTGAGGAAGACAAATAGTTGATGCTAGTTGCTGGAAGGCGCTGCGCCCTTCTGGGCCAGCGCGCTGTCCCGCTGCTTTTCCGTGGCAGCGGCAGCGGTGGTATTCCCGGCCAGCCGGTAAGCCGAAGCCAGGGCGCTGTACATGGCCGCATCGGGCGTACCTGCATCTACAGCCTGCTTCAGGTAAGCGACGGCGGCTTGCGGTTGCTGCTGCGCCAAAGCGCACAGGCCGCGCCTATACAAATTGACGGCTGAGTCCGCAGTAGGTGGTGTAGGAAGGACTGGTCACATTCCATAACGGATGACGGTCCCCGCCCACCAGACGAAAATTGATTGCCTGCGAAGTGCTCTCCTTGGTCTCCGCATCGGTAACGCGGACCACCAGCCGATAGTTGCCAGGGTGAAGGTCATTGGTGGGGATGTCGGTACCCATCAAGAGGTTTCCCTGAGCGTCGAATTTGGCCCGGTCAACCGTCTGGGTCTGCTCTTTCTTGGTAGTGACGCCAAGCTGGCCAATCAAGTAGGAAATTTCCAGGTTCTTTCCCTGCAACAAGACTGGTGAATCGGGCTGCTCCCACAGCTGATAGATAACCCTGATCGGGTCGCCGCCTGCAAGTGGAGCTTATCCGCTCCGGCCACCGCGAGTTTTACCCCGGAAAAACTAAACGGCTGATTCTGCTGAAAATCGCGTTGCGGCGACGCCATGGCAGCGAAGACGACCTGGCTCATTCCCAGATGAGTGGTCGAACGCCGGCACCAGAACCCCACGAGTCTGGGCGAAGCTTTGCTTGGTGACCCGGTTCGTGACGTCGACCCGAAGCTGATATTTGCCAGGAACAGCGACCAGGCGTCCTTCAATCGCCAGCGGCCGAAGTCGCAACTGATCGACCTGGTCGTTATTGAGAAAGTCGTGCAGGTCCTGGGTGTCGGTGTAGATCACCTTGCCGTCTGCGGCGAGCAGCTGCGCTTCCACCGACAGGGAGTAATAGACCCGCGCTGATGGCATCTTTCCCAAGCACGAAATCGCCGGGGTTTAACAAGCGAAGGAGGTAATGGATGCTGGCCTGATTGGCGCCATCGCGGGTGGCCAACACAGAGAGATCGCTGAAGTCCTGCCCCAGCAGAACGCGGTGGGTCACGCCCTCCAGCGCTGCCCGTCGTTCGCGCCAGCAGGTCCGTGTTCTCCGGCAGATTGCGATAGTTGCGGATCTTGTTGAGCAGAGCGTCCGATTCCAGGGTAGGGGTGCCCTGAACGTTGTCGACCGGTTCGTTGGGGAAAAGAGAAAGCGTCAGGTTTGCCACCTCATTCCCCAGGTCTTCCTTGATGATCTTCAGCGCGGCCGGCTCATCGTTGACGGCATTGGTGCTGGCGATCAGCTTTTCCGGCCGGTCTTGGTAGGGCGAGTAAATCCGGTAGTCTTCCGCCGGACTCCGTTGGAAAAAGAGCACCGAGAAATAGGGTGCAAGTGCGCTTCCCGGATCCTGATAGAACCAGATCTCCATTGGAAGCAGGTATTTTGTGTTGGTGTAGGTGCTCTTCTGCGCTGGGGGCCCGAGCGTGATGTAGACCATGCCGCGGTCGGTGCGCCATCCATTGGGTTTAAATGCCGAGCCGTAATGGGTATTGGCATAATCGAGCCGCCGGTAGTGCTCTTCGCGAAAGGTGTTCCCGGGCGCCGTTGGGTCCGGATTACGAATCGCCCAAAAGGTGTCGATGAACCGGTCACGATCCTGATCGCTCGTCAGGCTCAAGAAGGTATTCTTTCCTGATTCGAGATCAGGTAGTTGACCTCTTCATTCAACCAATGCTCATACTTGGGGGGAAGCTGCGGATGCTTGGCTGCAGTCGCTGCCGGGGGCCAAAATAGAAGCCCGAGAACCAAAACAACCAGGACGCTGGTTGCATATACAGAACGCTTTAACAATTTCGCCTCGGTTTTGCCACGGCTCCTGGCTGCACAAGACAGTCCGGAAACCGCGTATCCATACTCTTCCAGTGTAATTGACGGTGAACCAGCGACGGCTTACCGGCCGGTACCAAAGAAAACGGGGAGGAGGATGTTTCCATCCCCCTCCCCGTAGTGCGTAAAACGTTGATTAGAACTCAAACCTTATCGATCCACGGCCATAGAAAGCGCGCTGGAAAGAGGTGGGCTTGAGGTAGTCCAAATCGGGTACTCCGTAGCTCAGGGCGATATCCTGGTCGACGGAGGTAAGGGACCGGGAGTTGGTCACGTTGAAGGTATCGAACGTGAACTTGATCCTATACCGTTCACCCAGTTGGAGCGGGTAGTCAGCATGCAGATCGAGTTGATAGTTCGATGCCATCGTGCCGATCGTTCCGCGCCCTCCGATCGGTACTTCGCCCGGATCGTTGTAGACAGGATGAGCGCCTAGTTGGCTGATCGGCTGACCGGAGCTAGCGCGCAGGCCGATGCCGCCGGTAAAGCGCTTCATGAACCCGTTAGGAATCACGTATGAACCATAGAGATTGCCAACCTGTCTGCGATCTGTGTTCAGATAGCCCTCCACGAACTGTTGGCCTAGCAGCCCCAGAACGCCATTGGTGAAATCGTATAGCGAGCTGATGCTGGGATCCGACTGTCCGTTGTCGTTGCGGTAGAGACCCTCATAGTTGCCATACAGCTTGGCATAGCGGTAATTGACCCGCAGCATGAAGTTGTGGCTAAGGCTCTTGTTCGCCTCTAACTCCATCGCCTGGTAGTGGCGGTGTGGAGTGGAGAAGCCGTCCGGCTTGCCGTCAGGGGTTGGGAGGCCGGCCGTCGTGATGTTGTAGCCGCATGCGCCCCCGACTGTCTGGCCGATACTATTTGTTTGCAAGCCGTAGTCGGCAACGTCGGGATCGGTGGAACCGGCGCAGTTTGCTGGTGGACCAGACGCCAGGGTATAGGCTTGCTCCACTTCGTTGATGAAGTAGTCCGTGGACGCGTTCAGGTTGCCGACCACAAAATTCTGGCCGACAAAACCGGCCTTGTTGCCCTCCGGAGAGGCGCCGGAAGTATCTTCGATGATGCGCAGCAAACGGCGGTCCATATAACGGGCGCTGACGTCAAACCCGCCGAATTGGCGCTCTATCCCGCCTACATACTCTTCCTCGAAGTTCATCTTGGTGTTGTGTTCGATGAAGATCGGTGAAGCACCACCGCTGGCAGAAACGTTAGTACCCTGCTGGCCCGCGGCGGGATTGCCGCTAATCAGGTGTGCTGCGTCCAGAATCGGCGTGACCGTGTTGTTTGCATTGAGGATGACGTTGTTATTCGCATCGGCTGCAGGAGCCCAATTGGCGCCATATATATCGTTTTCATTCGACAGATCGCGCAACGCGCCGTCCTGCGGGAACGACTGCGTGTAGCGGCCCCAATTGAAGAAGATTTTCGACTTTCTATCGCCGAAGGGATCGTAGTTGATGCCCAGACGTGGAGACCAGTTGTCGACGAAAGTGTAGCTTTGCGTCACAGCGTTGAGCTGTTCTTCATCCCAGCGTAGGCCGAGGTTCAGGGTGACGTGGCGATTGACCTGGAAATTATCGTTGCCGTAAATCGACATGTTCACTGAGCTGGTTTCGGCAATCGGGCTGCTGAAAATACCGCGAACTTGTTGCAGATAGACTTGCACACCGTTGTAGTAGGGGCATTGCGAAGGAGCGCAGTCCACCAAACCGGTTTCCGGATTGGGGGCCGCATACTGCAAGTTGAACGCCGCATTTGCTGTGCTGCCGGCGACTGCGGGGTTGCTGGTGATGCCGGCTACAGGAGTACCAATATCGTTTGCCGTCGGAAAGGTGAAATAGCCGCCGCTATAAGCCTTATCCAACGCGTAGATGGAGTGGGTGTAACCCCAACCAATTGAGAAAGTGTGCTGACCGTGAAAGTTGATAGTTTTTTCGGTATCGATGCCAAAGCCGTAGTCATGGACAGTCGGATTCTGAGTAAAGCCCAGTCCTTGAGCAGTGAACTGCCCGGCGGACACGGCGCCTGACTCGTCGACGATCTGGTAGACATCTTGCAGTCCGACCTCGTCGAAGTGGCTTCTCTTCGCGGTGGCGGAGATATCCAATTGCCAGGTAGGCGACAGGGAACTGGAGATATGCAGAGTCTCGCTGCGTGTGCCATAGTTCCACCGGCTAAAGCCAGTTTGGTTGGCGAGGTTTAGCTGTGGGTAGTTCGGGAAGGTGTCGGCACTGGCGAAACCGAACCCGGCATTCGTTCTGGAGGGGTCAGAGAAGACCGAGGCGTCGACACTGGTACCCTCATTCAGCTTGAAGGTGACTTTCGCAGCGTAATCATTGCTCGTCGTTTTATTAGTGAAAGGACCTACGAGGCCTGCACCGGCGGGCGTATTCCAGTAGAACTCATTGAGTGACGGATTGTACGCACCAAAGAAGAAGAGCCTGTCTTTCAGGTGCGCGCCCGGAACATAGCCTCCGAATTCCGCCGAAGCATCGTACTGCGGTAAAGCCACAATGCGACCGCGTAGGTTCACGCGCTGAAAGTAGTCGTCGGGATAACGCCAAGCGGCGCTCATGCCCCCAGGTGCGAAGAATGCGGCCAGAGCGCC
>CAWCAZ010000036.1:0-27329 GCA_963793525.1 uncultured Acidobacteriaceae bacterium
GTCGACAGCGCAAATGAGCGAGTCATCGGCCTTGGGGTGTGAGTATTTGGATCTAGGTTGATGCCAAAGAGAATCGGGTTGGCTTTTGATAGTCATTCGTCAGCATTTGCGTGAGGTCCAGGCTCACCCAGGACTTAACGTCCTGGGGCATTCTCAGCCGTCCCTTCGGGACTGTGCCATGGTGGGTTGTATACCCAGGACTGACGTCCTGGGCTACTCTCAGCCGTCCCTGCGGGACTGTGTCGTGGCATAGATAGGTTTGTCGAACGCTTTTGCTTTCCAAAGCCCGATTTGTGTCGATTCCGGAAATGCGATCGTGGGGCTAACGCCCATCGTTTTCGGGCCCAGGTACGCCTTATCGAGGGGCACCCTCCCGTTCCTTTACGGCCTTGTTTCCGATACGCCCGCTTCGATAGAGATTCTTACGGGACCGGCGGGTTCTCAGGCGGAGGCTTTGGGAGGTTTTGAGGGGGCAAGGATGGTTCGCTGTGCGGCCAGCAGCATGAGCAGTCCTGAGATGAGGTAGACAATTGCTGTTCCGCTGATACTCGGGCCCATTCCGTATTTGCCGGCGGCCAGAGCGATGACGATGGGCGCGAAACCACCCCCTAGCCAAGCCATGGAGTTCATCATGCCGGCGCCGAGCCCGCGCTGTCTTACTGGGACAACATCGTAAAGCGACGCGAAGGTGTTGGCGTCGTAAATTCCCTTGCAGTAGCCGAAGCCAATCATGCCCAGCACCACGGCCGGAACCGAGGCAGCCCAGCCGGTGAAGAGGAGGAACGGGATACCCAGAAAGAGGCCGAGTGCCTGAGTGAACATGCGTCCGCCGGCGAATCGACGCGCCATGACATCGGCCAGCAGACCGCCGCAGAGAGCGCCCGCAACCGACGATAGCTGCAGGTACATGGTGCCGTTCAATCCCGCCATGCTGAGGCTCATGTGAAATTTGCTATACAGGAACGACGGTATCCAGGTGAGAAAGACAACGGCCACGAAGTTGGCGCCAACAAAGGCCAGAATCAGCAGGCGCACGATGGGGCTTAGGAGCAGAGTCTTCAGCTCCCTCAAGAGGCTTCCTTGCTCAGTAGGGACTGGCAACAACGCTGTGCGCTCGGAACTGCCTCGCATAGGTTCCCGGAGAAATTTTCCCACGATTGCACCAAATAGGAGTCCGCAGGATCCAAAGAGGATGAAGCTCGATCGCCAGCCATAGAATTGGCCTACGAGACCGGACACAGCGCCGCCTGCAATGGAGCCCACATAGACGCTTGACTGATGAAGAGACATGGCGCGAGAGCGAGTACTGGCTCCGTGGTAGTCACCGATGAGAGACATCGAAGCTGGGATATAGACTGCCTCTCCTAATCCGCTAAGCGCACGGCAGAGGACCAGTTGACCGTAGGTGTGACAAACCGCCGTCAACATGGTCACTAGCGACCAGGCAATCAACCCACCCAGCACCAATGTCTTGCGCGGGAGACGATCGCAGAGCCAGCCCGCTACTGGACCGAAGAGAGCGTACACCCACATAAATGCGCCGCCCACTACGCCCAACTGAACGTCAGTGAGCACCAACTGCTGCTTGATGAGGGGAAACACCGCGAAGATCGCCTGGCGATCGGCGTAGTTGAAGAAACAAACGAACCACAGAATGCCTACAACGAACCATTTGTAGCTGCGTTCCTGCGCTTGGCCCGGGATCATCGAGTCCAGCGCTCACTGAGGGGCGGGAGCTTGGGAAATGGAACGTGCGGTTCCACCTGATACCAGTAAGCCGTCGAGGCGAAGTCGTCATCCAGAGGCTGATACTTCCCGTTGGGCCACCAGCCCAAATCCTGGATAGTCACTTTTAGATCCTTATGGAAATTGATGGGATCCGGCACATGCCACCGGTATAGGCTCCACGCCATCCCCGCCGCATAGTCCTTGCTTTTATGGTCGAGCACATTGCCAACATAGGGCGTGGAGTAAGTGGCCGGGAAACCATAGTCCGCACCGAAATAATCTTCAGTCCCGGTGCCGGCAATCGTAGGAAATTCGACATCGCCATCAATGTAGAACTTGACCTCGCCTTCGCCAGCCCAACCGCTCGCCAACTGCGTCCATGACAGGAAAGTTCCAACGTACCGGCCCTCGCCCTTCACGCCGTCAAGAATGGTGTAAGAGGGGTTGCTGCGTTCCACCCTGGCCCGCCTCCATTGGGCATGGAAGTAGCCTGCTTCCCGCGGAACGGCGCCGGCTTCATAGTCGATTTGAAAGGTCAGCAGCGGTAGATCCTTGTCGCTGTCATTGGTGAACGTAACGCGCGCACGCTTGTGAAAGGGCATGGGCCAATAGCAGTTCATCGAGGAGGTCGGGTTATCGACCACCATGGCCGAGTTGACGGGCGCGAAGGTCTCATGTCCGATAGCAAAAAAGTCGGACATCGGCACTTCAACGGATGGAGTGGTTTCGTCATCCCAGTAGAAGCGCAGAATGCTTGCGCGGCCTACCCCGTGCAAGTCTTCCGAGGCGGCCATCCAAATGTGCTTGATGGTTCCCGGCCCGGAGACATCCATGATGGTGGCCGTGGTGTGGGCCGGCACTTTGATAAATGGGCGGACCTTCCATCCTCGGCCGAGGTCGGAGGCCGCCCGGGAAAACGCGAGGTCTGGATTCGCCGGGTCCGGCGTTCGCATGGCTCCTTTGCCTTTTTCTCCCGTAGGATTCTCAGGCGACACCATGCGCGAATCGACATCGGGCGTAAGGATCGCGAGCGATGCGGCACCACCGCTCGCGGTGGAGTTTGCCGTTTGGGCGTTGGCTGTGTAGCTCGCGCAATGCAGACCGACGACCAGGACCATGATTGCCAAAAAAGGCAGACGACGCACAGTTTGTTTCCTCGCTGCTATAAGTGCACAAGTGATCATAATGCGAACGATCGTGCAAAGTGAGGTGGTTCAATGAAACTACGCAATGGGCAGGCACACTCAATCCTGTACAAGTTGACAGGAGCCATCCAGAGGATCTGAAGGCGCATTATGGGCGACGACTATAAAGTAGGCAGGCGCGGTTTCATGAAGCAGGCTGCGACCGCAGTTGGCGCGAGTACGCAAGCGGGTCTTTGGCCGGATCTGACCGCATTTGGAGAAGGACGGCAAGGAAAACTCCAGATGTCTCCTACCCGCGTCGTTTTACTGGACGGCAACTCAAGATGATTGCGTTTCCCCTGGGCGGGGTGGCTGCCGGCAGTCTGAGCCTGGGCGGCCGAGGACAACTGCGAGATTGGGAGATATTCAATCGCCCGAATAAGGGGTTCTCGCCCGCTTATGCCCTGCCGTCGATTTGGGTGCAAGCAGGTAATTCGAAGCCCATTGCGCGTGTACTTGAAGCACGAATTTTGCCCCCATATGAGGGTCAAGACGGGCTCGGCTCGAATAATTCCCCTGGACTGAGCCGCATTCAAGGAGCGACTTTTACCGGTGAGTATCCGCTGGCCAACATCAAATTCGAAGACCCGAACTTGCCCGTACAGGTGGAACTCGATGCATTCTCTCCATTCATTCCGCATGATGCGGATGATTCGGGGCTTGCCGGTTGCGATCCTGCGCTACCGCGTGCACAACCCTGGTCACTCAACGGCGAAAGTGGGGATTGCCTTTTCTATCGATAATCCGGTCAAGCCCGAACCGAGAGTGGGCGGAGCGGCCAGGTCCGTACAGGATTCACGGCTGAATGAATATAGAAAGTCCGGCGAATTGGAGGGCCTGTTGATGAGCAATCCGAGTGTGCCGGCAGGCGATCCATTGCAGGGGAGTTTCGCACTGGCAGCGCTCACCAGGCGATCACGCTGCGATCAGCTACTGGCGCGGTTGGCCCCAGGGACGCTGGTGGAATTCACCCATGCTGTTCTGGGATGTATTTTCCCGCGACGGGCAACTGCAGAACGAACCGGAGCTGCGCAATGCGGTGGGAGCCGTTTGCCAGCAAAGCTCGATACCTGCCGGAGGATCGGCAAACTTCACTTTTCTGCTTTCATGGAACTTTCCCAATCGCACACCCGACTGGTGCGGCTGGACTGCTCCTACCGGAGAAGGCAATACCATCATTGGCAACTTTTATGCCACCCGTTTCAAGGATGCCTGGGAAGTTGCGCAATACACTGCGACGAATTTAGAGAAACTCGAATCACGGACGAGGGCATTTGCGAAGGCCTTTGGCGCGAGCACTCTGCCTTCGGTGGTGAAGGAAGCCGCCAGCGGAAATCTTTCGACGCTCGCGTCGACAACCTGCTTCCGGACTGCCGATGGCGAGTTCCACGCTTTTGAAGGAGTGGACGATCACATCGGCTGCTGCTTCGGCAACTGTACCCACGTGTGGAACTATGAGACGGCTACCGCCCATCTCTTTCCCTCGCTGGCACGATCTCTGCGCAAAGCCGCTTTTGGCTACTCGATGGACGAAGCGGGAGCGATGCACTTTCGCCAGCTTCTTCCCGATGGCAAGGAGAGGTCCGGATTTGCCGCTGCAGACGGGCAGATGGGACAGATCATCCACGCTTATCATGGATTGGAAGCTCTCGGGCGACAACGAATGGCTGGCAACGATGTGGCCGCGCATAAAGAAAGGTTTGGAGTTCGCCTGGGTTCCTGGCGGGTGGGATGCCAACCGCGATGGCGTACTCGAAGGTGTTCAGCACAACACCTACGACGTGGAGTTCTATGGGCCAAACCCGATGTGCGGAATCTACTATCTGGGCGCGCTACGCGCCGGAGAGGAGATGGCCCGCAGCGATGGGCGACACTGCATCTGCCGACGAATATCGCAGGCTTTTCCGACAGGGAAGCAGTTGGATCGATAGCAATCTGTTCAACGGAAGTTTTTATATTCAAAAAGTTCGCGGTTTTCGCGCTGACGAGATTGCTCCTAATCTGCGCAGCGACATGGGTTCGGGAAATACCGAGAGCCCCGAATACCAGGTGGGCGGCGGATGCCTGATCGACCAGTTCGTTGGACAGTATCTTGCCCAGGTCGCAGGATTGGGTTCGCTGGTGGCGCAGGAACACGTGCAGTCAACGTTGCAATCCATTTACAAATACAACTACAAGCGCAGCCTTGAAGAGCACGACAATGTGGAGCGTACCTTTGCCCTCAACGATGAAGCAGCCATGGTCATTTGCGACTATGCCACTGCGTCCCGGCCGCGCATACCATTTCCCTATTTTGCGGAAGTGATGACGGGTTTTGAACATTCGACCGCGGCGTTGATGCTGTACTCCGGAATGGTCGAGCAAGGGGTCGAATCCATACGAAACATTCGCTCCCGGTACGATGGCGAAAAGCGCAATCCGTGGGATGAGGCGGAATGCGGTCATCACTATGCGCGCGCGATGGCTTCCTGGACGAGTGTGGTTGCTTTGAGCGGATTTCATTACGATGGGCCCAAGGCTTCAGTGGTCGCAGTGCCGCGAGTCCCGCATGAACGTATTCGAGTGTTTCTGGTCTACAGGAACGGGCTGGGGAACGTTCTCCTATCGTCCAGTGAGCACTCGCGGCACACAGGTTACGCTGCGGGTGCTGGCGGGCAAACTTCCTTGCCGTTGGTGCGAAATAACCGGCACAGGAGCCACGACTTCAGTGCGAAGCAACGGGCGCACATACTCCCATACAATAAAGCAGAGCGACGGACGAACCACCTTTCAGATGGAGCAAACTTTGGTGCTCGCCGAGGGCAGCGAACTCACTTTAGAGGTCCATGCGTGAGCCTTGCGGCGGCCATCAGCCGGCCTTCGGGATACGACGCTCCGGGACCGGGGCTGCCGGACTAAAGCAGTCGATGGTCGAGATTTGTGAGGCCATCTAGCCGAAGAATCTCACCTTCTACAATTTCACGCACCTGGGCCGGCTCTCCCACCGCACGGAGATTGAGCAGCAGCTCGAGCTTGCCGGCAGGGGAGGCATCGAGGTCGCCTTCGACGACTGGTTCCTGCCCATTGCCGCAGATCGCCGCCTTAAGAAAGCCTGTCGGCGAAGTAACGATTGCCTTCAAGTGAGCGATGGGGATTTTCTCGGCGCTGAGGGCGGCGTCGAGATGGTCTAGCAAAGGCCCTAGTAGCATGGATGGGGAAAGCAAGTTTTTTGGTTCGAAGACCGCTCGCAAGTTCAACCAGGCGAGCGCCGCCTCTGCACGCGCATATTCCGAATAGTCGATCTCCAGTGTCTGATCGGCCCTCGCGATAGCCCCTGAGAGTACCTCGTTCAACCACGCTGCCACGCCCTGTCCGGACTTGGCACTCAGCTGACGCGCGTGCGGGAGGCCCATCACGGGATAGTCGGCGTAGAGGTCCGACTTGGTAAAACAGACCAGATCGGCCTCCTGCAATTGCTTGTCGAAAAGGAAACGCATATCGGGATCGGCATCCTGCTGCAAGCATGGAGCGGGCTCGGAGCGGATCCACCAGAACCGTAAGGGGCGAAAG
The DNA here is from genome assembly GCA_963793525.1 of uncultured Acidobacteriaceae bacterium. GTDB lineage: Bacteria > Acidobacteriota > Terriglobia > Terriglobales > Acidobacteriaceae > PALSA-350. Next base: position 6,462 of record CAWCAZ010000036.1, read on the forward strand.
CTGGTAGGTCTCGCTGTACTCGAGCAGCGGACGAAGGACAGTGGCCGAGAGATCGGTACAGCTGCCTACCGGTTCGGCGAAGATTACGTCCGGCGCGTACGCGCGGAGGTCGTCAATGGCATCGATCAGCTGGGAAAGGCGGCAGCAGAAGCAGCCTCCGGTAACCTCTCCCGAGCGCATGCCGGATAGAGCCGCATAGCGGCTGTCGACCAGGTCTACCCCCTGGTCGTTCCATACCATGGCGCTGCGCAGGCCACGCCGTTGCAACTCGCGGGCCGCGGCCAGAATCAAGGTGGTCTTGCCGGATCCTAGAAAGCCGCCTACCAGGACCACCCATGGCTTGGAGGGATGATCACTCATATGCCAAGCAACGCACGACCGCGTCGAGATACCATCTGATCTGTGTCGATTCTCATATAGTCTGTGTGACTCCTTCGAATGCAAGACCACCATTTTGCCACAAGCGAGGTGCAACTGTTATCGTTAGCGGTTACCCAAAGCCCATGCAGAGTCCCGACCCGGTTCTTGTTTCCGCCATTGTCCGCCGCGCGGTTTCTGAGTGCATCGGAAGTTTCCAATCTCCCGGTTCCCCTTCGACAATCCGCGAGGCGGAGGAGCTTTTTCACTCGCCCGAAGCGCAGCGCTATCAAAGAAGAGATCGTTCTCACAGGAAAGAAGCTGTGGGACCGGCAATATGTAGACGGCAACGGCGGCAATATGTCGGTTCGGATCGCGGACGAGTATGTGATCTGCACCCCAACCCTGTGCAGCAAGCGAGACATGCGGGTGGAAGACCTGTCGCTGGTGGATCTGGAGAATCGCAAGATTTGCGGCGGCTCGCGCCCGACCAGCGAGATTTTGCTGCACCTGGAAATTTATAAGGCGGTGCCCGCCGCGAAGGCAGTCGTCCACTGCCATCCCCCTTACGCCACCGCACATGCCATCGCCGGCACCGTGCCGCCGGGCAATTTGATCCCTGAGCAGGAGGTTTTCGTCGGCCCGGTAGCGCTGGCCCCCTACGAAACGCCGGGCACGATGGCGTTTGCCAGGACGGTTCTGCCGTTTGTGCAGGATCACAACACGATCCTGCTGGCCAACCACGGAATTGTCTGCTGGGGGGACACCATCACCCATGCGGAGTGGTATGTGGAAGTGGTGGACACCTATTGCAAGACGGTCATGATCGCGCGCCAGCTGGGGACTCCGATTAACGAGATTCCCGCCGATAAAATTGCGGACCTGCTGGCGATCAAGAAAAGGCTGGGTTTGCCGGATCCACGGCTTGCGGCCGGTAAGACCGTGAAGAGCAACTCCGACGGGACCGGTGACGGCGCAGGGTGAGGAGATCGAACAACTCGTTTCTGCCCTGACCTCGCAGGTAATGAAGTTTCTTGAAAACAAGGGATGAGCCATACCGCCAACTTCGTAGCGGCCGACCTCGGCGCCTCGAGCGGCCGGCTGATGGTGGGCCGATGGGACGGCCGGTCCTTCCTGCTGGACGAATTACACCGGTTCTCCAACACCGGCGTTAGCCTGGCGGGTGGCGTCTATTGGGACGCGCTGGGAATCTGGTCTCAGCTCGAAGCCGGACTTCACCGATATCAGGTCGCGTTTTGACGATCCTCCCCTGGGTATCGGGGTGGACGCATGGGGAGTGGATTACGCCTTGCTGGACCGCTGCGGACGGTTGATCGGCAACCCGCACCACTATCGCGACCCACGCACCGATGGGATACCGGCTTTGGTCTTCGAGCGATTCGCGGAGCGCGACATCTTCGCCGAGACGGGGGTGCAGACCATGCAGATCAACACCCTCTTTCAGCTTTTCTGCATGCTGCAAAGCCGGCGACCCTCAATTGGAGTTCGCCGAGAAGCTTCTCATGATCCCCGATCTTTACCTGTACTTCCTATGCGGGGAGAAGCAAAACGAATATACCGAGGCGACCACCACCCAGATGTACTCGCCTGCTCGCGGCGACTGGGCTCGGGAGATGCTCGGTTCCCTTGGTATTCCGCTTCCGATCCTCAGCCCCGTCGTCCAGCCGGGAACGATCCTGGGGCCGGTTCGGCCGGATATCTTGCGCAACGCCAACTTGAGCGCAGCCTTGCCCGCAATTGCCGTGGCCTCTCACGATACGGCCAGCGCGGTGGCGGCGATTCCTGATCTGGACGACCACAGCGCTTTTATCAGCAGCGGCACCTGGAGCCTGATGGGGGTGCAGGTAGCGGAGCCGAATACCTCGGAGGAGGCCTTCCGCTTACACTTCACCAATGAAGGCAGCGCGGACGGGGCGATTCTGCTGCTGAGGAACCTTACCGGCCTTTGGATTATCCAGGAGTGCCTTCGCTGCTGGGAGAGAGAAGGCCGCCATTACAGCTGGAACGACATCACGTTTGCCGCTGCCGAAGCGAAGCCATTGCAGCGCTTCTTCGATCCCAATGCAAAAGAGTTCCAGATGCCGTCGGACATGCCGGCGGCGATACGCGCGTATTGCGAGGGCACGCAACAATCCGTTCCGGAGACGGTAGGAGAAATCGCACGTTGCGCGTTCGAGAGCCTGAGTTTAAAGTACCGCTCGGTGCTTCAATCCCTGGAAACAGCTTACCGGACGGCATCTCGACTGCATTCGCGTGGTCGGGGGTGGCTCGCTCAATCACTTTTCTGTGCCAGATGATCGCGGATGCCTGCGACCGGAGAGTGGTATGCGGTCCGGTGGAGGCTTCGGCGCTGGGCAACGTGATGCTGCAGGCGGTGGCCACCGGCCATCTGCAGGATGCGAGCGCGGGCAGGACCGCAATCGCCGGCTCAATCGAATGTGTTTCCCTGGTCTCCACGGCCGAGCGAGGCCTGGGATGACGCGTTTGCACGTTTTAAGACAATTGAACCGTCATAGTCCCGCATCGCGACCGGTGCCTTCTCTAACGTCTATGCAGGAGCTCGGAAAAATTGAGGAGAATTGCAGATGTCATCCTATGCTGTCCCGGTCCTGGAATCGCCCGCCCCCGTTGTCCCCGGCGAAGTTTTGCTGATCGCCAGCGGCGACCTGCGCCAATCTGCAAATAAGGTCTGCTGGCCGGCTCAGTCGGAGATGGAGAAGCAGCTGACCGAGGCGCTTCGTGCCGAGGGCTTCACGCTGCGCCGCGCGCATCCCTACCGCGACGATCTGGGACACGGCTTCATCTACAACCAGCGCATGGGCATGGATGTTTTCATGAAGATTCATCCCGATGCGCCGATGATTGTTGCCGAAGCGGTATGGCAGTACAGCCACAACGTTTTCTCCGGCCTGGAGCATCATCGCGGCCCAATTCTCACGGTGGCCAACTGGTCAGGACAGTGGCCGGGCCTGGTGGGCATGCTGAATCTGAATGGTTGCCTGCACAAGGGCGGAGTGACTTTCAGCACCCTGTGGAGCAAGGACTTCAAGGACGAATTTTTTCGCCGTGGTTTGCGGCAATGGCTCAAGGAACATGTGATCGAACATGATTTGAGCCATGTGCACGAGCTGGACTTGGCGGCTTTGCCGGCAGCGGAGAGGGAGTTGGGTGCGTCGCTGGCCCGCAATCTGAAGACGCGCAAGGCCATTCTCGGTGTCTTCGATGAGGGCTGCATGGGCATGTATAACGCCATCATCGAGGATTATCTTCTCAATCCCACGGGAGTTTACAAGGAACGGCTCAGCCAGTCGGCCCTGGTGGCCGCCATGGCGACGGTTACCGATAGCGAAGCGCAGGGAGTTCGCAGCTGGCTGGATGGCCGCGGGCTCACCTTCGTCACCGGGACCAAGGAGGAGACCGATCTAACCGACGGGCAGATCCTGGGGCAGTGCAAGATGTATATCGCGGCCATGCGGATTGCCGACGAATTCGGCTGCGATGCCATTGGTATCCAGTACCAGCAGGGATTGAAAGACATGGCGCCGGCTTCGGACCTGGTGGAGGGCCTGCTCAATAACGTGGACCGGCCGCCTGTCTTCGATGCCAAGGGCCGGGAGCTGTATGCCGGGAAGCCGCTGCCGCACTTCAACGAGGTGGACGAATGTGCGGGGTTGGACGCGCTGGTCACCAACCGGGTCTGGAACGCGATGCAACTTGACCCAGCCACGACGCTGCATGACGTTCGCTGGGGAGAGCACTACAGCGGGGGCGACATCGACGAGTTCGTCTGGGTCTTTCAGATCTCCGGCGCGGTTCCTGCTTCGCATATCGCGGGCGGCTATGCCAAGGCGCGCAGCGAACGGCAGCCGCCGATGTACTTCCGGCTGGGCGGGGGCACGCTCAACGGAGTCTGCAAGCCCGGACACGTGGTTTGGAGCCGCGTTTTTGTGGAAGGTGGCGCGCTGCATGTTGATCTGGGCCGGGCAACCGCGATTGAACTACCCGCCGAAGAGACGGCGCGGCGATTGAAGTCGGTCACCCCGCAGTGGCCGATTATGCATACTCTGCTGCACGGCATTACTCGCGACCAGTTTATGGCCAGGCATCGCGCGAACCATCTCAATGTGGCCTACGCTCCGACCAGCCAGGTGGCCGACCAGGCGCTGGCAGCCAAGGCGGCTATGATGGCGGAGCTGGGCATCCACGTGCACCTTTGTGGAGATTGAGTTAGTTAGAACCAGGAAAGGACACACGCGTCGATGCTCGTGCCTTTGCCTACAGACTCAACGGAAGCTAGCGATACGAAACAGCCACTGATCCCACAGGGCCTGGCTGTGCCTTTTTTTCTGGTGACCGCGCTGTTTTTTCTTTGGGGCGTTCCCAGCAATCTCAACGATGTTCTTATCCGCCAGTTCATGAAGTCGTTCGCCATTTCCCGGTTCGAGGCCGGGCTGGTGCAGTCGGCCTTCTACTTGGGTTATTTTCTGCTGGCCATTCCCGCTGCGCTGTTGATGCGCAAGATGGGGTACAAGTTCGGCATCGTGGTGGGGCTGCTGCTGTTTGCCAGCCGGAAGCTTCCTCTTCTGGCCTGCCGCTGTTATCGGGCGTTACGGATTTTTTCTGTTGGCGCTGTTCGTCATCGCCAGCGGGCTTTCTTTCCTGGAGACCGCCTCCAATCCTTTTGTCGCCCAGCTGGGGTCGCCTGAGAGTGCCGCCCGCCGGCTGAATTTTTCCCAGGCCTTCAATCCCCTGGGCGCCATCACCGGCGTGCTGGGGGGGACGGTTTTCATCTTCTCCGGGATCGAATTGACACCGCATCAGGTCTCCGCCATGCAGGCGGCCCATACGTACGATGCTTACTTGAAGCATGAGACGATGCGCGTGGTGGTTCCCTACCTCGTGCTGGGGGCGATTACGCTGATCTGGGCCTTCCTGATCGCACGAACCAAGTTTCCCGCCATCGCCCGGGAGCACGAGGATAGCCAGGACCATGGCAGCTTCAAGGAGCTGCTGCGCTACCCTAATTTTCTCTTCGCGATCGTCGCCCAGTTTCTATATGTCGGCGCGCAGGTCGGCACCTGGAGCTACTTTATCCAGTATGTGCAGGATGGGACGCACGAGCCGGAAAAGATCGCCGGCTATTTTCTTACCGGGACGCTGGTTGCCTTCGGCGTGGGCAGGTTCAGCTCCGCGGCGCTGATGCGGTACGTCAAACCCGCTCATGCTAATGGGCCTTTACAGCCTGGTGAATATTGTCCTGGTGGCTATTGGCGTTGCTTTTCCCGGCTGGGTTGGGCTCTGGGCGATCTTCGTTACCAGCTTCTTCATGTCGGTCATGTTCCCGACGATCTTTGCTCTTGGCATCGATGGCCTGGACCAGAATACGAAGATTGGTGGATCGCTGATCGTGATGGCGATTGTCGGGGGCGCGGTGCTGACACCGCTTATGGGCTGGATTTCACAGACGCAGCACAGTATTGCGAGGGCCTACATGGTCCCGCTCTTCTGCTACTGCGGAATCGCGCTTTACTCCTTCGTTGGGGCACGCATGAAGCGGAGAGAGGCTTGTAGGAGGGATCTTATGATGGGCACGGCTAAGGCAATCTTCTCTCTGTTCACAGCGCTTCCATGATGAGTGGCCTTGCGGCGTTCGCGCAGCAGACGCCGCCGGAGTGGCAAACAAGGCTGGGGCAGATACTGCCGCTGATGGGACATCGCAACTGGATCATGATCGTCGATTCGGCGTACCCGCTGCAGAGCTCCGCCGGCGTAGAAACGCTGGAGACCAATACCGACCAGTTGGAAGTGATCCGTACAGTGCTGGGCACGATCGACAGCTCGATCCATGTGCGGCCGATTGTTTACATGGATGCGGAGCTTCCGTTTGTGCCGGAGAAAGATGCTCCCGGAGTGACGGCGTATCGCGAAGCGGTGAAGACTGTTCTCAAGGGGCATGCGATCACATCACTGCCACACGAGCAAGATTATCGCCAAGGTGGACGAGGTGGGAAAGACCTTCCATATCGTCGTTCTTAAGACCACCATGACGGTTCCGTATACGTCTGTTTTTCTGCAGCTCAATTGCAAATATTGGAGTGACGATGCGGAAGCCCAGATGCGTAAAGCCATGAGCGCAGGTGGTGTTAAGTAGTTACCAGGTATTTTTCAGACGCTTTTTATTTCGGTTGAGTCGGCCGCAACAAGGGGGAGGTGGCACATCGAGCGCCATTATCCCACTCGAGCCAGTACGGCTTGACCCGAATTTCCTGTACGCGGTACCACGCAGAGCGGCGTGTGCGGCTTTCGTTGAAGAAAGCCGCATAAAGTCATCAGCACCACAAGCCTTCACAGGAAATCCGGGGCAACGGAGCACCCAGCATTCGTTGCCGGTTGGGCAAACACAACACAATTATCATCCGACCGAAGCGAACCCGGATTTCCTGCTACGCGGCCCTCAGCAATGTCCACGTGTGCGGCTTTCCGTAAAGAGTGCAGCATGACGTTTGCGAACGCCACCAACCTCCACAGGAAATCCGGCATAGCTTAGTGGAGGGACCTGCGTTTCTTCCCCCCTACTCGCATGCACTTCTTCAGCCCGTACCCTCCCTCTAGAAGAGGAAACGTCCCTGCACGACAAGTACACGCCCAGAGACCGTCGACTCCTGACTGGAGCCGTAGGGGCTGGTGGGTGCGTTAATGTCCGATGCGATGTGGCCCAGGGTGCTCAGGTTGGACGCATTGTTTTGCGGCGGCCCGAAGTTCACATGGTTCAGTGCGTTGTAGGCTTGCGCGCCGATCTGGAAAGTCATCGATTCATGCTTGAAAACATCTTTATAGACATTCAGGTCGACATCCGCATAGTGCGGCCCATAGAAAGCATTCCGGGGCACATTGCCATAATTTGTTTGCGGGTAAGGTCCCGGCCCTACAGGCACGACGGTCCCATCGGCGGCGGTGGTCACAGCCTGGCCATTGAAGATACCTGCGGTCTGGAAGCACGGACTGGAATAGGAGTTGCACTTGTGGTTGAAGTTGTTATTCAACACCTGGGCAAGCACCGTGGTGGCCCCCCCGGTCCCATTGGCCCCCAGAGCGGACTCTGCATTGACATTCAGCACGCTGAAGGGTTGGCCGGAACGCCAGTAGGCCTTGCTGCCCACAGTCCACCCCGCGGCGCCCGCAGCAAGGAATTTATTGCTGAAGTGGAAGGGTTCCACATAGACGAGATCGAGCAAGAAGTTGTTGCGGATGTCGTAGTCGGAGTTTGAATACATCAATCTGGACGGGAGATCCGGTGTGATCTGAAAGCCGATGGAGGTGTTTCCGTTGTAAGGAAGCTGCGAGTTGCCTCCATTGGAGATGTCATCCAGTGAATGAGCGTAGGTATACGAAACATCGGCCGTCAGACCTCGCCGGTCGAAATGTTTGTATTGTACGGAAACTCCGCTGTAGTTAGAGATTGCGTTGTTGGTGAAGCTCTGGACCTGCGCGAAGCGCGGATCCGGCGAATTGATTGGAACATTGTCAAAGGTTCCGCTTCCATAACTGCCGTAGAGCGTGGTGCCGACATTCTGATTCAGGTGGTTGTTGGCGATAAACAGGTCATAACCATGGTTGCCGGCATAGGAAATAATCAAGGCGTCGGTTGGGGTGATCTGGCGTTGAAGTTGCAGACTGAATTCCGTATAGCGCGCGCTTTTGAAGGTATGCGGCGTGGTTACATAATTTGGAGGGAAGAACGGTATTCCCTGCGCAGCCAAGGCCGCAGAGATCTGGTTGTACGTGGCCCCCTGCGTAAATCCGTTCAGCACGGCGCTGGCTGAGCCGGCCGCGACCGCTTGTGCGCTGCCTGCCCCCTGTGCAACTGTTCCCGAGTTCACGCCCGCAAAATACCGGTTGGGGAAGGAAAGAAAGGTTTGCTCGAGCACGAGGCCGGGAAAGCTGTCGGAAAACAATCCTACTCCGCCGCGGACGACGGTTTTCCCGTCTCCGCGAAGATCCAAATTAAACCCGAAGCGCGGTTGGACGACTGCGCGCTCAATCGCCGGGGAAAAGCTATCATGTCCGGCGGAAAGGGTAGCGTTGTAGGGAGTGTCCAAGGTCGCGGAGGAGTCAGGAAACCCTCCGATATATTGCGTGTAGCAACCGTCGTGGCAAATCGGGATTGCCGTTGCGATCGACACGAATGCCGAAGTCGAGGGCGAGGTTTGGCAGAGCCCGCCACTCGTCCTGGGCATACATTCCAAGGTTATAGACGGCGTTGTGAATGTTGGCGAAGCGCGGAAAGCCCTGGGTAAAGGTGGAACCGGTGTTTCCGGGCAGGGACCCCCCAGCTAAATCCGCGATACTACCGAAGGTATAGAAACCACCATAAGCGGCGGTCTGCAAGCCGATGTCGGTAAAGTTATACCTCTTGAAGTCGGCTCCGAATCGGAGATTATGGCTCCCTTTTGTCCACGAGAGACCGTCGACAAATTGGTATTGCGAAGTGTTGGTCCCTCCCGGAAAGTCATCCCACACGGCTCCCAGCGTGGTGGCGGCGGCAAAAAAGGAGGACTGTCCGACACCCGCCAGTGCATTGGTTCCACCGTCATTGCTTTCGTTGAATTCTGTGGGCGAAGCCGCGAGCGCGGCCGGTAAATTTGCCGGTCCAAAAACACCGCCAGTGTAAAGCGACGCGGCCGTAAATTGGTTGGTCAGGTTGGGAGTGAAGCTATAGGTATCGTTGAGTTGTCCGGTGTAGTTCGGCTGGATGCTGACCATGTCCCAGGCGGGATTGATCAAGCTCACGAAGGAGGGCTGTTCGCCCTGGTCGTCGGTTACGCGAAAGAAGATTCTGTGCCTGTCACTGATATTCCAATCAAGGCGCCCTGCCGCCAGCCACTCCCGATTGAGCGCTCCGACATTTACGAAAGCTGAATCGATGCAGCTTTCGGCGACGCTCGTGCCCAGCACTCCACCGGTCGCATAGTCCGGTGTCCCAGCAAGGCTTCCGCAGCCGTAGTTTCCCGAGGCGTCCTGCTGCGACCCGGGGCCGGTTACGACCGGAACCGCGTTCTTGTAAGCCGGCGAAGAATTCGTTCCTGCAAACATGCCGCCGTACAACGCTTTGCTGGCGGCGGAAATGTTGGGATTAGCCGCTATACTGGCTTGCATCACGGGGGAGGGCAGATTGACAAAGCCGGTACTTGGTTGAACGTATCGAATCCCTTCCGTATCTACAAAGAAGAATATTTTGTCACGCTTGATGGGTCCGCCGATCTGCGCGGCGTATTGATTGGACACAGCCTTGGACCGGGGAATGCCGGACTGATTATTAAAGAAGTCATTTGCGTTCAGGCCGGCGCTGTTGTAGTTCCACTGCGCCAGTCCATGGATGCGGTTGCCTCCGGATTTGGTGGCGTAGGTTTCAATGATGCCGGCCTGGCGGCCGTACTGCGTGCTGTAGCCATTTTGCACCACGGCTGCCTGGGCAATCTCCTGCTGACCGAGCGTCAGGTTGGAAGAACCGGAATTCGCGATGTTGTAAAGCGAAACGGAATAGTCGGCGCCGTTGATAACGACCAGATTCGAAAGCCCAGGAAGTCCATCGGAGACGATCGAGCCAAAACCCTGGGTTCCGGCGCCTACGACCACTCCGGGCACTGTATAGGCAATGGTTGTGATGTCGCCGCCGGGCGCGGGCAGGTTTTGAAATTGCTCGGTAGTAAAAGTCGTGGTTGTGTTGGACGTTTGGGTATCGATCAACTGCGCGTTGTTCGCGTTCACTTCCACGGTCTGGGTGGTTGCGTTCGGCGCCAATATCAGATTGACTGCTGACTGCTGACCGGTCAAAACCTGCACCGTTGTTGTGGCGGACTGCAGCCCGCTAGCTGTTGCCGAAAGTTGAAAATTGTCCGGCTTCAGGAATGGAGCAGTAAAACGGCCTTCCGCATTCGAGACCAGGACACGTGTGTCTCTGGTGGCCAGATCCGTAATGGTTATGGTGGCACCCGGAACGATGGCTCCGCCAGAGTCCACCACTGTGCCGTTGATGCTGCCAGTGGTCGCGTTCTGCGCAAAAGCCGCGTTTCGCACATCACACAAAGCAGGAGAGCAAAACACAGCAGGAATAACTTGCGTGCCTCGCGTCGCATCATCTTTTCCGCCTTTATTTTTATTGTTTTCATGGTCACTGGCCTCCGAATCCTCAGCCGATCTATTGCCGTAAAGGCCACCGACTTTGCAGTGAGAGAAATAAAGTACCGCGTGCTGTTGTTGCCGCCTTTGTATGCGAAGGGCTAATAATTTCTCCATTCGCTCGTACGCGCGCGAAGCGCGCAAGTCCGCTGCGTGCTCAGAGAGCAAAGTCATGTCGACTAGATATGGCTGATCGGGCAAACGCCCGGAGGCACTCGGAGAGAAACCGAGTTAAAAGGAGCCTCTGACGCGTGGCGTAGGAGCGGCGGACCTTCCCTGGGCTCAACAGGGAGCCCGGGAAGGCACTCGAACAAGGCGCACTACTCCTGATGTCTGCGCCGGATCATCGGCATGACAACAGGTCGTCTGCCAATGTCATTATGTTCACCAAAAAAATGCCGCGCAGCAATAGCCACTTGAGTCCATTAGTTAGTAACCACTCGACCTACGAACTCCTGATTGCGGTGGAGACCACGGATCCTATCTCCGACCACTCCGCTTTCATAACTGTAGATCGCAACTAGAGCGCCAAAGTTTCACCGGTTTGCGATGTGTTCACCAAGGTTTTGATTTCATTAAATAAATTTCGCTCAGCAGGAGGGCGGAGAGGACCTGGAGACTAGTGGAGACTACTTGGAGAGGTGGCGGATATCTAGCTCTCCAAGTGACACCGTAAGCTTCCCACCGTTAGAAGACGATAATCTCTCAGATTTTGGACGACTCTTAACTTAGGTATACGGATTTTCATAAAGGCGGGCTCAATCTCGCGGTTTGTGACGCAAGTTGAGGGTTGTTGGAGTGATCTGTTTTCGTTTTTTGAGTAACGGCTTGAATAAATACAACGTGGATTGCAAATGCAGGAAGGAGAATGATTGCTTTCGAGAGTTCAAAAATATTGAGCTCTTGACGATTCATTTACAAACGCCCTAAGTAACTACGTCCGAATAATGAGGATGGCCAGCAATACGGTGGTGGCTATCCATCGATAAAGAGTTTTTCGCCAACGCCACCAAACTCAACAGAAAATCCGGGGAACCTGGGGCACTCGTCCTCTTGACAACAGCTGGGTCTAGGACAGATCCGACGACGTCGTGCCTATACTTCGAGGAGCGATACTTCCTTTACTTGACTGCGGCCGGTCTTTACCGGCGTGACCAACAGGGTTTTCAACTCCCACGGAGCCAGGTCGATGGAGTGGTCCAGACCAAGACAGTGCTCTTGAGGGTCGCCTTGGTCGCTTTTCCTGATCGCTCCTGCAGGCGCAAGATGGTTCCGTCCTGCTCTCGCTCGGCGCGTTTGATCGCTAATACCCAGACATTGCTCGGCATAATCTCGAGGAAGGACTGCTCCCATGGTTCGCTTCCATGGTGTGCGGAGTCCATCACATACTCGGCGGGGGTTTGTAGTTCTTCAGCGCGGCGATCGAGTGCTAACTCTGCATAGCCACCACGGCCACCCAACAGCCAGAAGGTGCGCTCCTGCCGTCCCTGGTCCTGCCATGCGTTGTTGTCATCGTGCGGCACCTGGTTCGGATTATGGCGGGCAAAGGGCGCTGAGCGGATCAACACGGTGCGAAAAAGCGAACGCAGGCAGTCGTAACTGTAGGTCTGGTCGTTGAGGAGGGCCACGGTGTAGTCGGCATTTCCGATTCTTCCCTGCACTGCTCCCCAATCCTGATACGGCTCTTCTTCCCCATTGGTGCTGCGCTCCAGCACCTCTCCCGGCACTCTGGCGTAGATTTTCGGCTGGGCGAGCGCGGTGGGAATCTCGAGCTTCAGTATCTGCTCATGTTCGTGCCAGTCGATCACGAAGCGAAGCTCGACAAAATCGAGCCCGGCAAATTCTGCGATGTCGAGAACGATTTCCGAGTTTTGCCAGGAGGCCCGCTGACGGGTCACCCGGGTGACCGGCCCGTTCTCGATCACCGTGGATGAGACCAGCGTGGGGCGGCCCATCTCCTGCCGGAATTCATTGATGCCGTGCGCCCAGGTGTCGCTGGTGTCACTGATGACGACCATTCCTATAGGACCCGCAAGCAGCTCCGTGCCATCCTCGGCCTTCAAGGAAGAAATACCAAAGCCGAAGTTCGAAACCGAGACGAAGTCCCGATAGGCCTCAGGAGCGGGTGGGTCACCATGCTCCAATGCGAAGACCTTGTAGCCGCACGGAGGCAGCTCCACCCATGCCGATAGCCGGGGAAAGAAGTTGGTCATGCTCGCCGAAGGTCTCCACTGTACGGGTATTTTCTTGCCATCCTTGGAGGATAGGCAGGTGATGGGGGACGCCTTACGCGATGGATCCTGCTCGGTGTAATACTCAACCAAAGCTTTTCGTCTCCAGGGGAGCGGATTAAAGAGGAAGACTGCGCCCTCTTCCACCGTGCTTAAATCAACCCGCTTGGCCATCATTTCCAGTGCCTCCACTTTGGAGGTTTGGGCGACTTCGCAAGCGTAACCGACACTGTCTCGCACATCCTGATAGTCGGAGTAGAGCGAGGTTCCAGCCATCATGTCGTGGAACTGGCAAACCAGAACTTTCCACCATGCTTCGGCATACTGATCCGCCGGATACGCGTGGTTCGCGCTCAAATTGGCTACCAGAGAGATGGTCTCGGCCTCGCCCAGCCATCGCTCAGCGCGCCGGTTGAGATACTTCCCTTCTCCATAGGCCGAATAACAACCGCGCGCATGGTGCTGCAACTCGCTTCGAACTACCGGCAAACCCGCAAAGGCCGGGGAACTTTCGACGGCAAGGAAGAAGTCGCGCAGCGTGCTGAAGCGCAGTTGCGGCAAGCTTGCGTCCTGCTGCAAAGCGAGAACCTGTTGTATCTGCTCCTTGGTGACGGCACCGCCGTGATCGCCTACCCCAAGAAAGAACGCTGCATGGTCAAAGCCGGGCGCAAATGCTCCGGTGGCTGCGGGTTGAATCAGTTTGGGGCTGGCGTCATAGGTGTGCCAGATTCTCAGAGTGAGAACACGCGATCCGTCGGCGCCTTCCCACCAGAACAGAAGAGGCAGATTCATCTCGTGTTCCTGGGGGCGCATGAAGACGTAATAACCGTAGCCGGCACGTTTCAGGATTGTCGGCAGGCCCGCGGCGTGGCCGAAGGAATCAGGATTGAAGCCGATTTTTACTTCCGCTCCCAGCGTGGACTGGCAATAAGCTTTGCCGTAGAGAGCGTGGCGAACAAAGCTTTCGGTCGAGGGAATATTGCAGTCGGGTTCGACGGGCCAACCGCCGACCACCTCCCAGCGGCCCTCGCGAATTCGTTGCTTAATCTCGCTAAGCATCTCAGGATCGGCGCGTTCGACCCAACGGTAGTGGGCCGACGAGGAATGGCTGTAGCAGAAACCCGGAGTCTCATTTATGCGGTTCAAAGCACTGCGAAATGTGGTGAGCACGGTATCGGAGCCATTGCGCCAGGGCCATAGCCACGCTGCGTCAATGTGGGAGTAGCCAATGATGTGGATGACTTTCTTGTTCCCCGACCCATCTCGGCAACAGGCTGCGCCCATGCCGGGGTGGCGGCCATCGCTCCGAGCGATGCGGCGCTTTGAACTAGAAAGTCTCGTCTTGTAAGGCCCTGCTTGCCCATCTCCCGCGGTCTCCCTGCTTGGCTCACGGGTAGAATTGTCGGTGTTATGGCCGAACCAGTGCAAGCCCTTATGCAGGCGCAACCGCCCAGCGATCCATGGAGCACCTCGCGTTCCCTGCTGGAGCGCTCTCGCCGGTCTCTTGCCGGCGGTGTTAGCAGCCCATTTCGCGCCAAGGCCCCGGTTCCACTCTTTCTTGCCGATGCCTCAGGGAGCATGATCACGGACGTGGATGGCAACCGGTACATCGACTACGCGCTGGCCTGGGGTCCGCTGATTCTGGGCCACCGCCATCCGAAACTGGTGGCAGCGATCCGCGAGCAAGCCGACCGGCCGCACATCTATGGCGCCCAGCATGACTGGAATACCAGGTAGCGGAGATGATTCAGGAGTTGGTTCCCTGCGCGAGCGGGTCGCGTTCACCTCCAGTGGCAGCGAGGCGGTACAGATTGTGTTGCGGCTGGCAAGGGCCTTCACGCGGCGCAAACTCATCGTAAAGTTCGAGGGGCACTATCACGGGTGGATGGACTCGGTTTTATTGAGCTATAAGCCAAGTGCCGACCAACTGCGTCAAGCCGAACCTTTCGACGGCATCCCTGGATCGGCCGGGCAAGTGGCAAACGCCGTCGACAATGTCCTTGTTTTGCCGTGGAACGATGCCGGCAAATTGGAGGCACTCCTTCGGAGCGTGGTTCGGAAGTTGCCGCGATCATCATGGAGCCTGTTCTCTGTAACAGCGGATGCATTGAACCGGGCGACCACTATCTAGAGCAAGTGGCGGAGTTGGCCAAGCGGCACGGGGCGCTGCTGATCTTCGACGAGGTCATCACCGGTTTCCGCAGGGACATTCGAGGCGCGCAGAGCTACTACAACGTGACCCCCGATCTGGCGACGCTGGGTAAGGCCATTGGTGGTGGGTTACCCCTGAGCGCGATTGTGGGCCGCAGGGAAATCCTGGAGATGATGTTCAAAGAGGGAGTGGCCTTTGGCGGGACGTTCAACGGCAATCCCCTCTCACTGGCCGCGGCGTTGGCGACGCTCAGGAACTGGCGCAAGCCGATGGAGAGCCCTTAAAGCAGGCGAATCAGCGGGAGAGGAGATCATGCGAGGAATCCAGGCCGCGGCCTACAGGCATGGTCTTCCGCTGCTGGTCACCGGTTTTGGAACCGCCTTTGCACTGCACTTTACCCAGCGTTCAGAATTGCGCGATTATCGCGACGTCCTCGAAGATGATTCGGCGTTGTTGCACCGGTGCCTGCTTGAGAGCCTGCGGGAAGGGCTCGTCTTGGTGCCTGATGGCCGCATGTATGTATCTACGGTCCATACCGAGGAGGATGCGGCACGTACCATCTCCACCATGGATCGGGTTTTCAGCCGTCTCCAGGAGGGTGCGGGGTCTGCCGGATTCCCTGGGGACGCATTGCCTGCACCCGCAAAATTATGAAAACCAGTAGAAATGCGTGAAAACTCTTTAAGCTTTTTAAATTTCGTGGATCCCCAGTTGGTCTCAGTGAAAGCGGCTTTCGTCCCGACCGCTTGCATCTGGTTCAAATTTTTCGAGCAGACAACAGATTTCCACAAATTTGCACGCCCCACCGAGAGTTCGGGCCAAATTTGGCATTGAACGTGCTTTAGCGAGGTTGATAGCGGACGGCAGCCATGTACGTACGCTCGACTTGGCTCCCTTCGCCGAAGGGAGACAAATTGCTGGAATTTAGAAGGTTTCTTGGCGTACCGCTACTATCGATAGTCGCATCCACGTTCGTGGCCTCTGCCGGGTTTCTCGTCCTTCCATCGGTCGCTTTGGCCAAGGCATCACTACTGGGACAATTAATGGTACCGTCGTCGATTCCAGCGGCGCTGCTGTCCCCGGGGCGCAGATTTCCGCGGCTAACAATGATCAGGGGACGAAGCGCCAGGTCACTTCCGGAGCGAATGGCGGATTTTCGTTCAATACGCTGCCTATCGGCCAATACACCCTCAGCATTTCCGCACCGGGATTTTCCGATGCAACCGTGAATGCTGTTCAAGTGAATGCGGGCGCGACCTCCAGTCTGAACGAGATCAAGCTGGCACTGCCAACGGCCACCACACATGTCGAAGTGAACGGCGCGGCATCGGCTCTGTTGCAAACCACCGATTCCCAGGTGACCACCACGTTCAGTTCTGAACAGATCCAGAATCTGCCGCTGAACAATGGTTTCGACACCATCACTGAACTCATCCCCGGCGTGGTCAGCACCCACGGTGATAACTTTTCCAACACCAATGGTGACAATTACTCCGTCAATGGGCAAAGTGGCCGCTACAACAACTCTGAAATCGACGGCCAGTCGAACAACGACAATGGCATAGGCGGACCGCAGGTCTTTTTCAGTAACCAGGACGCCATTCAAGAAGTACAGGTCATCACCAATAATTTCAGTGCGCAATACGGCCGCAATGCAGGCGCGGTTGTGAACTACATCACCAAGGCCGGTTCGAACTCGCTGCACGGTAGCGGCTTCGAGTTTTACCAGAGCCAGTTTCTGAGCTCGCTCGAAAATCAGCAAAAGAGTCCAGCGTTCGGCTTTTGCCCCCCGGGCCAAGGCCCCTCGAGCGGCTGTGCGGCTGCGACCTTGCCGCGCTATGTAGAGAATCGCTACGGAGGATCGATCGGTGGACCGATTCTGAAGGATAAGCTCTTCTTCTTTGGCAGCACCTTCTGGGATCAGGTCCGCGTCGGCGCTTCTCCCAACTCATCCTTGCCTTACCTCACGCCAACCTCGGCAGGTTTGCAACAACTTCAATCTTTCGTTTCCCGGGAGCCCCGCGGTCGCCGCGCTTGTTGGTTTCGGCCCGTACAGCGTCGCCGCGGGCAAGCCGGTAGCCACTCCGGTGCCCTCCTCCGCCTCCTGCCCTGCAGGCAGCGTTTTTTCTGGCGGTACCTGCCTGGAAACCATTACTGGAACCAACGGAGTCTCCGTGAGCGTGCCGTTCGCCGGAGTACAACGCAGCATTCCAGACCTGTTCAACGACCAGGAGAATCTGGGCCGCCTGGATTTCCAGCCAACGGCACGCGATCACCTGTTTGTTCGCTATTTCTATCAAAATCAGTTTGAGACCGGCGTCGGCGGCGGCGAACCCGGCGAAATCGCCAACGGGGACTTCGTAAACTCCATCTATTCCGCTCACTCGGTCGGAGCCGATTGGACGCACACCTTTTCCGAACATTGGGTGGACCAGCTCCGTTACAGCTTTCAACAGAGCAAAGGGTTTTTCCAGGGCGGTTCCTATCCCACCTGCCTGGTCACCGGGATCACCAACTGCCCTACGCAGCTGTCCTTCCAGGGCGGGAACGACGATTTAGGATTCGGCACAAACGCGATTTTTCCCCAGGGCAGCACGGTGAAGGTGACCCAGGTCCAGAACAACGCCATCTGGACTCACGGGAAGCACACGGTTCTTTTTGGGGGAGAGCTTGACTACCAAAACTCGCCCTTTTTCGGCCTTTTCTACTACAACGCCAATTTGAACTACCAGACCTTCAACGACTATTTACAGGAAGGCAGCAGCGGGAACGCCTACGGTCTGCTGGCCAATGGCCCGGCGGTAACTCCCTTTACGGAGGTTGACGCGGCCGGGTATGTTCAGGATGACTGGAAGGTGACGCCAAACTTTACTGCCCATGTCGGTTTGCGCTGGGAGTTCTTTAGCCAGGCGGTAAACCTGCTGCACAGAGAGACCGTTGCCACGCAATCAAACCCGGCAACGGCCTTCTGGGATACATCTCTGCCGCTTTCCGCCACCACGGACCCTTCTGTTTCGAATTTCTATAACGGATTCCAACCCCGCATCGGCTTTGCTTACAATCCGGACTTTGACAAAAAGCTTGTTGTGCGCGGCGGTTATGCGATCAATGAAAACCCCGCCTACTACAATTTGATAACCCTGGCCTCCGATGCTGCCCCCGTGATCAACTTCGGAGCAATCGGTTGTTCCCCGGCTAGCCCATGTGTGCCCTCCAATGGTTCCCTCCTCGGATCGGCCGTACGCGCCACAAACTTGCCCGCACTACCCACCGGAGGAGATCCGCGGGCTGGCTTCGAACAGTATTTCCCTACTAATTTCAGGCCGCCCTATGTCCAGACCTACACCTTGGCCATTGAGCATCAGTTGGGTTCCGCCGCGGTAGGGGAGATTCGCTACGTCGGCTCAAAGAGTACCCACGATTTCCAATCCGTGGACTATAACCCGGATCTGTCTGCCGTTGCTGCAGCCTTTCCCAATTACGTCTCAGCCGCCTCGCTTTGCCAGGACCCCACGGCCAATGGGTTTGGGCGGCCCAACTGCGATTTCAACAATCAGGCCTTCGTTACCAACGGCGCTTGGGCGAACTACAACGGGCTCCTGATGAATTTGACGACTCGAAATTATCACGGCTTAACCACCACCGTGTCGTACACCTTTAGCAAAGGCATGAATAATGCCACGGACGGCTTCCGGAGCACGGGAGGCGCGGGTAGCTCCATTGCCTATCCACAGAATCCTCTCAATACCAGCCAAGGGGAGCGAGGCTTAAGCGGCAACGATTTTCCCAACGTGGTGGGCATTTCCTTCGACTACAAGTTTCCCTCGGTGTCTCATGGCAACCTTCTTTCCCGCCTGACCAATGGGTTTGATCTCTACGGCGTCTATCGGTTCAATTCGGGTCAGGTTTATACGCCCTACCAGCCACTCACCCTGGATTCCACCACCGGCGATAGCAGCTTCTGTGACGGGGATTTCAATGCGCAAACAGTGGGAGTGGACACCTGCCGATTAGTCAGCTCCAATCGCAAGGCTGCTATCGGCACCGTGGCTTACCTGAACCCCTATACCGGGCCGGTGGTTGGGGGCGCCCCCACTCTCGGCGTTCCGCAGTACGTGGTCTACAACAGCGACAGTGCGACCTACGACAACAACGGCAACCTTATCGGCTACAATCCCGGCACCCCGGTCGACCCCACCACTACCCGCTGGATCGTCAACAACCAGGCCTATGCTGTAGCAGTTAACAATCCTTATCCAGGCTCCGCAAGGAGTCTTCTCCGGGGAACGACGTATAGTGAGCTGGATACTTCCATTGCCAAGAGCCTGAAGATCACGGAGCGCGTCCAGGTCCAGCTTTCAATGACGGCCTACAACGCTCTGAATCAGGCCTACTATGGGGCCGGAGACGCCGCCGTCAACGCCACAGACTTTACCCAAACCACCTTCAGCAACACCGGCAGCGTGCCCGGCGGCACGGGGTTTATCTCCGGAAATCGCTTTGTCGTCCTGATGGGGAAGGTCGTCTTTTAGAGCACTCTCATTTTGCTCTGATTGATCGATAGATAGGCGACGGGATCAAGGAGCGCTGGGATCGGGGCACCTCACTCCCGTCGCGCGGGTTCGTTTGGCCCCAAAAAACAGGCCTGGATCCGACGGCGGAATCTTCATTCGCCCGGATAATGGCCCAGAAGTCACGGAACTTGCCTTGTCGGCCGAGAACTCCGTCTCCCTTAGCCCCTGCACTGCGTTTTTTTGTACGAAAAACCGCAGGAATCCACAGGAGTCTATGATTTATGAAATATTAATAACCCTGCCCCTCGTCCCCGTATGCCCATGTTAAGCATTAATTTACTGATTCGATGCGCCTTAAGGAAAAACAAGGGAAAACTGCAACCTTTGTGTTACTTAGGCAGCCCAATTGCTATGACCGAGGCATGACATCTGTAATGCGTCCGAGATCGGATTCTTGTGGGACTTGTTGATGGATCCCTGGATCTTGTGATTGTTGGCGGATGTCGTGCGCGGACGAATGAAAGCCATCCAAACAGCTTCGGGCCGTTCCGAACAACCTAAACCTCTCATCCCGGCCCAGGTCGTCCGTGGAGTTATTTCTAAGGAGATTGTGTGACAAGCAAAAGAATTCACAAGCTTATTTGCAAGATGGGCAGCCTGTTCGCCCTGCTGGCGTTCGCGACCGCGGCATGCCTGCCCACCCACCTCTCAGCGCAGGAGCTGTCAGGGACTAAGGGCGGCCTCCAAGGTGTCGTGACCGATAGCAGTGGCGCCGTCGTGCCGGGCGCGACGGTTACGATCAAAGGCAATGCGGATACGCGCTCGCTCACCACAAATGGCGCCGGTCACTGGGAGGCACTCGATTTAACTCCGGGGCTGTATTCGGTCACCGTGGAGCGCGAGGGTTTCAGCAAGACGGAAGCAAAGGCCATCGAAGCCCAGATCAACCGGGTCGAGGGAGTGAACCTGGTGCTCCAGGCTGGCGCCGTCGCCCAGACTGTTCAGGTAGATGCCACCACCACCACCATCGACACCGGCTCTACCGCGCTGGGCTCCAATCTTACCGCCAGCTTCTATAGCCAAGTGCCGGTGGCCCGAGATGTAGGCAGCCTGTTTTACACCGCGCCCGGCGTCACGAATAGCGGGGGGGCGGGTACAGCCAACCCATCGATCGGCGGAGCCAGCGGTCTGGAAAATCAATATATTGCTGACGGCGTAAATATCACCGACGCCGGGTACGGCGGCATCGGCGTATACAGCCCAATTTATGGTTCTCTCGGTACTGGCATCAACCTCACGTTCATCCAGGAGGTTCAGGTCAAGACGGGTGACTTCGAACCGAAGTATGGTAACGGCGACGGCGGCATCATCCAGATCGTAACCAAATCTGGTGGCAACGCGTATCACGGCGCGG
>CAWCAZ010000037.1:0-10549 GCA_963793525.1 uncultured Acidobacteriaceae bacterium
ACGGCAGCGTACTCCGGCGCGAAACAAGTCTCCAGGCCGGGACGGCAGGTGGCCGCGTTGGTGTTGGGCTGGGGCTTGATGGAGCCGGTAGTGCTGGGCACGTCGCGCTGGTACATCACGTACGCCTCGGTTGCGGTATGCCAGGTCTTGGAAAACTTGTGATACCAGGTGCCGTCGTATTGTTGCAAGTTGTTGTACGCGTACTTGCCGTCGTTGATGCCATTGGCACAGAGATAGAGATTGTCGTTCACCGAGGAGGTCGTGTGGCTGACGCAAGCCGTTGCCGAGGGTTTGGCATCGCTCGTCCACAACGCCACATCGTGGCTTCCGGTGATGCCGGCCTGCACTAGCCACTGATCGTTGACCTGCACCGTGGCGAGAATTCCCGTATCGGTGAACGGATCGATCGAGTACAGAGAGGGAATGGCTGAACATGTAGTTGTTGGGCGTAAGCTGCGCCTCGATTCCGGGTATAGAGATAAAGCGGCCGATGCGGATGTTCATTCCGCTCGCCACCTTGGGTACATAAATGTCGATGTATTCGAGAATTGGGTCGAAGCCGTATTGGTGGTGGTCCACTAGCAATTGGCTGCTCAGATAGCCTTTGTCCGTGGTGTACCGGTAGTCCGTGCCGTAGAAAGCGGTCAAGTGGTATCCGAAATCCACGTGCTCCCTCTGCACCGAGTCGGGCAGGCGCTCCACATAAAGGATGAGCTGGTTCATCTCGAATCGGTTGGAGTAGACGTCGTTAGCTTCAGGCGCGTTGGTGTTTGCCGAGGTGCTGAAGTTCAGCGTAGGTTCGACCCACCCATAGACCTTGGTGCGGCTGCGCGCTTGATTCCAGGCCGTCATCAGGGGATAGCTATTCGTATCCGCTTCGCCGATCACGGGAGATCCCCCATACGACCAGTCGGAGTTGGGGAATGGTGGAGACTCCAGTGGTGATGGCAGTCCTCGTCTGGGCGGGGCAGGGCCTGGGCTTGCAGTTCCGCGCCAGTCCTGGCGATAGAACTGCCCCCAGCGAACGAAGAAGTTTGGCTGCTTAGGCGTCTGCGGCGAAGGGCTCTCCGGCAATGCCGCGCCGGGCTCGCTCTGCGCGAAACACCCACTCGATACCATCCAGACGAAGAGTAAAAGCAGAACCCGGGAAGCTACGCGCAAGTTGAATTCACTCGAGAAAGGGGGGAGAAAGCGAAAAATGAAATGGGATGGCTTTTGCACGAATTCAGACGCCCGCTTCGCGATCGGAAGGCGATCATAGCATAGGAATATTTCTCTCCCTGCGCCATA
Source organism: uncultured Acidobacteriaceae bacterium (assembly GCA_963793525.1). Taxonomy (GTDB): domain Bacteria; phylum Acidobacteriota; class Terriglobia; order Terriglobales; family Acidobacteriaceae; genus PALSA-350. The sequence continues at coordinate 1,291 of CAWCAZ010000037.1, forward strand.
TCGGCAGGTGTAGAGTGGGGCGTGATCGAGCCAATTGATAACCTTTTGCAGAGCAGAAGTGAAAATGCTTTAACCCGGCGAACGCTGCTTTCACTTCCTGCTTGCGCTGCCATTCCTGAATCTGGCTGCGCGCACGGCTAAGAGCGAAGAGGTCTATTTCCCCCCTTCCGACGCCGCAGGCGGTTGGCGAATCCTTGAGACCTCCTCGGAGATCCGCAATCGCACCGGCATAGACAAAGCCCGGCTGGATGAGGCGTTTCAATACACCCAGACCAGCAGTCAGCACGGCGGCTTGCTCGTCGTCCGCCACGGATACCTGGTCTACGAGAAGTATTTTGGCCGCGGCAACCGGGAAGCCAACCCCAATATGTATTCCGTCGGCAAGATGTTCACCAGCGTTGCCTGCGGAATCATGTTGTCCGAACAAGGCAGCCGCTTTCCCGATGGCCTGGCACAGAAGGTCTTTACCGAGGAGTATCTGCCCGAAGCCTTTCCTCTCAGCGACCCGCGCATGGCCGGGATTCAGCTCGGCAACTTGCTCACCATGACCTCGGGGATTCAAGCCGCAACCTACGCTCCACCCGGTCGGGAGACGGTCGCGACTGCAGGTCACCAAACCGCGATTGTAAAAGGTGAGAATGTCGAGCTGCCGAATTGGGTCTCGCCTGATCCGGTTCATGACCAACTGCAGGACCAGGACGGTAGCGCGCTGCATGGAAAGATGTGGACCACACCCGGGGACGGATACCTGTATTCGCGCGATCCGCACATCGCCTCCATCGTTCTTCGCCGCGTCGTGGGCATGGAACTGCAGGAATATCTAAACCAGAAACTTGCCCAGCCCATGGGCTGGGGGCGATGGGGATATGCAACCCATCGACCAGGTGGGAATCTGCCGCACACTCCGGGTGAAGGAGGCATTGCTCTCCATTCCACCGATGCCTTGCGCTTTGGCTATCTGCTGGCTAGAAACGGCCGATGGGAGAAACGGCAGCTGATACCGCAGGACTACCTTGCCTTACTGAGCCGGCCCTCTCCCTTCAATCCGCATTCCCCGTTCAGCCTGCAATTCGAAGTGAACACCGATGGACATGTTGCCGGTGCGCCGCGAGATGCTTTCTTCAAGTCTGGGCGCCGGTGGCTTTGGCCTGTACGTGATTCCGTCGTTGGATATGGTGATCTACAAGATGTCTTCGCTGAATGAGGAGACGTATGACCCGGCGGCCACCGGTCTGCCGCTCACCTACACCCCCGATACTTCGCGTGACAGCTGGAAGCCGCATCCATTCAATCAATTCGTCGATGGTCCCATCTCGGGAGACGTAGGCGTGCGCAGAACACTCGAGATGGTCGTCGCTGCCGTGGTTGCGTGATGAGCTTCTGGCCATCCAAGAGTTGGCTGAGTAAGGGTCCGAATGCATGAGTCGGTGAGGGACTTATGGGGCGGCCACTGGGCGATCTTGAGCAAATAGGAAAGTCTTCATGCTCAAGACCCAGGAAGCCGGAACATTGGGATTTACCGAAATTCAGTGGTGGTGGCTGGCATCATTATTAAATATTGCATCAAGATAATATAGTGATGCATAATTTTACAATGAGAACCACGATCAATCTTGATGACGATGTCCATCGCTTCGCCTCAACGTATGCGCATGCGAAAGGAATTTCGCTTAGTGAGGCCATCAGCGAGCTGGTCCGCAAAGCAGAAGTGGTGCCGGAGCCGGGGGCCGATTCTCCGCGCCTGAAAATAAGCCCGCACGGGTATCTCGTGATCGCTGGAACGGGTGACACGCTCAGTTCGGAGATGGTGAAAGAAGCCTCTGAAGATGAACTTGTCTAACGCTCCTCGATACTCGCTCGACGTGAATGTATTTGTTGCGCTCCTGGCTGAGAATCACATTCACCATCAGCTCGTAACGGAGTGGTTCAACGCTTCTCCGAGCCTCCAGTGGGCCATATGCCCCTTCACTGAAGCGGGTTTTCTCCGCAACGCGACCGCGCCTCGTCCCGGCCAGATCACCATGAGCGAAGCCACGGCAGTTCTGGCGAGAATGGCGGAGCATCCGGGCTATCACTATCTGCCCATCTCTGCCGAGTGGCATACGTTGTGCAGCCCGTTTTTTCGGCGGCTGTATGGAACAAAGCAGGTGACGGATGCTTACCTGCTGGGCCTGGCCGTGAGCGAGGGGCTGACACTCGTCACCCTGGATAAGGCAGTTGTCCATCTGGCAGGCGATGAACACAGGAAACACGTCCTGTTATTGGAAGCGTAATGAGGATGGCCGGACAGGCGGTGAACTTCAACCTGCCGACCGAGCGCAACAAGGCGTGCACCTCGCCTGGTGAATAATCCGTTCGGGCGTGGGCCACGTCAGCGCGCGGGCGAGCTTCAGTTCCGCTGCGGCCACCCAGGGGTGGTTCTTCCTAGGGTTGTGCGATGGTGTGGTGGCCGTGCGTAATCGCAGCGCTGCAGGTAGGCTGCTGGGCGGCGCCGAAGGGCGAATTCTGCGCGGCCGAGAGTGCCCCGGTCGCGGGGTTCAGGTTCAAACCAGAGACCGTGTTGCTGAGAAAGTTGGCAGTGTAGATAAAGCGGCCTTCCGACGGCTCGATCAGGATACAAAGCGGCCCGCTACCAACCGCGTATGTGACCGAACCGGAGATCGGTGTGGCGTTGCCCGTAGACGAGTTGATGGTATACGCGCTTACGTCGTTACCATTGTAGTTGGCGACATAAACATAGAGGCCACGGGGGTCTACGGCGACGGCATCCGGCAGGTTATCGGTCTGGAATGGTGCCGGCATCATCACCAACGATCCACTGGACTGCACCAGGAAACCATACATCTGATTGGAGCCGCCGTCGGTGACATACAGGAATTTACCGGACGGATCGCTGGTGACTGCATTGGGGGCCGTTCCCACCTTAAAAAGGCCGATCGAATTGAGCACGCCGTTCGTCCCAACTTGTAACGCGGAGACGGTGGCATCGCTTTCATTCACCGCGTAAACGAAGTTTCCATTAGCCAACACGTTGACGGCGACCGGATTATTCCCCAATGGGAAGAAAGCGTTTGTGCCATCTCCTACCGGCTGGCACAGGCTGCCCGTCGCCCCCAACTGACCATTGGCATTGACGGGGAAAACGACAAGCGCGCCGGGCCCGGGTATGTTGATACTGAAGTTCGGCTGGTACGTCTCCACCACGTAGAGATAAGTCCCTGCCTGGTTGATGGCCAACTGGATAGGGTAGCTGCCTGGCATGTTGCAGGTCTGCTGCGGATAGAGTTTGCCATCGGTGCCAATGGCGAACTCCACAATCGTATTGTCGTCGTGATTGATGACGTAGAGATTCTTACCGTTGGCGGACGCCACATCGGCGACAGGATTCCGGCCGCCCGAGGGATAAGGCGAATCGGGGATCTGGTACAAAGCGCCCGCTTCGCTATCCACTTTGTATACGCTGATCTGTCCCGGGTTTTGCTTGGATGCAGTGACGTAAAGAAAATCGATGGTATTGCTGGGAGCGCAGGAAGTAGCTCCGAATCCGAGACCCAGGGATACTACTGAAGCCAGGACAATCCGGCCGAATTTACTCAACTTCAGCCCGAAGCCTCGCCGATAGCGCTTCGTCGCTCCGGACCTATACAGGGTGACGCCGATACTATGCAGCATCAGGGCTGTACGACCTCGACGGAATGGTTGCCGTGGGTAATGGCGGCGCTGCAGGTAGGCTGCGCGGCGGCCTTGAAGGGCGTGTTCTGCACGGGCGCGAGCGCCCCGGTCGCAGGGTTCAGACTCAACCCCGACACCGTGCTGCCAAGGAAGTTCGTCGTGTAAACAAAGCGCGCTTCCGCGGGTTCGATCAGGATGCAGGTTGGCCCGGCATCTACCGCATATGTGGTCGCCCCGGAGATCTGGGTAGCGTTTCCGGTAGAACGATCGATCGTGTAGGCACTCACGTCGTTGGCATTGTAGTTGGCAACGTACACATAAATACCGCGGGGATCGACTTCCACGGAGTCGGGAAGATTATCCGTCTTGAAGGGTGTCTGCATGTTGATCAAGGTTCCGCTTTGCTGGATCAGGAAACCAATCATCTGGTTAGCCGCACCATCGGTGACGTAGAGGAACTTGCTGGTCGGATCGGTGGAAATCGCATTCGGCGCCACGCCGACGGGATAGGTAGCAATCAGTGCGAGCGCGCCACTCGAGCCCACCTGAAACGCGGAGATGGTGGCGTCATTTTCGTTAACCGCATACACGTAGTTGCTGCTGACCAGCACGTTCACGGCTACGGGATTATTTCCCACCGGGAAGAAGGCATTGGCGCCATTCGCGACCGGCTGACACAGACTTCCCGTGGCCCCCAGTTGCCCGCTGTCATTGACGGGAAAGACCACCACCGCCCCGGGGCCGGGTTTGGTGGCGCTGAAGCCCGGCTGATAAGTCTCCACGACATAAAGGTAGCTGCCGGCCTTGTTGATCGCCAACTGAATAGGGAAAGTGCCCGGAACCGTGCAGGCCTGCTGCTGGGAGATGCTGCCATCAGTGCTGATGGCGAACACCATGACCGCATTGCTGTCGTGATTGACCACGTAGAGGTTCTTGCCATTCGCCGAAGTTACGGCGGCCACGGGATTCGCTCCGCCCGAAGAATAGGGCGAGTTAGCAATTGGTATCAACGCTCCCGCTTGACTATCCACCTTGTAGACGTTGATCTGCCCTGGGTTGTTCTTGGAGGATGTGACGTATATAAAGTCAATCGTATTGGGGGGTCCGCACGCAGTTACACCGAATCCCAGACCAAGGGTTACAACCGAGGCCAGTGCAATCCGGCCGAATTTACTCAACTTCATGCGCTTCCTTCATCCTGGCCCAACGAACCAATGGAGCAGGGCTGCAGTTCGCAGCAGAGCTATGGATAGAGAGTTTTTGAGTCCCAGTTGCATTGTAAAAGCTCAGGTCGCTTTCAGCTACCTGAGCCCTGAAGCGTTAGCCCTAGAACAGCGTACCGCTGACGACGCACCAGGTCGGGTTACCCGGGCCGGTGAAGGACGTGTTCTTCCGCAGTGTGGTCAGGGTTCCCGTCGAGGAATTGATCACGGCGCCGGTGACAGTGCTGTCGGCATAATTGGCCGTGTAGAGATACTGGTTCGATGGATCCTCAAGAATGCACTCTGGAGAGGATCCGGAGCCAAAGGTCGTGCTGGTGGTGCTTGCTCCTCCGGAGAGCGTCGTCAATCGGCCCGTCGTCGGATCGATAAAGAACGCGCTTACCGAACTGGACGGGCTGGTTGGCGTGAGATTGGGCCCCATGTTCGCGAGGTAGAGGAACTTGCCCTGGTGATCGACAATCATGGGTCCAGGATTGGCCACCGTGCCCGTGTTGTTCACAGCACCGCCCACCAGCGATTGGAGTGCACCGTTGGTGCCGATCGTATAGGGCAAAATTACGCCCGAGGGGTTGACACTTTGCCCCGCATCGATCAGATAGACATACTTGGGGCTGGCATAGATAAAGCTCAGATCCTCAGCGCCGGTGGGAATGGGCGTGTTCTGCGTCAGCGTCAACTGACCGCTGCTGTTCGCATACACAAAGACCCCCTGCGAGGGATCGGAGGCGCTTCCACTGCCCTTCTCGATCGTGTAGATAAACGAGTTGCTGGGAACTACTGCAAAGTTGACGGGGCCGCTGCCTACCGGGAAGTAAGTAAGGTTGACGCCAGTTTTAGGGTTTTTAAACTGCTGGTTGGTGATCAACGAGAGCCGGCCGGTATTGGGGTCGATGTTGAAGGATGTGATGTCTCCGCAGATCGTGGCCGGATTTCCACTCACATAGGCCACGCAATCCGCTGCAGGATCGGGATCTTGGGAATCAAGCACGAATAGATGAGTGCCGGAAGAGTCGGCCTGGATCGAGATGGGGAAATTGCCCTGGCTGTTGTAATTTGTCTGGTAGCTCAGTGCACCCTTTCCGCCGATAGTGAAGAGCGAGATGTTTGGCGAGGTATTATCCGGGCTTACTGAGGAGGAACAAGCCGCTTGCCCCGTTCCGCCACAACCTGCGTTGAGCACATAGAGAAACTTCCCCGCATTGGCCGTCAGCGCTTTAATGGGATTGGCGCCGCCGGAGGAAAAGGGAGAGTTTTGCGCGGGGGTCAGATTGCCAAGGTTGTTATCAATCCTGTAGCCGGAGACCTGATTGTATTGCTGGCCGGTGACATATAGATAACCGACTGCATGATCTGTACTGCAAGAGGTCACTCCCAATCCTGTTCCCAGGGATACTGCCAAGGCCAGAGTCATCCGGCCGAATTTCCTGAACTTCATGCGTTTCCTTAATCCCCGTCGCTGTCGCGGTCTCGGGCTGCCTTTGCAGCTAAAACTGTATGAAAAATGGATCCTGTCGCTAATTGTAAAAGCTAGAACCACTTTCGGCTATAGCGTCTCGCCTGTTGGTCTTCTTCGGAGAGCGCCTGCTCACGCAGCTTTTCCCTCAAGAAAAGCTGCACCACAACCACTCCTCGAAAGCATATCGCAAGTGCGAAGCGGACCCTGGGGCTACTCCCCACCTGATTAGACTGAAACCCGCGCTGTCCGCTAGCACCGGTCCTCGCACTCTTCGCAAAGGTTGGGGACTCGAACAGCATTGGTCGGGTCACCATACGCGGCAGGAGTTCTCCGGGTACATCGGAGCGCCCTTCTTACAGCTGAAGGCCTTGCCGAACTCGTCGAAGTTTTGCACTGCGCCATTCACCCGCCACTGGCCGGGGGAATGCGGATCCGTCAGGGCGCGACTGCGCGCAGCTTGTTCACGGACGTTCTCGCACCAAATCTGGCCGAAGGAGAGAAAGAATCGCTGCGCCGGCGTATAGCCGTCGATCTGCGCTGCAATCGCGCCTGGCGGGTTGGCCAAAGAAGCCATCAATGCCGCGAAGGCCAAGCGAAGGCCTCCATTATCAGCCGTATTCTCGCCCAGGGTCAGACTGCCATTGAGCTTTTGCCCGGGCGCAGCCTCGAAGTTGCCATACTCATTCACTTCGCAATCGGTGCGCTCCGTAAAAGCCTTGCGGTCGGCCGGACTCTGCCACTCACGCACATTGCCGTGACCGTCAAATTTGCTGCCCTGATCGTCGAAACCATGCGTCATTTCATGGCCGATCACTACCCCGATGCCCCCGAAATTGACAGCCGGGTCCTTGGAGAAGTCGTAGAACGGCGGCTGCAGAATGCCGGCAGGAAAGTTGATGTCGTTCATTCCCTGGCTGTAGTAGGCGTTCACCGTCGGCGGGGTCATGCCCCACTCTGTCTCGTCCACCGGCTTGCCCAGCTTGTCCAGGTTGCGGCGATCCTCATACACGGTCGCGCGGGCGACATTCCCCAGCAGATCGTCGCGCTTGACCTCCAGGGTCGAGTAGTCACGCCAGTGCTCCGGGTAACCGATCTTGTTGCGGATCAGCGCCAGCTTTTCCTCCGCGTTCTTCCTGGTGGCCTCCGACATCCACGGCAGCTCTTGAATGTCCTCAGCCAGCGCCGCTTCCAGCGCCGTGACCAGTTTGACCATGTTTTCCTTTTTCTCCGGGCTGAAGTACTGCTTCACCCAATCCTGCCCCACAGCTTCCCCCAGCGCCTCGTCGGTAGCACGGGTGCAGCGCTTCCACCGCGGAGCGATTTCTTTCTGCCCCAGCAGCTCGCCCGAGAAAAAATTGAAATTCTCCTGGACAAACGCCTGCGACATCCAAGGAGCGGCGTCGTGCAGGGCGCGCCACCGGAGGTAGCTCTTCCACGCTTCCAGGCTCTGGGCGTCAATCTGCGCGTTCATGGCAGTGAAGAAGCCTGGGGTCATCACATTCAGGGTCTCGAAGGAGCCCATGCTTATGCCGTGCAGGTAGGCCGGCCAGTCGAAGTCCGGGGTTAGCTTGCTCAGATCCGCGAGCGTCATCATGTGGTAGCGTTTGGCCGGATCTCTCAGGTCCGTCCGGCTCACGGAGCCTTGCGCCAACGCGGTTTCGATGGCCATCACGTTCTGGGCTTCGCTGGCGGCTTTCTCAGGCGAGTCCCCGGCCAGCTGGAACATCCGGGTCAGGTGAACCACGTATTGCTCGCGAATCTTCTGCTGCCGAGGGCTCTGCGACAGGTAGTAATCGCGGTCCGGCAGGCTGAGACCACCCTGGCCGGTTTGGGCGATTTGCCGTGTGGAGTCCTTCTGGTCCTGGCCAACGCCGAAGGCGAAAAGTCCGCTGATGCCATGTGGCATTTCGAGCGTACCCAGCAGGCCGGCCAACTGCTTCTTGTCGCTGAGCGCGTTGATACTGTCCAGCGCGGGCTTGAGCGCCGCTCCACCCTTCTGGTCGGCGAGTTCGGTATTCATGCACGCCGCGTAGAAGTCACCGTATTTCTGTTCCAGCGCAGTTCTCTTCACGTCCGGATTCGCCGCGGTTTCCAGCTCGCGATAGAGGAGCCAGTCATTTCTCTGTCTGAGCTCATCGAACTGGCCCCACCGGACTTGGTCTGGAGGGATTGGATTCGCTTTCTTCCAGTTGCCGCAGGCGTACTGATAGAAGTCGGTGCAAGGATCGGCCGTCTTGTCGATGGCGGTCAGGTCGAAGCTTTGCGGGGCTTTGGGTTCCGGGGGTGCTGGGGCCGGCTTGCTTTGTGCATGGGCCAATCCGGAAAAAAGAAACACGGCAACGGCGATTTGGTGTGACCTCATATGCTGCCTAGTGGAGTGAAATTGTGCAACTTGGTCAGAAGATCTTCACGTGGAAGGTCAGGTACTTCTTGGGATTCTCGCGGATGGCCGCAACGAGCCCCCGCGTCTCCGTCAGTGACTGGTCCAGGTTGTTGTAAAGAGAAGGGTTGACAACCAGCTGCCCAATGGTCCCTTGACCGCTGTCCACCCGGTTCAAGACCGAATCGAGCTTGTCGACGGTGTCACGCAGCTTAGCGGCGAACTGGGGATCCTTGGCAATCATGCCCAGGCCGCCCTTGCCGGCATTGACGTCGGCAAGCAGCTGGTTGGCGCTGGCTACGGACTGGCTCAGGTTGTTGGCCAGCGTCTCATCTTTCAGCAGCTTGCCGATCGTACCCTTCCCCTCGTCGACTTGGGCCGTCATCCTGTCCAGCTTGGCCACGGTATCGTTGATGTGGTTGTACAAGGTGTCGTCGGCCACCAGCTTGCCGATCGAGCCCTTGCCATTGGCGACGGTATCCACCAATTGCGACAACTCATTCAAGGTGGTCACGGCTTTGTTGTAGA
>CAWCAZ010000038.1:0-119353 GCA_963793525.1 uncultured Acidobacteriaceae bacterium
ATGTCTATGTGGCTAACTAGTTCAGTTGCGTATTGCTTATGACGCTGGCCGGCATCGTCGCCGCCGACTACGCCGATCTCACCGCCGGGGAATCCGAAGGCATTCCCGAATTCCAGACCCAGGCCGAGCTGGACACCTACATCGGCAAACTCGAGAGCGACATGCGCGAAGCCGCCAAGCGCTTCGAATTCGAGAAAGCCGCGAAGCTCAGGGATACGATTAAGGAGTTGCGGACTAAGGAGTTTTTGTTGCGTAAGACACATCCTACCCCTTAGACCTCAATTCCCTTTTCGGCAATGCACACCGGAAATGTGACGTCTGACCTTGACGCACCTCCCTACTGTAGCAATTCATAAACCATCTGTGGCTACTGGTTGGGTTCCGTATTGCTGTTCAGGAAGCTCTGGTTGGCCGCAGCCATCGCATCGCCGCGCTGCCCGGCACGCCCAGTGCAATCCCAGGCCCGCCCACAAATTTCCCCCAGCAAACCGCCCCGGAACGCATTCACATAAGGCAGATACACCGCGATCAGATCGGCCACGCTCCCCGGCAGCAGATCGCTGAAGAGGCCAAATCCGCTGCGCAGCACCGTGCCCGGCCGGACCTCCCATGCAACGGCCGCGCGCGCTGCCACAGCGCTGCCGGTGTCGATTGAAAGAGGTTGCCCTGGCGCGTTTGGATCAGCGCGTCGAGCGGCTGGTCGACATCGTGCGCGATCACATCGAAAGCGGCCGGGATACGCGCCACTGCCAGATGCGGATTCAGCGGATTCGAATTGTGCGTCGCGCGACTCCCACGTCAACGTGATTTTCGACGTCGCCTTCCACGTGTCCTGCGCGTAGAGGTCGACATTCAGAAAACAGCAATACGTAAAAGCCTGCTGGCCTCGACTCAGTACCGTATTGTTCATCCCACCCCAGCTGGCCGCCGGTGGCGGCAGCCCCAGACCAAGAAAGCTGAGCGTGGCTTCGGCCAGGACCGCTCCTGCCATCCCGATCGCGGCCTGCACGATGATGGGTTGAAGGATATTGGGCAGGATGTGGCGGGTAAAGATGCGCAAATCAGAGGCCCCGAGCGCGCGTGCTGCTTCCACAAACTCTCGCTCTTTCACCGCCAGTACCTGGGCCCGCACCAGGCGCGCGTATCCCACCCAACCGCCAATGGCGAGAGCCAGGACCAGGTTAAGCAGCCCGGGACCCAGGAACGCCACGAAGGCGATGGCCAGAAGAATGCCGGGGAAAGAAAGAAAGGCATTCATCACAAAGACGTTGAGCAGGGTATCCACCCGTCCGCCGTAAAAGCCGGCCAAGCCGCCCAGAACCAGTCCCAGGGAAAGCGAGACGCCTACGACGCTCACGGCAACCATCAGTGAGAGCCGCGCTCCAGAGAGAATGCGGGAGAAGATGTCGCGGCCCAGCTCATCGGTGCCAAACCAGTGGGCGTGCGAAGGCGGGGCGAGCCGATTATAGAGGTCGATGGCGGCCGGATCGTAGGGCGAGATGGCAGGCGCCAGCACCGCAATCGCGACGAAGAGCACCAGGAGCAATATGCCGATAACTCCTAGCGGCTGGTGGCGGAGGGTACGAGCGAAGGCCATCGTTGGTCATGATCGCATATCGGGCGGGTGACCATGGTGTAATCAGCGCGCATACTATCCGGCCGTTGATGGGTTGAATACGATGGGGTGTGAACGCGATGCGCAAAAAACACTGGCTTTCGACGATGATGCTGGCGGGAACAATGGCCGCTCTGCCGGTTCTGGCGCAGCAACCGGCCGAGCAGCAGGTAATGGACTTGGCCAATGCGGATCGGGCACAGCAAGGATTGCCTCCTCTGAAGTGGGATCCCGCGCTGGCCCAGGCCGCAGCCCAACACGCGCAGCTCATGGCGCAGCAGCCCGCGGCGCTTTCCCACCAATATCCCGGCGAGCCGGATCTGGACGCGCGTGCCGGAGCTGCAGGCGCCCATTTTCGCGCGATCGCTGAGAATGTCGCATTAGCGCCCAGCCCGCAGGCGCTGGATCAGGAGTGGATGCACTCGCCGCTTCATCGGGCCAACATCCTCGATCCGCGCATGGACACCATCGGTGTGGGCATGGTAAAGCGGGGAGGGAACTACTACGCCGTGGAGGACTTTGCCTCCACGGTAGCGGACCTCGGGCCGCAGCAGATTGAGCAAAAGATCGGGCAATTGCTGCAGCAGCGGGGGCTGCAGCCGGCGGGGCTGACTCAGCAAGCTCGTCAGACCTGCGAGATGGAAAGCGGCTCGGCCGGAGGGCACAAAACCCTGGTTCATCATGCGTTGGGAAGGAACGGATCTAGGCCGCTTACCGGACGTGCTGGAGCAGAAAATCTCCACCGGCAAGTACCATAAAGCCGCGGTCGGTGCCTGCGGCAACCCGGGGCAGGGCTTCACAACCTACAAGATAGCGGTAATGCTCTACCAGTAGCCAAGGGCAAGGCGTCAGCAGTTAGCCGTTCTAGATAGGAACCCTAAGAACAAGACGGTCGAGATGTGGGATACCACTGCTCTTTCCCGTTGACCTTCGATTCACTCGCTGCGCACACCGGTCAACATCGGTGGGAGTACCCACTTCGTGCGCAAGGCTTTCCCGCCCTACTTCCCATCAGCTCACCTTCATTTCACCCCTGTCAACACCATTCCGCTCCACTGCGGATGCAAAAGCCGAAAGCGTTTTAACCTCGCCCAATGAGTGTATCTTTCGAGCGTGTAACTAAAGCTGAGCCCACTCCCTACGGAACCGTACCGTCGAAAGCAGGGAAGCGATGACCGAGGTAGCCATTATCGGAGCAGGCTTGGCGGGTCTCAGTTGTGCCTTGTCGCTCGAGGCTGCGGGTCTTTCCGTAACCTTGCTGGAGGCGAGTGACGCGCCAGGTGGGCGGGTGCGCACCGATCTGGTGGACGGCTTTCGCCTCGATCGCGGATTCCAGGTAATGCTGACCGCCTATCCGGAAGCGAAGCGGTTGCTGGATTACCGTGCCTTGCAGTTGAAGCCCTTCGAGCCCGGTGCGCTGGTGTGGCACGGCGGCAAGTTTCATCGCTTCGCCGATCCCTTCCGCAATCCCATGGGCGCGGCCAGATTCGCTGCTCGACCCGATCGTGCCCCTGGCAGACAAACTGCGTGTAGCGAAGTTGCGCGCGCGCGTGCGGCGAGGCACCTTGGAAGAGATCTTCGCCCGTACGGAGAAGACCACGCGTGACTATCTCCAGGCGTTTCCATTCAGCGCCAACATCATCGACAAGTTTTTTGAGCCCTTCTTTGCCGGCGTGTTTCTGGAGCGTGAGCTGGTGACCTCAAGCCGCTTCTTCGAATTTCTCTTTCGCCTGTTCTCCCTCGGCGACGCCGTAGTTCCAGCGGCCGGTATGCAACAGATACCGTTGCAGTTGGCCGCGTAAGCTGCGGGCGGGAACGCTCCTGACCGGTGCGCGCGTGAGCAAAATAACGCGCAAGACGCGATCGTTTCAAATGGAGATTGCAGGCAAGGACCAGCAGGAGGCGCGTGCCGTGGTGCTCGCGGTCCCGGGCAACGACGGCAACCGGCTGCTCGGGGGAGTGGGTGGCTGGAGCGTCCCTGAGGTGCGGGCTTGGAACAAAACGACGGCGTTTTACTATGCCGCGCAGCAGGTGGCGGTGGCTGAGCCGATCATCTTGCTGAATGGGGAGGGGCGCGCAGCGGGGCCGGTGAATCATGTTGCGGTGATGAGTGCTGTTTCGCCCGACTATGCGCCCCCGGGCGTGCACCTGGTAGTCGCAAATGTGGTGGGCGAAGCGCCGGCGGAGGATGTGGCACTGAAGCGGCTGGACCGGGCCGTTCGCCTGCATATCGGAAAGTGGTTTGGTCCCACCGTGGATTCATGGAAGTTGCTCGGGGCCTACACTCTAGCTCGCGCGCTGCCTCAGCAACGGCACGCCGAGTGGGAGCAAGCTCCGGTGCGGGTGGGCGGCACAGGCGGCGTCTACATGTGTGGGGACTACCGCGAAACGGCCTCCATCCAGGGCGCCCTAGCTTCCGGAAGGCGTGCTGCAGAGGCCGTGATCAAAGATTTGGGTGGGATTTAGCTGCGCAACCAGCCCGCTTTGACGCGGGCGATGGAGTTTGCGGTAAAATCAACGACAGTTGCGAAGTTGCCCGCCTGGACACTCCTCAGTAGCTCAATGGCAGAGCATTCGGCTGTTAACCGAAGGGTTGTAGGTTCGAGTCCTACCTGAGGAGCCAATAAATCAACATTTTGTGATTACTGCGAATCGCTCCTTTGGCTGCCCAGCCAGTCATCGGTATCGAGAACCCGCCCCCGGATCGGCGGTTCTCGGCGCCTGCTCCCGCATCCAGAATCTCCTAAGGGCCCGGCACCAGGAATTCGTCGACACCACTGGAAGTGCGAAAACTACGCTCATCAAGCGTAGTGCCTATGCCAAGGTGGAATGGCGATTCTGAATAACACCGTGGAAAATGGTCAGGACCCAATTGAAATCAACTAGTTACTGATACTTGCCTGCGAAGGCGTCTTTCGTCCCACTTCGCGGCACTCTAGCTTTGTTTGTTCATACAACAAGCGTTTCTCGATTCCCGGTCCCGGCCGGGGATTTTGCCATAGAATGGGGTCAAGACTGTTTTCGGCATCGGAGAAACGCGCGAGGATCGTTGTGGATACCGTCCACCGCTCTCGCGGCGCGTTTGGATCACAAGCACACGATTCGGATCACAGGGCGCATCCACTGCGACTCGAACATCTCTCGGCGCTTGTGTCGAAATGTAGGCTTTTTCGCGCTTTGTCTCGTCTGTTTCTTAGGTTGAGGCTCGACTCCAGATAGGCCCCGGCAGCTACGAGTTGCATGTTCGTAAGAGGCGACAGCCCATGTTGGCCGGTTTGGGCGATTGGTCTACGCGCAGGATTGAGGTAGCCGATTGGCTTTAAATCGATGGTTTCCGGCTGCATCTGTAGCCTTGCTCTTGATATCTGCGGGCCCACTGGCAAGGCCACAAAACACCGAGGTCACGCTGAATTTGCCGGACGCTCCGTTGTCGAGCACAGAGCAGACTTCTTCCTCCAGCAATCCCCCAGCGCCTCAGCAGTCGGGCTCTCAAACCCCAGTCACGCCAAGTGCGCCGGCCCTAACTCCGGAGGAAGCGCAACGCCAGAAGGCGGCAGAGCAGCTTAAGGCGCAGGAGAAGCAACGGGTCTTCGGGGTCATGGCAACATTCAACACCACCACGAACAAGGACGCGATTCCTCTGACCCCCGGTCAAAAGTATCAGCTCTTCTTCAAGAGCGCGACTGATCCGTGGCCCTTCCTGCTCTCAGCTTTTGGCGCTGGCATCGATCAGGCTGACGACAGCTTTCCTGAGTACGGACAAGGTATGCAAGGCTATGCCAAGCGGTTCGGCGCCGCTTATACCGATTACTTCACTGGGAATCTGCTGGGAAACGCCGTGCTGGCAAGCCTGATGAAGGAAGATCCGCGTTATTTTCAAAAAGGCACCGGCAGCTACACCAGCCGTTTCCTCTGGGCCGCCACCAGCACCGTGTGGTGCAAGCGGGATAACGCCACCTGGGGACCGAATTATGCCAACGTCCTGGGCAATCTCATGGGCGCGGCCGTTTCCAATCTGTACTACCCGCAATCAGATCGAACTGTAGGTGGCACCCTCGGACGTGGATTCACCGTGACGGCCCAGGCAATTGTCGGCTCAGAAGTCATCGAATTCTGGCCCGACATGGTGCGTCATCACAGGCGAAAACAAGCCGAGAAGCTGGCTAAGCAGGGAGGGGTGCCGAGCACTTCTCAGCCTGCTCCTCCACCCGCAGCTCCTGTACCACCCTCCCCTCAACCCTAAAGCAGCCCGTTATCGCGGCGTTACCTTCACCACGTTAGCCCGGCACGACCGCACACCCTGGCAGGCTTCGGGACGCAGGTCTTTGCTGAGACAGATCTCCACTGCGGTCAGCCGGTTGTTGCCGCAGCTCAGCGCGAAACTGCCCGCCGGATATCCGGGATTCGCCGCTGCAAAGCGCGCCAACAGGTCATCTGGAGTGACTCCATTGGCATCCCCACCCAAGCCAATATTCGCTGGAATCTTCACTGCCGCGTAGGCCTTGTGCATCGCGGCAAAGTAATTATCGACCCCCAGTCCTGAGCATGTGCCGTGGGTCTGCCACTCGTGCTCTACCAGGCTCGCTGTCGGCATGATATCCGTGTCGGCCTGCGGATCAGGGGGACCGGGCGCATCACTGCAATGCTGTGGATAGTCGCCACTCGTATCCTGCGGCCACAATCCGTGCACCACAAACCCCAGGTTACGTCCGCACTCCGGACTGTCGCCGTGCGTCGCACAGAACTCCGGCGACCACGAAAGGTTCAGCAGATAGAAGTCGAATTCGCCCGGCGCCGCCTGCTCCTCCGGACGTCCGCGCCGCGGCCGGCGCCTACGCTCATCGTTCCCCGCATACGTTGAGTTGTCTCGTGGCTGATACTCCGGAGCGCTTGGACGCGCCTCCGCGTTGCTGCTATGTGGAGCTGCAGGCGGTGGCACAGTGTTGTTGCAACCTATCATTGAAAGCACGATCAAGCAGCCGATTTTCTTGAGCTCGCGTGCAGGGTAACTCTTCGCTGGTCGAGTGTCTTTCAATCCGTCCTTGCCTTATCTGGAACATCCAGCTTACCTCGGCCAGCGTTCTGGTGGTTCCAGAGGTGGCGCTCACGCGGAAATAATCTCGTAAGGCCGCATCATCTCGTTGGCGGCGTGCTCCAACGTGTGGCAATGCCAGACAAACCTGCCGGAATAGCCATCGAAACGCACAATGATCCGCGTAACGCCCCGTGCCTCTACTCGCACTGTATCTTTCCAGCCAGCCTCATTGGCCGCAGGCGCGACGGCCGGTCCGCGAAAGCTCAACGCTTTTGACGACAAATAAGCAGACACAAGGATCGGCTGCCGGTCGAGCACCTGGAACCGCACCTGGTGGAGATGGATGGGATGCGTGTCCGGGGTCAGATTGACTAGCTGCCAGATCTCTACGCTTCCGTGGCGCGGCGTCTCTGTCACCGGTTCCTGCCACCTGCTTCCGTTCAGGAGCATACTCATCGGTTTACCGATGACGTTATCGTACTCATTCAACGTCAAGATACGCGTAACCACGGCGTCCTTCTCCTGAGCCGGAACGAATCTCCTCAGTGTCCGGGGCAGGGAACTCGTATCCGCCACGTGTTCTTTTGCTACTCGAAACTGCAGCAGCGGCAAAATATCGTTGCGCAGCACGATCTGTTGGCCTGCGCTTTCTGAGAAGTCGACGATTACGTCCGCGCGCTCCCCGCCGGCGAGCTGCAACCGCTTCACTTCGACCGGTTCGCTGAGCAAGCCTTGATCGGTTCCAATCTGATGGAAACTTAGTCCGTTCTCCATGGTCAGCCGGTAAAATCGCGCGTTCGATGCATTCAGAATCCGAAACCGATACCGTCGCGGTTCGACCTCAAGGTAGGGAAGCAATTTGCCGTTTACCAGAAAGCAATCGCCAAAGACCTCCGGAACCCAGGGCCCTTCCGGGTTAAGCGAAATGGGATAGTAGAGTTGTCCATCCTGGCGCAGCATCCGGTCACAAAGCAACAAAGGAATTTCATATTTCCCTTGCGGAAGATTCAAGGCATCTTCGTCATTGTCGCGAATCAGATAGGCGCCGAAGAGGCCGGCGTAGATGTTGAGCCGTTCGATTCCCATGGCGTGGTCGTGGTACCACAACATGGCCGCATCCTGTTTGTTCGGGTACGAATAGCTGGCGCCTTTTCCTGGCGGATACCAGCTTTCGGGGTAGCCATCGCTTTCCGCGGGCACTCTGCCCCCGTGCAGATGCACCACGGTTCTCACGTCTGGATGGTCGCGCTCCGCGCCGCACAACTTGTAGTCGATGGGGAGAAAATGCCGTTCGGGCAACTGGTTGGCCCACTGCACGCAGATCGGCTGGTCCCGGCGCGCTTCAATCGTCGGCCCCGGAAATCCGTTTCCATACGCCCAGAACGTGGTTGACGGTACATCGCGGTGTACTTTTGCGGATATGGCCCTCATCTCCATGCGATAAAAGGCCGTGGCGGCCGTTTCTGCATTACTCGGCGGGCCCATGATCGGGGCTCCAACTGGTTTTGCCGTAGGCAAAATCGGCAAAGGGTCCACAAATGCTTCCAGGTTCGCAGGTCGAATCAGCGGTGGTGCGGTGACCCGTGCTTTGGTCATCCCACCGTGGTTCCCACTGCTATCCCCGGATATGAGTGGAGACGCAGAAGCCCGCACATCGCCGGAGAGCTGCGACAGGGATGCGAGGCTGGCTTGGATCAGAAATTCTCTTCGCGTGGCGGGCATTCGTCCTAAACGAAATCAAAGGTGCGGGCTGGGGGATCGCAATCTGCGTTCCCCCTTGCCAGCAAAACGACCAGGCTACTTGGAGACGACCAGCCCAGTTTGCGGATTGAGGATCAAGCGCTCACACTGCCGTGCGCGCTCTACATTCTCAAAATCGAACATGTTCTCCATCGAGCCGGCCAATTCGTCAAACGATCCCTGGCCGATGCGCTCTCCCTTCAGCCAGTTGTCTTCCACGAACCGAATAATCGAGGTCTGGTCGGTCAGCGTGTGGTCCACGAAATTGGTCTTCGCCCAAGGTGAAATGATGAGCAGGGGCAAGCGGGGCCCGTGACCGCAACGCGCACTAGCATGCTCGTTATAGGAATCGATGCCCGGCAGAATATGTTCCTGGTTTCCGCAAACCCCAGTGCCGTTCAGGAAGTCCGCGACCCCGGTGGATGAATTGACGATGGGGCTTGCCTGGTGGTCGTACCAGCCATCGGAGTCGTCATAGGTCACAACGATAGCGGTGGAATCCCAGAACTTCGACTTCTCGATCAAGTTGATCGTGTTCACCAGAAAGTCCTGTTCATCCAGTGGGTCCGATTCCCCGGAGTGTCCGCTCTGGATGGTGCGCGGTTTCAGGAAGCTGACGGCGGGCATATTTCCCGCGTTGACCGCATCGACGAAATCATGAAGGTCGTATTGGTGATTTGTCTTATCGCCGTCCTTGCCGACGGCAGCCACGGAGGCGGGCCGAATGTGCGTTGGATTGGCGGTTGAAGGATAGTATTGGAACGGCTCGCGGTGCGGGCTGTAATCATTGTCATCCATCACGCCGGTTACGGTCGAAGAGGTGCTGCGATCGCACCCCGACGTGCCGTTCGGATTGGTGACGGTCAAATCGAAGCCGTCTGAAAACCAACCCCAGGTTACGTGGTGCGCGCTCAGCAGGTTGCCGATATTCTTTCCCCCAAGATAAGCAAGGTCTTCTGTGGGGTCTGAGCAGACGTCGTTTTCCGGATCGGGCTCGCCAATCAACGTAGTCGAGCCCGCGCCGCCGGCAACCTCATCGCTATTGCCGTTAATCAGGTCGATGATACCGTTGGTCTGCCCGGAGATCAGGTTCACCGCACCCAGCGTTGAGTCGCCGAATGTGGTCTCGAAATAGTTGTCACTCATCGCGTAGTTCTGGGCGTAATTCCACAGACCGGTGACCGTGTTCCCGTCAAAATAGGCCATTACCAGGCCGTTGGTGTTGACGGCGGCCGGCTCATTGGCGACCGGGTTTCCCAGTGCGTTGCCGGACGCGCCGGTGTTCAGCGGAAACAGGTCCATTTTTTCGCCGTCAAAAGCCATCTGTTCGGGCGAATAGTCGTTGTCCTGGTCATTGGTCGACGCTTGATTGCGGCCCAGCCGGAAAGGGTTCGCGGCGCCGCTGCCGTTGGCCTTATTCAAGTTGGGATTATTGTGCAGCAAAGCGGACGTGAATCCATTGACCTTTGGCGTATTGGTTGCTGCCATGAACTTCGGCTCGCCTGCAGGATTGAGCGCGTTCGGATAGGTTCCGAAATAATGGTCGAAGGAGATATTTTCGTCGAAAATTACCACCAGGTGTTTGATAGGGGTTGTGGTTCTCTCATCGCTGCCCTCGCCCGCGCCCTCCGCGGCAAATGCAGTGGGGCCCTGTAGGCCCAGTAAGACTGCCATGGCTAACGCCAGCAATCGATTCATACTCTCTCCTCGCGATCTGGGGAACGAGGGGAGTCTTCCACAACCTCTTGAGTCTCAGATGATTTATCCGTTAATCCTGGATGAACGGATTGCGCTTGACTTCGGGCGCGGCTGGTAAGCCGCGCCTCGACGTTCAGGAGTTCCGAGGTGAAATACCTAGCTCTCGCTTACAGGTTGGTGACCGTGATGTTTAATGTATTGGCTGAGCGACTCGAACTTGGTTTCCTTGAGTAGCTCACCGAGAGTGCGCTCGCCATCCCAATCAGGGGCAAAGTGCTGGCCGTAATGCTCGCGCAGGTGTTTGATCTTGGTTGTGGGATGTTTGTGATCGATCTGTCCGCTCTTTTCGCGGGCGCGGCCGTCCAGGCCAGGATTCTTTGGTGCGTTGCTCATACCAACTCCTTCCGGACGCATAGCATGGCCCGGAGTTTGGACGGGTTCCGGACTCCAACAACAAAGGGCCGTCCGTCTTTGGGATGCGGGCACGGCGAGCAGCCACGTCCAGTAAAACCGCAATGCGGGCCATTCTACTCTTCATTATTTACAACTGGTCAGCAGTCGTGTAGCATCTGCATTTTTAAGGCCGATCCACAGTTCCACGCAAGAAAAGACAACACTTCGCCACACTTGCCTGTGCAGAGTGGAAGTGAAGATGCCCTAAGACTTACCCTCTATGCGGATCCCGATGGGTTGGCGAATTTGCTTGTTAGTCATAGTGACTGGTGTCTCCGCATGGGCGCTGGTGGAAGTCGTGCTTCCTGCACGGGCGACACACGCCTCGGGGCCATCGCAATACGTGACCACGGGTGTTTTCACACCCGCGCATCCTGACGCATCCGCTGCCGTAAGAGACTTTCTGGACATCCATCCGGAACATCCCGTGCAGCCTATCGCTTATACCCATACCGTGCATCTCGCCAAGGGGCTGCCATGCACTTTCTGTCACGTGGGCGTCGATCAAGGGCCTGAAGCACGCATTCCCGGCGTGAATGTCTGCATGACATGTCACTCGTCGATCGCCACCGACCGGCCCGAGATCAAGAAGATCGCCGCCTATAAGGCGCGTGGCGAAGAGATTCCCTGGGTGCGCGTTTACAACTACAGCGAATCGGCGCACGTGCGCTTTAATCACGCGCCCCACATCCGCGCTGGGGTGGATTGCGCCTCCTGCCACGGCGACTTGACGAAGCAAACCACGGCTGAGCGCAAAATTGATTTGAACATGGGCTTTTGCCTCAACTGCCACACCCAGAAAAAAGTTTCGATCGATTGCGAGACCTGTCACTACTGACCCTTATGGAACGGCGAGACTTCATCAAAATATCGGCTCTCTCTGGCGTGATGGCAACGCTCGAAGCCTGTCGCGCGCCCGAGAAGCAGATGATCCGTTTCGTTCCCGAGGAAGAGTTGATCCCTGGCATCGCCACCTGGAAGCCCAGCGTGTGCACTCTCTGTTCCGCGGGTTGTGGCCTGCTGGTGCGCGTGATGCAGGGCGAGGCGGAAGTGGTGCGTCATGGCCAGCAAGGGCTGATTAAGATGGGCCTGGCGAAAAAGCTGGAAGGCAATCCGCAGCACCCTATCAATCAGGGAAAGCTTTGCGCCCGCGGCCAGGCAGGCTTGCAGGTGCTCTACCATCCGGATCGCATCACTCACCCCATCAAGCGCACCGGTCCGCGCGGCTCCGGCGAATTTCAGGAAATAACCTGGGACGATGCGTTGAAGGAATTGTCCGCGCATCTGGCTGCGTTGCAATCATCGAAGTCCACCGACGCTCTTGCCTTTTTGGCGCGGCCCTTGAGCGGACAGCGCCACGAACTCATCGAGCGCTTCCTGAAAGCCTACGGCGCGCCGCCGGCAATCTGGTATCAACCCTTCGATGAAGCCGTATTGCGCCAGGCAAATCTGCTCAGCTTCGGTCATGCTGCTTTGCCGACGTTCGACCTCGCTCGCGCGGATTACGTAATCTCCTTCGGCGCTGACTTCCTCGGCGCCTGGAACTCTTCCGTGGCGCAATCGATCGGTTACGGCGTGATGCGCCAGGGCCGTCCCGGCCGCCGCGCAAAATTCGTGCAGGTCGAATCGCGCATGTCGCAGACCGGCGCCAACACCGATGAGTGGATTGCTTGCCGGCCTGGGATGGAAGGCGCGCTGGCGCTGGGCATCGCGCATGTCATCCTGAGCTGAGAAGCTCGCGCCACAGGGCGCAGCGTCCCGTGCCGGCTCGCTCATCGCCGGCTGGTCCGCGGGCCTGCCGGACTACTCGCCCGAAGCGGTCGAGAAGCAGACCGGCGTGCCTGCCGCCGTAATCAAGCGGCTGGCGCACGAGATCACGCAAAGCGGATCAGCGGCTGCTATCGTCGGCGGCCCGCCGCTCGCCCACACCAACGGCTTGTTCAACGCGCTGGCCGTCAATGTCCTCGAATCCTTGGTGGACCGCGCGGCCGATATTGGGCTTCACTCCCGATGCTCGGCGCAGAGCCGCGCCAGCAGATGCAGGCCAGCCTGGCCAGTCTGAAGGCGTTTGCGCAATCCGGTCTTTCTGGCCAGCCGCACGCGCCGCAGATGCTGTTGCTCTATGAGGCCAATCCGATTTTCTCCGCGCCGCCCGCTCTAGTATACGCGAGGCTCTCGCAAAAATTCCTTATATCGTCAGCTTCGGCAGCTTCATCGACGAAACCAGCGCGCAGGCAGACCTGATTTTGCCCGATCACGCGCCGCTCGAGTCCTGGCTCGATAGCTTTCCCGAGTCCGGCTCGTTGCAGGCGGTGGCCAGCCTCGCACCGCCCGCCGTTCTGCCCCTGCACGACACCCGCTCCATGCCCGATGTGCTGCTTGGCTTGGCGCATCAACTTGGCGGCGATGTCGCCAAGGCTCTTCCCTTTGCGACCTACGACGCCATGCTGCGCGCCGCCTTCGTTCCTCTGCGCGCCCGTGGCGTGGCTCCATCGACGCCAAGACAGACGACGATTTTTGGGATGCTGCACAGACGCAGGGCGGCTGGTGGAGCGTCGCCATCGGCGGCTCACGCTGCCGCCCCATCGCCTCCATCGGCGGCGCCTAAGCATGCGGCTGATGGCGATGACGGCGCCGGAATTTGCCGGTGCCGCGGGGGACTTCCCATTCTATTTTCTTCCCTACGCTTCGCAGGCGTTGGGCGATGGTTCGCTGGCCCATCTGCCCTGGCTGCAGGAGCTGCCCGACGTGCTCACTTCGGCCATGTGGTCCAGTTGGGTGGAGATCCATCCCAAGACCGGAGAGCGTTTGGGCATTGGTCATGGCGATCTGGTGGAAATCGCATCGCCGCAGGGAAGTGTGCGCGCCGCCGCGGTCCTCTCTCCTGGTATCGCACCTGACATGGTTGCCATGCCGGTCGGCCAGGGCCATGAAAATTTCACCCGCTTCGCCAGCGGCCGCGGCACGAACCCGCTTTCCATTCTCGCGCCCCTCGCGGAGCACGAAACCGGATCGCTCGCCTGGGCCGCGACACGTGTGAAACTTACCCGTGCAGGCGGACCCGAGCAGGCCAAGCTGATATTGTTCGCGGGTGGAATGAGCGGCTTCCCACACGAGGAGGAAAGGCGCTGATGCTAAAGGCTCAGAAAGGTACGGGCTTAATGCAAAGACTCTCTGGAAGAAGGGCACGGCCTCAGCGGGGCCGCAATGAGGTTGGCTGGGAAATGCGACCCAATCCTGGTTTGCCGCGTTGCCAGAATTGGTGAGAATTTCCCAGGATGTAGTCCTGGGCTTCAGCGGTTCTAACGGACTAGACCTAGGTGAGAAGGGCGGGCAAAGCTACATGTCGCACAAGTGGGGACTGGTAGTCGATCTTGACCGCTGTACCGGATGCGAAGCCTGCGTGGTCGCCTGTCATGCGGAAAACAACATCCCCACCGCGGGAGCAGACCAAGCTGCACGCGGCCGCGCCAAACACTGGATTCGTGTGGAGCGTTACTGGGAAGGCGATTTTCCGAATCCCAAAGTCCGCTTCCAGCCCGTCCTCTGCCAGCAATGTGACGAAGCGCCTTGCGAGCCCGTCTGCCCCACTTACGCCAGCTATCACACGCCCGAAGGGCTCAACGCCCAGGTCTATAACCGTTGCATCGGGACTCGCTTTTGCGCCAACGCCTGCCCATATAACGTGCGCTTCTTTAATTACTTCAACCCCGAGTGGGATATGCCACTGCAGCTGCAACTGAATCCCGATGTCTCCGTGCGCAGCGTTGGCATCATGGAGAAGTGCACCTTCTGCGTACAACGCATCAAGGCCGCCGAGATTCAGGCGGAAGCAGAGAAGCGCGAACTGAAGGACGGCGAATTCACCACGGCCTGCGCGCAGTCGTGCGCGTCGAAGGCCCTGGTCTTCGGTGACCTGAACGATCCCAACAGCGAAGTCGCGCGTCTGTCCAGCTCTAATCGCGGCACCAAGCTGTTGGGCGAACTGGGCACCAAGCCCAACGTGACCTATCTCGAACGAGGCACCTGGCAAGATGCAAAAAACGGCTGAACAAATCGAGCACGACCTGCTGCGGCCGTTGTTTCACAGTAGCGGCAAGTACTGGGTCGCCGTGGCGTTCGCCACCAGCCTGCTGCTCGCCGGGGTGGCCGCATTTGGTTATCAGCTTTATGCCGGCATCGGGGTGTGGGGTCTCAACTCCCCCGTCTTCTGGGGTTTCGACATCACCAATTTCGTCTTCTGGATCGGCATTAGCCATGCGGGCACGCTGATCTCTGCAATTTTGCGTCTCACCAATGCCACCTGGCGCCGTCCGGTCACGCGTTGTGCGGAGGCCATCACCGTCTTCGCGGTTTTGATCGGCGCCATCATCCCGCTCTGCCACATCGGCCGCCCCTGGCTCGCTTTCTGGATGATCCCTTATCCCAACCAGCGTCATATCTGGCCCAATTTCCGCTCTCCGCTGGCGTGGGACTTCTTCGCCATCTCCACCTATCTCACCGGCAGTACTACGTTTCTTTATCTCCCCGCCATCCCGGATTTCGCCGCCGTCCGCGACGCCTCTACCGGGTTGCGCAAGAAGATCTATCGCGTGTTAGCACTGGGCTGGCAGGGGACACAGCGCCAATGGCAACGCCTGGAAATCGCCATGCACATCATGGCCATCGTCATCATTCCGGTCGCCGTCTCAGTGCACACCATCGTCTCCTGGGACTTCGCTATGACCCCGGTGCCCATGTGGCACTCATCGATCTTTGGCCCCTACTTTGTTACCGGCGCGATCTTCAGCGGTATCGCCGCCTTGATCCTGGCCATGGCGTTGCTGCGCAAGCTCCTGCACCTGGAGGACTATCTGGAGCCGATCCACTTCGAGAACCTGGGCAAGCTGCTGCTGACCATGAGCCTGCTCTGGTTCTACTTCACCTTCGCCGAGCGGCTCACCGCCTGGTATGGCAACTCCCCACCGGAGATGGCTGTTTTCTGGGAGAGCATTCGCAAGCAGTTTGCGCCGCTCTTCTGGATCATGGTTTTTTGCAACTTCATCATCCCCGTGCCCATCCTGGCCATCAAGCGCCTGCGCACTATCACCGGAACCGCGATTGCCTCCTTCACCGTGGTCGTGGGGATGTGGCTAGAGCGCTTTCTCATCGTCGTGCCGTCGCTCGAGCGCAAGTTTCTACCCTACTCCTGGGGTACTTACCGGCCCACCTGGGTCGAGGACACACTGATGGCATCGAGCTTCGGCTTCATGCTCCTGCTGTACCTACTGTTTTCGAAATTCGTGCCCATGATTTCCATCTGGGAATTGAAGGTTGGTCTGCAGCCCCACTTCAGAGTTCGAACATCCCCCAAGGCCGAAGCGAAGCGCCATGGTAAGCGTGACGGTCTAGCAATGCCCGGGCCTCTGCCCACGGACGTGGCTGAATGAAGGCTCTCTATGCGCTCTACTCTGATCCCGATGCCGCCCAGCGCGCACTGGATTCCTTGCGCGCCTCCAGCTCCCACCTCAAATTAGACCCGCGCCAGATTGTCGTGATCTCGGGCGAGCCCTACGAGGGCTACGAATTTACCGACGAGCACGCCACCGGCATCCCCTATCGATGGGCGGTGCTGGGCGCCGTGGTGGGCGGCACCTGTGGCTACTTGCTCACCACGCTCTCGCAAAAGTCCTATCCGATATTCACCGGTGGCATGTCGCTCACGCCCGCGTGGACCAACGGGATCATTGTCTACGAGATGATCATGCTTGGGGCCATCCTCACCACGCTCGTAGTTCTGCTTGTCGGCGCAGGGCTGCCCAATTTCAAAGGCGTGATTACAGATCCTGAGATTTGGAATGGGAAGATACTGGTAGGGGTGGTGGACGCGCCGGAAAATTCGCAGCCCGAGTTGGAGAAGCGTCTACTCCAGGCAGGCGCTTCGCACGTGAAGCAATCTGTCTAAAAAGTCGCCAAGCGGCTTTCTTTCAAGAAAAGCCGCTGGTGAAAATGCTCTACGAGCCAGCCTTGATGTTGGCCACGTGGATCGTCTTGGTCGCCGGGTTCAGCGTGCCGGTCACCGACACCTTCGCCCCAGCGAATGCGGCGCTCTTTTTCTGATCGTCGAGTTGATAGGCGGTCTTGGTTGCGGGATCGAACAGCGTGTACTTGCCGCCCATGTTGACGCAGCGCGTAGTGCAGTCCTTCGGGCTTTCGCCCTTCTTCTCCATGATCTGGTGGCCGCCTAAAGCGGCGCATTGGCTGTCAATGATTTCGCCCTTATAAGTCTGCGGGCCTTGGGCAAAAATGCTCAGCGATGCCAACAAACAACCTGCACTGATCGCTAGTTTCTTCATGGAAGCAGTCTCCTTGTGCCCGATATTCGGGATCCCTCAATCGCGCGACTATGAGTCGTCCGGGATACTTTCATAATGCTTAGAGCGTTGTCAATATTGGACTTCGAGCCGATCCCCCAACCATTTTCCGCTTCGCTGCGGACGGGGCGACTATAAGATGGGCTATCGCAATCGCTCGAAGGACACCGAAGCATGGAGAAGCACTCGACCGATCACAGCCATAATCACCGTCACCCCCATTCGCATAACCATGTCGTTAGCGGACCCACGTCACGCCGCGACTTTCTTCGTGTCCTGATGGGGGGCACCCTGGCTGGGGCCTCGATTCTGGAACTCGCGTGGCATCGAGCCGCCTGGGCCCGCTCGGCGGCTCCCAACTCCGGCCCAAACCTCTTCGACATTCAGAAAGTTGCCGACGGTGTTTACTTCGCGCGCGCCCGTCCTCAGGCCATGTTGAATTGCAACGCCGCCATATTCGTCCGCTCGAAGGACATAGTCGTAGTCGACGCACACTCCAAGCCATCGGCTGCCGCGTCTCTGATAGGCCAGATGAAGCGGGAAGTGACGACCAAGCCTGTGCGCTACGTGATCAACACGCACTTTCACTGGGACCACACGCAAGGCGATCATGCTTATCGTCAAACCGGTGAAAAAGTCGACTTTATTGCCAGCGCTGCCACCAAGCAGTTGATGTCGAGCATGGCGGTCGCTCGCATGAAGGCTTCGGTGGGCGAAGTGCCGCGACAAATCGACGCCCTGCGCAACCAGGCCGCCCATGCAACATCCTCTGCGGAAAAAGCCTTCTGCGCCGACCAGATCGGACAGCTCCAGGCCTACCAAGCTGAGCTCAAGGATTACACCCTCGAGTTGCCCACCATCACCTTCGACAAGTCGTACTTACTGCGAGATCCCGCATACGACCTGCACATCGACTTTCACGGTCATGCACACACCGAAGGAGACGTAGTTGCCTATTGCCCGCAAGAGCGCGTAGTCGCCACCGGGGATGTGATCCACGGTTTTCTGCCCAACATTGCGGACGGCTTCCCTCGCTTGTGGCCGGGGACAATTGACTCGATAGGCTCCGCCGACTTTAACACCATCCTGCCCGGTCACGCCGCGCTGCAAACGGGCCGCACGGAGATGATCAACCTGCGCAACTACATTGAGGAATTGACCGGCAAGGTGGAGGAAGGCAAGAAGGCCGGCCTGACCCTGGCCGCGATGCAGCAGCGACTTACCGTGGCCTCGCTCAAGTCTCTGCAGTCCAACGGGTACAAGGACTACCTGGCGCGCATGAGCGCGCTGAGTAACTCCCCATATAGCAAGCTCCCGCCGCTGCAAAGCGACGTAAACGAGAACATAGCCGGATGTTTCTATCGCAACCTCGACCGGACCTAGTCGCGCCCGCGAAGTTTGGTAAGCAGCCTGAGGATCTCAAGGTACAGCCAGACGAGCGTGACCATCAGCCCAAATGCGCCGTACCACTCCATGTACTTTGGAGCGCCCATGCGCGCGCCATTCTCGATAAAGTCGAAATCGAGTACCAAGTTGAGCGCAGCGATGCCTACGATGATCAGGCTAAAACCAATACCGATGGGCCCCGAGCCGTTGATAGCAGTAAAGTGAACGCCAAAAAAGCCGAGCACAAACTGCAGCAGGTAGAACAGCATGATGGCTCCGGTGGCGGCAACGATGCCCAGCCGGAAATTCTGGGTTACCGGGATCAGCCCAGAGCGATACGCAAGCAGCAGAACGAGCAAGGTACCAAAGGTCAGACTCACCGATTGGATGGCAATCCGGGGAAGCGCACCTCAAGAACCGCCGAGATGCCGCCCAGCGCCAGCCCCTCGAAGAGCGCATATGCAGGAGCGGTCACGGCAGACCATTCCTTCTTGAAAACCGTAACCAGCGCGCAGACAAATCCACCGATGGTCCCAATCCACAGCCAAGGCACTGCGGCGACAGCCGACTGTTGCATCGCCAGGTGCCATGTCCATGCCGCCGATGCCATCGCGCAAAGGAGAAGAAGTCCTGTCTTATTAACCGTACCCTGGACGGTCATTCCTTCGCCAAGCTGTCGTGCGAAGCCCCCAAAAGCTTTTTCGCCCAGTACAGGATTTGAAGTTCTCATCAGTTGCGCCACGTTGCACTCTCCTTACAGAAACCGCTCTCATCGCTATTTTACGGCAACCGCGCAAAAAGAACGTCTAGGTGGGCCCACCAAGCCGGTTGCGGCGCGTAGGGGTAGTTGCTTAGACTGGAGTTGTCGATGGAATGAGGTGGCTAGGGTTCCGGTCCTTCCTGGACCGGTCCGAGCGCCACAAAGGACCGGACGGTCCGCACCCAAGGGCAAAAATCCCAGAGGGAAAAGTCGAAAGCGACTTTGTGTCTCTGGGAGCAGATCTTGTCACTTACAGCATTTCTTCTCGTCACATTTGCATCTATCGCCCACGCCACATGGAATTTTCTGGCCAAGCGGGCAGCCCATAGCAAGCATCTCATCTGGTTTTCTTCGACCACCGAAGCGTTGTTGTTTGCGCCCATCGCGGTCTGGGTCTTGACCAAGGCATGGTCGAGTCTCGGCCTGCGGGCAGCCCTCTTTCTGCTGGCGACCGGCGTTCTGCATCTGCTGTATACGGAGAGCCTTCTTCGTGGGTACAGGGCGGGCGATCTCACCGTGGTGTATCCGCTGGCACGGGGAACGGGTCCACTGCTGTCGTTTTGCGGTGCGGTTCTGCTGCTGCATGAGCATCCCTCGCTGCTGGCCGGAGCGGGCGCGGTCCTGATCACCTTTGGAATTTTGGTTTCCTCCGGTGGGCTTGCCGCTCTTCGCCAGACGCATAACCACAAGGGGATTGTTCTGGGGTGTCGCGACCGGTTCTATGATCGCGTGCTACACACTGGTCGATGGTTACTCGGTCAAGGCGCTTCTGATCTCGCCCTTTCTGGTGGATTACGCCGGCAACCTGTTTCGCACCGTCGTCCTTTCTGGCGGAGCGTACCGCCGTCGTTCTGCTCTCTGGCCGGAATATATCCAATGCTGGAAAGAAGCATCAGGAATCGGTGTGCTGACACCGCTCGGATACGTTTTGGTGCTCTTCGCAATGAGGCTGGCCCCCATCAGCCATGTAGCTCCCATGCGGGAAATGTCAATGATGATCGGCATGTATTTTGGAGCCAGACTCCTAAAGGAAGGCCAAATCGTTCGTCGCATTATTGGCTCAGTGCTTATTGCCGGCGGAGTGGCCGCACTAGCCTTAGGTTGACGAGCGCTTTAATTTATCGGCGCTTAACAACTGCTGGTTAGGCTGCGGCTGAGGGTGATGTTGCCGATCCTATTCGACATCCGGAACCTGCTATCCTCGAACCCGGCATTCCTCGAAACGCAGGAGTTTGATTCTCGATGTCGCATCCCAAAGCGGATGTTGCGATCGTAGGCGCGGGAATCCTGGGGCTGGCTCACGCCTACGTAGCAGCGAAAGCCGGTAAATCCGTGGTCGTCCTGGAGAAAAATCCGCGGGCGGCCGGCGCTTCCGTGCGCAATTTCGGCATGGTGTGGCCCATCGGCCAGCCCGCCGGGACCATGCTTGCACTCTCTTTGCGCAGCCGCGAATTGTGGTTGGAAATCCTGGACCAAGCCAAGCTGCCTCGTCGAGAAACGGGATCGCTTCACGTTGCCTATCGTGCGGATGAAGCGGCGGTGGCGGAGGAGTTCGCCGAGCTCGGCCCAAAGTTGGGCTACGAATGCTCATGGCTGAAGCCCCGCGAGGTGCTTGAGCGCTCGCACGCCGTCCAGCCCGATGGGCTCTGCTGGTGGGCTATGGAGTGGCACGGAGCTCACCGATCGATCCCCGTCAGATTATCCAGTCGTTGCCCGGCTTTCTCGCGGAGCAATACAACGTCCAGTTCGTCTTTGGAACCGCGGTGACCGCGATCGAACCGCCCGTCTTGCATACCGGCAACAGGCGCTGGCAAGCGGAAACCGTGATTGTTTGCAGCGGCGACGATTTCGAAACCCTCTATCCGCAGCACTATGCCGCGAGTGGTCTGACCCGATGCAAACTGCAGATGATGCGCACCGCCCCGCAGCCCCATGGATGGCAACTCGGTCCTTCGCTGGCGGCCGGGCTCACGCTGCGCTTCTATCCAGCTTTTCAGGTTTGCAGCGCGCTCCCGGCGCTCAGCCGGCGCATCGCCGAAGAGACCCCCGAGTACGACCGCTGGGGAATTCACGCGCTGGTATCGCAAACTGCGGATGGAGCACTCACCCTCGGCGACTCGCACGAATACTCGCTGGCCGTAGACATTTTCAACAAAGAAGAGATCGACGAGATCATCCTTCGCTACACAAGGCAGTTCCTTCGCGCTCCGGATCTGACGATTGCCGAGCGCTGGTACGGCGTTTATGCCAAGCATCCCGAGAAGCCACTGGTCGTGATGCAGCCGGAAGAAGGGGTCAGGATTGTGGCTTCGCCCGGGAGGCTCCGGTATGACGTTGTCCTTTGGGGTGGCCGAGCAGTCGATGCGCGACTTAGGATTTATCCATGCCTAGCCACAAAATCCCTGCCATCTTTCTCGACTGGGCGGGAACCGCCGTCGATCACGGAAGCATCGCGCCCGTGCAGGCTCTGGAAAATATCTTCGATCAATTTGGCATCAGAGTCCCTCGCCCGCTGGTTCGTCGATACATGGGGCTGGCTAAGAAGGACCACGTCCGCAAGTTGCTCGAAGAACCAGAAGTGAAACAACAATGGCGGGCGCTGCGCAATGCCGTGCCGCAAGAGCGCGATGTCGACGAAATCTATGCCAACTTCGAGCCGCAAATGATGGAAGTGCTGTCCGGCTACGCAACCGTGATTTCAGGCGTAGTGGACGCGGTGGCAGCGATGCGCGCACGGGGCATGAAGATCGCGGGCACTACCGGCTACACCCGCCCCATGCTGGACCGGTTGGAAGCGCTCGCAGCCGAGCAAGGCTATCGTACGGACCGCTCCCTGGCGCCTGAAGATGCCGGTGGAGGCCGGCCCTTTCCCTGGATGTGTTATCGGCTGGCAATGGAGCTCCGCATCTACCCACTTTCCTCCTGCGTGAAGATTGGCGATACGGAGTCGGATATAGAAGAAGGCCGGAATGCTGGTATGTGGACCATCGGCGTCACCCGTAGCGGCAACACGGTCGGATTATCGGAAGCCGATTGGTTCCAGCTCGATCCCGGCGAACAGAAAAAACTTCTCGCTTGTGCCGAGCAGGAGCTGCGTGCGGCGGGAGCACACTACACCGCGGAAACCGTTGCCCACACGCTGCCGCTCCTGGACGAGATTGAGCACAGAATCGCCGAGCGGAGAGCGCCCGAAATGAAGCCGGTGCATGCCCGCCTCCTCGCCCCGGCGTCTCACACGATGGCATGTGCTCACCGTCTCTTTGCTCTTCCTCGGGTATGGTGGTTATTACTTCTGCCGTTCCGATTATTCCGTCGCCTTGCCCCTGATCATTGCCGAGGAAGTGCGCAAAGGCACACCCGCAAACGTCGCCCAGATACGGCTTGGCTCGATCGCTTCGCTCGGGGTGCTGGTCTACGCCATCGGCAAGTTTCCCAGCGGCGGCCTGGCGGATCGCTTTGGGGGCCGGCGCAACTTCCTCGGCGGCATGTTCGGGTCGATTCTGTTCACCGTGCTCTTTATGCTGGGCGGCGGATTTCCCGTCTTCACCCTTGCCTGGTTGGGCAACCGCCTGGTGCAATCTCTGGGATGGGCCGGGCTGGTTAAGGTCACTTCGCGCTGGTTTTCCTACACCGCCTATGGCAGCGTCATGGCAGTGCTCAGTCTCAGTTACCTTTTCGGAGATGCCATCTCCCGCGCCATTATGTCGCTCCTGCTGGCGCATGGTTTCGGTTGGAGAGGTGTCTTCGCTGCTGGCGCTGGTCTGCTCAGCGTGATTCTTTTATGCAATCTAATTTTTCTGCGAGACTCTCCTCAGTCGTACCACCTGCCTCCTCCCGAGGAGAACCCGCTTAACCTTTTTTCCGATGCGAGCGCGGCGGCCACGCGGCCAGGCATGGCTTGCGATCTTTCGGATCTTGCTCGAGCTCCTACGCTTTCTGGCTGGTCTGCGGCCTTTCTCTCGGGACCACGCTACTGCGCGAAACCTTCAATCTCTGGATACCGACATACTTCACACAGATGGCCGGCATGACCGGCGCGCAGGCCGCCAGCGGCAGCGCTCTCTTTCCCTTCTTCGGCGGCCTGTCTGTCCTGGCCGCAGGCTTCCTCAGCGATCACCTTGGCCCCGAAGGCCGGAGCCGCATTCTCTTTGGCGGGCTCTGCTTTACTGTCGTGGCGCTACTGGGTCTAGCGGAGGTAACCATGCACGCACCGCGGTTTGTGCCCCTCGCTCTGGTGGCCACGGTCGCCTTCTGCCTGCTCGGGCCCTACTCTTATCTTGCGGGTGCGATGGCCCTCGACTTTGGTGGAAAGGAAGGGAGTGCCACGGCCTCTGGAATGATCGACGGCTTCGGCTACCTCGCGGGCATTCTCTCCGGCAATGCGATGGCGCATTTGGCGGTCGCGTATGGGTGGCAGACGATGTTTCTCGTACTGGCTGGCGTCGCGGGGCTTACTAGTGTTGTTGGCGGGCTCGCTCTGTGG
Organism: uncultured Acidobacteriaceae bacterium; assembly: GCA_963793525.1. Classification (GTDB taxonomy): domain Bacteria; phylum Acidobacteriota; class Terriglobia; order Terriglobales; family Acidobacteriaceae; genus PALSA-350. Next base: position 23,524 of record CAWCAZ010000038.1, read on the forward strand.
CAGCAGCACCGGCGCGCCCTCGCGATTGGTTTGCTGCGCCCTGCGGAGGGACAATGACTGCCAAAGCAGCAGATATCGATGTCGCCGAGGCAAAATGCACGCCGGCCGAGCTGACAATCAGCTGGCAGAATTCAAGTTACAGCGTCTACAGTTCGCTGTGGCTGCGAGACAACGCCCCCGCCCATCGCGATCCCCAAACCGGTCAGCGCCTGATAAGCCTGGTCGATCTCCCGCTCGAACCACGGCTGCACTCCGCTGAGCTTTGGCCGCCAGAGCACATCACCCTGAGTTGGGATGACGGCGAAACCGGCGTCTTTTCTCTCCACTGGCTGCGCGCATATGACCGCTCCCTGCGCTTGAGCGCACGACCCACGCGCCTGCCGTGGATGGGCCAGCCGGCTACGCGCTTTGCCCGGTCCACTTACGCGGACTGGGTAGCGGATCCATCTATCCGAGAAGACTGGCTCTATTATGTGGGACGCGACGGATTGGCTTTCCTGAGCGAAGTTCCCGTAGAAGACGCTGCCGTGCTGCAGGTTTCCGCGCAGATCGGCTTCGTTCGCGAGAATAACCATGGCCGCATCTTCGATGATCGCGATGTTGTTGCCTCGCCGGCCCACACTGACAATTCATATCGTGATCCGGTGCCCGGCTTCCAGTTGTTGCATTGCCTCTCAGCCGCGGGTCGCGGCGGTGAAAGTATTTTTGTCGACGGAATGGCCGCTGCCGAGCGCATGCGCGCCCATGATGCCAACGCTTTTTCCACTCTTTGTCAGACGCCGATCTTGTATCGCTTCCAAGATGCCGAGCGTGGAGCTTGCTGTCGAGCGAACCATGCTTGAGGTGGACACGCGCGACCAATTCCGCGCCATCCATTACGATGATCGCTCCATCGCGCCGCTGCCCCTCAAGGGTCCTTTGCTGAAAAAGTATTACGCGGCCTACCGCAGCTTGCTGGCCTGTTCAGCGATCCAGCACGATCCGTAGTCTACCGGCTGCAGCCCGGCGATCTGGTTCTCTTCGATAACACCCGCATCCTTCATGGCCGCGCCGAGGGAGAAGGGGCGATTTGCCCACTTGCAGGGCTGCTACCTGGATGCGGATGGACTCTATAGCTCGCTCGCGGTACTCTCACGAAAAAGGAGTTCGCACCGTGACGACCGCAAAGATTGAGAGCCTGATCGATCTGCTCAATGCCAAGGGAGGGAGCGCATACTTTGGAGAGCCAGTCTCCATTCTGGAGCACAGCCTGCAGGCAGCCCACTCCGCCGAACTGGCCGCAGCCGGCCCGGCTGCCATTTCCGCTGCGCTGTTGCACGACATCGGCCACATGCTGCACGGGCTCGACGAAGAAATCGCCCATCGTGGCCTCGACGGCATGCACGAGGAGGTCGCGGCCAAATATCTCTCCCGCTGGTTTGGAGACGACGTTACGGTGCCGATCCTTCTTCACGTCCCGGCCAAGCGATTCCTTTGTTGGCAAGATCCCGCGTATCTGCAGCAGCTCTCCCCCGTCATCGCTGGAAAGCCTCGCTTTGCAAGGTGGGCCGATGAATGATGAGCAAGCTGCAGAGTTCCTGCGCAATCCGTTCGCAAAGGCGGCCATCGCGCTGCGCCATTGGGACGACGAGGCCAAAGTGCCAGGTCTGCGCGTTCCCGACGCGGCCTACTATCTTCCCATGCTCCAGGCTGCATCACGCCCCGGCGCTTAGCTCCCGCCACTTCGCATCCGCCAGGACAACAGAAGTTTCAATCTGACGGACCGGAATACTCCAATACTTCTTGAGGAGCCGAACTTTTTCCGAGGTTGAAACCACCTGGAAGCCATGCTTCTCGTAGAAGCGAATTGCCCAGACGGCATCGGCCCAGGTTCCTATCAGCACCGGCCTTTCGGTCAGCAGGCGCAAATGGGAAAGCAACTGTGCTCCAACCCCAAGTTTTTGGTTGCTGGTGCGAACATAGGCGTGGCGAATGAGAGTCACATCCCTGACCTGTTGAAGCCCCATCACACCTAGAAGATTTCCTGCGTCCTGGTAGCCCCAGAACACAACACCGTCATCGATCTCATGTCGAAGTTTTTCCCGGGACATATATGGTTCTGTCCAGCGATCTTCAGGGATGGTCCCACGATAAGCCTGCGCGCCATCATTAATGATGGCCCAAATGGATTCAAAGTCGCGGTCTTCGCAGCGTCGGATCACGAGTCCTCCAATCTCCTATTGTGAGGCTTTGCACGGTGGCACATACTGTTCTAGATGCCGCCAAATCGGCCAGCCCGTTAATCGGCGGAACAACAACGACAACATACGCTACGAACAATCCAGGAGCTACCGCCGTGCCGTCTAACGGACTACCAACTCAGCCCAACGGCCCATCGCTGCTGCTGCGCGGCCTGCGCAAATCCTTTGCCGATGTGGTGGCCGTGGATGGCCTTGATCTCGAAGTAACGCGGGGAGAATGCTTCGGACTCTTGGGCCCAAATGGCGCGGGCAAGACGACGACCATTGAGATTTGCGAAGGGCTGACCCGTCCCGATAGTGGGACGGTTGAGCTGCTGGGGTTGAATTGGGCCAGCGCTGAGAACGAGCTGCGCCAGCGTATCGGCATTCAATTGCAAGAGACCCAGTTTCCCGAAAAACTGACGGTGGACGAGGTGCTACGGCTCTTCCGCAGCTTCTTCCATCGAGGCATTCCGGTGGAGGAGTCGGTCCGGACCGCGCAACTGGAGGAGAAGCGCCACGCTCGTGTGGGTACGCTCTCTGGTGGTCAAAAGCAGCGCCTTGCCATGGCTTGCGCTCTGGTGGGCGATCCGGAGTTGTTGTTCCTGGACGAACCGACAACCGGCCTCGACCCCCAGGCGCGGCGCCACCTTTGGGACCTGGTGGACGGGCTCAAGCAGGCCGGGCGCACCATCATCCTGACCACGCACTATATGGATGAAGCAGAGCGTCTGTGCGACCGGGTAGCCATCATGGATCATGGGCGCATCATCGCGCTTGGCAGTCCGCAGCAGCTGATCGCCTCTGTCGGTGGAGAACATATCGTCGAGTTCGCCATCATTGGCCATGAGACCGGAGATGGGTTGGTCGACCCCGCGCTGCTCACGGCAATCGAAGGAGTAGTGTCGCACCGCGTCGATGCCGGAGTGCACCAGCTCTCGGTGCGTGAGCTGCATACCGCGGTACCGCTCATCTTTGGCACTTTGACCGGTCAGGGTCTGCATCTGAGCGAGTTTCGTACTCACTCCGCGACCCTTGAAGATGTTTTTGTAGGGCTGACGGGAAGGAATTTGCGCGATGAGTAAGCTCGAACAGAGCAGCTTGTATCAATTGACGATGGTGCGCTTTCGCCTCTTTCTGCGCGAGCCGGAGGCCATCTTCTGGATCTTCGTTTTTCCCATTCTGCTCGCGGTGGGGTTGGGGATTGCCTTCCGCAATCGGCCGGCGGATGTCTACCAGGTGGGCGCGACGACACCGCAGCTTACCCAGGCACTGGACTCCGACAAAGGTCTAAAGGCCGCGACCATGAACGACGCAGACGGCACGCGGGCGCTGGCAACAGGAAGCATTCTGCTGCTCGTTACCAAGACCCCGGATGGCGTGTCCTACAAATACGATGAGACCAATCCTGATTCACGGACGGCGCGCATGGTGGCCGATCGCGCAATCCAGACGGCAGCGGGACGTCATGAGGCCGTTCATGCCGAGAATCAGCTGGTGCACGAGACGGGTGCGCGCTACATCGACTTTGTCGTGCCCGGGCTGCTGGGCATGAACCTGATGGGCTCCGCGATCTGGGGCATGGGCTTTTCGATTGTGGAGTCCAGGCAAAAGAAACTGCTTAAGCGCCTGGTAGCTTCACCCATGCCGCGTTGGCAGTACCTGTTGTCGTATCTCCTATCGCGGCTGTCGATGCTGGTGATCGAGGTGGTAGGCTTCCTGGGGTTCGCGCGGTTGGTCTTTGGCGTGCCGTTTCGCGGGTCAATGTGGCAGTTGGGATTGCTGTGCGTGCTTACTTCGCTCGCATTTTCCGCTCTGGGCCTCCTCGTGGCCTCGCGAGCAACGACGATGGAAGCAGCCTCGGGGCTGATGAACCTGGTTATGCTTCCCATGTGGATTTTGTCCGGGGTCTTTTTTTCGGCGACACGTTTTCCGTCCGTGGTGCAACCGGTCGTGCGGGCACTTCCGCTGACGGCAGCCATCGATGCACTGCGCGGGAATATGTTGCAGGGAACAAACCTGGGCCAACTTACTCCCCAGATAGGTATACTTATCGCCTGGCTGATCGTGCCGTTCGTAATCTCTCTACGCATCTTTCGTTGGAGATAGCGCGGATAGGAAGACATCGCGTTGAAGCGCCTAAAATCCACGGATGTAGTCGTCATTGGCAGCGGGTGGAGCGGCCTGGTTATGGCCAAGGAAATAGCCACCAGAACATCTCTGCAAGTAACTGTCCTCGAGCGCGGTCCGGCCCGCAACCTCTCTCAATATGCCAGCGGCATGGACGAAATCAACATGCGGCGTGTGGGCCTGGTGCAAAATCCAGCTGAGCAGACCATCACGCATAGGCATTCTCTAAAAGACCCAGCTGCTCCTATACGCCAGTATGGTTCGTTTACGCCGGGAACCGGAACCGGAGGCACCTCCGAACACTGGGGTGGCATTTCCGACCGCTACCTCCCCGACTTTTTTGTCTTGGCCACGCATCTGCGCGAGAAGTATGGCGCGGCACGAATGTTGCCGGATTGGGCCGTTCAGGACTGGGGCGTAACTTACGACGAGTTTGAGAATTACTACTGGCGCGCGGAACAGTTGATGGGGATTAGCGGCAAAGCGGGTAACTTGCGCGGGCAGCTTATCAACGGAGGGAATATCTTTGAGGGTCCTCGTCAGCATGAGTATCCTACGCCGCCTTTGACGGCGACCTACACCATGGGCTTTTTTCATAAGGCGGCAATGGATGTGGGTTACCACCCGTACCCGCTGCCCGCGGCCAACCTGAGTCAGGCATACACCAACCCCGACAAAGTATCCCGGCCCGGCTGCGTCTTTTGCGGATACTGCCCGAACTACGGCTGCATGATCGGTGCCAAAGCGCAACCGACCAATACGATCATGCCGGCCCTTACCAGCCGAAGTAACTTCTCCTTGCGTAACAACTGCTGGGTGCGCAAGATCGTTCACCGCAACGGGCACGCCGAAGGCGTTGTGTACATGGACGAAAACGGCGAGGAAACCATGCAACCCGCTGAGGTGGTTGTGCTCGCGGCATGGACTCCTAACAGCATCCGCCTGTTGCTCTTATCGGAGATTGGTGAACCGTACAATCCGGTCACGGCCAAAGGAACGCTGGGCAAGAATCTAACCCATCAGGTTACCAGTGGAGGAGCAGGGATGCTGGTATTCAAAGAGCGTCTGAACCTCTTCATGGGATCGGGTGCAGTGGGATATGGCATTGCCGATTTTGACGGCGACCTCAAAGAGGAATCTCCAGAAAAACTTTTGCGTGGTGGCCTCTTTCTGCGCGGTGCGGCTGCCAGTGAAGGTCCGATTGCTTCGTTTGGTCGAATACCGAAAGACGAAGCCCCACGCAACTGGGGCTCGCAATGGAAAAAAGCTTCGATCAACCACTGGGACAGGATTGGTCCCGGCGTTGAAATGAGAGGCGAGCATTTCGCCTACAAGCAGAACTTTATGGACTTGGATCCCACTTACACAGACAAGTGGGGCGACCCTCTGTTGCGGCTGACTTTGGATTGGACAGATTACGAAATGCGCCAGATGGCTTTTGGAGAGCGAATAGGCTCTCGGCTTCTGGAGGTCATTGCGCAGGTCTCTGGCGCCACGTTAGTCAAAATCGACACGGGTAGGAAAGGCGGGGCTTTTCGTCACTACAACGCAGCCCAATACATCACCACGCACATCCAGGGAGGAGCGATCATGGGAAGCTCCCCAGGCCAAAGCGTGGTCAACCCCTGGCTGCAACATTGGAAGGTGCCCAATCTGTTTGTCGTGGGCTCGTCGTCGTTCCCGCAAAACTCTTCTGCCAACCCGACGCTCACGATTGTTGCCGTGAGTCACCGTGCGGCGGATGGTTTGATTGACCACTACCTGAAGAAGCCAGGCCCGTTAGCTTAGAGGAGGGATCATGAAGCGGCGTGAGTTCATCGTGCTTCCGGCGAAGGCCCTGGGTGGCCTGGTGCTGTATTCGCTGGTGGGAGAGTTGATGCCCGCTCCAGCGGAAGATGGGGTGAAGGTGCCCTTGCGTTTCTTTACTGCGGCCGAAGCCCAGGTCGTTCAGGCGGCTTGCGAGCGTATCTTCCCCACGGACGATAGCGGTCCTGGTGCGACGGAGGCGGGAGTGGTCATTTACATCGATCGCCAGCTTGCGAGCCCCTACGGCAAAGATGCACGTCGCTATACCAAGGGACCCTGGATTGAATCGGTTCCGGAACATGGCTATCAGCGCAAAGATTCGCCGCAGCAGTCCTATCGCGCCGGTATCGTGCTGCTGGGGGCTGACTTTGCCGGACTCTTATCTGAGCAGCAGGATCAGAGGCTGGAAAAGATCGAAGGGACACGCTTCTTTCAACTATTGCGCGCGCATACGGTGGAAGGTATGTTTTGCGATCCACTGCATGGTGGCAATATTGGGATGGCCGGCTGGAAGTTAATTGGCTTTCCTGGACCGCGGATGAATTATCGGGATCAGATCGACAAACACTTTGGACAAAGCTACAGTCCTGCTCCCATGAGCCTGGAGCAAATTCTTCGCCACCCGGTCAAGGGAGTCGAAGACGACGTAGAGTAGAAGCGATCGGCCGCTTCTGTCCATCCGATCTGACTGCTACTAACAAAAGTCACCGCCCCCTACTTTGTCATCCCGAGGAACTGACTTGCCTGTGGCAAGTCAAGGGAGCAATGAACCCTGGCTCCTGCACCGGCAACGAAGGTTGGGGTGCCCCATTTGCCCCGATTTCCTGCGGAGGCCAGTGGCGTTGATACACTTCATGCGCCTTTCCTTAATGAAAGGCGCACACGCGGACCTTTCTAGCACAGCGTGGCAGAAAATCGGAGTCAAGCCCCGTCTTTGGGCTTGAGTGGGATACGCACTACTCAATGTCCCGTCTCCGGTTGTTCATTAGGAGCGAAGCCAAATTTCCTGCCACGCTGCTCCGAGACACAGCCGCGTGTGCGGTTTTCCGTAGGAGAAAACCGCATGAAGTCCCTCAACGCCACCAAGATCAACAGGAAATTCGGCAAGCCGACGGATCTGCAGTTTCCCTCGGCTCAGTCAAGATATTCACGCTAGAAAGAGAACCTAGCCACGAACTGTAGTTGACGCATGCCGGCGAAAGTTCCCCCGAGGATATCCGTGATCTGGCCGTTGCCTGCGCAATCAACGCAGGTGGTACTGGGGTTGGCCAGGTTTGTACGGTTGAATGCGTTCTGAGCCTGTACCTCGAGCTTCATACTTAGGCTCTCGTACAGGTTAAAGACCTTGCTGAGCGCGAGGTCGGTCGTATAGAGTCCCGGGCCCCAGAAGCCGTTGTAGGGGATATCTCCGAAATGTTCAACCTGGGGCCGTTGGTAAGGACCGCTGATTTGGCCATTGGTGGTCAAGGGTCCGACCGGAGTAAAGTACGTAGCGGAATGGGTCGCGACGTTCAGCCCACTCGCGCTCTGCGAAAAAGTGTGGAGCAGGTTCGGCCGGCAAGGCCCGTTGTCTACATCCGATCCGCACTCCCCATAGGAAGGAGTGTAAGGAAGCCCGCTGGCCCAGTGAATGTTTCCATTCAAAGCCAGCCCACCGACGATGGCGTTCGCCCACCCCGGAATGCTGGACCCGAACTGTTGCCCGCGTCCAACGGGCACCGCATAATTTCCAAAGAGCTTGAAGTCATTGGTGCGGTTAAAGTCAAAGTGTCCCCAGTTTGCGTGCGGATCAATCTCGAAGTAACCACCGTTGGCTACACCGATCGCTTTTGACCACACATAGCTTGAGTTCAGCTGAAGTCCCTTGGAGAACCGTTTTTCAAAGGTGACCTGCATCGAGTTGTAGTGAGCATTCGCCTCGTTCGCGTAGTAACCGATGTACCCCGGACCGCAATATCCGTTCTGCGCGAAGAAGACCGAACGTTGGCACTGACTAATACCTTCGGCGAAACCGACCACCGTGTAGTCGTTCCAATTGATTCCACCCCAGGTGGAGTTGGGGATGGAGTGCGTCGATTTATTTCCAACATACGCTAGGCTAAAGCTGGTGGTTGCGTCGAGCTGCTGTTGAAGCGTGAGGTTCCATCCGTCGACTTCCGGGATTCTCATTCGATCTGGCCGTGAGGTCGGAGAAATTCCGGGCGGAAGCGGAAGTTGGCCGTTGGAGGGAATCACGTAGGCGTTGTTTGGAGCAGACGGTCCAGTGGCGATGTTATAGCCGGTTCCATCGAGGTTGCGCGCGACATCGTAGATTTCGCCGTCAAGCTGGCTCAATTGTTGGTTTTGCAGAACCGGAATGGTCTGCGTTACCAATTGGCCGAAGATGTCGCCGAAGAATCCAGGATCGTAGGCCCGGCCGTAACCGCCGCGGACCACCGTCCTGGGCAGTAACTGATAGGCAAAGCCAACCCGCGGCGCAATATAAGTGAAGTTATTTTGAATATTCAGATTGTTTCCGATGTTCCCGTACCCAGCGACACGGACCGTATTTGTCTTCAGGTCGTAGAACCCGCCCATTCCTTTGCCGTTGACGGCCTCGGGAAAGTAGATCTCCCAGCGTGCCCCAAGATTCAAAGTGAGTTTGGGTGAGACCTTCCAGTTGTCTTGCACATAGAAGAAGGTCCGATACTGGTGCTCCGTTGCGGTGGTGGACGTGCTGAAGTATCGCGACATCGACGAGACGTCTCCGAACAGGAGGGAGGCTATGCCGAGGCCGCCGGGTGTAGAACCAGAGGCGGTAGCAGTGCGTTCGTCTGCAAACTGCAGTTGGCCGGTGCGGTTCACATCGCTTGGAATACGCAGTTCTTGAAGGTGACGAATCTCAGCCCCGAATTTGACCGAGTGGCGGCCAATGTCGCGGGTCCAGTCATTCACAAAGGCATACTCCTGCTCGGTCATGTTGAGCGGGCAGTTGCAATGATTGGCGCCATTATTGCCGGAGCCGAGGTAAGCCATCTCACCGATCTTGCTGCCGCCGTCCCCGATCTCGATCTGCGAAGCGCCCCCGGATCCCGGGGCGCCGGTATTTAAACCCGCCCATCCAAGGTTCGTCATCAGCGGGGTGACGCCATCGTATTTCGCTTCGACGAAGGCGTAGCGAAAGTAGGAAAATCGAACATCGGTAACCAACTTGGGTGAAACCGCTAAATCGGTGCCGACTGCCAGGCTATCGTTGCCTCCTGTTTCGCTGCCCGCCCACCCACCCACACCAAAACCGTTTCCACCTACGGCGCCTAGGGAGGCAGGAGAGCTCTGGTTGGAGCCAAGGTAGCCATAGCGGCCGAAGATATGAACTGTCGGTTTCAATTGATAGTCGATGCGCGTATCGGCCTGGTTGAAGTTGTATACGCCAAAGCCGCCGGCAACATAGTTGTTCTGCACGCCGGGCAGGCTGGGGGTGGGAATGAGCTTGAGCAGATTGATCGCTGCCGGCGAGAGCCGTCCGTTCGGAATCTGATTGTTGACGAAGGGGACACGGCCTACGCCGGTCGCTGCTCCGTCTGCATTCACCTGCCCTGAAGCGGGATCGTAAGCCTGTCCTTGACCGCCTTGCAGGTACTCGCTCAGGTCGCAGTTACTCCCTGCTACTCCGGTACAAGTCGTGTGCACCAGCGCGGTGGGCACTGTCAGCTTGAATGAGTTTCCAACCTTCTGGCGGGTTCCTTGATAGTCCGCGAAGAAGAAGAGCTTCTGCTTGATGATCGGGCCGCCAATCGAACCCCCAAAAATATTGGACAGAGTGTTCGGGATGTCAGGTCCCACCGGATTGTTGCCGGGATACTGGGTGAAAGGGTCGCGCGCCTGTTGTGCATCGCTGTGCCGGTAAAGATAAGCAGAGCCGTGAAAGCTGTTGGTGCCGGATTTCGTCTGCATCACTGTGACGCCCGCCACAGCGGCGCCGAACTCGGCATCGTAGTTCTGGTTGATGAATTTCAATTCCGCAATCGAGTCGAGCGGCGGATTGACTACGATTTCACCGATGAACCCATCCTTATCGTTGGCGCCATCCAGGACGAAACCCGCGGAAAACGGCGATTGACCGTTAGAGGAAATCGGGATCGACCGCTGCGGATCCTCAGCATTGGCATTGGAAAAGGTGGAAGCGGTTGTGGCCGGCGCCAGCAACACAAGGGCGGTGGTATTGCGTATGAGATTTGGCGTCTCCTCCACCGTCAGCGTATTGAGCGTCGTGGATACGTCCGCGCGATCGGTCTTGAGCTGTGGTGCCTCAGCGCTTACTTCAATCGTCTGCGAGGCAGAGCCCGGTTTCAACTCGAAGTTGACCTGCGCAGAACTGTCGGCCGAAACCGAGATCACCTCCGACTGTGCGGTGGCAAACCCAGGGGCATCGATCTTGAATTGGTAGTGATCGGGAATCAGGTCGTGGATCAGAAAGGCGCCCGAGTCCGAGGTGGTCACCACCCTGGTAGTGCCCTTATCGGTGTCAGTGACGGTGATAGAAGCGTTGGGCACCACCGCACCACTTGGGTCGGTCACCGTCCCGTTGACGGAGCCAAAGATTGCTTGGGCCAGCGCGCGGGGAAGGGTCAAGGCCATCGCGCTGCATAGGATCAAGAGCGTCGCTTGCCGGGCTCTCTTAGCAGCAACGACAGCGACCCTCTTACCGTACCCGCTGGATATCCATGAAGTGTGAATCTGCGTCATAACCTACCATCCTCCGAAATGAGTCGGCAGCATCTTAGGCATGCTGTCCCTTGTGGAGAGGTTGACCGGCGGCCTTCTCCCTGTAGTTACCGGCACTTACAGTGGTTGAAATTCACAACGTCCGAAGATGCCAGTTGTGGTCGGGAAAAACTCTAGGCACCAAATGCAAGGTGCGAATCCGTCTAAAGTATGAGTGCGCCGAAAAAACCCTACAGATGACCGGCATACGCAACCGAAACCGGCATGATCAGCGTGGTACACTCCTGCCTCAGTAGTGGCTGGTTGTCTGGTTCAGGTCGATCTGATGTCTTTCTTGCGAGACAATCGTGGTTGTTTTTTCTGGTCCCGTGGCCGGTGGTTCTACTGGGCAGTCTTGTTTGCGCTATTGCCCGGTTTGACGGCGGTGCAAACCGCCTTGGCCTTCGCCAGGACCGAGACACCCGGCGCCAACGCCACGAATGCCGACCCGGCCATGCAATATACGCGCCGCATCTGGCGCATCCAGGACGGCCTTCCTGAAGATACGGTGCAGGCGATCGAGCGATCCCAGGACGGATACCTCTGGATCGGCACAACTGGCGGCCTGTTGCGCTTCGACGGATCGCATTTTCACCTGTATAACCACGCGAATGTGGCCGCCCTGGCGGACAACAGTGTCTTCTGCCTTCTGACAACACGGGATGGCAGCCTCTGGATCGGGACCGAGGGCGGCGGCCTGGTGCGCCTGAAGAATGGGGTCTTTCGCGCTTACACGCAAGCCGAAGGTCTGAGCAACGGCTTTGTGCGCAGCGTGCTTGAGGATGACGAGGGGCGCGTTTGGATCGGTACTGACAACGGCCTATTCCAGTTGGTCCATGACCAGCTGCACCAGGTGGATACTTCTCCCTACGTACCGAATTTGGCGGTACACGCGATCGTCGAAGACCGGCAGCATCGTATTTGGGTGGGTGGCTCAGCGCTTCTGGTCTTTGATCAAGGCGGGTTAAGCGTCAGGCGCCTGCCCGGCAGAGATAGCGAGAATCGCGTGAAATCGATTCTCGAGACCAAGGATGGAACGATATGGGTGGGCACCGTCGGCGGGCTCAACCGGCTCGTCAAGGGAACGTTTCGGCCAGTCGAACAGATCAAGGGCACCGTCCGAACGCTCCGCCAGACCAGCGATGGGGCATTGTGGATCGGCAGCATTGGCCACGGTCTCTATCTGTATGCCGATGGTCGCTTCTCCCGCTGGACAAAGGCCGACCTGTTGCCCAGCAGCACCGTACTTAGCCTTTTCGCAGACGCTCAGCAGCAGGTCTGGGTCGGAACCCAGGAGGGCATGGTTCGCTTGAGCAAGACCCCGGTGAGCGTGATATCGCTGCCGGGTGATTCCGATGTGGCCTCCGGCACCATTTTCGCCGACCCGGACGGGACGGTCTGGATGGTGACTGCGGGCGTCTTTGCTATCCGTGACGGCGTGGCACGGCCGTATAAGTTTCCTAAGTTGCCGGATGTGGCGTTGCGGACGCTTTTTCGCGACCGCTCCGGAGATCTCTGGCTCGGTTCCGACGGCAGTGGGATCTACCGTTTGACCCGATCCGGCGTGATCCACTACGCGGCGCCGGGCAGGCTGGTAAACAACTTCGTGCGGGTATTCCTGCAGAGCAGAGATGGCGCCATGTGGATCGCAACCGACGAAGGCGTAAGCCGCATTGCCGGCAACGAGACGCAGAACTACCAGGAACGCGACGGTCTCGCCTATTTCAGCACTCGATCCCTGGTTGAGGACAGTAACGGCGACATTTGGATCGGCACCGATCATGGCCTGAGTCACCTGCACGGTGGCGTCTTCGTTCACGATGCGGCGACTGCAGCCCTGGCCGAAGAAAAGGTCTGGTCGATCCTCGAGGACCATGACGGAGCCTTGTGGTTTGGCACACGCAGCCACGGGTTGTTCCGCTATGCGAAAGGCAGGATTGCGTCGTACACAACCGCCCAGGGCCTGGCGAACAACAACATCTATCAGCTGCTTGCAGATCGGCGTGGCTCGCTTTGGCTGAGCGGACCGACTACCATCTCGTCTTTTCCTTTGCCCTCGCAGGAACAGGATCCATCAGACACGCATCTCAAGGTGAACGTCTATGAACTCCCCTACGATGCTGGGCCGGTGCAAATGTGTGGCGGCCAGCATCCAGCTGGTTCCGTGGCACCGAACGGCGACATCTGGTTTGCCAGCAGCAAAGGCGCTGTACGCGTCTTACCGGTGCCGCCGGCTCGGCTCGATCCGCCGCAGGCACTGCTTACCGGGATCACGGCTGATGGACGCGAGTTACCGGTCTCCTCCGCGCTGGTTTTTCCGGCTGCGTTGTCGCGCCTGGAATTTGCCTTCGCCCCATTGCTGCTCCGCTCTCAGGAGGACGTCCGCTTCCGTTACCGGCTGGAGGACTTTGACCCCGACTGGATCGATGCCGGAACGAGCCGGGCCGCCAGTTACACGAACCTTCCCGCGGGAAAATATCGATTCCGCGTCGCCGCTTTCGAAGTAAACAATCCATCGGCGATCTCAGAGGTTTCCATCGGGCTCGAAAAGAAACCTTATTTCTACGGCACGTGGTGGTTCCTGACTCTTTGCCTGCTGGCGGTGGCGCTGGTGATTCTGGCTATCTACCACTCGCGCATCCGCTCCCTGCGCTTGCGTTTCAAAGCTGTCCTCGACGAGCGCAGCCGCCTGGCGCGGGAGATGCACGACACCGTGATCCAGGGTTGCACCAGCATCTCGGCGCTGCTGGAGGCGATCTCCAGCCTGCGGCGTGAAAATCCCGAACTGCAGGAAAATCTTCTTGACCATGCCCGCATGCAGGTCCGGGCCACCATCGATGAGGCACGGCAGGCCGTGTGGAACCTGCGTCACAAAGAGGATTCCGTCGCCGACCTGGGGAGCTCGGCGGCTGCCATCGCGGAACGCACCAGCAAGGAATTCGGCATCCCCGTCGGGTGCATAGAAGAAGGCCGGCCCTTTCGCGTGCGCGGCCCGTTGGCGCGCGAGCTTTTGATGGTGATACGGGAGGCGGTCTACAACGGGGCCCTACACGGGCGTCCGCAACGCATTCAGATCAAACTTGTTTATACCCGCGATGAGCTCAGACAGCATCGTCAGCGACGATGGATGCGGTTTTGACCCCGCCGCTCGAAAGGCCGAAGGCGGCCAGCACTATGGCATCGAAGGCATGCGGGAACGGGTGGAGCGCATGGGCGGCCGTATCGGCATCGTCAGCGTTCCCGCCCGCGGAACGACGGTCTCCTTCAGCGTTCGGCGTTCACACCTGCAATCCCCGGCTGCCCAGGACAGCATGCAGCTATGAACGATGAACAGAAGATCAAGATTCTTATCTGCGACGATCACCCCATCATGCGATTTGGCATTGCCGCCATCATTCAATCGCAGCCCAACATGACGGTAGCCGCCCAGGCGGGGACCGCCGCGGAAGCGATCCGTCTCTTCTGGGAACATCGGCCCGACATCACCCTGATGGATCTCAGGCTCCCGGATAAGAGCGGGGTCGAGGTCATTCGTGACGTTCGGCGGGCGGCGCCGCAGGCGCGTTTCATCGTGCTTACCACGTATGAGGGCGACGAGGATATCCACCAGGCGCTGGAGGCCGGCGCGATGGGATACCTCATCAAGGGAATGCCCCATGAAGTGCTGATGGAGGCGTTGCGCAAGGTGCATGCCGGGCGCAATTTCCTGCCTCCGCCGGTCACCCGCGCCCTGGCCTCCCGCATGCCGGACGGCGAGCTCAGCACGCGCGAGCGGGAAGTGCTCTCGCTGCTGGTTCGCGGCAAAAGCAACCGCGAAATCGCCGACGAATTGTCGATCAAGGAGGCCACCGTTAAGTCCCACGTAAGCGTGATCCTGATGCGCTTGAATGTGGCCGATCGCACCCAGGCGGTGGTTGTGGCCTTGCAGCGCGGCCTGGCCCATCTTTAGCTTTCATTTATCGTTTACCCCTGCTCCAGTACATCGGGGATGCTATTGAGAAAGCCTGCCTTTGCGGGCGCTTCAGTAAGCCATGCCCGGAAGGCTCATGCCAGGAACGACCACACCTCCGCCGTCCATCCCTAACGATTCCCTCTGGGGGCCGTACCTCAGCGAACGCCAATGGGGAACAGTGCGCGAAGATTATTCCGCCAACGGCGACGCCTGGAACTACTTTCCCCACGACCACGCGCGCAGCCGGGCGTATCGCTGGGGCGAAGACGGACTGGCGGGAATTTGCGACAGGAGCAGAGGCTGTGCTTCGCGCTCGCCCTGTGGAACGGCCAAGACCCAATTTTAAAAGAGCGGCTGTTCGGCCTTACCAACGGCGAGGGCAACCACGGCGAAGACGTCAAGGAGTACTACTACTACCTCGACGCCGCGCCAGACCATTCCTATCTCAAAATGCTTTATAAGTACCCGCAGGCTGCCTACCCATACGCCCAGCTGGTGAATGAGAATCGCAGCCGCGGTCTGCAGGACAATGAGTTCGAACTGATCGATACCGGAGTCTTCGATGAAAATCGCTACTGGGACGTTTTTGTCGAGTATTTCAAGGCTGCCCCGGACGACATCCTGGTCCAGATAACCGTTCACAATCGCGGCCCTGAGCCTGCTGAACTGCACCTGCTTCCTCAACTGTGGTTCCGCAATACATGGTCGTGGGGTGCGCCGGCGACAAAACCGGAGATCAGCGCAAGAGGCTCGATGATCTGGTTGCGAAACATCCCGAGTTAGGCACCTATCATCTCTACGTAGAAGGGCAAGCCGACCTATTGTTCTGTGAGAACGAGACCAATGGTCGCGCGCCTGTTTGGAGACGCATCTCAGGGCTATTACAAAGACGCCTTTCACGAGTACCTGGTGCAAGGCAATCGGTCGGCGGTGAACCCGCTGCTGCGTGGCACCAAGGCGTGCGCGCATCTCAGCGCGCGGGTGGATGCCGGCGCGTGTGCGAGGTTCCGGCTGCGCCTTTCGAGCGTGGAGAATCCGGCGCCCTTTGCCGGCTTCGATCCAATCGCAAGCAGCCGAATCCGCGAGTGCGATGAATTCTACGCAGGAATTCAGACCGGCATGGACGACCCGGACGCTCGCCTGGTGCAACGGCAGGCCTTCGCCGGAATGATCTGGAGCAAACAATATTACGCCTACGATGTTCGCCGCTGGTTGTTGGGCGATCCCGGCTCTCCACCTCCGCCTGCTGAACGTAAGTCCGGCCGCAACGCAGAGTGGCAACATGTCAACAGCGGCGCCATCCTTTCCATGCCCGACAAGTGGGAGTATCCCTGGTTTGCGTCGTGGGACCTGGCTTTTCATGCAGTCACCTTCTCCTTGATCGATCCTGCACTTCGCCAAGCATCAGCTGCTCGAACTTCTCAATGTCTGGTATCTCCATCCCAACGGCCAGTTGCCTGCTTACGAGTGGAACTTTCACGACGCCAATCCCCCGGTTCACGGATGGGCGGCCTGGCGGGTGTTCGAGATTGACCGTAAGCATCGGCGCAATCAGAACCCGGATGACCCCGGCGACCTCATCTTTCTGGAGCGTGTCTTTCCAGAAATTACTGCTCAACTTCACCTGGTGGGTTAATCAGAAAGATCTTCATGGACGCGACCTCTTTCAAGGCGGCTTCCTCGGTCTGGACAACATCGGAGTTTTCAATCGCGACCAGGCTCTGCCCAACGGCGCCTATCTCAGCCAATCCGATGGCACCAGCTGGATGGCGATGTACACGCCTGGCCTTGATGCGAATCGCACTTGAACTGGCGCAGCACAACATCGCCTATGACGACATGGCGACCAAGTTCTTTGAGCACTTTCTTTACATCGCCGGGGCGATGACGGATATGGGCGGCCGCGGCGTAGGTCTTTGGCACGAGCAAGACGGGTTTTACTATGACGTGCTCAATCTGCCGAACGGCCAGACCGTGCCCCTGCGAGTTCGCTCCATGGTGGGCTTGATCCCATTGTTTGCCGTGGAGACGCTGGATCCCGGAACTGCTCCGCAAAGTTCCCGGTTTCAGCCAGGCGCCTGGAATGGTTTCTGACTTACAGGCCCGATCTTGCCAGGCTGGTATCGCATTGGCTTGTGCCCGGTGAAGGCGAGCGCAGACTGCTCTCGTTGCTCCGCGGACATCGCATGAAGGCACTCCTGCGGAGAATGCTTGATCCCAACGAGTTTCTTTCCGACTACGGCGTCCGTTCTGTATCCCGATACCATCTTGAGCATCCATACATCTTTTGGGCGGACGACGAGGCGTTGAGTGTGGACTATGAACCGTCTGAGTCTCGTTCGCGGCTCTTTGGGGGCAACTCGAACTGGCGTGGCCCCATATGGTTTCCGTTGAATTTCCTGATCATTGAATCGCTGCAGAAGTTTCACTACTACTACGGCGACGACTTCAAGATCGAGTGCCCGACGGGTTCAGGAGTTTTTATGACCATCGATCAGGTGGCCGCAGAACTCGCCAAGCGCCTGACCAGAATCTTCCTCAAAAACAGTGAAGGAGTTGCGCCAGGTAAACGCGCTTCTACCCCCGTTTCCAGAAAGACGAGAACTTTCGTGATTACGTGCCCTTCTACGAGTATCTTCGATGGTGACACCGCCAGAGGGGCAGGGGCGTCCCACCAGACAGGATGGACCGGGATCGTCGCCAAGCTGTTAGAGCCGCGAGCAGGCTACCAAGGCCACTAACGAAAGAAACACCTCTGAAAGGAATCTACATGTCACTCGCGAAGAAAGTTGCCATCGTCACTGGCGGCAATAGCGGTATCGGCAAAGCCATTGTGCTCGAGCTCGCCAACCAGGGCGCGTAGCGTGGTTATCGACTACGTCTCTCATCCTGAAGCGACGGACGCGCTCGAAGCACAGATCGCTGCTTTGGGAGAATCGCGTGATCGGCGTTCAGGCGGACGTCAGCAAGCTGGATGACCTGCAGCGGCTGGTTTCCGCTGCCGTCGAGAAATTGGGGCATGTCGATGTCATGGTAAACAATGCCGGGGTAGAAACCCGCACGTCGATCCTCGACACCACCGAAGCGCAATATGAAAAGGTGTTGGATATCAATCTGAAGAGCGCGTTTTTCGGCACCCAGCTTGCCGCGAAACAGATGATCAAGCAGGGCGGCGGGGGGCGGATAATCAACATCACTTCGATCCACGAAGACTGGCCAATGCCCGGCAATACCGCGTATTGTCTCTCCAAAGGCGGGATGCGCATGTTGACGCGCACGGCGGCTGTGGAACTCGCTCCCCATAACATCCTGGTAGTAGGCGTGGCGCCGGGCGCGGTTGCCACCCCGATCAACCTTTCCACCATGACGGATCCTGCGCTCATGCAGAAATTGAATGCTGCGATTCCACTGGGCCGAATGGCGAAGCCGGAAGAGATCGCCAGCGTAGTCGCCTTCCTAGCCGGAGACGGCGCCAGCTACATCACGGCTACTACCATCATCACGGACGGTGGCATGATGCAAAGCAGCCCCGGGTTGTAGCGGAGGCCGGCTGAAGTACCGCAACCATGAAGAACACGCGCTGGGTCCCGGTGCTGATTATGGCAGTGGCGTTGACCGTCGCTGTCTCGATGGTGAAAGAGCACATTGTTGCCGCGCAAAACTCAGTTACCTGGTCGGGCGAGATTGCTCCCCTGGTCTATGGCAACTGCACCACCTGTCATCATCCCGGCGGCGCGGGCCCGTTCAGCCTGCTTACTTATCAGGACGCGCGGCGGTGGGGGCAACAAATGGTCAGCGTTACGGCGTCGCGGTATATGCCGCCGTGGTTGCCGGAGCCCGGTTATGGAGACTTTGCGGATGAGCGTAGGCTTAGCAGCGAACAGATTGCTCTGATCGCGAAGTGGGTTGCCGGCGGCATGCCGGAAGGCGATTCGTCCGCTGCACCACAGCCGCCCGTATACAGCGGAACCTGGCAACATGGCACGCCGGATTTGATTCTTTCGGTGGAACGCCCATTTGCTTTAGCTGCTTCTGGAACCGATGTCTTTCGCAATTTTGTGCTGCCGTACCCTCTTAAGCAAACGCATTACATTCGCGCCATGGAGATCCGGCCGGTCGTGCCGCGGATCGTTCACCATGCGAACATCCTCATTGATCGAACAGCATCGTTTCGCCGCGCACATCCAGACGAATGGAAGGATGGTGTTCCTGGGATGGAGTTGGAGGTGGACACCGGCAACGACTTTGATCCTGATAGCAGTTTTCTGTTCTGGAAGCCCGACACACCGGTGCTGGTGGAACCGGAGGGCATGCCCTGGAGGCTCGATCCCGGCAATGACCTGATCCTCAATATGCATCTCAAGCCGTCGGGCAAGGCGGAGATAGCTTCGGCGCAGATCGGCCTCTACTTTACCGATCAGCCTCCATCGAAGCAGCCAATGTTGCTTCAGCTCGAACACGACAGCGCGCTGGATATACCGGCTGGCGAGCGCACTTTCGTAGTCGAGGATGGACTGAGGCTTCCCGTGGATGTCGAAGTGCTTGGCATCTATCCTCACGCGCACTATTTAGGCAAGCGCATGGAGGCCTGGGCTACCCTGCCCGATCAACAGAAGAAGTGGCTGATTCTGATTCCCAGCTGGGATATCGACCGGCAATCGGTATACCGCTATCGCAAACCGGTGTTTCTGCCGAAAGGTTCCGTTGTACACATGCGCTATACCTACGACAACTCTTCCGGCAATCCGCACAATCCTCATAATCCTCCGGCGCGTGTGAGAGCGGGGAATCGCTCTGAAGATGAGATGGCGCACTTGTGGCTGCAGGTCCTACCGGTGAACACAGCCAGCAATGGGCCCGATCCGAGGCTCCTGCTTGATGAGGCCTGGATGCGCCACTGGCTGAGCAAGGATCCAGGCGACATCATCCCGCTCTATAACCTCGCGTCCGCGCTGGCCGGCCAGGGCAAGTACCCGGAGGCGATCGCCACGTTCCGGCATGCCCTGGCTCTGCATCCTGACGATGAGCGGACAATGAATGAGCTCGGCGCGGCGCTCGAGAATTTCGGTGACTGGCAGCAGGCTCAGAGGACTTTCATGCAGGACGTCGCTGCGCATCCTAAAACATGCAATGCTCGATTCAACCTGGCCAGCTTGGAGTTGAAGCATGATCAGGCAAGCGCTGCCGAGCAGCAGTTTCGTTCCATGCTTGTGCAGTGCCCCCCGGATGCGGGCGTGCATAGCGGGCTTGGGGTCGCACTGGTAAGTGAGGGCCAACCGGGCATGGCGGAAGCTGAGCTGCGCGCCGCGCTCGAAATCGACCCACACGACTTCACGGCACTTTATAACTTGGGCGATATGGCACTTCAGGCCAACCAGCCTCAGCACGCAGTGGAGCTTCTCGAAGCGGCCGTCAAACAGCGCCCTAAGGATGTGGACGCGCACGAGCAACTGGCGGATGCTTATGCTTTATCGGGGCGCGTTGGCGACGCTGTGGTCCAGCTGCGCGAGGCCATCGCGCTATCCCCAGACGATCCTGAGTTGCACTCGCTGTTGTCGCGGGCACTGGCCAGCACCGGGCAACCGCAACAGGCGATTACGGAGCTAAAAGCAGCGCTGCATCTGCGGGCAAACGATCCGGATGATTGGAACAACCTCGGTGTTCTGGAAGCTGGAGCCGGCCGGATCGCCGAGGCACGTGAGGATTTTCGTCACGCCTTACAACTCGCTCCCGATCATGCGCAGGCGCGAACAAACCTGGAGCATCTGCCGCCATCCCCCTGACGAGATGTGGGCCACCCGTCCCTGATGTGGGAACGAACAGGGTTTTAGTCTGGAAGCGCAAAGCTATAGAGCACGTTTCCCGCAGCGACTGCGACGAATTGTTTCCCGTCTATCGCGTAGCTCATGGCTGATGAAGCAATGGCAGCGCCTGTCTGAAAGTGCCAGAGAGACTTTCCTGAGTCGCTATCCAGGGCGATCAGATTTCCTTCCGCGGTGCTCACAAAGACTAAGCCACCGGCACTGGCAAGCACTCCTGCCGCGGCCGACATGTTAGAGATTGGGAACTTCCACTTTACCGTTCCGGTTTTTGTGTCGATCGCCATCACTCCGTTCTGGCCTTGCTCGCCGCCCATGAAGGGTGTTCCGCCCATATATTGCCGTCCCGCCTCGAACTTTACCTCTCCACTGCGGTAGCCCATTCCACCGTCGCGCGCGGCGACGTAGAGCATCGACCGAACAGGATCATAGGAGGGGCTTTGCCAGTTGGAGCCACCGATCAATGTGGGGAAAACAATGTTGCCTTCAGGAGACGACTTCCACTTCGGCGCCAGCATCGGATGGCCATCTTTGTCGAAGCCTAGATTCCAGGTTTCCTTGACGTATGGCTTGGCGAAAATGAACTCGCCGTCCGTTCGATCGAGAACGTAGAACATCCCGTTACGATCGGCTTGCATGAGCACATCGCGTTTCTTGCCGCCAATATCTTCGTTCGCCAATACCAGATCTTCGTTGGCGTCCCAGTCATGCGTGTCGCCGGGCGTGAACTGGTAGTGCCACTTTCGCGTGCCTGTCGCTGGGTCGAGAGCCACCACGGAACAGGTAAATAAGTTATCTCCCTTGCGAACGGCTCCATTCAAGCTGGGACCGGGATTGCCGACCGCCCAGTAGAGAGTGTCCAGAGCGGGATCGTAGCTGCCCGTCAGCCATGCGCCGCCGCTGCCGTGCTTCCAGCTGTCCCCGCTCCAGGTTTCGTTGCCGAACTCGCCGGGGCCGGGAATGGTATTGAAGCGCCACAGCCGCTTACCAGTGGCTGCGTCGTAGGCGTCAATGAAGCCGCGAATGCCAAATTCTCCTCCGGCGACGCCGACGATGATCTTGTCTTTGATCGCCAAAGGCGCTCCGGTAAGCGAATAGCCCTGGAGCGTATCGGCTACCTGGGTTTCCCAAAGCATGCGTCCGGTGCGAGCATCCAGCGCGATCAGCGCAGCGTCGAGCGTGCCAAAGAAGACGCGGCTGCCCAACACCGCAGGCCCCCGATTGAACGGGTTTATTTGGTAAGGACTCACTACTTTTTGGCGTCGCTCAAATTTCCAAATCTGCAGTCCGGTCAGGGCGTCGATGGCAAACATCTGTCCCGGCGGCCCGGAGGTATACATGATGCCGTCCACCACCAGCGGCGTCGCCTCCAGCACGGAACTCCCAGGCATCTGCACCGACCACCGCGCCTGCAGTTGGCTGATATTTTCCGGGGTGATCTGATGCAAGGCTGTGAAGTGTTGTCCCTGGTAGTTGCCCCAATACGTAAGCCAGTTCTGCGGCTCAGCCTGGGCATTGCGCAATCGTTCAAAGCTCAAGCCCGCGGGCAGTTGCACCTGAATGGTCTTGCTCAAATCGCGGTCTTTCAGGCTTTTCAAGTAAGCGATCAGATTCTGAATTTCGGTATCGGAGAGAAGCTGACCGTAATTTGACGGCATCAGCGACTCGTGTTCGGTCTGCTCCTCAACCAGATCGCGCTTATCCAATCGATAGAGTTTTCCATCGGTGCCGGCCAGGATCAGGTTGTAACTGTCTTCGGCTCGTGTGATGCCGCGGATTTGCTCTCCGCTTTTTGTCCTGACACTCACGACACTTGGCCCAAAGAAACGCCTTCTCCTGAGCTGCGGGTTGTTGGGGTTGAGGATGACGCTGCGCAAATAAGACGCGGAGTTTGTTCCAGCGGCGGACAGATCGGGGCCGACATCGGAACCTCGGCCGTTCACCTCGTGGCACGATGCGCATCCGCCTTTGTCCCTGAACGTCTGTTCGCCCGCGACTGCATCGCCCGGTACGACTTCATTAGCGGCGGCGCTGTTGGCATTGAGGCTGCGCAGGTAAGTAATGATTCGCCAGACATTGTCCGTAGGGAGCGCGGCAAAGGCGGGCATCTGCGTGCCCGGAACCCCTGTCCGTATGGTCTGGAAGAGGTCGTTGTCTTCGCCCCCATGTTTAAAATTCCCCGCCGCCAGCGCGGGACCACGATCTCCCCGCGCCTCTCCTCCATGGCAGACCTGGCAGGTTTGCGCATACAGATCCCGGCCGGCGGCAATTGCGGCAGGATCGCCGGCAAAGGGATTCTTTACCGTATCGGGAGCATCTGCGCGTTGCGCAATTACCACCCCGGCACTCAGACCTACTGCCGCAACCCAGAGATAAACACGAGCTCGTTTGACCGGATGTGCCCTTCGTCCATGGATCATCTTCCGTGGAGTCCCCTTCTGGTTCTGCTTCCCGCCTATAGTTAGCTCTTCGACGGCTCCTAGTGTTTCAGCAGGCCCTGGGCATTCATCCAGTCGAGAAACAGCGAAGTCCAGCCGGAGACAGGCGCTGGATTTGTCTTGCGGACGCCAAAGCCATGTCCGACGCCGGCGTAGATGTGAAGTTCGGTCGATACATGCAAGCGGCTGAGAGCGAGATAGAGTTCCGCCAAGCCTTGCGAAATATCCGGCCGGTCGTTGCCTCCGCACGCCAGGAAGGCTCGTGGTGTGTCGGCAGTGAGACGGCGGTCATGCGGAATCGCCGGATACATAAGCGCCTGAAAGTCTGGTTTGGAACTGGCACGCTCCACTGGATCGCCTGAGGATGGAGATCCTTCGTCATAGCGGGTGCTGGCAAGGGCGGCCAATTCACCTCCGGCAGAGAAGCCCATCACGCCGATGCGTGCCGGGTCTATTCCCCACTCCGCGCTGCGACTGCGCACCGTGCGGATCGCGCGTTGCATGTCACCCAGCTCGGTTTCTTCCACGGTGTAGGTGGAGTTGTTCTCTTTGGCGAGCCGGTATTTCAGGATAAAGGCCGCGACGCCATGGCTGCTCAGCCATTCCGCTACAGCATAGCCCTCGTGATCCATCCATAATTCCTTGTGGCCTCCACCCGGTGCGACGATGACCGCGGCTCCCGTGGCATCCGCCTTGGAGGGCAGGTAGGGAATGATCGATGGCTCCTGAATGTTGGAGAGGATGTGTTCGCCGTCCGGATTAAGCCGCACGCGTCTCCGGAGTAACCTTCCCTTCCACTCCTGGAGCGCCTTTGGGCCACAACTTGATAGCTTTTTGTTGCGCGGCGGCGAAGCCGAAGTAAGACCAAATGAGCAGAAATACGATCCAGCGTCTGGCGATGGACACGTGAGCCCTCCGAAGCATTTGGATTTGAATACTACATGGCGGTGGTGGTAAGCCGGTGCGCGACAGCGCAATGAGCCTACTCGCCCCTCGGCGCCCCGCGAATCCGACTAAAGTAGGTATCGCAAGCTTGAACGGCCTTATATGCTTCAGTACCGCACCCTGAAAGGCTTGTTCATGTCTTATAGTCCCACCCGCCGTGACTTTCTGGGGGATGCAGCCAAGGCTGGAGTGGCTTCAGCATTGAAGCTTGACTTCTCGCCACTTCCCAAATCCGTTGCAGCTACACCCCCGGAGCGAAAGACAAGTTTCGACAGCCAATGGCGATTCTTCAAGGGCGACACCGAGGGCGCGCAGGCGGCCGATTTCAAGGACGGCAGCTGGAGAACGCTGGACCTTCCCCACGACTGGAGCATCGAAGGTCCATTCAGCGAAGACGCCCCGGCTGGCGGGAACGGCGCCTATTTGCCCACCGGAATCGGTTGGTACAGGAAGCAGTTCACGCTCCCGGCCGTTACGCGAGGCAAACGCGTTGTCTTGGAGTTCGACGGGGTCTACCAGCGAAGCGAAGTCTGGGTCAATGGAACGTCGCTGGGAATGCGGCCGTACGGGTTCATTACTTTTGCCTACGATCTGACGCCGCACCTTAACCCTCATGGAAGGCCGAACGAGGTAGCGGTCCGGGTCGACAACTCTCTGCAACCGAATTGCCGTTGGTATTCCGGCTCCGGCATTTACCGCCACGCGTGGCTGATCGTCACCGATCCAATTCACATCGCCCAATGGGGCACGTTCGTGACCACGCCAACGATTGCCCCACAGAGCGCCTAGGTTGAGATTAAGACGCGCGTTCTGAATGAGAGCGATCGTGACGCAGTGTGTGAGCTGAAAACAGAAATAGTGGACGCGAATGGAGCCGTGGTGCGGCAGGACAGTGCCACTCTGTCGATTCAACACGGAGGCGAAGCGACCTTCGTACAGCGGTTGAGCGTTGCCTCGCCCGCGCTTGTGGTCAGTGTCGACGCCGAATCTTTACCGGGTACGCTGCACCTTGCGTTCCGGCGGAGCGCAACTCGATCAGGAAACCACGAGCTTCGGCATTCGAGACGTGAAGTTTGATGTGGACAAGGGTTTTCTGCTCAATGGGGAGCACGTCAAGATGAACGGCGTCTGCATCCATGGCGATTGCGGATGCGTCGGTACGGCTGTGCCGGAACGGATGTGGGCGCGGCGACTGGAGTTGCTGAAGGATATGGGCTGCAATGCTATCCGGCTGAGCCACAATCCTCCCGCTCCGGAGCTTCTCGATCTGCTGGACAGGATGGGCTTTCTGGTCATGGCCGAGGCCTTCGACGAATGGAAACAACCAAAGTTGCAAACGCCCGTATATGGCTACCACAAGTACTTTGACGAATGGGCGGCACGCGATATGGCGGCGATGGTTGAGCGAGACCGGAATCATCCTTCCATCGTGCTCTGGAGCGCGGGTAATGAAGTGCCTGACCAAAGTGATCTCCAGGGCCCGCAAACGTTGCAGCGAATGTTGGATGTAATTCGTGCTAAAGACCCGACACGGCTGGTGACTGTGGCTTGCGATCAGATCGCCGCTGAACCCAAGGCGGCTCTGCCGGAGTTCCTCGCGAAGCTCGATGTTGTCGGGTATAACTACGTGGATCGCTGGCGGGACCGCCGGGAGAAGTTTTACAGCATCGATCGTCATGTGTACCCTGACCGGCGATTCGTGGGCACAGAGACGAGCGCAATTTTCGGCGCTCGTGGGACCTACGCCGTCGAAGAGCCAGACGATTTCTTCTTTGGCAGGGCAGCGAACAATCTCATCGAGGTGGAACAGCTGCAAAAATTTATCCAGACCTACGACTACGTCAGCGGCGACTTTATCTGGACGGGGATCGACTACCTGGGCGAATCCCGATGGCCTTCCACGCTTGGCTCCAGCGGCGCCCTGGATACATGCGGATTTCCCAAAGATGCGTACTACTTTTATCAAAGTAGATGGACCAGCGAAACCGTGCTCCATCTCTTTCCTCACTGGAATTGGGCGGGGAGAGAGGGAAAGAACATTACCGTGAGCTGCTTTACCACCTGCGACACCGTGGAGCTGTTCCTCAACGGCAAGAGCCTGGGCGTCAAGGGATATGCTTTTCCTCGTCCCGGAATGGTGGGCACGTATGGAAACTATCCTCCGCGGGCAAAAGCATTGCAAACGACAGCGGACCTTCATCTGTCGTGGGATGTGCCTTATGCGCCTGGAACGCTTACTGCGAACGGAACAAAGGACGGCAAGGTGGTGAAGACGGTTGAGATGCAGACGACGGACAGTCCAGCAAAGCTAGCCCTCGTCGCCGATCGCAAGCGC
The DNA here is from genome assembly GCA_963793525.1 of uncultured Acidobacteriaceae bacterium. Classification (GTDB taxonomy): domain Bacteria; phylum Acidobacteriota; class Terriglobia; order Terriglobales; family Acidobacteriaceae; genus PALSA-350. The sequence continues at coordinate 49,911 of CAWCAZ010000038.1, forward strand.
ATCGCCAACCATCCTGGCGATGTTGCGCACATTACAGTCCAGGTGCTGGATGCGAAAGGCCGAATCGTGCCCACTGCGAACAACGGAATTACTTTCACCATTCAAGGTGCGGGCCGCATCCTGGGTGTCGACAATGGACGGCCCGACAGTCACGAGAGCTACCAGCAGCACAGCCGTGAAGCCTTCCATGGGCTGGCGCTTGTCGTGCTCCAGCCGACTGGAGTTCCAGGCAGGGCAACACTGTCTGCTTCGTCTGCGGCACTCGAGCCGGCACAGATTGAGATGGAGGTCAGCTAGGCTACTTGGCTGGATCGTCCGCTTTGCTGAAAGCAGCTAACCAGCGGGAGGCAATGCCCGAGAGCCGCTTGCGGACAGCGGCGGTAAATTCGGGCTCTTCCGTATTCTGCAGGGCGTTGACGAGTTCGTAATGTTCTCGGCCCATGGACGCGGTGAGCGGAGCGCCGCTGGCCAGGACCACGAAGATGAAGAGGGGCGCCATCAGCCGGTCCAGTGTTTCGGCAAGATAAGCGTTCCCGGAGAGCGCCCAGCACTGGCGGTGAAATGCGTAATCGAGCTCCAGGAACCGGCGCCGATCACCTTGCTCACCTGCTTCCACTACCTTCGCGATCTGGCGGCTAAGCTCCTTCAGGTCGTTCTCGGTAACGCGGGGCTTCGCCCACTGCAACGCCAAGAGCTCCAACTCCACGCGGAGGGTATACAGCTGACGTACTTCGGCGGTCGTAAACTGGGTCACGAAGGTGCCGGTATTCGTCACGCGGCGAACGAATCCCTGTCCTTGCAGGGAAATCAGGGCCTCGCGCACCACTGGAGTTCCCACCTTCATCTGCCGGGCGAGGTCGCGCTCTACGATGGCGTCTCCGGGCTTGAGCTCGCCGGCAAAGAACGCGTCTTTCAGTGCGTTGATCACACGGTCGCTGAGAGAAAGTGGCTCAATTTCGGCAAAGGTGGGCATAATTGGCTGCTGCTCGTTCATTTATCATCGCAGCACCGGATGGTGCCCGCAACCTCGTCGCCTGGACATCGGTTTGATGAACCTGGTCCTGGGGTTTCCAACTGCCAGCAGTGTGATAGATCAATTATCAGGCGGTCGATCGACAGTTTTAGCAGAGGACTGAATGCCTCCAGGTAACAAGGTCGGGATGATTCCGGAGGCGGCCGCGCTGCCAGCCGCGAAAGTTTTTGGTTCCGGGTCGGCCCGTCCAACCCACGTTCGTTACATCGTGCTGGGCCTCACCATCGCGGCCTACATGATCACCTATATCGATCGTGTCGTCATCTCCTCCGCGGTTCCATCTATCCAGAAAGAGTTCGGCTTCTCCATTGTGACCATGGGATGGATCCTGAGCTCGTTCCAATGGGCTTATGCGCTTTTTCAGATCCCTGGTGGTTGGTTGGGGGATCGTATCGGTCCGCGGCGGGCGCTAACAATCATCGTGACGTGGTGGTCCTTGTTTACCTGCGCCACGGTACTGGCCTGGAGCGCGGCATCGATGGCGCTCATTCGCTTTCTTTTTGGAATGGGTGAGGCAGGTGCGTTTCCGATTGCTACGCGCTCGCTTTCGCGTTGGATGTTGCCCACCGAGCGCGGTTTAGCCCAGGGCGCAACGCACGCCGGTTCCCGCTTGGGCGGTGCCCTGACCCCAGCTCTGGTGGTGCTCATCATTGCCCGCTATGGCTGGCGCACTGCGTTCCTCTGTTGCGGGTCGCTAGGATTGATTTGGGCTGCTGTCTGGTATTGGTATTACCGCAATACCCCGGACGAGCACAAGTCAGTCAATGCCGGAGAACGAGAGCAGATACGCTCTGCTCTCGAGTTGGCCCGCGGCAGCAAGAGCACTCAAAGCGTTCCCTGGAAACGCATTTTGCGCAGCCGGCAGATGTGGATTCTTTCGGCGATGTATTTCTGCTACGCCTACAATCTTTCGGTTTACCTGGTTTGGTTCCCCAAGTACTTGAATGACCATCGCGGATTCAATCTGCAAAAGATGGGTTTTTACGCGAGTTTGCTTTTGTTGGCCGGCACGGTGGGAGACATCTTTGGAGGGTGCGTCTCAGATTTCTGGGCGAAGAAGTCTAACGATCTCAAGAAGGCTCGCCGTCTGGTGGGAGCGGCAGGTTTCCTGGTGTCTGCGGTGGCGATGGTGCCTGCTTGCCTTACGAAGGATTCGATGACCTGTGTGTGGCTCTCTTGTGTGGCGATTTTTGCGTTGGAATCGACGGTGGGTGTTTCCTGGGCCATCACACTCGACATTGGCGGAGATTCCGCGGGTTCGGTTTGCTCAGTCATGAATACCTGCGGCAACCTTGGTGGAGCGATCGGCTCCGCATTGTCGGCGTATCTTGTCGTGATGTACGGGTGGAGCGCGCCATTCCTGCTAATGGCCGGCCTTTCTGTTGTGGGCACGGTGCTGTATTTGCGGATTAATGCGAATCAGCGGTTGTTGACGGTTTGAGGGCGGCGAACTGCAGGTCCCTCGGCCCGCGCCACGGCACGTCAGCGCAGGCGGGATGACAAGTGGCGATGGCAGCACGAATCAGTCCCGCAGGGACGGCTGAGAATATCCCAGGACGTAGTCCTGGGCTTCAGCTAGGGGGAGGAGCGATTCGTACCCTTCTCAGCCGATAGCCGGTTTTAGCGCGGGGCGGGGCCGGCTACCCGGTTTCCTGCGATGTAAACGGCGTCAATGGTCCGGGTGTTCTTGATGTCGTCTAACGGATTCTGGTTGAGCACAATCAGGTCGGCCCACCTGTTGGCCTCGAGAGTGCCCAGGTCCTTGGCATGCAAAAACGTAGCGGCACTTCCGGTGGCGGCCGTGATCACCTGCATCGGAGTCAAGCCCGACTGCACCATCAGCTCCATTTCCCAATGAGCGAAGTAGCCGGGAAAACGTCCCGGGGGCCCGCTGTCGGTGCCAAGTCCGTAAGGCACGCCCGCGTCCGCAAGGATCTTGAGGTTGTGTTCCGCGGTGCGCAAAAATCCAGAGTATTGACTGAAATCGGGATCCGATCGAATGGTCTGTTGATAGGCGGGGTTCTTCAGCTTGGCGACCACGTCCGCCGAGACACTGCGGGTGAAGAATGGATCGTTGGCGAAGGGAGGCGTTTGTCCATAGACAAACATGGAGCCCTCACGGGAGAGCGTGGCCGCCATCTGCCAGGTTCCATGCTTCTTCATATCGTCAATGAACGCCTGATCGACGGGCTTGTCACGGACACTGTGGGCTAATCCATCCACACCGTAATCGACCAGCTGCCGGGCATCCTGCAGGTAGAAGATATGAGCGACCACGCGTAGATGATGGCGGTGGGCGCTCTCGATGATCGCTTGGGCCATGTCGTACGGCATCTTTTTCTTGGTGCCCAGGTGGTCGTCCATCCATAGTTTGATAAGGTCGACGTGCTTCGCGGCCTGAGCGGCGACGGCGGGCTCTACCTCCGCGACCGTGGCAATGCCCTGATTCACGCCGTCCAGACCACCGTATCCACCTTTGAAGACGAACCCTTGTCCAACGGTGTAAACGCGAGTTTCCTTTGGACGCCCGGCCCGCTGTGCATCACGAATCTTGAAGATGGAGTCTTTATCGGTGCCCATGCTGAGAACCGTAGTGACGCCGTAGGAAGCGTAGGTTCTCAGGTCTTTCTCTACATTTTCCGGAGTAAAGAACTTTTCGTTTTGAGCCAGGCCGACGGTGGCGCCGAGGTGGACATGCAGGTTGATGATGCCGGGCATCACGTACTTGCCCTGCAGGTCGATGACCTGGGCCGAGGGAGGGGCCTTCAGGCGTGCCACTGGCCCTATCCATTGGATGCGCCCGTTGTCGAGAATCATGGCCGCATGGGCCACTGGGGCGTGGCCGGTGCCATCGATCAAGGTGAAATTTTTGAGTACCTTGACTTCTGCAACCAGAGTAGTTGCAAACAATAGCAAAAGACCACTGAGGAGACTATTTCGAATTCGTCCGGGCATCTTCGAGAATCCTCTTCGCGCGCGCCGGATTGAAGATACCACAGGAGCAGAAACGTGACAGGTACGTGACTGCCTGCTCCGGGCTCCGGCGATTCTCCTTAACGAAGTCGATCATTTTCTTGGCTAGCGAGTGGCTGATCATTCCATGTCCACACATGGTGGAGAGCATCGCGACCTGGGAGTTGGGGATTTTTTCCGTTTTTCCTTCAAAGCCCAGGGAGTAGCCGACACTGTGCCTGTCGAGACAGGCATAGTTGCAGCAACGCTCAGCGCCCTCGATAGAGGTCGATATGTTGACGCTCATGCCAAAGTTTTCTTCCTTGACGCGCTTGACGAACTGCTCCGCTGCGGTAGGGTTGTCGAATACGGCGGCGCACGTAGTCGGAACGGTGAGGCCCTTGATGACAGCCTGAAAGTCGGGCTTCATATCCCGGTTCCAGTGGGCCCAGGGACCTAGATTCTTAGAGGCTCTCAGAGCGCCGCCGTGCCGGGCGTCTCCCAGATTGACCGGTTTGTACTCCAGGGCAATCTCAAGGAAGCGATGGAGCTTGGGTAGCGCGTTCGGATCTTTGTTGGTCTTGCTGGGAATGGCAAAGACAATGTAGTCGTCGTAAAAGCTCTCGGCATCGCCGAGGCGATGAAGTGTATTGGTCATACGCTTGCAGTCTCCCTGGCGGGCTCCCCCGCGGGCTGAACGATCTGGCCCAAACCTATATTCGTCTTCGCTCGCTGCAGCTTATATCCGAGCCGTTCCAGGATGGGGGCAACGACGACTTCCTCTCCGTGCTCCCCACAACGGGTCGCGACACCGAGTGCAACCACCGTGTCCAGCCGTTTCTCAACTTCCCAGACGAGGCGAATGATCTCCTCGGTGCGCGCGACCGGAACCTTAATCTCAACAATCGCCGACATGACCTTCTCGTTCAGGATGTCCGGTCGCAGAGTGCCGGTAGGTACATCCGACATCAAGGAGGTGATCGGGTTTTTCTTCTCAAAGCTGACCTTCGCTTTCGCCAGCGCCCAGCACATTTCCTGGATCTGGTGGAAGCGGACCCCTACCCCGGGCCTGCCGAATTCGATGGTGAAGCCTACATCACCGACCTTCACTCTTCCGGTCACATCGTTGGTCTTCACTTCTTCGGTGCCGCGGCCTTCGACGCCGGTTGACTCGTGGGGGACGCTCGGATCGGAGAATGCGCGGCGCACGACCCGTGGCCAGGTCAGCTCGTCGGGCTCGAAGGCGGCGGTGGGACAAACATCGGGTTCGGGCTCAAAGCGAATGCGCAACGCCGCGAAAACGCGACGCACCGTGCGCACCAGGGTGGGATTCAGGTGTTCCTGGCTCAGCCCGTTGTAGCAGGCGTAACATTCAACGCACTCGTCTCGATTGATTGTTGCGCGCTTAAGAACGGGATCGATGTAGATGGCCCCCATGGGGCAGACGTAGGTACAGTTCCCGCAAGCCACGCACTTTTCAGGATTGATCTTCATCTTGCCCCTCGCTTTATAAAGCAGGATTACACGATGATCTATCGTAGATATTAACATAGGCGGGTGAGGGTAGATCCCTGGTTCCCGGGTTATCATGGACCGCCCTTCAAAGGCGTAAATCGTTGAAAGGAAATGGCTATGGATCGCAGGCAGTTTCTAACCAGTTCCGCAGCAGTGCTGGCATCGGGCAGCCTTCCGGCCGCCGCTCAAGTTCCGGCGTGTGCAGATCAGCCGCCCCACCACGAGCCGGTGTACAAGCAGCAGCAACCGTATCGCATCGGCTACACGACCAACACGCGGGGTGGTTGGGAGGGCGACCCCTTCAAGGGCATGCTAGAGGGCCGGGAAGTAGGCTTCCGTTACATGGAGATCTTCGGCGCTTCCTTTTGCCGTCCCGACACCCTCTACTACCCGGACAACGCAGAGGGGCTGGCGCGCCGCATCTTCGAAATCGGGGTCAACTTCGTGAGCATCACCGGCGGCTCAGCCACGGGCAACACCCGCTTTGAGGACCTTGACTCGCGTGAGGCCGTGGTCGAGAACCATTTCGCCATGGCCCGCTTCAGCAGGCGGTTCGGCTGCCAGGTGCAAAAGACGAATACTGGACGCCGGCGCCCCAGCGGCACGACCGATGACGACCTCAAGGTGATGGCGGGCACGATCAATGCGCTCGGCAAGCGCGTGAGCGAAGAGCTGGACATGGAGCTTGGGGTTCATCCCCACCTGAACAGCCAGCTCCAGACGCAGCACGAGCTGGATTTCATCATGGCTAATACCGATCCGAAGTACGTCGGGCTGGTTCTCGACACCGGTCACTTCACCATGGCGGGGATGGATCCCATAGCCATGGGTAAGAAGTACGGTACGCGCGTTCTGGAATACCACCTTAAGGACACCAAGGCGGAAGACCGCGGAGGGACCAGGAACGTACCCGGCCCGCAAGTCGACCTGATGAAGACCCCGTACTTCTTCCCCATGGGCGAAGGCGGGGTGGATTTTCCTGGTCTTAAGGCTTATCTGGACAGCATTCAGTGGAGAGGCTTTTTGAACGTTGAGCTGGATACATCTCCCTGGCGTCCACCGCAGGAGAGCGCCAGGATCACAGCGAACTACATTCAGAACGTGCTGAAGATCCCGCTCTAGCGCACGGAATGTTTCAGTCGACTTTGTTCAACTAGTGCGGCCTTTTCAAGACAAATGCAAGCGGGAAAAATGCAGTTTCCCCGAAGCTGTTAAACGGGGGACACCTTCCCAGTGGAGGGAGGCCATTGAAGATTTTGGATCGCGTGCTCAGTTGTTTGCTGATACTTGTGGGCATCGGCCACACAATCGGATGGCTATGCTAAGTAAGCGCAACGACTTCGTAGTCCGCAACGGAAGGGACTTCAAATGTCACGGTTCCTTCCGCGTTCCGAAAGGAGAGATTCTTGCCTCCCCGCAGAGCGCGCACGGAGTTGATCTTTCGATCACGCGGAACTTGAACGTGTGCTTGCAGCGGGCCCACCGGAAATAGCTGCGACACAAACGGGCGCAAGGCATTGGGATTGGAATAATTCAGGATGTGCAGCGCGAAGCCGGGCTCTGTCTCCCATGCGAAGGTTTCGAGCAAGCCATTACCTTGCACCAACGCAGGCGCGGCTTGTTGCTTCAGAATCCACCGCACCGCGTTGATGAGCAGCCGGCTAAGATCCGGATTGCCGGAGCGCCAATACGAGCGGTCAACATCTCCGGGAAAATAAACAATGCGGGAACTACCCTGCTCGCGGAAGATCGCGGCGGGCTCTTCCGTTTGCCGGATGCGTGGATAAACCATCTCCGGCGGGAAGGGTGGATAGTGGGGCACGACGCTGAGGTAGAGCGCATCGGATGGCACGTGGCTTACCGGCATCCGAAACTCCGGACCGGGTAATATGCTGGTTCCCGTAAACCCTTCGCACACCGGGTGGGCCTTTTCCATGCGCATGTAGCTGTTGTTGAACGGCCCGATCGGATCGCCGGCGACACTCACGCCGAAGAGCGCTTGCAGACCGAAATCCTCTCGTACCACGCCCCACTCGTTGTAGCGCGAGCTTTCGAAGGTAGCGAGCACGGAACCGCCTGCCCTCACGTATTCCCTGATGGCCTCACACTCTGTGTCTCGCAGGAATGCTGCATTTGGGATGATCAATGCCCGATAGGGCTTCAGCGACTCCGCGGTCAGATTCTCCTGATGAACGAAGTCGAATAAGAAGCGGCCTTCGAGCAATGCAGCATACATTCCCTCGAGGTAATCTGCTGAATCGATGCTGGCGCCATTCAGCGTTCTGGTGCTGGTTCCGTTGGAGCCGTAGAAGGCGATCGTGCTCTGCGGGTAGAGCACAGCCAGGTCGGCGAGTGAGCGGCGGTTACGGAAATGCTGCTCGTTGGCAGCCAGCCAATCAAAGAAGACCTGCCCCGTTGCGCGCCACCGAGTATCCTCCGGATGGCCGCCCAGCCAATGAAACCATGGCACCATGCCGCTCGCCGTAGCCTGCGCCATCCATAGTGTTGTCTCGGCTGGAGTCTTGCTCGAGTGTCTCCAATTGAGCTGTCCATTGCTGTAAGCGCCGATCACGTTGGTGACGGTGCGGCCGTGCATCACGGAGCGCGCTACGCGCCCCTGTTGTGCACACATCCAGATGGGCGTGTCACCCGCCCTGCCCTGATTGTCCGCATTGAACCATGCAGCAACACTGCTCAGCCGGTTCAAGTCCTTCACCGTGCGGATGCCTTCGCCGAGGTTGCCGACATAAACCGACTCCGCGTTCTTTTCCTTTACGGTGTCCTGCCACATCTTCCACACCAGCGCGATACGATCCATATAGACCGCGTAATATTTCCGATACACCTCACTCCGTACGTCGGTGGTCTGCGGCGGAACGCCTCCTGTCTGCTCGCGGTAAACCTTCTGGCAGTTAGGGCAGTGGCAAACCTCAAGCGCTTCCGTGCCTGGCCATCCATTCGTATAGAAGCCATCCGGTCCGTAGCGCTGGTTAATCTCGCGGTAGATGGCCGGCATCTGTTCGGTAAAGTAGGTTCCGAACATGCAAGTTTTGTAAAGCCAGTGACACTCCGGATGGCGGGTCGGGGAGCCATCCGCGCCAAACTGAAACCACTCCGGATGCGCCTGAAAGGCCTCTTCGTAAGCGTAGTTACAATCCATGCGAGCAACGACACGCATGTTTCTCTTACGCCCGGCGGCCAGCATCTCGCCGAAGAGGTCTCTCGAGCCCAGAAACTCGCTACGGTGCTGATAGGGGACTTGGGTCGGGTAGAAGGCCATGATTCCGCCTCCATTGAGCAATACGGCATTCACCTTCAGGGAGGCGAAGTAGTCCATCCACTCATCGGCTTTCATGGATGCGGGATCCTGCTCATTGAAGTTGACTTGGCCGCAGCGCAGCATCGTCTCATACCAGGGCTTCGCCCCTTCGGGAGCCAGGGCTTTGAGGCTTCCGGCGGAAGCTACAACCAGTAAGGCTCCTGAGACTTCAATAAATTCACGCCGGTTCATGGATAGCTCCTCGATTTACGTCGTTGCGGAAAAGCATGCTTACAAAGCATAATCTCTAGCTGCCGGTAGACAACACGCGCGGCTCGTGGCAGCCTGCATCGGCCCAAGCAAAAGGGGAAACCGTCCAAGAAAGAGGAGTGAGATGAAAGCTCGTGCACTCTTGATAGCGTTTGGCGTGGGATTGGCGCTCCAGCTTGCCATGGTCATTATTGGCCATTTCGTGCCGGTCGTGAAGAATAGCGGCTTCGCTATCGGTGGTATGGCAATTTCGCTTCTTGCCGGCTTTCTGTACGCAAAACTCACTGAAACCGGGTGGGGCGACTGCCTTGTTGGCGGCATTCTCGCCGGCGGCGCTTGCGCACTGCTCGGCATCGCAGTCTCTGTTTTCCTGAAGGACGTCCCGATAGCGGTGTTGGGGTTCGGCACGGTGGCCTCCGCGATCACCGGACTGGTCGGCTCGGCGCTAGGGAGACTGTTCCGCTAATTGAACGGTTTTTCTGGCAACCGGTGATGGCACACACGCACCACCACCGGTTTACTGCGCGGTGTAAGAATCCTGCAGATCTCGCGAGTTCGAGATCATTTGGGACAGCTGTTGTTTGTTATAGACCGGAGGCAGTGATCGACCGCTCCTCGACAACGGTTGCTGTCTCTTCCGCCTTCTTTTCGGCCTTAGTCGAATCGGCGACGATTCCATAGGTATCACCCTGAAGAAGCACCCTCTCGAAGTACAGAGTATTGCCATATCTCTCAAAGGTGATCTTGGATTGGCGCGGAGGGTCAAGAGACTGAGTTGGGGTGACGCCAATGAATGCGCTGTGTAAACCGTCCGTACTTTGGATGACGGCTATCGACTTATTGAAGTCATCGGGTTGAGTAAGCAAGTAGGAACCGCTGGGCATTTGGGCGTTGCCCACGTAAAAGGCGAACGGAGTAGTAAATTTAACGCCGTAGGCGACTTGTGCGGCAAGGGGCATTGTAGAAAGTAGGGCTATCAATCCCGCCCTGGTAGCCAGTTTACTTAAACTGCTCATAAGCTTCTCCCGTGGTTTGATTTGTGTTGGCTGGAACGTGCTCCTTTCTAGCTAAATAGACGGGAGGTATAAGGTGGAGTTGTATATCTTTTGATAGCGACCGGCTTATATGTAACCGCAGTTATGTCTTATTTGTGCTGACAGCAAGCCCGGGTGTTCGTGGCCGAGATTGGAGAGGCAGGCATAGCTGGATTTCGGTTACTGACAAATATTCGCAACACGCAATGGACGAGGCGGAAGCGACCTCTCGCTCCTGACAACTCCAGGGCGGTCGAGACCGTCTACATCTTAGGTGGGACGCCCGCGGGAAGGTGCATACGGAACTCGTTTGGACTATATTTGCGAAGGGCACAATTTGTGTCTCGCAAAGCGCAGTTTTATCGGAGATTCTGAATGCCGCAAGTGGTTCGCTCGCCGAAGGTATATGACGTTTGCATCATAGGCTCCGGCGCCGGGGGTGGCACTGCCGCCAAGGTGCTGACCGAAGGTGGATTGAATGTTGTGATGCTCGAGGCGGGGCCCCTGCTGAATCCGCGCAAGGATTACAAAGAGCATGTGTGGCCGTACGCCCTGCCCCACCGGGGAGCCGATATCGGCGGCCGGGCGCGGCACGAGCTAAACGGGGAATTCCTGGCTCCTAACGGATTCTGGGAGATCGAGGGCGAGCCCTACACGACGGCTCCCGGCACAAGCTTTCGCTGGTTCCGATCGCGCATCGAAGGCGGGCGCACCAATCATTACGGACGCATCTCACTCCGCGTCTCTCCCGCTGATTTGAAGGCTCGCTCCCGGGATGGCCTGGGGGACGACTGGCCGATTACATATGAAGAGCTTGCGCCTTATTACGATAAGGCCGAGTCGTTCATCGGCGTTTTTGGAACCAAAGAAAATCTTGCCTATGCGCCGGACGGGGTCTTTCTGCCTCCGCCCAAGCCCCGCTGCACCGAGACCCTGGTCAAGAAGGCTTGCGACCACCTGAACATCACGTGCATCCCCTCGCGCATGGCCATCATTACGAAGCCGCTGAATGGACGTGCACCGTGCCACTACTGCGCCCAATGCGGACGAGGCTGCATCAGTGCTTCCAACTTCAGTTCCAGCCAGGTGATGATTCCGCCTGCCCAGGCGACCGGGCGCTTCACGCTGATTCCCAACGCCATGGCGCGGGAGATCGTGGTCGGCAAAGACGGCAAGGCGCAAGCTGTCTCTTACATTGACAAGACCACTCGTCAGGAAATGCGCGTCAACGCGAAGGCGTTTGTGGTGGCTGCAAGCTCCTGCGAATCCGCCCGCTTGTTACTCAATTCGAAATCCACGCTCTTCCCCAATGGCCTGGCGAATTCATCCGGGGTGGTTGGCCGCTATCTTACGGATAGCGTTGGTACCAGCGTAACCGGATATTTTCCCCAACTGGCCGGGGTGGCGCCGCACAATCACGACGGTATCGGCGGTATGCACATGTACATGCCCTGGTGGCGGGCCGACCAGAAGAACGATTTTCCGCGTGGCTACCACATCGAGTTCGGCGGAGGACGCCACATGCCCAGTGTCGGCAGCTTCGACGGCGTGTGCCAGGAGCACGAGGGCTATGGGGACGGGCTGAAGCAGCACGTTCGGAGTAGATACGGGAACACCATAGGATTTTCCGGGCGCGGGGAGATGATCCCTAATCCCGACACCTATTGCGAGATCGATCCCAATGTAGTGGACAAATGGGGTATCCCGGTGCTGCGTTTCCACTTTGCCTGGAGTGATTACGAGATCAAGATGGCCAAGGATATGCAGGAGACCTTTACCGCGATCATTGAAGCCGGCGGAGGCACGGTCACCAGTCCGGCGAAGCGGGACCCAAGGGGTAATTACGGTATCTCCGAAGGTGGTGAGATTATTCATGAGCTTGGAACCGTGCGCATGGGTGACGATCCGAAAACTTCGGTGCTGAACAAGAATTGCCAGGCGCACGATGTCAAGAATTTGTTCGTGGCTGATGGCGCGCCTTTCGTGACCGGTCCGGATAAGAATCCGACGCTTACCATTACAGCACTGTCGTGGAAAACTTCAGAGTACCTGCTCGATCAGGCGAAAAAAGGGGAGATATAGCATGACTGTATCCCGGCGCGATGTATTGAAGTCTCTCAGCATGGGGGCGGCGGCGACCTCGGTGCTGCGAGTGATTCCGCTGCAGGCGGCGGAATATGCCCACCACATGATCGACACGGAAAAAGCGGCGAGCAAGACGGGCGCATACACGCCCAAATATTTCCCGCCGCAGCAATACAAGACTCTACAATCGCTGTGTGAGTCGATCTTCCCGCCGGATGCAGACTGCGGCGGGGCGACGGAGGCGGGGGCTCCGGAGTTTATCGACCTGCTCACGAGCGAGAATCCGAAGTATCAGTTGACCCTTGGTGGGGGGCTGATGTGGCTCGACTCCACATGTGTGGATCGCTACGGGAAGGCCTATCTCGATTGCACGCCGCAGCAAAGAACGGAAATGCTCGATCTGATCGCGTATCGCAAGAACATCGCGCAGGACGCGGGCCTGAGCCAGGGAGTGGCGTTCTTTTCGTTCCTGCGTAATTTGACCGCGGATGGATTTTTTACCAGCAAGATTGGGATTGAGTATTTGGGTTATATCGGGAATGGGTATTTAGCGGAATTTCCAGGCTGCCCACCGGTGCCTGGGGTTTAGCCCACAGAGCCCGAAAGAGAACCGCAGATCCCTCCACGACGCTACGCGGATTTCCTGTCGCGTTGGTGGCGTTGACAAATTTCATGCGGCTTTTCTTTACTGAAAGCCGCAAACGCTGTTGTGTCCGGCGCAGCGTGGCAGGAAATCCGCGTAGCGTAGTGGAGGGATCTGCGGTTCTCTTTCGGGTGTGCTCTATAGTCTCGGACTCCGCTTGCGCAGCCACGCTAAGCCCTCAGAAGTCCCGGCCCTCGGCCGATACTCGCAGCCAATCCAGCCGTCGTAACCAAGTTCGTCGATCAGGTCGAACAGGTAGTCGTAGTTAAGTTCGCCGCGGTCGGGTTCATGGCGATCGGGCACACTGGCGATCTGGATATGACCCACATTATTTTTCCCTGAGCCAGACAGATATTTGCGCAGCTTCATGCTCACGTCGCCTTCAACAATCTGGCAGTGATATAGATCCATCTGCACCTTGAGCGCGGGGCTGCTAATCTCGTCGACAAGTGCATGCGCCTCATCCTGCCGGTTGAGAAAGTATCCAGGCATGTCGCGCGTATTGATCGGTTCAATCAGCAACTGAATGCCTGCTTGCGCGGCGAGCTCGGCGGCCCACGCCAGGTTCGATTTGAAGGTGCTGCGCATAGCAGCGCGATCCGCCCCCGCGGGCGCCAACCCCGCCATCACATGCGCCCGCGGACAGCCCAACGTTTGCGCATATTCGAGAGCTGTCTCTATTCCGGTACGGAATTCAGCTTCTTTGCCTGGCAGCGAAGCGAGGCCTCTCTCCCCTGCCGCCCAATTTCCGGGGGGAGCGTTCAGCAGCACCTGGGTCAGGCCGTCCTCACACAGCCACGTGGCCAGATCCTTGGCCGGATATTCGTAGGGGAATAGATACTCCACCGCCTTGAACCCATCCTTGGCGGCGGCTGCGAAGCGATCAGGGAAAGGATACTCCCCATACATCATGGTAAGGTTTGCGGCGAAACGCGGCATCAGGTTGAGTCCTAAAATGAGAAACTACCACGAAGCGCCAAATTGCTGACGCAATTGATCGATCTGCAGCGGTGAAAGCGGCTCCGCCTTTCGGCCGGCAAGCAACCAGAGCCGCGCGGTTTCCTCCAACTCTTCCAATGCGGCCATCGCGCCCGCAGGCGTGCTGTGCCACACGTTGGGACCGAGCCGATCGAGCATGACCGCGCGGATGGGCGTGCCCTGCGCCCGCATACGCTCGATCACCTGGGCCACCAGCTCGCCCACCATTGCATCTCCGGGACGGTAATACTCGACCAGCGGCACATGACCTACCTTCATCACGTAGTAGGGCGTGATGGGCGGCAGGATATCCTCCTGCTTCCAAACCCCCATCAGCGTGAGCGCAACCAGGTGGGTGGAGTGCGTATGGATCACGCAGGAGGCGTCTGGATCCGCGGCATAAATGCGCCGGTGCAGCACCAGCGTCTTGCTGGCGCGCTCGCCGCTCAGCTGCACACCATCTGCTCCGACCTTGGTGAGAACGTCTGGCTTAAGGAAGCCCAGGCACGCCTCGGAGGGCGTGATGAGAAAGCCCTCTGCCAGCCGGACACTGATGTTGCCTGCCGTGGAATGAACGTAGCCGCGCTCAAAGAGAGAGCGGCCGACACGACAGATCTCTTGCCGCAGTTCCATTTCATTCATAGTCACAAGACGAAGGCAAAGGCTTTATCGAAAAAGTCAGGCGATCCAAAGTTACCCGATTTTAAGGCTATGTGGAGTCCTCTGTGCGCGGCAGCGGAAGATGCGGCGTAACACCAGGGCACTCCGGGATCGATCTGGGGGCCAATCTGCATTTGCCGGATCTCGAGAGCTTGCACGCAAATGCCCGCGGTTTCTCCCCCGGCGACCACCAGGCTTCCTACTCCACGTTTGACGAATGCGCTGGCCACGGCTGACATGGCCTGCTCGACAATTGCGCCTGAGCGGGCGACTCCCAGTTGGGCGTGCGCCGCCGCAACCTCGGAAGGCTGCGCGGTTGAGTAGACCAACAACGGCAGCGCGGTTTCGCTCCGCCAGCATGCATCGGCCCATGCCAGCACGCGGGCAACTTCCAGCTCGATATCGTCCGCGAGCCGCAGCGGGTCCAGCGCAAAGGCCTCGCCTCCGTCACGAATAAAACGCTGTACCTGCCCGTTGGTGGCAACCGAACAACTGCCCGCGAGGATGGCCTTTTGTCCGCGCGCCGGCGGCAGGCTCACGCGGGTTGACGGAGTAAAACCCCAATTGCTCGGCAGGCTGTTGCCGAGTCCCGAACTGGCAGTGAGAAATAACGAGTCGGAGAGCGCCTCGCCAAGCCGGTCCAGGTCTTCCTTGGTCAAAGCATCGACGATGGCGACTGCTGTGCCCTCCGCGCGCAGTTCGTCCATGCGCTTGCGGATCGCTTCTGCCGATTGCGCTACGGTCCGGTAGTCCACCAGCGCCACTTTGCGTCCTTTGGCGGGATTCAGTTGCGCTTGCAGCACGCGCACCAGGTTCGCATCGGTCATTGGGGTGAGCGGATGATGGCGCATGCCACTGTCGGAAAGCAGCGTGTCTCCAACAAACAGATGTCCATGGACGACCGTTCGCTCGTTCTCAGGAAATGCCGGCGTGGCGATACTAAAGGCACAATCCAGCTCATCCATCAGCGCCTCGATCACGGGACCAATGTTGCCGGTTGCTGTGGAGTCAAAGGTCGAGCAAACTTTGAAGTAGATCTGACCCGCACCCTGTTTGCGCAGCCAGCGACAGGCGTGCAGCGATTGTTCAACCGCCGTGGAAGCGGCTACGGTTCGCGACTTCAGGGCGACCACGACAGCCTCCGCATCGACCGGCTCGTCGTCTGCGGGCACATCCACGGTCAGGACGACCCGCATCCCGGCGCGGACCAGGTTGTTAGCGAGATCGGTAGCGCCGGTGAAGTCATCCGCGATGCAGCCGAGGATAGGGCGCGCTCTCTCTGACGCAGAACCGCTCACCTTCAGAGTCCTTGCTCTTTCTGGAACTGGCGAATGATCGAGATGAAATCAGGGTCGGCCGCCAGGCCCAGGCGGCGTGCCCGGGCGCTCTCGAAGGCAGAAGCCCATCCGCTCACCATGGTAGCTATAGTTTCATTTTCCTCGAAGCGCACTCTTTCGCGCGCCGCGCGGCCTGCCACGACTTCCAAAGCATCCAGCATCTCGCTAACGCGAACGGTCAGGCCAGGCAGGTTCACGGCTGTCCCGCCACCCCAGGCATCGGATGTGGCCTCGGCCGCCTTGAGCAAACCCTCGATCGCGCGTTGCGGCGAGGCGACGGCCGCGGCTGCCTGGGGTGACACCGGGCACATTGCCTGCAGTCCATTTAAAGGCTCACGCACGATGGAGGATAGAAAGCCCGATGCTGCGGCGTTCGGGCGGCCTGGGCGCACGGTCACCGTCATCAGCCGCACGCTACGGCCGTCAATTAAGCCGCGCCGGGTATAGTCCGCCACCAGTTGTTCGCAGATAAATTTTTGCACTCCATACGACGTCTGGGGCACGGGTAAGGTGTCGTCGTGGATCACGCGGGGCATGGGCAGGTCGACGTCACCGCCGAAGACAGCCACCGAGCTGGAAAAGACAAAACGCGGCTGACCTTCTGCGCGCAGGGCATCAAGGAGAGCGCGGGTGGTATCCACGTTTGAGCGGAGACCGAGATCGAGGTTCGCTTCGCATTCCCCGGAAACCGCTGCCGCCAGATGGAAGACCAGGTCGAAGTTCTCCTGCGCCAGGGTCTTCGCCTGGTCAATCAAGGCTCCTGTGGCGGCGCGGACACGCTCGTCTCCCGCCAAGTCGGGCGGCGGTGGAATCAGGTCGGCCAGCACCATCTGGGCGATTGAGCGGCCTGCAAGGTGCCCACGTTGCAGGATTGTGCGTGCCAGTCTGCTTCCAAGAAAGCCCCCTCCGCCGGTAATGAGCACCTTCATCGTGTTTGGATGATCAATCGTCATTCGATCCTTTCTCTGTCTTCCGCTACTATCTCGCCTTTGCGGATGACCACTTGGCGCATTCCATCGTATCCCCTGAGCCGAGACCAGACTAGAGGCTAAACTGCTAGGAAGAGACGATAAAATCGAGAGGCTGGGCAGACAAGCTTCTCGCGGCAATTCTGCTTCCGTTAACCTCTTCCCTGTATGAGTGGAGACCATGGCCAAACGTCTCAAGTCAAGTCTCTCCCTCGATACGGTCAACGAGGAAATCGTAGACGCTCTCATTGAAGGCAAGAGCATAGGACAGAAAATACGGCGCCTCAGGTTAAAGCGTTCCATGGGCCTGGCTGAGCTTGGACGCGATGTTGGGCTGTCCGCGAGCTTTCTCTCCCAGTTGGAGAATGGGCGGCTGGTCCCGACGCTGAAACATTTAGCCCTCATCGCACTCGTGTTCAAGGAGGAACTCTCTTACTTCTTCAGAGACGAGAGTGAAAAAATCTTTCGTGTTACCCGCGGGAAAGACCGTATCCGGCTGATGGTGGGGGGATTCCTGATCTCAGACAGCATGAGTGTGTTGGTTCCGGATCGCCATGTCGTTCCCTGCGTTGCAGATTTTTTGCCCGGCATCGAGGGTGCCGCCTTCCATCCCCAGATATTTGCCGGACTCGAGTTGGTTTATGTGATGAACGGTCCGCTGACGCTTGCGACGGAAGATAAGACGGAATTGCTGGAGACCGAGGATAGTGCCTGGATCGATGGCAGTACCAACCGGCGGTATCGATGCCATGAAGATAAGCCGGCAAGAGCGCTGATCGTTACTTTTGCGTTGCAATCATGAAGAAGAACTCGGCATACAAATCGGAGCAACTGAGCCGCCGGTCATTTCTGCGCGAGGGCGCTGCTGCGGTTGGCGGTTTAACGGTAGTCACGGCAGCCGGCCAAACGGCGGTCGCCCAGACCAGGCCGTCCTCGTTTCTCGAGCTGCTACGTCGGCCGGATGGAGTGACGGCCTACGCGCGTTTCGAGCGGACACTGCCTGCGGGTAGAGTCCCGCTGCAATCCACCGGCGCGCAATGGAGCGGTGGGCAGGTTGTGGTCGAAAGCGCAGTGGAACAGGATGCTCTGGTGCTGACACTGGCTGCACCATCGACCCAAATCGCCGCGGTGCATGTGCGGTGGCAAGCGCAAGTGGCGCCGGACCTGCGTGCTCTAGGCGATGCGTGGGAGCGCAGCTATGGAGACCTGGGCTGGCGCAACCTGATTCCGGAACGCGTGATGCCATGGTACTTCGCCACCCACGACGGCGTTACGTGCCATGGCTACGGCGTAAAAACAGATGCGGCCGCGCTGTGCTTCTGGCAGCTTGACCCGGAAGGCGTTTCGCTGTGGCTGAACGTAACCAACGGTGGAGACGGGGTCGAACTCGGCCAACGAAAGTTGACCATGGCAACGGTGGTCACCCGTCGCGGGGCTGGTGGCGAGAATGCGCAGGACGCCGTCGCGGGGCTCTGCCGCAGTATGTGCGCACGCGCGTCTCGGCCGATCGTGCCTATCTATGGGGCGAACGATTGGGACTATAGCTATGGGCAAAGTACGGCGGAGACAATCCTGCGGGATACGGAGTTTCTTGCCGAACTCTCTCCCAGCGGAGGTACGCGGCCTTTCTCGGTAGTCGATGGGGGTTGGACCAACGGCACGGCCGCGTGGCCGGACATGGGTAAGCTGGCGCGCGAAATCAAGCAGCGTACGGTGCGGCCGGGACTATGGATCCGGCCGCTTGAGGCACCGCACGATGCGGCCCGTGGGCTGTTGTTGCCCGACGCGCGGTTTGGGGAGAAGCAGGACCGGGCGCGTGAGCTGGCCTACGATCCGACCCACCCGGAGGCGCAAGAAAAGATCCGGGCCAAGATGCGCGAGGCGACAGGCTGGGGCTACGAGATGGTGAAGCATGACTTTAGTACTTACGACCTGTTGGGACAGTGGGGCTTCGAGATGGGGCCTCAACCGACGCTGCCCGGATGGTCACTCCATGATCGCAGCCGGACGAACGCCGAGGTGATGGCGGGGCTTTATGCGATGCTGCGCGACACGGCCGGAGGGCAGGTACTGCTCGATGGTTGCAATACTGTCGGCCACCTGGGCCAGGGCATCTTCGACCTGCAGCGGACGGGCGACGACACCAGCGGCCGCCAGTGGGAGCGGACGAGGCGCATGGGAGTGAACACGCTCGCTTTTCGGCTGCCTCAGCACGGAACGTTTCACATCCTGGACGCGGACCTGGTCGGCATTACGGAGGCGATTCCCTGGGAGTTGAACCGGCAGTGGCTCGAAGTGCTGGCGCAGAGTGGAACGGCTACGATCGTCTCCGCGGGACCGCCAGCGCGCGGACAGGAGCAGCGTGAGGCGCTGCGTCAGGCCTTCGCAATCGCGGCCGCCGGCGGCGCTACCGCGAGGCCGACCGATTGGCTGGAGACCAGCACCCCTGAGCGCTGGCAGGGAAGTGGCGCACAGAAACAGTGGCGTTATCGCTGGAGCGGAGCCGAAGGCGCATCCGCATTTTTGAGTCCGTAGTGCTCCTGTTCCCCACCCGTCCTTGGTGAGGGAACGAGAGATAGACTCCTCAATCTGGCTTGGCCAGCTTCGCGGCTTTCACCTTGTCGTTCACTTGCGCAACGGCTCGCAACGCGCTCAGTGCTGCTCCCTCTTGCCAGGCGACGATGTGGCTCACGTGGTCACCCGCGAAGATAATCGGCCCGTCGGGCTCGATGAGGGTTTCATAGCCAGGATTGATCTGCTCGCGCGATGCGGCCGGATGACTTGCTTCACCCGTTTGCCGCGTTAGGCCATAGGGTTGCCACCTCTCCTGCCCCGGCCCATACGCCCTGATCCACGAACCCTCGTTATGCGGGATTTGGCCCCAGCTCACGTACATGGGCTTCTCCAGCTCTTTGCCGTGACCGGGATGCAGCCGCTCGATGGACTTGCGGCTCTCCGCAAACTTTTGCTCCATGGTGAGCCCTCCCAGCGAGGAGCGTGACTCATCGGTGTATCCGCACACCAGCACGCCGCGTGGGGTAAACAATCCTGCCGAAGGGAACCAGATGGGGCTGCATCCAACGTTGACGAACTCCAGACCGCCGTAGATGTGGTAATCCTGCTCCCAGAATCTACGGCTTTCCCATGCGATCTTATAGGCGCTTGAATACGTACATTCGTCGACCACCTTCTTATACGGCGCGCTGAAGTCGTTGGGGATCTTCTTCAAAATGGTGAGAGGCATGGCGCAGATGCAGTAGTCGGCCTCGATCACGCGCGCCGATCCATGACTCGTATAGCCGATCTTGACGCCTTTCGAGGTCTTGCGAATTTCTGTGACTGGCGCCTCGTACTTCACCACGCCGCCCAGAGCCTTGGCGAACGCATAGGGGATGCGATCCATTCCGCCCACCGGCTGGAACATGGTGGCCTGCATATCGAACTGCTCATCGAAGAGCATGCTCTGCCAGAAGTCCTCGTCCAGCAGCGTGTGCATGTCGATGGGCTTGCTCAATACGCCTGTCTGATCGCCTGCCCCAGCCATTTGGGCGTAGCCGGCGCGATCGCTGCCGCTGTACTTGCCTGCGTCGTCCAGAGGGCCGTAAGTTCTCAAAAAGCTCAGCATCCGATCGCGGTCTTCTTGGGATAACTCCTGGTCGAGCGCTCCCTGGTTGATGGTCTTTGCCAGCAACTCGCTTACGTGTCCTCGGGTATCGTTTTCAACCTGGCGCAAGACCATCGGCTTGCCATCGTTCGCCTTATCGTTTTGCAGGAAGGCAGAGCGTGACATATTCACCTCCACCTCGAGCGGCACCCCCAGCTTTTGACAATAGTCCAGCATGGTGTGATGGACGGAGGGCAGCCGCGCCGGTCCAAAATTCTGATAGTGCCCCTCGTCCCACGAGCAGGTCTGCGTGGTTCCGTCCAGAAACGTAATTTTGTCTCCACGGCGGACCGTCCAATTTCTTCCGCCCGGCCTCTGCCGGCTTTCCAGAAGTGTGCATTCGTATCCCAGCGCGCGCAGCTCGTAGGCCGCCACCAGCCCTGCGATCCCTCCGCCCAGGATCACTGCCTTCACTCCTTTGCCGGACCCGGGCTCCGCTGGCTCGGCCTGCGCAGCAGCCGCCGGCATCAGGCCCATGCCCTGCATCATCAGGAACGCGGCGCTGTATCCGCCTGCCCGTCCTACACGAGTCAAAAATTCCCGTCTGCTAACCGCCATCGTATTTGTTTCCCTTTCCAGAAAAGAATTCGCCGTACCGTTGCATGGGCCGCAGCGACCCGGATTTCCTGTACGTGGCTCCATCCCACGGCTGCGTGTGCGGCTTTCAGTGAGGAAAGCCGCATGATGTTCGCCGACCCACCAAGCTCCACAGGAAATCCGGGGGCATCGATCATTTCGATTAGGGGTCCCGATAATACTGAGCGATCCTGCTCCCCTGGCGGGGAGTGAACAAATGTATCTGACAGAGTGGAAAATTCAGTCTATCGCACTTTTTCGGCGTTCAAGACAGCTTCCGGTGCCGGTCCGCCGGGGTTGATAGAGTAGATATAACCAAGGCGAAGACGTGGAGGCGGCCTCTCTCATGCGGTTTACGCGGCGCGACACAATTAAATTGCTGGGCTACTCGGCTGCATGGGCTCGGACAAGAGGCATGTTGGGCCAGGCGCCTAAGCTTCCTCTCACCTCAGGACCTTTTCAGGCGACCCGCGGTTCGCTCGACGCCTACCGGGTCCCGGAGTGGTTCCGCGATGCAAAATTCGGTATCTGGTCCCATTGGGGACCACAGTCCGGTGTCGAAGATGGCGACTGGTTCGCGCGCAATATGTATATCCAGGGCACCCCGCAATACGAGTATCACCTCAAGACCTACGGACATCCGACCAAGGTCGGCTACAAAGACCTGATCCCGTTGTTCAAGGGCGACAAGTGGGACCCGGAACATTTGATGGACCTGTATGTGAAGGCAGGCGCCAAGTATTTCGTCAGCATGGGCGTTCACCATGACAACTTCGATATGTGGAATTCGAAGTATCAACCGCGCTGGAACGCGACCGCTACCGGGCCCATGCGAGACATCGTCGGTCTTTACAAGCAGGCTGCGCGCAAGCGTGGACTGCGCTTTGGAGTAAGCGAACACCTCTCCAATAGCTTCGACTGGCTGGCTCCGGCACACACCAGCGACACTACGGGACCATTGGCCGGAAAATCGTACGAGGGTACCAACCCTCTATTTGCTGACTTGTATCACAGCTACACGCTGATGCCTCCCGACTTTGCAAAGACCGCGAAGGCCATGGGACGCGTCGCGCCCGACGAGTGGAAGCTCGAGTACTTCAACCGCATCAAAGATCTCATCGACCAGCATCAGCCCGACCTGCTTTATACCGATGGCGGCATTCCGTTTGACGAATACGGATTAGCCACTGTCGCTGAGGTTTACAACGTAAGCGCCAGCTTGCATAGCGGCAAAGTGGAAGCCGTCTACTGCAGCAAGGTGGCCAGCGACTGCACGATAGGCACCTGTATCGTCGACCATGAGCGCGGGGTTTCCGACGCTATCTCGCCCGACCCATGGCAGACCGACACCTGCATTGGCGTTTGGCATTACAAACGAGGGCAGGTCTACAAAACCCCCAAGAAGGTAATCGATCTGCTGGTGGACATCGTCAGTAAGAACGGCAATCTGTTGTTGAATTTTCCCTTGCCCAACAGCGGTCAGTTGGACGCGGAGGAGTTGAAGGTGCTGGAGGGGATAACGAGCTGGATGGCCGTCAACAGCGAAGGCATCTATAGTTCGCGCCCATGGAAGATCTACGGCGACGGGCCATCGACCGAGGTCACGGTTTCGCAAAGCGGCTTTAACGAGAGCAAGCAGCCTGGTTTGACAGCGCAGGATGTGCGCTTCACCACCAAGGGAAAACTGCTGTACGCCTACGTCATGGGGATACCATCCGGCGAATTCGTCATCAAGCCGCTGGGGTCCGACAGTCCGCAGCAGCCGGGGAAGATTCTCAATGTGCAATTGCTTGGATACCAGGACAAGCTGCATTGGAAGCAGGACAACCACGGATTGAAGGTACGTATGCCGGCAGCCAAACTGTCTGATATGGGCATCGCACTGAAAGTCACGTTGGCCTGATAGGCTCAAAGACGAATGAAGCTGCTGATCAGTGCTCTTTTACTCTCTCTCTCCGGGCCGATGTGGGCGCAAGGCGTAGACCATTCCATGCTGCTCAATCCGCCGGCAGATAGTTGGCCCACGTACCACGGCACCTATGACGGGCAGCGTCACAGCAAGCTGGAACAGATTACCCCACGGAATGTCGGCACGCTGGCTCTTGCCTGGGCTTTTCAGACCCACCAGAGCGCGGAAATCAAATCCACTCCATTGATGGTCGATGGTGTGCTGTACTTTTCGGTGCCCGACAACGTGTGGGCGCTCGATGCGCTTTCTGGGCACCAGCTCTGGCGCTACACATATCCGCCCAATAAAGGCTTGCATATTGGCAACCGTGGGCTCGCGATGTACAGGGATTGGCTGTACTTCCTGACCCCGGATGGGCACCTGGTGTCGCTCAACGCCAAAGATGGCAGCGTGCGCTGGATCGTCGAGGTCGCTGATTCCGCCAAGGGATATTGGACCAGCATGGCCCCCCTGGTTGTGCGCGATCATGTCCTGGTTGGCACTTCGGGCGATTTCGATAACCTGGTGGGATACGTCCAGTCTATCGATGCTGAGACCGGAAAGACTGCAGTGGCAATGGAATGCCACGCCGCCTCTGGGCACACCAGGAGCACCGACTGGCGGCAATTCATGGATGACGGGCACCTACGATCCGGAACTCAACCTGGTGTATTGGGGAACTGGAAATCCGACGCCGGTTCTCACCGCGTCAACCCGCCCTGGAGAGGATCTGTATACCTGCAGCATTGTGGCTCTCAACCCGGATACAGGAAAGCTGGTGTGGGCCTTTCAGCCCTCCCCACACGATACGCATGACTGGGATGCATCCGAAACGCCGGTGCTGGTGGACGGAACGTTTCACGGCAAGCCGCGCAAGATGCTGCTACAGAGTTCTCGCAACGGTTATTTTTTCGTGCTCGATCGAACCGACGGCAAGAGCTTGCTCACGGTTCCATTTGGGCCCGTTGACTGGGCGCTTGGGGTTGACAAGCAGGGCCGTCCCATTCCCAATCCGGCGAAGGAACCAGCGCCCGACGGGCGCTTGATAGCGCCTGACGAGGGTGGGATGGCCAACTTTCGATCTCCCAGTTTCGACCCCAAGACCGGACTGTTCATCGTCTCCGCCCATCCCAGCTACTCCATTTATTTCGCCAAACCCGCGGATGGCACCTACGGCTGGGCCGGCGCCGATTATGGTCTGTGGGGTAAGGGCGTCGTCGAGGCGATCGATTACCAGACGGGCAAGATCCGCTGGACGCATGATTTGGGACGCGGATCTCCTGGTGCAGGAGTCTTGACCACGGCTGCGGGGCTCACCTTCACCGGCGATGTCAAAGGCAATTTTCTTGCTCTTGATACTCGCACGGGCGAAACGCTTTGGCATGCCGGATCAGGCGCGTCCATTGACAACTCACCGATCAGCTACATGCTCGACGGGCGGCAATATGTATTGACCACCAGTGGAAGCGTGCTCTTCGCCTGGGCTTTGCCGACGACGGCGAATGCCGGTCAGTAGAAGGTAACTGTATCTGTCCTAGTTAGCGTCATTGTAGGAGTGCCACGCCCAGCCCAGGTAGTGCGGGTTACTGCTCAAATCCTGCTGTACGGTTTTGAGCATGTTGGGAAGCTGGCTCTGGTAGTCGGGAGTCCGCAGGCCGATGGCCATTTTTGCCAGGTGGCCCTGGCTCAATCCCTGGTATGCCATGTTGAAGTAATTCTCGCTGGCTTGGCGAAGTTTATCCGCCTGGGCTGCTGTGCTCTGTCCGTCAGACGGACTGCTTAGCTCGTACAGCATCAGCGTCAACCGCGGCAGGGAAGTCATCAGCCCCTGGCGTTGGCCCAGGTCGCCCTTGAGAAATTTGTTGGGGATGTCCGCGTTGACAGTCATCCGGTTCTGCTCGGCCAGCACGCGTACGTCGCGATAGGCTTCCAGCAAGCCGGGCAGGAATCCCAGGTTTCCCGGGCCCTTGTTTTCCGGGCGCTGTTGCGGCTCTATGTCGAGGTGGACGCCATCGAATCCACTGCGCGCATGCTTACGATTAAATTCGAGAACGGCCCGGACATGGCCGAGCAGCTTTTCCCGGTGCGCACCTGGCTCATCGGCATTCACACTCGATAGCAGCGCCTCTACCCGTATCCCGGATCGATGGAGCACAGCGATGACCCCGGCGACCGCCGCTTCTTCCATTGCATCGGCTTTGTCCGGCGAGTAGGAGAGGTATACCTCGTTGACCGTTTGCGTCCGGCAGAAATCGCGCAAGGCCTCGCCACTGTTGGGTGTGGCGAGGACGGAAGCGGTCTTCCATACCCACAGCCCATGCACGAAAGGCTCCTGGGCAACAGCGGCGTCTAAACGCTGCAACCGCCCACAGCAGACAAATCGTTAGCCGCATAGGAGAATCCTCCCGCATAAGTTTCGCACTTGTGCAGTTATCCCGGCATAGGTAGGCTGGTTGGCACCGGAGGAAGGTGACGATGCGGCGGATTGGGATGGTATGTGCAGTGGCAGGGTTGATGCTTTCGGGAGTGGCTTGGGGTCAGGGTAGCCCGCTGGCGAGTGAAGTGCAGGGGGCTTATGCGCGAGTCAAACCGAACATCCTCAAGGCGGCGGAGAAGATGCCGGCGGAGGATTATGGCTACAAGCCCACTCCAGATATTCGAACTTTTGCCCGGGTAGTGAACCATGTGATCGAGGCACAGAACCACATTTGCGGCGCGGCGAACCATGTGGATCCCAGCGCAGCGGCGAAAACGCCGGCGGACACTGCGGATAAGGCTGCAATCCTGGAGGCGCTGAATGCTTCCTTTGCCGAGTGTGACAAAGCCTATGCCGGTTTGACCGACGCCAACATGACAGAGATGCTGGCTGCTGGTCCGGCGAAGCGCTCGCGCTTGAGCATGTTGTGGGGCAACGTCTCCCATGACAACGAGCAATACGCCACGCTGGCGCTATATCTGCGCTTGAAGGGGCTTGTGCCGCCCAGCAGCGAGAAATAGTACAGCGCAAGTCCTTCAACATTCGCATGTCGTTGCAGGACCCACCTAGGGACTGGACGAGTGCTAGGCCCGCGGAGGCGCACCTGGGTCCCAAACCAAAGACGGGCGAAGCCCACAAAAGTTTTCATTCTATCGACCAGCAGATCCAGGGTAGGGATGGCAAAAGCTACTTCTGGAAAATATCATTTTCAACCAGGTACGCTTGGCGGTCGAACCCGTGGCATCCCACATCTCGCAAAAACCAGCGAGATATGGGACACAGCCTCCTGGTTAGGGAACGAGAGGACTCGTCACGGCCGCCTCTAACTCACGATAGCGATCTTACCCGCCGGCGTTCTGGTGAAGGCATGCACTGTGTTGCCATCCTGATCCAGGTGGCGCAGGGTCATCAGCTGCCGTGTTACCGAGATATGGCTAAAGCCGTAAACTTTCTGTCCGTAGGGCCCGCGCTGCGCAGGATCAACCTTGAGCGTGTACAAATCCGCGCCGCCACCGCCGGAAAGGAAATGGCTGGTCGGATGTCCCTCAAACTCCAGGTGCTGCAAGTCGTGATCGTGCCCGGCCATGTAAAGGTCCACACCATATTTGCGGAATAACGGATCCCAATCGCGAATCAGCACGGGATGATCTCCGTGGGGCCCATCCGAGTAGACGGGATGATGTGCGATGACTCCCAGGAAGGGAGTCGTGCGCGGACGTTTTAGCTCGGCTTCGAACCATGCCAGCTGCTCTGCCTGCTGCTCAGGGGTCAGTGTGAAATCCCGCCCCCGGCTTTGCTTGCCGTCCGCATCGCGGCATATTGCTATCGAGGGCCAGAAACGTGACCAGAGGATTCTTCGTGGGAAACTCAAAGCGATACCAGCGCGCGGGCATGGTCCAGCGGGTAGCGGCGCCGCCGCTGCGACCGCTGCGCGCGTACTCCAGTTCCGCATCGACTTTGCTTTCAGGCCATCGCTGATAATCGTGGTTTCCCAGTACGGCATATGCAGGGCAAGGGAAGTCGCTGGCGGGGTACATCTCTTCGAAGTGGGTTTGCCAGCGGGCGGAGGTGGCTCCTCCCGCCAACTCGCCATACCAGTTGTCTCCCAGCATAAACAGCGCCTGCGGTTGAACCGAATGTTGTTTGGCATAAGCGCGCAATCCCGCTGCCACCTGGGATTGCGCCGCCGGGTTCTCATATCCCCAATCGCCTAGAACCAACAGCTGCGCAGCCGCCGGATCCGATGGCACGGAATCAGCCAGGCCCGAGAACGATCCAAGACTGGCCAGGGCACTGAAAGCAAAGCTTTGCCGCAGAAACCGCCGGCGGCTCAGGGTATGAGGCGATGAAGAGAAGGCCATACAGGCGGGTTATATCACTTTTCTGAGAATGCCTGAAGAAAAGGAATGGCCCTCCAGCGGAGCGGATTCCGCTACTATGTCCCGTGTTCTAATGGCACGGCAATACAATTCATGCGCTGAGGAGCTGCATGCGGATCAAAATTTCTCTCGTCATCCTGGCAATGCTTGCCGTGCCGTTCTCTCATGGCTGGGCCCAGGAAAGCCAGCAAACGTATGAGGTCGTGGTGGAACGCGGTGTGGTCGCGGCCATGCGCGATGGGGTCAAATTGCGTGCGGACATCTACCGGCCCCGCAATGATGGCAAATTTCCAGTCCTTTTACAGCGCACGCCGTACGACAAGAACGGTGGTCTCTCCTTCGGGATGAGGGCAGCAGCGAAAGGCTACGTGGTCGTGATTCAGGATGTGCGCGGGCGCTACACCTCCGAGGGTGAGTGGTACCCGTTCAAGCACGAGTCCGACGATGGCTATGACACGGTCGAGTGGGCCGCGCTATTGCCTCATGCCGACGGCAGGGTTGGCATGTTCGGTGGATCCTATGTCGGCGCGACACAAATGCTTACCGCCATCACTCATCCACCCCACTTGGCCGGCATCTGTCCCGTGGTCACGGCGAGCAACTACCACAACGGGTGGACCTACCAGGGTGGCGCATTTGAACAGTGGTTCAATGAATCCTGGACCTCCGGCCTGGCACAGGACACGATGACCCGCATCGTCAAGGCCGATACCAACGCCAGAATAGGGGCGGAGGTGCTGCCTCTTACAAAGTACCCGCTCTTCAATCTGAATTTCTCGCCCAGCCAGGATGATCTGATGCACGTGGCAGCGCCTTATTTCCTGGATTGGCTTGCTCATCCTGATTACGACGACTACTGGAAACGTTGGTCGATCGAGGAAAATTACCCATCGATCCAGGTCCCAGCGTTCACGGTTGCGGCGTGGTACGACATTTTCCAGGGTGGCTCGCTAAAGAATTACCAGGGCATGCTATCCAAGGCAGGAAACGCTGCCGCCAGGAAAGATCAGAAGCTGCTGGTGGTGATCGGAGGACACGCCGGTTCGGGCAGCAAAATCGGCGATTTGGATTTTGGCCCGGCGGCTGCCGACTACGACGAAAACGACGTCATCCTGCTTTGGTACGACTATCTATTCCACGGGGTAAAGAACCGACTCGCTACCGGCAAGCCAGTGCGCATATTCGTGATGGGCGCCAATGTTTGGCGAGACGAAGATGCATGGCCTCTTGCGCGCGCCCATGACACAAAATATTTCCTGGAATCACGCGAAAAGGCCGCCGGCCCATCCTCCGCCGGGGTGCTATCGACTCGCACAGGTTCGGGCGAGGGATCTGAAAGCTATGTATACGATCCGATGAAGCCCGCGCCGACTGTGGGTGGCCCCTTATGCTGCGATCCCGAGCATCTTCCCGCAGGGCCTCGAGATCAGCGCCCCGTCGAAGCCCGCGACGATGTATTGTCGTACTCGACTCCCCAGCTTGCGCAGGATACTGAGGTAACAGGCCCAGTTACGATGGAACTCTACGCCAGCTCTTCGGCCGTAGACACCGACTTCACTGCAAAGCTGGTCGACGTGTGGCCCAATGGCTATGCGCAAAATCTGACCGAAGGCATTGTCCGCGCGGTTTACCGGGACTCGGATGTGAAGCCGCAAGCCTTGGAACCAGGCAAGGTCTATCAGCTCCATATCGACTTGTGGTCCACCAGCAATGTTTTCCTGAAGGGGCACAGAATTCGCGTGGAGGTCAGCAGCAGCAACTTTCCTCGCTTCGACCGAAATCTGAACACGGGCAAGAGCGCTGCCGATGGTCAGACGTCAGTCAAGGCGACAAATACGATCTATCACGATGCCAAATACCCTTCGGCGATCATTCTCCCGGTCGTCTCCCCGTGAACGCTGATCATGCCTTTTGCGGCAACACGGGTTGGTCTGGCTGACGGCGGCGCCAATGGTAGACGGCAACCGAGTTCTGCCAGAAAAACTTCTCTTCGGCTTTGCGCCCCTTGGGCTTAACGAAGTCGCGCAAGATCGAGATGGTCTCTGTGTAGGTTGCGTGATGGTCGCTATTCGGCCAGTCGCTGGCGTAGAGAACGTGATCTTCTCCAAATGTGTCCCAAAGGGCGCCGAGCGTCTCCTGGGCAAAGGTGGGACCGCCCGACTGTTCGGTGCGCGCCGCGATTACTTCAGAAAGCTTGACGTAGACGTTTTTGTTTTGCGCCAGGTGCCGCAGTAGCGACCAATATTCATCGTGTGCCGCTGCCTCGGTGGGCACGCGTGCACTGGGCAGGTGGTCGATCACGATCCGCAGCTCGGGAAGATGGTCCGACACGCCGGCGATTGCACGGATGAGACTGGCATCGGGATTGGCGCTATCGAGCACCAGGCCGCGCTCGGCCAACATCTTCAGCCCGGGAAGGAATTCAGGCTTCTTGGCGTCGACGGCCAGGTCCCGGTTCCATAGATTGCCGTAGCGGATACCCAGAAAGAGCGGGTTCGCATGCAGCCGATCGAGGTCCTTTTGGTACGCGGGAGTGCCCGGAATCAGATCTCCGACCATACCCACGACGATGGGATGGTTGGCCGCTACATTGAGCACCCAGTCGTTATCGCTCAACAGATTGCTGGCTTCGATCACGATCGCGCCGACTACCCCAAACGGGCCGGCAATGCTCTGGAATCGCTCGGGCAGGGCAGCTTTGTAGAGCGCGGTGTCGGTTTTCTCCGGCCAGGGAACGCCCCCTGGACGCCCCGGGTCGAACAGATGAATGTGGGTGTCGATGATCGGGATTGCAGCGGGGAGAGCCTTGCCGACTGGGCCGGTCGCCCATGCACCGGCGACAGCAGCTCCAAACTTGAGAATTTCACGCCTTTGCATGTATGTCCCCTTTTCGAAGGGTACGGCCTTCAGGCCGTACGTAATTGCTGACAACGGATTCGGCTTTAGCCGTTGAGGGAGCTCATTCTCTTCCCCCGGCTTTTCTCAACGCGTAATTCCAGCCACGCCACAGTAACAGAGGAAATGCTTTAAAATTCTCCTTTCCCTAATTCTCCCTTCCTTGGAGGAGCTTTGCAAAGACGCCATTTCCTGACCTCGTCGCTGGCCGCAGCGGCTGTTGCCTTGGCACCGAACGATGCGCAGGCCCAGGCGTCTGCAGGCAAGGCCCGTGAGTACTATGAGCTGCGCAAGTATCAGCTCCAGTCGGGACCGGAAAGCAAGTTGCTGCAGAGCTACCTGGCCGATGCCCTGATTCCTGCGCTCAACCGGATGGGTTTTTCGCCCATCGGCGCCTTCAACCTCGACCTTGGCCCCGAAACTCCGGCCCTCTACCTGCTAATCCCTTCAACGACGCTGGAATCGCTGGCTACCTCCGAGTTGCAGCTGGCAAAGGATGAGGAATTTATGAAGGCCGCGGCTCCCTTCTGGAGCGCTCCTGCAACCGCGCCTGGATTCCTGCGGATCGAGAGCTCGCTCATGATCGCGTTCGAAGGCTGGCCGAAACTGGTGCTGCCGCCGGCGACCGCGCAGCATGGCAAACGCGTCTTCCAACTGCGCACCTACGAAAGCCCAACGCAGCAGGATCATGTGCGCAAAGTGGATATGTTCCATAACGGCGAGTTTGAGATCTTTGCCCGCGCCGGCTTCTGGCAAGTATTTTTCGGCGACACGTTGATCGGACCTCGCCTGCCCCAGTTGACCTATATGGTCGGTTATCCCGACATATCGGAGATCGATGTGAAGTGGGACGCGTTTCGCTCTGACCCGCAATGGAAAAAGCTGTCGGCTCAGCCCAAATACAGCGCTGAAGCGATCGTGAGCAACATCACCAATCTGATACTCAGACCGGCGTCCTTTTCCCAGATCTAGAATTCAACCCTAGGCCTCTTCCTCGAGTCCGATCTCTTCGAGGCCCTTGCCCCCGTGTTTCTCCAAATCGGCCATCAGTCCTTCATCCGAGAGGTCCATCGGATGAGCGTTCTTCCAGTCGCGCTTCACGATCTCGTGCAGGCGATCCACAATATGCTTATCGTCCACCTCGATGGCCAGTTCGCGCCTGCTATCGAAGCTGCCGGGGGCAAGGTTGATGGAGCCGATAATGGCGCGTTCGCCATCGGCCAGCAGCATTTTGGCATGCAGCTTTAGCGACTTCAGCTTGCGTATCTTGACGCCCACATCGCGCAGAATGCGCAGCCCACCTACGCCCTCGATCAATTTGTCCTTTTTGAGCGTATGCGCGGGCCGTGCCATCACGTGAATTTTTACTCCCCGTTCTTTGGCCCGCACCAGGCACTCGATCATCATCTGATCCTGATAGCGCTCATTTTGTAACCACAACGAGTGCTTAGCCTGGTTGATGAATTGGGTAATCCGCTCGCGGCCGTTGCCGCGGCACCAGATCAGGTGCTTGGATGAGAACTCCTTGCGGTTCCAATCCGCTTCGAAGCCGTTGATAATCTCTTCTACTTCGTGCGCGTGCCTGGTGATGATGGCATAGTCGCGAGTGCCCGTTAGGTTCTTGGTCTGCCAATTCAGCGACTTCACAAATGCGGTCTTATCGTCCACCACCATTGACTTTTCGTGGGTCAGATCGAAGGCCGGATTGCTGTCGCGCACCTCGATACCTGCCGCCTCCAGCTTGCTGCGGCTCTCATCGTTTTCCGAAACACCACTCCGGCGCTTGGGATTCAGCATGATGCGCACGTTGACCCCCCTGCGATGGGCGGCAATCACCGCATCCATCAAGGTTGGGTCGGTAAAGATAAACATCTTGATGCGCAGTGATTTGGTCGCGCCATCGATCGCGTCCAGAATCGGCTGGACAGAATCATCCGGGAGAACGATCAAGCTACGGGACATATTTGGGTTTCTCTGCCTCTAGGGTGCGGCCTTGGCCGCTGTTGTATCGAACTGTACACTATACAACTCAGCGTAGGTTCCGCCCATGGCGAGTAGCTGATCGTGCGTCCCCTGCTCTGCGACCACCCCACCTTTCAACACGATGATTTTATCCGCGTCGCGGATGGTGCTCAGCCGGTGGGCGATGGTGAGCACCGTTCGCCCTTTCATCAATCGTTCCAGGGCTTCGATGACCAGTCTTTCCGATTCGGTGTCCAGGGCTGCGGTCGGTTCATCGAGAATCAGGATCGGGTTATTGCGTATGATTGCGCGCGCGATCCCGATACGCTGGCGTTGGCCGCCGGAGAGGGTGTCGCCGCGGTCGCCGACGAACGATTGGTAACCATTCGGCATGCGGGTGATGAACTCGTCCGCGTTGGCCAGCTTGGCGGCCTCGATGATCTCCTCGTCGGTGGCGCCGGCACGACCGTAGGCGATGTTATCCCGCACGGTTCCGCGGAAGAGCACGGTCTCCTGCAGCACATAGCCGATCTGGTCGCGCAAATTCCGCAATCGATAATCCCGCACATCGATGCCGTCGACCAAAACTTTGCCTCCGCTGGGATCGTAAAACCGGGGAATCAGGCTCATGATCGTGGATTTGCCGCCACCCGTTGGGCCGACCACGCCGATCATCTGTCCGGCATTGACGGTGAAGCTGACATCGCGCAACACGGGATAACTTTCGTCATAGGCGAAGGCCACATGATCGAACACGATTTCCCCGTGAATCGCCTGCTCGCGCGCATCCGGCTTCTCCGGAAGTATGGAGTCCGCATCGAGAATCTGCCGGATTCGTTCCACGGCCACGGCTGTCTGGGCAATGGAGTTGTTCATGCTGGCAAGGTCTTTCACCGGCTTGAAAAAGGAGCCCAGATAAGAGAGAAAAACGGTTAATTCCCCCGCCGTCATCCATCCGGCAAGAATGAGCAGGGAACCGCGCCAGAGCACGAAGCCGACACAGCAGGCCACGATGATGGAAACGAGCGGCGACAGCAGGGCTTTGACCTGGCGCGCCTTGAGCGCGGCGGCCACGGTTGCATGGCTGACCACCTGGAGTTCTTCCTGCTCCAATTCCTGCCGCCCGAAGGCCTTGACCACGCGGATGGATTCGAGATCCTGCTGCACTACGGCCACGATATTGCTCTGCTGCTTGCGTACCTCGTGGGTGGACTTCTTGACCGCCTTCTTAAACCGGGAGGCAAGCAATAGCATCAACGGCGTCACTGCGACCGCGATCAAGGTAAAGTCCCAGTTCATGAAGAACATGATCACCAGCATGCCCACGATGGTGATCATGTCGATCACAATGCCCAGGGTGGCTGACGAGGCAAAGTTTTGGATGGTGAGCACGTCGGCAGTAATCGTGCTCAGCAGGACGCCGGACTGGTGGGTGTCGTAGTAGCGCAGGGAAAGATATTGCAGATGATGGTAGGTCCGCATGCGGAGGTCGTTGGCGACCCATTGGCCCACGCTCTCGGTGAAGTAATTGGCCAGGTACGACGCCAAGGCGTTCAAGAGGGCGATGATGACCACCGCAACCGCTGCCACAGCCGCAATATGGACCCGGTGGCCATGGGTCAGCACCGGCGCCAGGAAGTGGTTCATCCAGGGACTAAGCTTGCGGCCCAGGATTACGTTGTCGAGGATGATCTTGAGCGGCCACGGCGCGGCCAGCGTCATCGCGCTCTGGACGATCATCGCCGTAAGAATGATGGCCAGACTGCCCCGGTAAGGGCGGAGCAGTTCGCGGATGAGACCCATCATCCCCGGACCTTTGTCGGTGTCCTCTTGCTCTGTAGCTACGCCATCCATGGAGTTGACTACACTTTAAACTTTATCCAGCCCTCCTGTCGCACTTAGTGTTCAACCGCCTGTCTCTAAGGAGTTAAGAGTCGCAAAGACAAGGCGTTGGAATCCCGCATCTCGCCCGTTTTTCGCGAGATGCGGGATTCCAGCGCCCTACACCCCAAGCATTTCACTCCGCATTGGCTACCAGGTGGTAGATCTGGGCGCCATACTTTTCTACCGTACCCATACCGATTCCGGGCACGGCAAGGAGGGCCGAATCATTCTTCGGCCAGGTGCTGGCGATATTGCGTAAGGTCCGGTCGCCAAAGATGCGAAAAGCCGGCATGTTTCTGCGTTTCGCTTCGGTCAAACGCCACGCCCGCAATGCCTGCTCCAGGCGAACCTGTTTTTCCGGCGGGGGCGCTCAGCCGCCGCCGGCTTGCCCAGCTTGCCTTGCTTCATAGAGACAACCGACAAACCCTTCTTGCCGCGTTTGGGAGAAGCCACAGCGGCCACCGCGTCTCTCATAATGAAGGGCGCCGACTGGCTTTCGTGGAAGTTCAGTCCGGCCGGCAAAATGCTGACCGTCCGGTAGGGAATCTTCTTACCCTGCTTCTCAAAAACGGCATCGGTAAACGACAGCAGTTCCGCCCGCGCCATCGCCCCCAGAACCTCTTCGAAGTCATCCCGGCTCATTTCGTTCTCCGGGAAGAGGTCGGTATGCAGTTTTCCCGTAGATCGCGCGGGCAGCGACCGCAGCTTCTTGAGAACCCGATCGCAGGCGATTCGCTCCGCATGGGTCGCTCCACGGAATCTTTGCGCAACGCAATCGGCAGGGGCGCAGAAATCGCAGATTCCACAGCCAGATCCCCTATCCGACGTGTCCCCGAAGTGGCGAACCAGCGACGTCATCCGGCAATGATGGCTCTCCGCGAAGCGGATGATCTCCTCCACCTGGCCCTGCTTCTGTTCAGCCTGCATCGTGTAGGAGGCTCGCCAGCCCTCGATCCCACGGCTTATATTTTCCGCATAGTCCAGCACGGCTCCTTTGTGAATCCAAAGCTTCTCCAAAGCCTTGTCGAAGATGTCCTCTTCCATCGCAGCCAGTTTGCGCACCGCCTCTTTGCTTTGCGGCTGGCCGCCGAGCTTGGCAAAAATACGATCCAGTAATTCGACCGGCGGGTAGTCGCGGCCGAAAAAGAAATCATGCGTGTAGCGGTCTGCGTAGGAATACATCAGCACGGCGCGACTCGGCTTTCCATCGCGTCCAGCGCGGCCAATCTCCTGGTAATAGCCTTCCAGGCTGCCGGGAAATGCAGTATGGATCACAGTCCGGACATCCGGCTTATCGATGCCCATGCCGAAGGCCGTGGTGGCCACCATGACGTCCAGCTTGCCGCTCATGAATTCTTCCTGCACCCGCCGCCGCCGTCTGGGCATCGAGGCCGGCATGGTAGCCGGCCACGCGAAACTCGCTTTTCCAGGATGCGGACAGGGCTTCGGCCTGCTTGCGCGTCGGCGTGTAGACAATCGCCGGGCGGTTGCCGGGCTCGAGCAGGATGGTTCGCGCCAGCACGGGACGTTGCGAGGGCAGCGCCTCCACAATCTCGATGCCGATATTCTCCCGGCGAAACCCATGGATAAAGTGCTTGACCGTGCCCAGCCCAAGCTGCGCCGCAATGTCTTTCTGCACCTGCGGCGTCGCCGTTGCGGTGAGCGCCAGAGCCGGCGCCGGACGGAGAGTCGGCAGGTACTGCCCCAGCATGCGATAGTCGGGACGAAAATCGTGACCCCATTGCGAGATGCAGTGCGCTTCATCGATGGCGATCAGCGAGGGTTTTCGTTTGGCCAGCATCTCAGGAAAGCCGGGCACGCGCAGCCGTTCCGGAGCGATAAACAGAAACTGAAGGTTGCCCTTCATGTAGTCGACGCAAGCTTGCCGCGAGCTCTCACGATCGCGGCCGGAGTGGATGCACTCGGCCGACAGACCAAGTTCCTTCAGCTTGCGCACCTGGTCATCCATCAAGGCGATCAGCGGGCTGATTACCAGCGTGGTTCCGCCGCGCGCCAATCCCGGCAATTGATAGCAGAGCGATTTGCCCGACCCGGTCGGCATCACCAGCAGAGCATCTTCTCCCGCGGTCACGGCCTGGCACACCGCCTCCTGGTTCGGCCGGAAGCTGGAAAAGCCGAAGACGCTTTGCAGCAGCTGGTTGAGGGTTGCGTTGCTGGGGATGGCTTTTCTGGCAGGTGCTTCTTTGGCAACCGTTGTTTCGCTCTGAGCAGGAGCGGCGGCGTTGTTCGGGCGACTGGTGTCGTTTGGCTCACCCGGCCCACGACCGAGCGAACATAATCGCTGATGCGTTCGAGAAAGGGATCCAGTTGCGCCTCGCCCTGCTGGATCCGGTTGAGAAAGGCCTCCCACTGGCCCGTCATCGCCGGGCTCTTCACTTCAGGGTGCACTACCTCGATCAGGTGTATCCCTTTGTCTGTGGCCTCCAGGCTCTTGCCCGTCCGAGTGACGTAGCCGCGTTTCAAAAGCACTTCGATGATGGCTGCCCGCGTCGCCGGCGTGCCGAGCCCGGTTTCCTTCATGGCGTCGGATAGTTCTTTCTCGTCCAGGGTTTTGCCCGCCGTTTGCATCGCGGTCAGGATCGTGGCATCGGTAAATCGTTGCGGCGGCCGGGTCTTCTTCTTCAAGGCTTCGACCTTGGTTACCGTCTGCGCTTGGCCTTGGGCGAGTGTTGCCGGCAGCGCCTGATCGTCAGCTTCGGCTCTTCTTCGGGTCCCGCCGTGCTTCGCCGCCGACATCGAGAATCTTCCAGCCCGTTTGCCGCACCACCGTTCCGGTGGTGCGATACCTGTCCACGATCGCTTCGCTACGGATCGCGGTGATCACCGTGGTTACTTCCTGCAGGTGGTCGTCATGCCACAACATGAGCAGGCGCCGGCAAACCAGGTCGTAGAGCTTGCTTTCTTCATCGGAGAGCCTGTCTGGCTGCATCGCTACCGTGGTGGGAATGATGGCGTGATGATCGCTGACCTTGCTGTCGTCGACATAACGCTTGCCCAGGGCGCGCTCGCCGGTTCCCGGAGCCAGCTGCTGCCGGTAGGGGCCGGAAATGGCGGCCACGATCTTGGGAACCGTCTCCGCGATATCGGTCGAGAGATGGCGGCTGTCAGTCCGCGGATAGCTGATGAGTTTGTGCTGCTCGTAGAGCGCCTGGGCCAGATCGAGTGTTTTTTGCGCGCTGAAGCCGTAGAGACGGTTGGCATGCCGCTGCAGTTCCGTCAGGTCGTACAGCAGGGGCGGCGGCATGCGCACCGTTTCTGAGGTGAGCGTCTCGATGGCGGCTTGGCCCGTGCGCGCCCGCGCCATGATCTGGTCGGCTTCCTGGCCATCGGCGGGCAATCTGTTGTTTGCGGACGCATCTTTGCTCTTCGCTGGCCTTGATGTGGGGACGGAACCAGGTGCCGTGATAGTGAGCTCCTGGTTGGCCTGGAAGGTGGCCACAACCTGGAGATAATCCTCGGGCACGAAGCGCCGCAGGGTGAGCTCGCGATCGACGATCATGGCCAGCGTCGGGGTCTGTACCCGGCCGACGGAAAGCTCTTCGTTGTAGACGATCGAGTAGGCGCGCGAAAGATTCATGCCCACCAGCCAATCGGCCCGGCTTCGACCGCAGGCGGCGTCGGCCAGCCGGTCGTAGTCGCTCCCCGGGCGAAGGCTGGCAAATCCTTTGCGGATGGCATCCGGCGTCAGCGAGGAGATCCATAACCTGCTGAAGGGCTTTTCGCTTTTCGCCGCCTCGTAGATGTAGCGGAAGATCAGTTCTCCTTCCCGCCCCGCATCCGTCGCGCACACAATGCGCGACACGCGGGGAGAGGTGAGTATCTTCTGCACCACTTCGAACTGCTCTTTGCTGCGCTCGTAGACCACCAGGGGCCATTGATCGGGCAGGATGGGCAAGGATTCCAGCCGCCATTGCCGCCACTGGGGATTGATCTGATGCGGCTCGGCCAGGGAAACCAGGTGCCCAATGGCCCAGGTGACCACGTAGCCGTTTCCCTGCAGATAGCCTTTGCCCCGTCTTGTCGGCCCCGAGTACGCGGGCAATGTCACGCGCAACCGAAGGCTTTTCGGCCAGAACCGCGACCGTACCGGATTCTCTGCCTTCATCGTGATTCTCAGTCTAACCGCTCTCGCGATGAGCGGGTGCCGTTGGGCGTACTCGCGGGCACCCGCTGTTCTACTTTGAGCCTGACATGAGAAATGCTTTAATCCAAATGTGGACGTTTCCCTCGTTCAGATAAAGCAAGCAGAACAGAGAATCCGCGATTTCATCTATTTTTCCCCCTGCCAACTCTCGGCCGCTCTCTCCGAGATGACCGGTCAACAGGTCTATCTCAAGCTGGATAATCTGCAGCGAACCGGAGCTTTCAAAGAGCGCGGTGCGCTCAACCGGATTCTGCTGCTGAGCGACGATGAGAAGCGGCGCGGCGTGATCGCCGCCAGCGCCGGCAATCATGCCCAGGCCGTGGCCTACCACGCCACCCAGCGGGGCGTTCTGGCGCGGATCGTCATGCCCCTCATGACTCCCCTGGTGAAGATCTCCGCCACCCGCGGATTTGGAGCCGAGGTGATCCTGCACGGCGCGAACTACGATGAGGCCTGTGACGAAGCGCTCCGCATCTGCGAGCTGGAAGGATTGACGTTTCTGCACCCCTTCGATGACCACGCCGTGATCAACGGCCAGGGGACCATCGGCCTTGAGCTGCTGGAGCAGGTGCAAGGTCTTGAGGCGGTGGTCGTGCCCATCGGCGGCGGGGGACTGATCAGCGGCGTGGCCTGCGCCTTGAAAGAGAGCAACCCGGCGATTCGCGTGGTTGGGGTGCAGACGGAGCGCCTTCCCTCCATGTTGCGCGCCATCGAGCATGGAAGCCCGGTCACGCTGCCGGCGGAAGCGACCATTGCCGACGGCATCGCAGTCCGGCGTGCCGGAGATCTCACCCTGCCCCAGGTGAAACGCTTTGTCGACGAAATCGTCACCGTCGATGAAGAGGAGATCGCCAACGCAATCATGGTGCTGCTGGAAAGGGAGAAGACCCTGGCGGAAGGAGCCGGAGCCGTGGCCCTGGCGGCGTTGCTGCAAAAGAAGACTTCGCTCAGGGGTCAACGAACCGCGGTCCTGGTCTGCGGAGGCAACATCGATGTAAGTCTCCTGGCCAGGATTATCGAACGCGGCTTGGTCAAGGACGGCCGCCGGGTGCGCATTCGCGTCCATCTCGCGGATCGTCCCGGAGCCCTGCATCACCTGACGAAGATCCTCTCCGATCAGAGGGCAAACATTGTCGAGACGTTACACAACCGTGCCTATTACGGCGTCAATTTGGGCGACACTGTCATTGACATCACACTCGAAACACGAGGCGCGGCGCATATCACGGCCATTGCCAATGCCCTTGAGAGCGAAGGATATCGCTATGAGCGCATTCAGTAAAACGATAGGAACAAGGCCAATGCAAGAGTTTTTAAGGTTAAAACGCCTGCCGCCGTATGTCTTCAACATCACCGGCGAGTTGAAGGCTGCTGCGCGGGCGCGCGGAGAAGACATTATCGACTTCGGCATGGGCAACCCTGACGGCGCCACGCCCAAGCACATCGTAGACAAGATGATTGAAGCGGCGGGCAAGACCGCCACCCATCGCTACTCCTTGTCGAAAGGAATTCCGCGGCTGCGCAAGGCGATTTGCAACTGGTATCTCAGACGCTATGACGTGGAACTGGATCCGCTGACCGAAGCGATCGTCACCATTGGCTCCAAGGAGGGCATTGCCCATCTCTGCCTGGCTACGCTTGACCGTGGCGATGTGGTGGCGGTGCCGAGTCCCAGCTATCCGATCCACATTTATGGGCCGGTGATTGCGGGGGCCAACGTTCGCGGCATCCCGGTGCACAGCACCGACGATTTTCTGGCGGAGCTGGAGCACAGCGTCCCGCTGATGTACCCGCGCCCCAAGATGTTGATCCTGAACTTCCCGGCGAATCCCACGACGCAGTGTGTGGATCTGGCATTTTTCGAGCGTGTCGTTGCGCTGTGCAAGGAGTTCCAAATCTACCTGGTGCACGATCTGGCCTACGCCGATATCGTCTTCGATGGATATCGTGCGCCGTCGATCCTGCAGGTGCCGGGAGCGAAGGATATCGCGGTTGAGTTTTTCACCTTGTCCAAGAGCTACAACATGCCTGGCTGGCGGGTGGGCTTCATGGTGGGCAATCCGGAGTTAGTGGCGGCCTTGGGGCGGCTCAAGAGCTACTTCGATTACGGCACGTTCACGCCTATCCAGGTTGCATCGATTCTGGCCTTGGAAGGCCCGCAGGAGTGCGTGCAGGAGATATGTGATACCTACCGCAAGCGGCGCGATGTGCTGGTCAAGGGACTCAATCAATTGAACTGGCAAGTGCCGCTGCCCAAGGCCACGATGTTTGTCTGGGCCTCCATTCCTGAGCGATACAAAGCGATGGGCTCGCTCGAATTTTCCAAGAAGCTGCTGACTGAGGCCAAGGTCGCGGTCAGCCCGGGTGTCGGCTTCGGTGAGCATGGAGATGAGCACGTGCGCTTTTCTTTGATTGAGAATGAAGAGCGAACCCGGCAGGCCTTGCGGGGCATCAAGCAGATGTTCCAGCAAGAAGGCTAAGCGGCCGCATCACGCTACAGTTGAGTAGGCCAGCGGCGAGCGCCATGAAGTAAGGCAAGGATGTCCACTATCGACCCCTTCAAACGGTACGCAACAATATATGGAGTGCTTTGTATGACCAACTCTCGCGTGCCGTAAACTCGACCGGGGCCGCCAATCTCCGGAAAGTTGGCAAGCTGTTCGACAGCTCGCGTGATAATTATTAACTGTTTTGCGGCTGCGGATACATTCTCTATCGCGACGAAGTCATAGGCGGCTTCGAGTTGTGCGGAAGCGTGTCTGGACCACAGTATCCGCAATTAGCGTGCTCTTGATTTCCGGGCCCAACCGGCTGCCTTCTTCATCAGCGCTTGATGTTCGATCACTTCACCCG
Source organism: uncultured Acidobacteriaceae bacterium (assembly GCA_963793525.1). Taxonomy (GTDB): domain Bacteria; phylum Acidobacteriota; class Terriglobia; order Terriglobales; family Acidobacteriaceae; genus PALSA-350. The sequence continues at coordinate 90,948 of CAWCAZ010000038.1, forward strand.
CATCAGCCTGGCGGATACCTTCTTCGATCAATGCTCGGTGGTACTCATGAAGCGAAAGATATTGCGTAACTGCCTCGTTGATGACGAAGCTTCTGTCTCGCTGTTGTCCTTCGGCGACAGTATCTAGCGCCTGCAGCTTCTCTTCAGGCAGCCGAAATGTGATTGTTTTCAGCGGCATGCTCATAGAATACAGAAGAATACGAGAGATTACAATCGCGCGATTAGGGAACTTTCGCAATTGGTGTAGATCGAAGCGATAGGCTTTTCGTGGTTTTCATAAGGAAAAACCCATTGCGTTCTTTATCTGGCCACAGTAATTGCGAAACTGCCTTAAACGGCTCAAAGGGCAAGTGCCGCCGTTGGGAGAGCCGGCGTACTTCTTTCTCAGGAAGACGCCGTTTGGATCTTCGTCACCTGCTCCAGCTCGCGCATCTCAATCTCCATTTGACGCATGCGAAACTTCTGCACTTTGCCGCTGGCGGTCAGAGGGAACTCGTTGACGAAGCGGACGTGCTGAGGAATCTTGAAGTGAGCGAATTTCCCCCGGCAGAATTCGTGGATCTCGTTCTCGGTGGCAATGTCATCGGACTTGTGACGAATCCACGCTACTACGATCTCTCCCAGCTTTTCATCAGGTATGCCGAATACGTGCGCGTCAGCCACCTTCGGGTGGGTATGGAGAAGATTCTCTATTTCACGAGGATAGATGTTCTCTCCGCCGCGTATGATCATGTCCTTTGCGCGGCCGGTGATATTAAAGTACCCATCGGGACGCATGATGGCAAGATCGCCCGTGCGCAGCCAACCGTTCGTGTCTATAACCCTTTGCGTCGCTTCGGAGTCACCATCATACCCCTCCATGACCATGTATCCTCGCGCGCAAAGTTCGCCCTGCTCTCCGATTGGGACCGTTTCCCCAGTCAAGACGTCCGCAATTTTGACTTCAGTACTTGGCATTGGGCAGCCAATGGTCGTGGCGCGTTGCTCAAAGCTGTCGTCTTTTGTAGACATCGTGATGATAGGCGAAGCTTCCGTCTGCCCATATATGTCGTATATGTGAGTCACCCCCAAGCGCTCGGTCATACGGCGCATCAATTCGATCGGGCAGGGTGCTCCACCGACAATCGCACCTCGCAGCGAAGTCACATCAAACCGATCAAATCCCGGATGCTCGAGCTCAGCGATGAACATAGATGGGACACCATAAAGAAGGCTCACCCGCTCGGCTTCGACAGTTTGTAAAGTGGCATCCGGGTCGAACATGCGTGATGGAAGAACAAAAGTGGCGCCTGAGATCAAGGCTGTGAGGGAACTGCTAGCGTAGCCTGCGCAGTGGTAAAGGGGGAAAGTCTGGCAAATCCGGTCGTGTTCGGTCAAGCAAAGCCTTAGCGCAGTAAGCCAGGCATTGTTGACAACATTATGGTGTGTGAGAAGAATCCCTTTCGAATTGCCAGTAGTGCCCGATGTGTATTGAATGTTTGCGACGGAATATGGATCAACGGGCTCGTTTGGGAAGTCGCTTCCGTTGGCAATCATGGCAGACCAGGAGTCAGTGCCGATCTGGATATCGAACTGAAGGGCGGAGCTCTGACCGGCTCGCGCTTCGGCGAGGATCGCGTCATAATCCGCACGGGCATCCTGCGAGTGATGGAAAATCGCGAGCATGTTTGACTTGTGAATGATGTAACCGAGATCCGTTGCACGATAAGCGGGATTCACGGTGACGAGCACGAGACCTGTTTTTGGACAGGCGAGTTGGAGGAGAACCCATTCTGTACAACTTGCTGCCCATATGCCAACGCGGTCACCGGCGCGCAATCCTAGACCGGCGAGGCCGCGCGCTGTCTTGTCCACCTCGTCAAGCAACTCGCGGTACGTCCAGCGGACGGCATCAGGCCGCGATATAAGCGCAATTCGATCAGGGAACGTGCGAGCGGCGGATGCGAACGCCTGGTAAATGGTTTCGCGGCGAAGCGGAACTTCCGGGCCCCTGGAATAGCTGAGCATTTGACTTTCCAAGACGGTAAATGACAGCGACTATAGCCCCGGCACCTGTCTTCGTCAATCCGGTGTTGGCAAAGTCTTGTTAAAGGCCATATCGGGTGCGATTCTCCACCTGACGCGAGATCAATGGAAGTCGTGTGAGTGTACCTCGAGGTTAGTGAAGGCCAATGGCTGTATGCGTTTGGCCTTGACATGGATCACGCCGTCCTGATTCTGCAACGCACCCTCGACCAAAACAAATTTGCTGCGCGTGACTACCAACCGCTCTCGCTCATATAGATCGGGAGTGATGATGACATTGGCGATGCCGGTCTCATCTTCCATGGAGAGAAAGATAAATCCCTTGGCCGTGCCTGGGCGCTGCCGTGCAATGACACAACCAGCCGCGCGTACATAGGCGCCGTCTTGATAATTCCGCAATTCGCTTGCGGACAGTACCCTCCTCGCTTGCAGTTCCTGTCGGCGGTAGTGCAGCGGATGCTTGCCCAACCGTCAAGCCCGTGCCGGAGTAGTCCGCGCTCAACCTCTCCTCGGTATTCATTTGCCGCAGGGGAGAAGAGCTGGAGGCATGATGTGCCGAGCTTCAGCAAAGGGCCTACTGGCCGGGCCGATTCTTCTACCTGCCAAACCGCATCGCGCCGATGATCGATGCCATCAAGCGAATTCAAAGCGCCAATGCGGGCCAGCAGCGTGAGCTCTTTGCGATGCAGCAACGGTAGACGAAGCGTGAGATCTTCTGCGGAGCTAAATGGGCCGGATTCCCTGCGGGATTCGACCATCGCTTCCCCCACGTCCTGCCGTAATCCTTTGGCATACATCAAGCCCATGCGCAACGAGAGCTCGCCATTGTCTTCATGCTCAATGGTGCACTTCCAATCTGACACCTGCACATCGATCGGGCGTATACGCAGGCCATGACGTTGCGCATCCTTTACCAGTACCGCAGGCATGTAAAAACCCATGGGCTGATTATTGAGAATCGCGCAGGTGAATGCAGCCAGGTAACGCACCTTGAAATAAGCTGATGCGTAGGCAATCAATGCGAAGCTGGCAGCGTGGGATTCAGGGAAGCCATAGAGCGCGAAGGAAGTAATGTTTTGAATGATGGTTGCCTGGGTGGCTTCATCCAGGCCATTTTTCGTCATGCCACTGCGCAGCTTCACTTCCAGTTGCTCCATGCGCTGCCAGGATCGGCGCATGCCGACGGCACGGCGCAATTCTTCCGCTTCCGCACCGGAAAAATCAGCGACCGTCATGGCCATGCGCAAAAGCTGCTCCTGAAATAAAGGAACGCCTAAAGTTCGCTTGAGCACGGGTACCAGCGATGGATGCGGATAAGTAACTGCTTCTTTATTCTGCCGCCGTCGCATGTACGGATGCATCATCTTGCCCACAATGGGCCCCGGGCGGATGATGGCCACCTGCACCACCAGGTCATAAAATTTATCTGGGTGATTGCGCGGCAACGAGGCCATTTGCGCCCGGCTTTCTACTTGAAACATGCCCACCGTATCGGCACGCTGCAGGGTTTCGTAGACCAACGGATCCTGAGGCAATTGCGCCAGGTCGACCGGTTCATCGTAATGCTCTGCTACCAGGGTAAGGGAATCCTGGATGACCGCCATCATGCCCAGACCCAGCAAGTCCACTTTGATGAGACCCAGGTCGGCGCAGTCTTCCTTATCCCACTGGACCACGGTTCGGCCGGGCATGGAGGTTCGTTCCAGCGGCACCACACGATCCAACTTGACCCTGGCATATCACCATGCCTCCGGAGTGCTGGCCGAGATGCCGCGGCAGGTCCTGAATACGCATGCAAAGCTCGAGAAATTTGTGGATATGCGTATGCTTGACATCGAAGCCCGCATGGAGAAAGGAGTTTTCCAGGGTGTCGTTTTTCCCCTTCCACTCCCACTGCGAAACCAGGCTGGAAAGGCGCCCTAGGGTCTCAGGATCGAAGCCCATCGCCTTTCCTACTTCACGCGCTGCGGACTTGCCGCGATAGGTAATCACATTGGCGGTCATCGCGGCGCCAAGCTCCCCGTAGCGATGGTAGATGTACTGGATCGCCTGCTCACGCTTATCCCCGGAGGGCAGATCGAGATCGATGTCCGGCCATTCCCCACGGCTCTCGCTCAGGAAGCGTTCAAAGAGCAAGTCCATGCCCACTGGATCGACCGCGGTTATTTCAAGCGCATAGCAGACGGCGGAATTCGCCGCACTCCCTCGGCCCTGCACCAGGATGTCGTTTCGTTTGCAGAAATCAACCAGGTCCCACACGATCAGAAAATAGCCGGCAAATCCAAGTTTCTCAATCAAGGCCAGCTCATGCTCAACTTGCTTTTCCACTTTTTCCAGCAACTTGCGATTGTGCTTGGCTCCGTAACGCGTTATTACACCCTCAGCCACACGCTTGCGTAGAAAGCTGTCCATGGTTTCGCCATCCGGAACCGGGTAGCGGGGAAATTCATAGCCCAGATCATGGAGTTCGAATTCCAGTCGCTCAGATAACGCCACAGTATTCGAAATAGCCTGGGGAAGATCGCTGAATCGGCCCGTCATCTCCCGCGCATCGCGCAGATAGCGTTGATTATTGACAGTGAGCAGGCGGCCAGCCTGTTCCAGGTCAGTATGGTGGCGTATCGCAGTAAATACATCGAGGATTTCTCTGTCATACGCCGTGGCATAACGAACACCGTTGGTAGCCAGCAACGGCAAGTGCAGGCGTTGGGCAATGCGGATGGCGGCCTGGTTGCGCCATTCTTCCTCCCGCTCGTCATGACGTTGAACTTCGACATAAACATTCTGTTGCCCGAAGACATGAACCAGTTGTTCGGCAACTTTTACTGCTGCAGATTCGCCTCCTTCCATCAAGGCCGCTGCCATCGGGCCTTCATCGCCGCCGGTCAGGCAGACCAGCCCGGAAGAATACTCTTCCAGGTCCTCGAGCGTAGCGGCGCCCTCGCTCTTGGTCGTCTCACGCATCTTGAACCGGGTAATCAGTTGACAGAGGTTTTGATATCCGGCGCGAGAAGTACAGAGCAGGGGCAGGCGAGCGGCTTCGGGAACATGGCGATGGGGCAGCCATTGCGGAGGCATGAGGCGATTGCCCAGGCTGGATACCGCAATCTCTGCCCCCACATGTGCCCGTACACCATGTTTACGAGCAAGAGTGTGAAATCGCGCTGCGCCATAAACTCCGTTGCGATCCAGCAGTGCCATGGCCGGCATATTGAGTTCGGCAGCGCGCTGGATCAAGGTCTTCAGGCAGCGACGCACCTTCAAGAAAACTGAATGCGCTGGCTGCATGGAGCTCCACATAGCGCTCAGTCATACAGCGCCTCTACCTGCCAGCGCTCCTGAGTAAGATCATGGGTCAGGCAGCAACAGAGCCAGGTTGCATGATCGGCAGAATCATGAGCCCTGGCTACCAGGTCCCATTGCTCCAGCGACCAGAGAGTAGGTCTCCACCAGTCTCCGCCGGAAGACCATGGCCCGTAAGCACGCTCGACGGTGTATCGCATTTCACGAAAAATAAAGGATTCCGGTTGCCGGTTACGTAGGGTGACAGTCACGGATTCGGCTGGCCGTAGTTGCCGCATGGCTACACGATGCGTTCCAGGTTTCGACCCAGCTCAGCCGAAGAGTGGCACAGCAAAAGGTTCGACGCGAAAAGCTTCCGGGCGATGCGTGTCTTTGAGCACCACCTGGCCTGCGCAGCCATCGCCTACAATACTGCGAATGCGCGCCAGGGTTACATCCAGCCGCATGGGTTCTGGGACTTGTGGAGAAAAAAGTCCAAGTTGTACCTTGCTGGTGCTGCCTGGCTGTGCGCTCAAGCTTAGTCCAGCGATAGCTGCCTGCGGAGGATGCGCCTGGAGATCCAGGTGGATGAGCTTCAGCCATAGTTTTCGATCATTATTTGGCAGTGCGGGCCGCACTGTGCGGGTATGTGTCCTGTTCCCTTCAAGTCTAGCTGGAGGGTGATTGAGGCCAGCGCCAGTATGCTGTGATTGGGCGCGCACAATCAGCTGATCGAGCATCACTCCCAGGATAAAAAGCAGCGAATCCAGCAGTTCCACTGGCGAGTCCAGTTCCATTCGCTCTTCAAGAGCCAGGCTGGTTTCGATCGCACAAAATAAATGGGGCAATTCCCCCCGTGCCAGCAGGCGCATTTCTTTGCCCGGTTGTCCGAGCCGGGCAATCAATTCAGTTTCTTTGAGATTTGCCAATGCTCCCAGTGTCGTGATGCCCCACATGGCGAATGTTTCCGCATGTTCCGGGGAAAGATCGAGAACCGTGAGTGGTAAAGGCGCGAGCGCAGCGCATTCCATTCCTCGCGGCACTACCCGTATGCTGTTTTCCTGAAGAGTGTCCCCGCGCCAGGCACCTGGCTGCATGAAAGTTGCTGCTGATAGCGATGGATGCTTGTATGCGCAGTGCTTGTATCTTTTTGAGCAGGCTTTCGCCCAGGGCATCCGGGGAACCAAAAAGCGTCTCCGTGCCGGCAATATCGATTACACAGGTAAAGTAACTGTCACTGCTCTGATCTTCCACCCGGGGGAGAAACCGCCGGCACATTCCAGCAAAGCTGCTCGAGCCGCTGCCTCTTCGGCGCGCGAGCGTGGCAAGACCAAGGCGGTAGGAAACATCTCCATTTCCAACCGTGTCATGCCCAGGGCTATCCCTAGTGTTCGTGCCGCAGCATTGAGCGAGCACACCTGCTCGAAGGGCGGTTCGCCATCGAGCACGGCTACCGGCTTGCCCTGCAATTCCGGCCGCAGGCGCAGGAGTGCCTGCAGAGGAAATTCCTTTACGTCGACGCAGGCATATCGTTCGTCATGATCGGCCTGCCCAAAGGGTTCTGCCCTGCCACTGTGCTGTTGGCACGCTTTGTGGTTGCTTCCTGTCAAGCGTCGGGTGCCGTGGAGCGACGCAGGGAAATACATTCCCAGGTGCTGAGGAAAACGCTGGCGGCCTAACTCCGCGCGATGTTCGAGGCCGGTGAAGATGGTCGAGTCTGGAGCAACCACGCTGCCCGGCTGCAGACGAAGCACCAGGCCGGCGCTGTTCCTGGAGCAGGCATGTTGGGTCAGCAGCAACACATTCGATTGCAGCCGCTCGGCTGCGGCACGGAAGCGAAACCATGTCGCCAGCGGCACGCGCAAGGCATACTCCGCGCTCAGGCTGCCCATATCCAGCACAATGCAACTGAAGCCACCAGCCTGGAGCAGTAAATCCGTAACCCGTAATGCCTGTTCCAGCCGCGCCCAGGACTTGCTCCTGGGGGCTGTCTTGATGGCAGCTGTGGGAAACTTTGCAGGTTGCGGACCATGATTCTGTTGCTTGCCTTGCGGGCGAGGTTTGTGGAGCGCTTCGGCGCAGCGAGGAGCGATGTGAGCAGGGCTGAGCAAATCGCTGACTGCGGTAGAAAGGCCTTTGGCTTCCATTCGGGGATGGCCCCCACCTGCTGCTGGCAACCCCGGCTTTGTCTTGGGCAGTTTTCCCGCCTTGTGCAATCCGCGCTACTAGAGGCTTGTGGCAAGGGTGCAGCACAGGAGACGAACCGCAGCGTACCCAGAGCAGCCGCGACAGGTCCACTCCCATAGCTGCTGCCGATTCAGGATGCAGGGTGTCGGAGACATCTACCCAGGCGCATACCTTGCCTGCCTGAGTCATGCTGCCGACAAATGCGAGCGCCAGCGAGGTCCGTCCGGAGCATTCCGGTCCAACCACCTCACTGAGGGCGCCGACAGGGAATCCGCCACGCAGCAGAAGGTCGATCTCGGGAATGCCTGTCGGCGCAACCGGGTAGGGAAGACGCGCCATCGGCGTGAGTGCCGAAGGAATCCTTTCCGCCAGGCTAGCTTCTATTTGTGCGCGCAGATGGCTGGCGGTAGGCATGGAATAATCTTCGCCTTATTTTCGCCTATCGCGGGCCTCCAGTGTCAACCTGTGGTTGTGGGAAACGTCCGGCCCTTCCTCTACAAGCGATTGAAAGTAAGACGCTTATATAATTTCGATAAGCTATGGTGCTATGCTTTCCGGCGAGCACGAAAAAGTATGTAGATAGGGGTGAGATCGTGGCTTTGCTGTTCCGCACGTGGGGATGAAACAGCACGGCTCCTGCGTCCGTCTCACGTAGGACGATAACTGCGCGCAGTGCGGCACACGACTGCATCGAAATGCTGCATCGCAGGCTTGGGAGATAATCAATCCATATAGGAATTTGAGGCTGAATGATCCTGAGCTTTTTTCATTTCGCGATATTGGGGATGGCTGCAATCCCTTTGATTTATTACTCTCTTGCGCTATTTAGCGCATGGCAGTTTTTTCGATGTTCGCGCAAGTCCCAGGCTTCTGCCAGCTATACCCCTCCGGTAAGTAATCTCAAGCCCATTCGGGGACTCGATCCCGATGCCTATGAAAATCTCGCCAGCTTCTGCCGTCAGGACTATCCGGAATACGAAATTGTTTTTTGCGTAGGGGATGCATCCGATCCTGCATTGCCCACGATTCAGAGGCTTATCCGCGACTTTCCCGAATGCCAGATCCGTGTCCTGATCGGCTCCGGCCGGATAGCTACCAACGATAAAGTCGCCAAACTGGCGCGAATGACGGCGGAAGCAAAATACGAAACTGTCGTCATGAGCGACAGCGACGTGCGCGTGGAACCTGATTATTTGCGCACGATTGTTGCTCCACTGGCGGATCCGAAGGTAGGAGCAGTCACGTGTTTTTACGTGCCCGTTGCCAGCGAAGAAAAAACCTTTGTGCAGCGTGTTCAATCCGTGGGAATGCTCTCTGACTTTTATGCCGGGATCCTGGTTGCCCGGCAGTTGGATGGAGTCAAGTTTGCCCTGGGTCCAACCATTGCCACCACGCGTAAGCATCTCGCCGGCTTCGGCGGCTATGCGGCGATCGAAAACCGTCCGGCGGACGATCTGCTGGTGGGACGCTTGATTGCAGAGCAAGGCTATGAAGTAGAGCTTCTGAACTACTCCATTCGCACGGTGTCAGACTTCCAGTCACTGCGCGACCTATTCCTGAAGCGCCTGCGCTGGACTGTGGTGATGCGCATCATGCGTCCATGGGGACATCTGGGTCTGATTTTTACTCTTGGATTGCCGTGGGCCCTGGCAGCGATCTTTGTACAGCCCACGCCCGAAGTAGCGTTCGCCTATTTGAGCGCATATTACGCCTTCCGTATCGCCATGATGGAAGTGATTGGCAGGTGGGGTTTGAAGCAGCCAGGTATTTACAAGAAACTTTGGCTGCTTCCGGTATGGGATCTGCTGGCCGCCAGTATATGGCTAACCAGCTTTACCCGTAACAGCATTCGCTGGAGAGACGGCTACTACTACATTCGCAATGGCGAGTTAGTCCCGGTCGACCCTGCTGCAGCGATTCGAGCAGCGGAGAAAGCTCCCGAACGCGTGTAAGGGAGAGACCGCGAATTTTTTACTTTATAAACATGTCGCCCTGTGCCCTCTCAAGTACCCCTGGACTTGAAGGTGATTGAGGAGACATCAATCCAGTACCGCGCCAACTGTTGCTGTTATGACGTGATATGCGGACGTCGCTCGCCTGAGCGGTCCGAAACCAATCGATCACCTCTTCTTCCGTGTGGTAGTACGCTGTCGGTGCGACGAGTTGATCGAAGACATTCCAGAAATTCTCGGCAAAAGAATAATCCGAGATAGAGCAGAGATAATCGGAATAGGGTAAAAGACGCTTTAACCATCCCATCCATTTGGCTGGTCGATAGAGAAGTTTAAGGCCAAGATATAAGGTCACTGCCGGGAAGAATGAAAGAACTCGCGTGATCACTCTCGGTAGGCGCGACGTTATGTTTTTCCGCAGAGGGTCGATGATCATCTCGATCCAGCGATTGCCTTCCTTGCCATAGACCCAGACCGAAATCCGCCCGCCTTGTTTCACGTGTTTTGTCAAAGCCAGAAAGCCGTTTTTCGGTATCGGGAGATGATGAAGCACTCCGATGCTATAGATAAGATCGAAGGGCTGAGCAAAGGGAAGGTGCAGAATGTCAGCTTGTACGATATGCACATTCGGCAAATCGCGAGTATTGCGATAAGCCGCTTCCACAGCGTTCGACAGATCGATTCCTATGACCGTGCGCGCGTTGAACCTGGAGGATAGAAAAGCATGCCGGCCTTTCCCACAGCCTGCGTCGAGCACCACGCGATCGTTGAAATCCGCCGGCGTTAACGGCGACATCCAATCGAGAAACTCCCGGCTGTCAGCATCCGTAAGCTTCGAATAATGCGTCCATTCATACCCGAATGCATCCGCGGTCGCCTTCTGATCGGCGCTCATATTCTCTCCGAGAAAACGCGGAATGCCGCGCGTGATCGGAAATGCAGAATTGCAGCGCAGGCATGTCAGCGTTCCCTCGATCACTTCTGCGCCATCAGTGCTTTCGGCCTTAAGGGTGATGGGGCCGGTGCATGCTGGGCAAGTCAAAAACGGCAAGAGAGCTTGTTTCAAATGAACCTCCCGAGCGACGACGATGGTCCATTCAATGGACGAATTGTATACCGGCAGGGACGTTCGCTCATTTTAAGAAACACTGTGGATCGGCCGCCGGCGCTGGAGCATCCGCAGGATGAAATAACAGGCGACTGCCGCGGTGATGTGCTTGAGCGAGTGACCGCTAATAAATGTTGAGGAATAAATCTGGCTGTCGAAAAGTTCAAACAGCTTGGCAAACACAAAAAGTAAAAAGGCGCCGACCAGGTAATTCGTATGAGTATAGCGTGGAGGGAAAAGGGCTATGATGGCGGCCAGCAGGACAGGTGAATAAAACTGCACAAATATGTAAAAGCGATAGTCGCCGTGACCGCGAGCTTCTGTTGCGTACCAATAGGCAACGCTTGCCATTCCAAACACAAGCAAAGGCAAAAGAAGAGCTCGGCCCACGCTGACGCTGACCCTCTCCATGAAGATCGCACTTATCATGGCGGTGAAACAGCAGGTCATTGGCAACAGGTCCCACGGGAGGCGATCATCGCCGGGCTTGAGGTGGTACCATAGTGAGCCAAATCCGGTCAGCGTCACTCCGGAAAAGAAAATGAAATAGGGTAGCCGCTCGCTTTGAAATGCAAAGGAGCTTTTACTCGATGGATGCAGCAGCCAAACCAGGCCCCATACCCCGGCAACCACAAACGGTATATTTGAGAGAACGTTGTAGCAATTTGGTATCCCCAGGCGAGCGCGATTATCGGCAAAACTGTGATAGCCGGCGGCCAGGGGAAGAGGAGGTAGAAAAAATAGAGCAATGATGGAGACAAGGGACAATAGGGCGATGATTCCCAGCCGTGTCTGGCGCTCCAAACGCCGCGCACCAAAATCCATGGATCAATACCCTCGCCGCGTAGTGGCGCGTCCTTCTCATAACGAACAAAGCCTTCATATCTCGCAGAACAACATGCGACAAACCTATCTTAACGAATATTCGAGGGCGTGTCCGCTTGTCTAGATGGATGAACTGCTTACTGAAAACATGGTCACGTAGGATGACCTGGTGTTTGAACGAGGAGCACTAGATTGCAGAGTGTGAAAGAGGGCCGGCCGAGATTCGTTTCTCTGTTCCTCGTGATTATCGTGGCCGCAGCGATTTATCTTCCCACCATTATTTCTCCCCCCTCTCTGATGGACGATTCCGACGCCGTGGAGGCGCAAATCGCCCGCACCATGCTAACCACACACGACTGGGTAACAGCTCGTCTCGATGGCGTGATTTACCTGGAAAAGACGCCAATGTCCTGGTGGCTAACGGACATCTCCTACAAAGTCTTCGGCTTCAAGGATTGGGCAGCCCGCATTCCGGTTGCCCTCACTGCCATTGGCCTTGCGTGGCTCACAGGTGCCTTCGCTCGCTGGGCATTTGGCGGCCCATCCGGTTTCTGCGCAGGCTTGGTGATGGCAACCTGCGTCGGCCTATGGCTCTTCACGCGCATCCTTATACCCGATGTGATGCTGACCTTTGTCATCACCCTCGCCATGTGGTCTTTCCTGCGCGCGCTTGAGGAGGAAGAAAGCCATCCGAAAGCATGGGCTCTACTGTTTTTCGCTTGTCTCGGCTTTGGGCTGCTGCTCAAGAGTCTGATCGGTGTCGTATTTCCCGTCGGAGCAGCGTTGCTATTCCTTCTGTTTACCAGGCAGCTATTTTCAAGGCGCACGTGGAAGAGACTTCATCTGCTTTCGGGAACCCTCATCCTACTGGCAATCGCCCTTCCGTGGCATGTCCTCGCAACGCTTCGTAATCCGCCCTACTTCGCCTGGACGCTCAAGAGCCAGCCCGGCCATTACCACGGCTTTCTCTGGTTCTTTTTTATCAACGAACAGCTTCTCCGCTTTCTTAACCTGCGCTACCCGCGCGACTACGACACCGTGCCGCGCCTATATTTCTGGCTGTTCCATTTAGTCTGGCTTTTCCCGTGGAGCGTTTATCTGCCCGCGGTCGCCAGGCTTTCCTTTCGGCCAAGTGACCGTGCAGGGCGATGCCGGCTGCTTGCCCTTTGTTGGATCGGTTTTGTGCTGGTGTTCTTTACCTTTTCCACGACACAAGAGTACTACTCGATGCCGTGCTATCCGGCATTTGCGATTCTCCTTGGTTCCGCGATGATCGCGGAAGGAAATGCCGTTCGCTGGGGTACGCAGGCATTAAGCATCGTTACCTGTATCCTGGGTCTGAGCTGTTTGCTGATCCTGTTCGCGGTGCGACATGTTCCGACCCCAGGTGATATCACCGCTGCGCTAATTCCGCACCCAAATGCCTACAAGCTATCGCTCGGGCATATGGAAGACCTCTCCCTAAACTCCTTTGCTTATTTACGGATGCCGCTCTTGATAGCGGGGGCCAGTTTTATTGTTGGGGCGATCGGCTTGTTCGTTTTCAGCAGGCGCAGGGCGTATTCTCGCGCCTACTTGGCTGCCGCCGTGATGATGATCGTCTTTTTCCAGGGGGCGTATCTGGCCATGGCCAGGTTTGATCCGCTGCTCTCCTCAAGAGATATTGCACAAACGATTCTGAACGGACCAGACGGACAGATTGTCGTCGATCATAACTATTACTGGTTCTCTTCGATTCCCTTTTATACAGGTCGTCAGGAGCTGCTGCTGAACGGTCGCTGGAACAATCTCGAGTATGGTTCCAATGCTCCGGGTGTCCCCGATGTCTTCATTGGGGATGATCGGCTGAAGTATCTCTGGGCAAGCCCGGAACGCTACTATCTAGTTGCGAAGGCAGATCAGCTCCCGCGGTTTAAAGTGCTGTTGGGTTCGGAGCACGTGGAGCTGGTTCGTAGAAGCGGCGGCAAAGTTCTGCTGACGAATCAGCCCGTGCGTGGTGCTGATCGGTAGCTGCTGGGCTTATCTCCTGACTGATGCATCGAGCAGCTCGTCACCAAAGCTGTTACAAAGGAAACGGGGCGCGTTGCCACGCGCCCCGTTTCCAGATCTTAGCCAGGCCCTGAGGAACCATCTAGGCTAAAACAGGCTTCTGCAAACGCCGGTCATTCCGAGTCTGGCGCCAATTTACGCGAGGCAGGAAGAGTGCCGTGTCGATTCGATCGCGGTAGCGCACTGCTATCTCGATGAGCGAATCCAGCAAGGAGTCGGAGAGAAAGTGGGGCGTCAGCCCGAGATCGATAAGCTTGGAATGTTTCGCATTGTAGTAATGCTGTTCGGCTTCGACGCGAGGATCGGGTAAGTAGTCAATCTCTACGTTTAGTCCAGTTTGCTTGCCCGCGGTCTGCACCAGGTGGGCCAGGTCCATCACGGAAAACTGCTCCGTAAATTGATTGAAGACGCGGAATTCTCCCTTCGCCGCTGGATTCAAGCAAGCCAGTTCGACGCACCGCACGGTATCGCGAATGTCCAGAAACCCGCGCGTCTGGCCTCCCTTGCCATAGACGGTGAGCGGATGGCCGATAGCCGCTTGCGCACAGAAGCGGTTGAGCACAGTCCCGAAGACCTCGTCATAGTCAAAGCGGTTGATCAGCGCTTCATCCAGAGCCACTTCGTCAGTCATCGTGCCGTACACCACGCCCTGGTTAAGGTCGGTGGCGCGGGTTCCCCAGATCTTGCAGGCGAACATCATGTTATGGCTGTCATGCACCTTCGAGAGGTGATAGAACGACCCCGGCTGCTTGGGATAAGGGAGCACATCCTTGCGGCCGTTGTGCTCAATGGTGATGTATCCCTCTTCAATATCTATATTCGGCGTGCCGTACTCGCCCATGGTGCCGAGCTTGACCAGGTGGCAATCAGGCTGAAATTCGCGCAGGGCAAAAAGCAGATTCAGCGTGCCCACGACATTGTTCACCTGCGTGCCCACTGCGTGGTTACGATCGATCATCGAATAAGGCGCCGAACGCTGCTCGGCGAAGTGAACCACAGCCTCCGGCTCAAACGATTTGATCGTTGACGCCAGAAATTCGTAGTCTGTCACATCGCCAACCATGAGCTCGATCGACTTGCCGGTAAGCTCGTGCCAGACTCTCAGGCGATCGGCAAGTGGACGAATGGGAGTAAGAGACTGCACGCCCAACTCGTGGTCCCAAAGACGGCGCACAAAGTTGTCGATAATCGCAACGGAATGGCCGCGGTTTGACAGGTAAAGGGCCGTAGCCCAGCCACAGTAGCCATCCCCTCCAAGTACGGCAATTTTCATAAATCCTCCAGTGAAATACAGGTTTCGGAATGGCCAACTTAAAGCCAAGTCTATCAGGTACTTTGGTCGCCGCATGCTGGTCGGCGGGTGCGGTGGCAAGCCGATTGGCCCCATCGCCGAACAACCGCGGGCAGCTATTACGCACAGGCGCTGCCTGTACCACATCGACAACATCCATCAGGGCGGGTGAGGAAACAATGCAGCCCTTAAACGGCCGCAACCAGCAGGAGCGCTAGATAGCTGTGCCAGCTGCTTCTCCTACTAACGCCGGCAGCTTGCTGGTCGACGCAGGCGTCGACTGGATTCGCCATTGTTTCATCCACAGAAACAGGATCATTAAACCCCACAGGTGGTATCCCAGGTTGGCTCGCCTTTCCATGTGAAGCCGTACATAGTTCTCGATGGTATCGGCGCGGAACAGATCAGCATGCGCAGAAAGGCCATCTTTCAAAGTGTCAAGCAGGAGCGGACGGAGAGATCCGCGAAGCCACTCGTGCGCGGGAATATCGAAGCCCACTTTCTTCCGGTTGAGAATCGATTGCGGCAGTTTGTTGCGCATCAGCTCTCTTAATAGCAGCTTCTGGCGTGAGCTCCGCATCTTCAGCGTGTCAGGCAAAGTGGAAGCAAACTCCACGATTCGGTGGTCAAGAAATGGAGGACGCACTTCGACGGCATGGGCCATACTCATCCGATCCGACTTTACCAGGATGTCGTCAGCCAGATAGTACTGTTGATCGAAGGCGAGATAGGGATACAGGCCGTGGTGAGAGGCCAGGGAACTTGCCAATCCTCCCAGTAGGCCGCCAAGCGTAGCGGGCAATGTTCGCCGCAACAGAGCTGCCTTGGCTGCTTCGGAGAAGGTTCCATTCCAGTGGACATGGGCGCGTTCGGGAGACAGCAGGCTGCCCTCGAGAAAGCGCTTTAGCTTGTACTCCAGGCCGATTTTCTCATCGGAGACGGGCAACAATCGCGCGCCTTCGAGTGTCAGGCGCAGGGCGGCAGCAGGCAGGGTCCGCGCAAGCCTCGCAAGTTGGTTGGCGCGATAGGTAAGGTATCCGGCAAAGATCTCATCCGCACCTTCCCCGCTTAACGCCACGGTCGCGTGGGTTTTGCATATGCGGGAGAGAAACCACACCGGTAAGGCGCCCGCATCGGCGCTGGGCTCATCCGAGTAGTACGCGAACTGCTCGATGGCTCCCTGCAGATCCTCCTGCGGGTTCAGGTCAAGCTGTTCATGATCGGTTCCATAGTGTGAGACCACCCGCTGTATGTAATCCGTCTCGTCAAAGCTGTGGCCGTGGAAGGAAATGGAAAAAGTTTTCAGGCGCGCATGGTTGGTTGCGGCCGCATAGTGCAGGATGGTCGAAGAATCAATGCCGCCGCTGAGCCACACGCCCAAAGGAACATCGGAGAGCAGGTGCTCGCGGACAGATTGCTGCAGTAGAAAATCCAGCTCTTCCTTCGCGCTCTCTAGATCGCGAGTTCGCGGCGCGGCGTCCGGCAGTTTCCAGTAGCATTCAGAGCGCGCCTGGCCATCGCGCCACTCGTACCAGCAGCCTGGCGGCAGCTTTTCCACTCCGTCTACCAAGGTCCAGGGGCAGGGCACGTAATTCAGAGAGAGATAGCAGTCCAGCCCTTCCATGCTCAGCCGGCGCTCTATTTCAGGATGGACGAGGATGGCCTTGAGTTCAGAACCAAAAATAACGTCCTCTCCATACCTGGCCAGGTAGAGAGGCTTGATGCCCATGCGATCCCGAGCCAGGATCAGGCGTTGCGTGGACTTGCACCAGAGGGCAACCGCGAACATCCCGCGCATGCGAGCGAAGCATGCGGTATCCCAGGCCAGGAACGCATAAAGTACCGTTTCAGTGTCGCAATGGCTATGAAAGCGATAGCCAAGAGCTTCCAGCTCAGGCCTTAGTTCAAGATGGTTGTAGATTTCACCGTTGAATACAATGACCGTGTCGCCGTCGCTCGATGTTATGGGCTGATCGCCTGCGGCTAAATCGAGAATCTTCAACCGGGTTGCGCCGAGGGAACATAAGCGCGATGAAAAAACCCCCTGCTGGTCTGGCCCGCGATGGATCAGAGTGGCCGTGGCCTGGTGAATTCGTTCAGGATCGGCTCTCCAACCTTTCTCGGTAAAGCCTACAATGCCGCACAAAGTTGTAAACACCTCCCAAAATCCAACCGGCCCTGACGAGGCTACAGACGTCGTATCTCAAATTATAGTTATATCGATAAGTCTCTGCCGTGCGGCGGCCGAAAAGCAAACTTTGGCTGTCTTGTACTGCGGCCCCAGGCCGGCATGCGCTTGTACAATCTAACTAACCAGCCGGGAAAATCATGACGCCTCAGAAAACACTGCACCTTAAAACGTTTTTCCTCATCCTGGTGATGGTTATCGCGGGCCCTCTAGGGAACGTTTTGCTGAGCAAGGGCATGAAGCAGGCAGGCAGGCTCGCCATATGGCCACCCACTGAAGCGTTGCACACCGCTTTGCGCGTCTTTGACACCGGCTCCATTTGGCTTGGGGTCGCCTCTCTGCTCACCTTTTTCCTGGCCAATGTGCTGGTGCTGTCCTGGGCGGATTACAGCTATGTCCAGCCGGCTTCGTCGGTAGGCTATGGCGTTTCAGCACTCCTTGGCTACTTTATGTTGGGCGAGCCGGTTTCACCCTTGCGCTGGCTGGGCATCGCAATCATCTGCCTGGGTGTCCTGGTGGTAGGGCAGAGCAACCCCCGCAGCCTGGAGAGCAGCCCGGCAGGCATGGAGCGCAGCTAGTTGCTTGAGGTAATCCTTTTCCTGCTCATCGTGGTGGCCGGTACCGGTGGCGAGTTGTGCGTCTCCCGGGCTATGAAAGCGGTCGGAGAGGTGAAGGATTTCCGGCCAACGGCCATTGCTCGAGTCATTCTTCGCGCCCTGCAGGTGGGATGGATGTGGGCCGGAGTGGGGTTGATGGCCCTGGCATTTTTCTCTTTGCTGGGTGCGCTCTCCATTCTGAATGTAAGCTTTGTGGTGCCGGTAACTGCCTTGAGCTACGTGACCGGAGCACTCGGAGCGGTATTCTTTCTCCGTGAACGCGTCAGCCGGCGGCGTTGGGTGGGTGTTTTTCTGGTCTCTCTGGGGGTCATTCTGGTGTTTCTGGGCAAGCGGTGAGCGGGTCGGATATGAGCGTTTCGTCGCCAGTTCGCAGTACGCAGAGCATCGCCTTCCGCGAGATCGTGTTACTGGCCATTGACTCCTTTCGTCTCAACCAGATCCGCTTTGCACTGACTGCCTTGGGTATGGTGATCGGGACCGCCTCCCTGATTCTGGTAGTGACCATCGGGCTTTCCGGCCGGCGATATGTTCTCACCTCCATTCAGAACATCGGCACCAATCTTATCTGGGCCGAGTACGCAGGGCTGTCGGATGCCAGCATCGCTTCGGTACGCGATTTCCTGACGGTGGACGATATGCGCGCCGTGGAGCAGCAGGTGCCAGGTATTCAGGAGGCGTCGCCGGTGGTCAACCTGCACCAGTACTTCACCAGCGGTGGGGGCAAGGAACGGGATGTCCTGATCCTGGGGGTAAACCCGGAGTATGCCAACATACGCCGGCTCTACCTGATCGCGGGACGCTTTTTCGATGAACAGGACTCGATCACCCACAGCCACGCGGCCCTGGTCACCGAGCGGTTTGCACTGACCCAGTTCGGCAGCGCGCAGGAGGCTATAGGCAAGACGCTCGCCATCTCCAGTGTGCCCTTCGTGATCATCGGCGTTTTCCGGGAGCGGGTGGCGACCTTTGGACAGTCGGAAATCGTCGACGAAACGGTGCTAATCCCGTACACCGTCGCCCGTTATTTCACCGGCTCCGACGCAGTCAACCAGATCTATTTCTCGATGACCGACTCGGGCAGTGTGCCCTGGGCCCAAAAGGCTATCAAGGCGGCTATCAAGGGCCGCCACCGCTCAGAATCGGTGTACGACGTGGGCGACCTTTCCGAGGTACTTTCCATGGCCGGTAAGACCGCGACGGCGTTCAGCATTGTGCTGCTCTTGTTTTCCCTGGTAACCCTGCTGGTCAGCGGGGTGGGGATCATGAATATCATGCTGGCCACGGTGCGCTCGAGGATCCGGGAAATTGGCATTCGCAAGGCTTTGGGGGCGACTTTCCGGGAGATTCAACTGCAGTTTCTGGCCGAGGCAGTGTTGATCTCGCTTAGCGGGGGGGTGGCGGGCACGATTCTGGCCCTGGCCTTACAGTTTTCGGTCGCTTTATTTACAAATTACTCGCTTCAGGTCTCGTGGCTATCGGCGGTCATTGCCATCCTGGTCTCATGTGCGGTGGGGATAGCCTTTGGCACCGGACCGGCAGCGCGTGCAGCACGGATGGATCCTGTAGAATCATTGAAGTACGAGTAGGGTGCCGAGCATTTTTTCGCCTTTTCGCGCAATTTTTTCATTGCGCCTGTTGCATCTGCGGTATATCCTAAAAGAGCGTCGAATACGATTTTGGTTCTCAGCTCGTTCTGCTCTAGGAGTCCGCACTACCTGCAGATACCCCGATTGAATTCAGCGTCATCTCGTTACTAAGGAAGAAACACAATGGAACAAGGTACAGTGAAATGGTTCAACGATGCCAAGGGGTTCGGCTTTTTGAGCCGTGCAAATGGTGAGGATGTTTTCGTGCACCACACAGCGATTCAAGCAAACGGCTTCCGCACTCTTCAAGAAGGCCAGGCGGTTCAGTTCAACGTAACCAAAGGCCCTAAGGGTTGGCAGGCAGAGAACGTTCAGGTTCTGTAGTCTGTAGTCAGATCTATGAAGGAAAAGGCGGCTTAACGCCGTCTTTTCCTTCTGCTTCCTGGTGAATGATGGCCGTGCACAATGATGGCCAGTTCTGTCAGGACTTTCCTGCGTCCTACTTTCCCTTCCTCATCCGAATAGCCTAAGATCGCTCTCAAGGAGCAATCATGTTTCGAGCGTCCGTTCTCTTGCTGCTTGTGTCTTGCGGAATGGCAATGGGTTGCGATACCGGCAGCACCGCACAAAACGTCAGTACGACTGGCTGGAAAGGCCAAAAAGTCGGCAAGAGCTCGAACGTCGCCGGGCCGGTACCGAGCTCGACCACCGGCACCCCGGGAAACATCCAGGATCCCCAACCCAAAACGCCGCAGGACGAACCTAAGGCGACGCAGAACCTCGACAGCGACTAGAGCAGCCTCACTTCTTCTCTCGAAAATTCTGGACGGGCGTACCTCAGGGGCTAGAGCCCTCTTCGGGGCACGCTACGTGCGCCACGGCTTGAAGCCGTGCCCTTCGTTCAGAGGGTTCCTCTGAAGGGTATGGGCTTCAGCCCGTACGTAATTGACCAAATAGAAGCAACGGCTTTAGCCGCTGGGGGGAATCATTTTCATCCCTTCGGGCTTTTTCCGCAAGCTATGAACCCGTGCCCTTCGTGCGGACGTTTTTCGGCATCTGCGGAAACGCAGGGGTTATGCGAAGTGCGGTTTTTCTTAAGGAAAAACAGCGTCGGCGCGGTTGCCTTGTATTCACCAGAAGTGAAAATGCTGTGGCTGCTAGACTCAACTGGAACTCACATCTCTGAACTGGAGTCTTGCATGGCTGAAGGGGAAGTAACGATCACGGTTCGACCAAACGGACCGTTTCGCGTCGAAGGTCCAATCAAGCTGGTGAACACCGACGGCACTTTAATAGATCTTGCCGGTAAACCCGCCATCTCTCTCTGTCGCTGCGGAGCATCGACCAACAAGCCGTTCTGCGACGGAACCCATTCCAAAATCGGTTTCCAAGCTGCAGCAGCAGTTGTCCCCGAGTCCGCCGAAAAAGGCTAAGGCCAATCAGCGAACAGTCCCGAAGGGACGGCTGAGAGTAGCCCAGGACGCAAGTCCTGGGTCGGCGAATCCCAACGAGGCTAGTCCCGCAGGGACGACTCGGAAACTGAGAATGCCCCAGGACGTCAGTCCTGGGTGCATCTGGATCACACGCGAATGCTGATTTGCACCCATCAAAGCCAAACCCGGACCTTTCGGTTCTGAAGCGGAACGGATTGCAAAGGGTCAGGAGCCAAAACACAGCTGGCGACGGATCGGCGAAGTACACTGCCTAATATGGGTATCGGGGTTCGTCTTGGGATCAACCGTCATAAGCATCCGGCTTTCGGTGGCAACCGGAAATCGCCTTAAGCAGATGGCGAGCCGGTATGGATGGACGTCCAGCGAAGCTGGTTCGCGTTTAGTCGAGGAAGGCCTGCGGCGGCCGGATTTTGCATTTATCGATTTCCGCGATTCATCCGCTGGACGGCAAGCATGCGTCTAGGGCAGCAGCCTCGCTGTTTGGCAGGTTATGCTCCTGGTCCAGAGCTATAAGAATAACTTGGCGGCTACAGCCAAACATCTGCAATGGCCGGAAGCCAAGGTACAGGCAGCGGTGAACTACACCGAGGCTTTCGCAGACGAGATTGCTCAGGTATTGGACGAGTATCGCGCCGTGGATTTTGTGGCGTGAAGCGGTTGTTGCCGCAAGCGGTCGGATTCTCGTCAGCAAAAACGACCAAAAACTGAGATGCTCAGCGTTTGCCCTTACGTCGGCGGCGCCTGAAACACTACTCCTCGTTGGTAAGCGGGATTCTCGGTCTTCTCCAGAAACGCTGCAGCGGCGACAAATCCAGCATGCTGCGGGCAAAACCGCCCAAGGTATCTCCCAGCAGTCCCAAACTCTCGCGCAATACGTAGAAGGCCGTAAAAACATCGCCGGCCACCAGCCCGATGGCCGCGCCGCGCAGGCCGAGCGAGGGAACGTGCATCAACAGCCACGCGAGGACCAATGCCGCGCACGTGGCGGCCAGCATCGCCCGCGCCATCCTCTGGTGTTGGTTGGTGGCCATGGGTACTACCGAACTGGTGAACCAGAACGCGGACACCACCATTTGCAGCAGCATGATATCGAGCAGCACAGGGTCGGTCGGCACCTTGCCAACTGTCCACACTCGCCAGATCCAATCCCCCAGAAACGCCACCCCGAGCGTAATGCCCAGACACAGCAGCAGCGAGACCTGGCAGGCGCGCCGGTGGAGCATCCGCGCGACGTCCATCGCTCCTACGCCGAAGGCAGCCGACATTTCCGGCCAGATCGAATTATTGATCAGGTTCATTCCCTGCGTAGCGCTGCGGGAGATGGTTCGCGCCGTATTGAAGGTCACCACCGCAACCGGACCCATCACGTAGCCAATCACCACCAGAACGCCCTGCAGGTTAAGAGCGTTGACCAGCGGAAAACTCATAAAGGAGAGCGCCGGAACAGTGAGCCGGCGAATCACCGCCCATTGCGCGTGGCGAATGCCGAAACGAATCCAGGGCACTTCGCGCCGCAACAAAATCCACAAGGCGAGCACGCCCACCGCGTTGACGGCCACATACAGCACCGTGACCGGGACAGGAGACAGATGTAGTCCAACCCCAATCATGGTGCTCAGAAAGGCTGCCAGCACCACCAGGCTCTTGGCCATGGTCCCCAGCGGATATTTGCCCACGCAGCGAAATGCGGCCTGGAACAGGGTCTCCTGCATGCCCAATAGAACCGCCAGCCCCAGCAGCAAGACGATCAGCTTGGCATCGGCCGGGCCGATTGCGTGCATGTGCAGCCACGTGCCTAAGGGCAGAAACCAGACGGCTGCGATCAGCAGCAGGCCGATCAGGCTGGTAATGACCGTGGTAAGCACCCAGACACTCTGAAAAACGACCAGCGCCTGCTCGAAGTTCTGCGCCGCCGCCAGCATGGTCATCTCGTTGCCGGCGACGCTGCCAAAGCCCACGTCGCTGAGCCCGAGGTAGCTGGGAATCGTATTGAGCAGGATCCATTCGCCGTAGAGATGCACTCCCCAATGGCTGAGGAAGACCGGAACGGAGAAGATCTGGGTAAGGGTGGTGGAGAGGCGGCTGAAGGTATTGGCGCCGAATCCTGCGATCAGCCTGCGTTGAAGACTGCGTGTGCTCATGGGGGGAAGGCAAGAAGCGGCAGCTTCAAACATCGTACATGGTTGAGGATGCGAGCGCCCACGATGTACCCTTAAGACCACTATGAAAGCTCTGCTACTCTCCGAATACAACCAGCTGGACATTGCAGATCTTCCCGCCCCTGTTCCCGGCGCGGACGAGATCCTGGTGCGGGTCGCCGCCTGCGGCATCTGCGGCAGCGACGTGCACGGCTATGACGGCACCTCCGGCAGGCGGATTCCTCCGATCGTCATGGGCCATGAAGCGGCTGGGGTGGTAGCCGCAGGCTGGCAGCGGTGTGAGCAAGTTCAAGGTGGGCGATCGGGTTACCTTCGACTCCACCGTCTACTGCGGCCAGTGCGAGTTCTGTCTCCAGGGCGAGATCAATCTATGCAATAACCGGCAGGTGGTTGGGGTCTCCTGCGGGGACTATCGCCGCGCCGGCGCTTTTGCCGAATATGTCGTGGTGCCCCAGCGCATCAGCTATCACCTTCCTGACGGGCTCGAGTTCCATGAGGCGGCCATGCTCGAAGCCGTCTCGGTGGCCTTGCACGCCGTACGCGTTTCCGAGATGAAGGGCGGCGAGACCGTCCTGGTCATCGGCGCAGGCATGATCGGTTTACTCACCCTGCAGGCGGCGAAGGCTGCAGGGGCGTCCCAGGTGATGATCGCGGACATTGATCGTACCCGCCTGGAACGGGCTGAGAAACTCGGCGCCGATGCGACGCTGCTATTTTCCGGAAACGACCTGGTGCAGGAGATCCTGCGCCGCACGGGTGGCAGGGGAGTCGACCTGGTGCTGGAAGCTGTGGGACGGGACGAAACCATCTCCGCCTCCATTGCTAGCGTGCGTAAAGGCGGAACTGTTACACTCATCGGCAACATTTCACCCCAGGTTAAGATCCCGCTACAGGTTGTCGTCTCCAGGCAAATTCGCCTCCAGGGATCCTGTGCATCATCGGGCGAATATCCTGAGGCGATGGAACTGTTGGCCAGCGGGAAAATCAAGGTGAAGCCATTGATTACCGCGGTCGCTCCTCTTAGCGATGGGCCCCAATGGTTTGCCCGGCTGCACGCGGGCGAGCCAAACCTGATGAAAGTCGTGCTCGATCCTGGCGCGTAGATTCGGCTTGAATCACGCGTACATTGCTACCCCCCTAACCAATGAAGGACAAGTCATGACCAGTGAGGAAGAATTTTCATCGACCGCCCGCAGGCGATTTCAGGCGTGGTGCCTGTTGGCTGCGGTCTTAGCGTGGTCGATGCTCGCCGGCGCACAAGCCGCCAAAAGCCGTTCGCTCCAGGTGTACTTCATCGATGTGGACGGCGGCCAATCGACGCTCTTTGTGACCCCGGCAGGAAAGTCGCTGCTGATCGACACCGGATGGGCTGGGAATAACGGCCTGGATGCCGGACGCATCGTCGCCGCGGCCAAAGATGCCGGCGTGAGCAAGATCGACTACCTGCTGCTCACCCACTATCATGCGGATCACCTTGGCGGAGTTCCGGAGTTGGTGGCGAAGATTCCTGTGGGCACGTTCATCGATCATGGACCCAACAGCCCCACTGATCCGGGCAACGACAAAGCCTATTCGGCCTATCAACTGCTTCTCACCAAGGGCCATTACGGTCACATCGTGCCCAAACCCGGCGACGTTTTGCCGATTCCAGGGATCAAGGCGGTGGTGATCAGCTCCAACGGCGAGGTGCTCAGCAGCCCGTTGCCTGGAGCCGGCCAACCGAACACCTACTGTAAGGACTCGGAAACCAGGCAGGAAGACCAGACCGACAACGCTCGTTCTCTTGGGCACGCTGTTCACCTTCGGTAAGACAAGAATTCTCGACCTGGGCGATCTCACCTGGGATAAGGAAATGAAGTTGATGTGCCCTGATAACCGGCTTGGCAAGGTGGACGTCCTGGTGGTATCGCACCACGGCTTGTTCCAGAGCTCCAGCCCGGCATTGCTATTTGCGATTGCGCCCGCGCGTGGCGATCATGAACAACGGGGCTAAGAAGGGTGGCTCCACGGCTACCTTTGAAACCCTGGCCAAGACGCCCGGGCTCGAGGCGCTATGGCAATTGCACTTCTCCAACGAGGCAGGCATGCACAACATGGCGGAGGAGTACATTGCCAATCCCATGGGGCAGAATGATGCCGCCAACTACCTGAAGTTGATCGTCAAACCCAAGCGGCAGTTTCTCTGTCTTCAATTCCCGCACCAAGGCTACGAAGGATTACGCAGCACGCTGAGGCTGGCTGGGGATCCTTTCGATACGGCCGAGCAAGAAGATGTAGGCTGAGATCCCGATGCACAGGTAAATAGCGGAAACGCCAAATGCCCATCCGAACGAGTGCCGGGCGCTGACCAGGTAGCCGGTCACGATGGGCGCCAAAATGCCCGATACCTGGCTGGAGAAATTGATGATTCCGCCCAGGGTGCCCACACTACCCCGCGGACCAATCAACGAGGGTACAGACCAGCCCACGGCTGATGCCGACGACAGTCCCCCCAGAGAGATGCTGATCCAGATCAGCGCGCTGGTAGCCGTTTGCGCATAGGCTGCGCCAATGATGCCCAGCCCCATAGTGGTGCCGCCGATCAGCACCGCGCGCTGCACACTGCTGGCATTCCATCCTCGCTCGATCAGCCGGTCGACCAGCCATCCGCCGATCACCAGTTCGCAGGCCGTGCCAAACAACCAGGGCACGCCGGTGTAGAGAAACGAGTGCAGCAGGTCGATGTGCAGGGCTTGGGAAAGATAGCTGGGCAGCCAGGTGAGCAGCAGGTAAAAAACGTAGTTGTAGGCGCCGAAGCCGAGGGTCATACCAATCACTTTCGGTTGCCGTATCAGGTAGCCGAAGGATGCGGTTTCTGCAGGGAGAATCGGCGCCTCGGCATCGCGCTCCAGGATGTAATCCCGTTCCTGCTCGGTGAGACCCGGATCATCAACGGGATCGCGATAGACGTAGCAGAAGAGCAGGAAGTAGAGGAAGCTGATCAAGCCGGTGGCCGCAAAACTCCAACGCCAGCCGACCTTCAGCAGCAGCATCCCAATGAGCGGCACACCGATCGCCGATGCGAATTTGGCTGAGCCGTCAAATATGGAAGTGGCTGAACTTCGCTCCTTCGCAGGAAACCAGTAGCCAATGGCCTTTGCGTTGGAGGGAAAGGTAGGAGCTTCTCCTATGCCCAGCAGCAGACGTGCGGCGAAGAAGCCGCCCAGGTTGGGAGTGATGGCAGCGGCGAATGAGGCCACGCTCCACATGAAGGCTGCTGATGCGTCCCACGCGGCGCACGCCGAATTTGTCCAGCACGACGCCGACCGGAAGCTGGCACAGCGCATAGGTCCAGTTATAGGCAGCGGAGAGATATCCAAAAGTGATGTTGGAGATGGCGAAGGTGGTGATGAGCGCGGCGTGTGCGACCGAGAGGTTGACCCGGTCGAAGTAGTTGACCAGCACGCCGATGGCCAGCAGAAAAGCGATGCGCCACCGGCGCCTGGGGATTTATTGGGCAGTAGGTATCGAAAGCGCACTGCCTAGACTAACCTATGCGGCATCAGTGCAAGCAGCGGTGCTCTTAGTATCTTAGCGCACCTTTGCGCCAGATCGTGGAAACGCATGCCGACCCACGTCATTGGAGTGACGGTCTCAAAATCGGCACAGTGTGCCTAGCGACCCGCCTGGCGGCTTCCTGGGCCTACGCTTGACGTTGCGTCCTGGAGAGGCCACCGTTTCCTTCCAATGGTTAAGATTCGATGACGCTGCGCATCCAGTAATCGCCCTCGGCATCCACCTCGATCCCGTGAACCTCGCGCTCAAACCCGGGAAACTGCTTGCCAAATTTCTCCAATGCCAGCAGAAGGCGAATGGTAGGACTGTCGATGTCGCCCAGCCGCTCTCCGGGCATACGAACCGGGATGCCAGGCGGGTAGGGAACCAGCATCACGCCCGCCAGGCGACGCGCCATATCGGAGATGCGAACCTTCTCCGTGCCATTGCGTATCAGCTTCTGATACGTCTCAGCCGGCGTAAACACCGGTTCCGGGTCAACATCACACGCCTGGTGCAGCAGACCGGTCAGATTCAATTCCCCCATGGCCGCGTGCATTTCGTCGCTCAGTTCTTTCAACGTCATGTCGCTTGTAACGCAGCGGATGTTCCGCGACCAAATCGGGCAACGCCTCATACAAGCGTGCCCTCGTTATCGTAGAGGCGCTTGAACTCGAACAGAGTTTCCAGCAGGCTGCCCCATTTTCCTTTACTGGTTCCCACCGAGAAGAGGATCAAGGCGGTGTAGTCGCCGGTGCGGGCAATCTCCACCAGCCGTGCATCGAGAAACTCGGTGAGGATCGCCGCCGGGATGCCCCAGTCCGCCAACTCTCCACGGGGGTTGATGCCAGGCATGAGGATCGTGACCTTCGTTGGGTCGAGCATGCAGTAACCGTCGGCGATGTCCTCATCCCTGAAACCATGCCAGTCTTCCTCCGGCTTGAGCGTCCAGCAGTCTGACGACTGGATGAGCAGTGAGTCGGGGGTCTCCTCAAAAAGAGAAGTCTCCCCGGTCATCGGATCGGTGACCGTATCCGGCTGGTAGATTCTGAAGAACCATTCGTCGCCGTTCGCCGAACGCAGTCGATGCGCAATCGAAGACATGGCTTTGCGGAAGCTGATCGCATCCTGAATCGTCTCGTACATCAGCGTCGGGCCGGCCGGCTCGTCCATCATCGAGGTAGCCACATCGAGCGACGCGATCATGGGATAGAACGGCGAAGTCGTGCCATGCATCATGAAGGCTTCGTTGAACAGATCGAAGTCCAGCGGCGCGCGGTCGCTCAGCTTGACGTGGATCATCGATGCCATGGAGAACGCGGCCAGCATCTTGTGCGTCGATTGCACGGCGAAGATCACCGGCCGGTCCGGCATATCGTCAGGCACATCCATGGCGAAGCGTCCGCGATAAATCGAGTGGAATTTCGCGTAGGCGTACCACGCTTCGTCAAAGTGAATGCGCGGCACACTGCGTGCCAACTCGGCGGTCACCCGCTGTACGTCATAACAAAAGCCGTCGTAGGTGGAGTTGGTGACCACCGCATAGGTGGGTTCCTGCGAAGATGCATCGGCGCTGAACGGGCTCTCCTTGATTAGTTCCTGGATGTGCTCCGGCGAGAAGCGCCGCATGGGCACCAGCCCGATCATTCCGTAGCCGTTCCGGGTGGGCTTGAAGTACACCGGCCTGGCGCCAGTCACGGTGAGCGAGTGGCAAATCGACTTGTGGCAGTTTGCATCGATCAGCACGATATCGTTGTTCCCGATGACGCCGTGGCCCACGATCTGGTTCGAGGTAGAGGAACCGCTGAGGACATAAAAGGTCCAATCCGCTCCGAAGATGCGCGCGGCATTGCGCTCCGATTCTGCCGGAGGTCCGATGTGATCAAGCCAGGAACCGAGCGAGGAAGTAGAGATGCCCAGATCCGCGCGCAGCAGGTTCTCGCCGAAGAAGCGGTGAAACTGCATGCCCACCGGATGCTTGAGGAAAGCCACGCCGCCCATGTGGCCCGGTGCGTCCCACGAGTAAGCGCCCTGGTCGGTATATTTCTTGAGCTCGCGAAAATAGGGTGGCAGCAATTGCTCGTTATAGCGGTCGACCGCGAAGTCCACGCGGTTGGCGATGAAGGCGGGTGTGTTACAGCGATGCGTC
>CAWCAZ010000039.1:0-38222 GCA_963793525.1 uncultured Acidobacteriaceae bacterium
ACCCTTCTTCCACTCCAGGCCGCCCAGGAAGAGCCCGACAATCAGCACTGGAATGTAAGTGAGCGAGGTTCCCAGGTCGGGTTGTTTCAGCACCAGCAGCATCGGCAGCCCAACCATCAGGAAAGCCTTGAAGATGTCGCTCCAGGTCAGTTCCCTGCCGGCAAGGCCTGCGAAATAGCGCGCCATGGCGACAATCAGAACCACCTTGACCCACTCTGACGGCTGAAAGTGGATCCCGCCGGGCAGCTTGATCCAGCGCCGCCCACCCAAGACCTTGGTGCCAAAGAGAAGCACCGCGACCAGCGAAACCAGGCAAAAGCCATAGACCCAGTGAACCGCCTCCAGCAGCCGGTGGTAATTGATCAGCGAGAAGAGAAACATCGCCGCCAGGCCGCCGATCAACCAGAAAATCTGCTTGGTTTCAAACCCCACAAACTTGGTATGCAAGGTGGCGCTATAGATCTCCAGGATGCTGATCACCGAAAGCAGCAGCACCATGGCCAGGAGCAACCAGTCGAAATCACGAAATGAGATAAATCGCCGCATCGTTCTCCGTCGTTCCTAGTGCTGTACGGCAGTTGTTGCCTTGACCGCAGCCACTTGGCTGTTGGCTGGCGCCAAGGGCACCGTGAAATGGCCGCCGTGCATAGGCGGGGCACTGTTCTTGGCGGATTCGCTGGCAGCCTTCGCGGGCGTCCCGTCTGGCGGCTCCGACCACACCGCGCCCACTTCTACCTTCGCCGGCACCTTGGCTTCCTGGAGATTGTTGTCCAGACGGCGCTGCTTATCGACGAATGCCTCAACAATCTGTGCTGCCACCGGCGCCGATGCCGAACCCCAGCCACCGTGCTCCGTCAACACCACCACCGCAATGTCGGGGTTTCTGCGCGGCGCCATGCCCACAAACCAGGAGTTGGCGCGAGTGGCCACATCCTTGGACACCACCAGCGCTCCGGCGCTGTGATTGACCACCTGCGCCGTTCCCGTCTTGCCCGCAAAATCGATATTGTCCAGATGCGCTGCATGCGCCGTACCGCCCACGCTTGCGTCCAGCGCCAAAGCCATCCCATCGGTGATCGTCTCCCAAATCGCCGGAGCGATGGGAAAGCTGACGTCTCCGGTTCCCGGATAGGAGTCATCGATAGCTTGGCGATATTCCGCCGTCAACTGGTCAGGCTCCACGACGTGGGGCCGCTTGAACACCCCGCCGGAGGCGATCCCCGCGATTGCCCGGACCAATTGGATCGGCGAAATTGCCACGGCTCCCTGGCCAATACCCACGGAGATTACTTCGCCCGCATACCACTTCTCGTGGTAGTTCTTCAGCTTCCATTCTTCCGAAGGCATGGTGCCGCTCACTTCACCCGGCAGATCGATGCCGGTCTTCTGCCCGATCCCTACCTTGTGCGCCCAATAGGCAATTTTCTCGATGCCCAAGCTTCTCCGCCAGCGTGTAGTAAAAAACATCGCAGGATTTCGGGATGGCGTGAAGAATATCGACCACTCCGTGATGGTGATCGCAAGCGAAATAGCGGCCGTAGTACGTCGCCCCGCCGGTGCAATTCACCGTCAGGTTCTGCGCGATCCCATTCTCCAGGCCGGCCAGGGACATGATGATCTTGAAAGTGGAACCCGGCGCCAGCTGTGCCTGGATCGCCTTGTCCAGAAGCGGATGTCGCGGATCGGTAACCAGTTTGTTCCATTCATCCCGCGAGACCCGCACCGAGAAATCATTGGGATTGAAGGCTGGCCGCGAAACCAGCGCCAATATAGCGCCGGTATGCGGATTGATGGCGACAATCGCTCCATTGCGATCGCCGAAGGCCGCCTCCGCAGCCTTCTGAATGTCGAGATCGATGGTCAGCTTCAGGCCCTGTCCCGGTACCGCCGGTTCCCTGCCCAATATCCCCACTTCTCTGCCGTGACTATCGACAATAATGTCCTGCGAGCCGTCCTGACCGCGCAGCAGTTGATCGTAGGACTGCTCCACGCCCGATTTCCCGACCACATCCCCCGGCTCGTAATAGGCGTAGCGAGGGTCATTCAGCATGTCGTCGCTTACCTCGCCCACGTAACCGATCAGGTTGGCGGCAAAGCCGTTGCGCGGATAGAGCCGGCGCTGCTCGTCGATGGTCTCCAGTTCCGGCAGCTCATCGCGGTGAGCCTCGATAAACTCCACCTCGTCCGGCGTGATGTCCTGCTTCAGCGGGATGGGCTCATACTTGGGCGCCAGCGCATAGTGCTTCAGCACCCCCTCCAACTGATCCGGAGTCATATGCAGCCCGCGAGAAATCAGCGGAAAATCCGCCCGCAGGTCTCGCCCTGGCTCGCGGATAAGAAAGCAGGAGACGGAGGGATAGTTGTCCACCAGGAGCCGCCCCTCCCGGTCGAACAGCTTGCCCCGGGGAGCGAGGATTGGGACCTTGCGGATACGGTTCTGCTCGGCCAGGGTGCGGTAGTTTTGCGCGCCAATCACCTGTAACCGCCACAGGCCCGAGAGCAGCACCAGCAGAATGCCAACAATCGCGTACTGCACGATGGTCAGCTTGAACGCTGGCAGTCTCTCTTCCCGGTTAACCGATGAGTAATTGTTGTCCATATCGATGGCCCGCTACAGTTACTGTGACGCTTCCCGCCTAAATTCGCTGCATTTTTAATTTGCGCAAAGCTTTTACTTCCGAACGGAACGGCTGTTTATGCTGCCGAAAAACTCCTGCATTGTGTCAGGGCACGACTTTAGTCGGGCCGTAAACGATTGCGAATACGACGGGCTTTAGCCCCTGAGGTTTTGACTTTCCTCCGCCTCCCGCCTTTTTCCGCAGCTCCTCCAAACCTTCTAATCCCGCGGCCTTACCCGATCCAAAATATCGAAGAAAAACACGCCCACGATCGAATTGATCACCGCTTTGATTACCTCATGCAGCCAATTCGTATTGACATTGAACGCCAGCATGCGATGCATGATGAACAGATAGATCCCGATGTTCAACATGGTGAAGGCAAAGTTGATCAGCAGGCGGGTTCCCGGATTCTCCACGTCGATCTTGACCCCCAATGAGGCGGCAAAGAAGCCCACAACGCATTGCGAAATCCCGTTAATCCCCAGCGGACGGCTGGTCAGCGCGTCTTGAATGAGCCCAATCACCGCTCCGGTGACCGTGCCTGCGATTGGGTTGCGCCACCCTACGGAGAAGTAGATAGTCACCAACAGGGGTAGATCGAGGATGTCGAACTTGGGGATGAAACGCGGGATCAGGGCCTGGAGGAAGATCGCCAACAACGGGACCAGCACCACAACGATCAGTGGATAGCGCTGCACATCCAGTTCACGACGCGCTAGTGATGCCGACATTGCCATAAAAGTCTTTCTCCTACACCCAAACCACTCTAGATACCCAAACCAATCTCCAAACCACCCTCTTCAACCCAAAACCAATCTCGTCCCCTGGACGGGTGCCCCACGTTCGCCCCGGCGTACGTGGGTTGAAGATGACGGGCGAAGCCCGACCAAGGCTCTTAAGCTCATTGTGGTGGCGTCCCTGAAGCCGGCGGAGGCTCCGCACCGGGTTCAGGCGCTGCCGCAGGCTGATCGGAAGGAGGCGGTTTGGGCGTCTTGGGCTTAACCACCGCCGGATGCGCCGTCCCTGTCGCCGTCCCGTCGCCGGAAACCGCACTGCTGGTCCCCGTAGCGCTGGTCGAAGAAGTGGAGGAATGATGAGGCTTGGCCGTAGCCGCCTGGCCTGCTGCATCGTCCTTTGCGTCCGTCTTTGCGCTATCCGACTTGGGGGCGCCTTTAGCCGCGGGGGTCGCAGAAGCAGCCGGCGCCGTCGAAGCCGGCGTTGCCGCATATCGTCGGATCGGTCACCGACTGCCCCGGGGTCAACGCGCCAGCCTGGGGCGTCGTATTCGGACTGTAGTGATCCGCGTGCAAGGCCGGTGGCGGATGAAGGTTGACCGGAACCGAGTCCGGATTGACCGATCCATGGTCCGGGGCAGGCGGCGTATCCGCAAGCGCACCCGGATTATTCAGCCCCGGCAGCCGCTCGGCGAGGATATCCGAAGCCCTCTGTTGGGTCGCGGCAAGTGCCCCTTCCGCAGCACTCTGCGCCAGGTCCTGCTTTTCCTTCTCCGGCATCTGATCCCCGGCCTGGGTGATCACCAGCAACTCTTCCAAATGCCCCAGATTGGCCGCCGGCTTGATCAGAATGTCCATAAAAGGAGGGTTGGACGTATCCGGGACCACCTGATCAACGACCCCCACCGGCAGTCCACGAGGATAGATCTGATCCCCGCCGCTCGTAACTACCCGTTCCCCCGGTTTGACCCGTTCATCGGGAAGCATGTTGATGATCTGCGGCTGGCCCAGGGCATTTCCGCGCAGGACCCCGCGCAGCCGGGTGGACTCCATCACCACCCCAGCTCCGCTGGTTTGATCGGAGATCACCAGCACCTGCGAGGTGTTCGCGAAGACATCCTTCAACTTGCCCACAATGCCGTCGGGGGTGATCACAGCCATGTCCGGCTTAAGGCCGTCTTTGGCGCCCTTATCGATATAGAGGATGCGGGACTGGTCAGTCCCCGAGGTTCCGATGACCTGGGCGGGCACCGTACTGTAGATGTAGTGCTCTTTGAAGGCCAGCAGCGTCTGCAGCCGTTGTCCCTGGCGAGCATCCTCGAGCAGTGTTGCCTGCTCCAACTGGAGGCGTCTCACCTGATCCGTCAGCTCTTGATTTTGCTGCCGAACGTGGCGAAGGTCGAGATAGTTCGACCAAAGGCCGCGCAGGCCGCTCCCGCTGCCATGGATAGCCTTTTCCGGGGGCGACATGACGCCAATCGCCCAATAGCGTATCAACCGGACCGCCGGCGCGTCCCCACCATTGGGATTGGGCCTGCGCACCTGCACGGCTAACCCAATGATCTGGGCCACCAGAACTGCCACCAGGAACAGGATGTTCTTATACCGGCTCAAAGCAAATCCATGGCTGCGTTCGCGGACGAATCGACCATCCATCCCCTTGTTGGTTTATAAGTCGACTCGCCGGCTGATTAATCGATTTTGATTTTGCGCAGCAAACGGAAGTCACTCAGCATCTTGCCGGTGCCCAGCACCACGCTGGCCAGGGGATCATCGGCAATCGAAACCGGCAGGCCGGTCTCTTCGCGGATGCGCTTGTCAAGGTTCTTGATCAGCGCTCCGCCCCCGGTCAGCACAATGCCACGATCACTGATATCGGCACTGAGTTCCGGCGGGGTGCGTTCCAAGGCAACGCGAATCGCGTTGAGAATAGTAGAGATGCATTCCGTAAGTGCTTCACGGATCTCGCTGTCATCGATGGTGATGGTCTTGGGCACGCCTTCAATGAGGTTGCGGCCCTTAATCTCCATGGTCAGCGGCTTGTCCAACGGATAGGCCGATCCAATGTCGATCTTGATCTGCTCCGCCGTGCGCTCCCCGATGAGCAGGTTGTACTTACGCTTGAGGTAATTCATGATGGCCTCGTCCATCTGGTTGCCGGCCATGCGGACGGAACGGGAATAGACGATGCCGGAGAGCGAAATAACGGCGATATCCGTGGTGCCGCCGCCAATATCCACCACCATGTTGCCGCTGGGTTCGGTGATCGGCAGCCCTGCGCCGATGGCGGCGACCATGGCCTGTTCTACCAGGAACACCTCGCTCGCCTTGGCGCGATACGCGGAATCTTCCACCGCCCGCTTCTCCACCTGCGTGATTTCGGAAGGCACGCCGATCACGATCCGCGGGTGCACCAGCATCTTGCGGTTGTGCGCCTTCTGGATGAAGTAGTTCAACATCTTTTCTGTGATTTTGAAGTCGGCGATGACGCCGTCCTTCATCGGCTTGATGGCGACGATATTGCCCGGAGTGCGGCCGAGCATTTCCTTGGCCTCTTTGCCAACCGCCTCGACCTCGCCGGTATTCTTGTTAATGGCGACGATGGAGGGCTCGTTGACGACGATGCCTTTGCCACGCGCGTACACCAAGTGTGTTCGCCGTGCCTAAATCGATTGCCAGATCGCTCGAGAATACGCTGAACAGCGAACGCACACCGTGCGTGCGAGAAGACCGCGAATGGAAACCGTTTGATGACATGAATGCCGGACTTTTCCTGACGACGGATTTCATTGTACGGCCACGGTTGCTTTGTTGCACCGCTACTCTTTTGAGTCTTTACCACCACTTTTAGGGCATACGCCCCGTTTTGGACACGTTGCGACATAATCAGTTATGGCTACAAAGATCTACAAAAACCTCATTGGCGGTCAGTGGGTGAGCGCCGAAACCGGCAAGACTTTTCTCAATCACAATCCCGCCAATATCGACGATGTGGTGGGCGAGTTTCAAGCCTCGGGCGAAGCGGACGTGGACCGGGCGGTGCGTGCGGCCCGCGCGGCCTATCGTCATTGGCGATTAGTGCCTGCTCCCAAGCGGGGAGAGATTCTTTATCGCACCGGTGAGCTCCTCTTGAAACACAAGGAAACCCTGGCCCGGGACATGACGCGGGAGATGGGAAAGGTCCTCAGCGAAACGCGCGGCGACGTGCAAGAGGCGGCCGACACCGCGTTTTACATGGCGGGCGAGGGGCGCAGGCTCTTCGGCCAGACCACGCCCTCGGAATTGCCGGACAAGTTCGCCATGTCTGTGCGGATGCCGGTAGGCGTCTGCGGCATGATTACGCCCTGGAACTTCCCCATGGCGATTCCCTCATGGAAGCTTTTCCCTGCCCTGGTTTGCGGCAATACCTGTGTGATCAAGCCTGCCGAAGACACTCCGCTGTCGACCTTCAACCTGGTGCAGTTGTTGTTGGAGGCCGGACTGCCGGACGGAGTGGTCAACATCGTGACCGGTTTTGGTCCGGATGCGGGTGCGCCTTTGGTCGCGCATCCCGAAGTAAACGCGATTTCCTTCACCGGGTCGAGCGAGGTGGGCCGAATTGTCGGCCAGACGGCTGCTGGCTTATTCAAGCCCTGTTCGCTTGGAGATGGGCGGTAAGAACGCCATGATTGTGCTCGAAGACGCCAACCTCGATCTCGCATTGGACGGGGCCGTCTGGGGGGCCTTCGGCACCACGGGTCAACGTTGCACGGCCACCAGCCGCATCATTGTGCAGAAGAGTGTCGTCGCCGAGTTCACTCGCCGGTTGGTGGAGCGAGCGCGGGCGCTCAGGGTAGGCGATGGCTTGGACGACCAGGTGCAGATGGGACCGCAGATCAACCAGCAGCAGCTAGAAACTTCGGAGCGATACACCGCGATAGCGAAGAAAGAGGGAGCCGGGCTCTTGACAGGTGGACAGCGGTTGGCTGGCGAAGGATTAGGCAAGGGCTATTTCTTTGCTCCCACGGTCTTCGGGGGAGTAGGTGCAGAAATGCGCATTGCTCGGGAGGAGGTCTTCGGACCGGTAGTGAGTCTGCTTGAATGTGACAATTTCGATCAAGCCATCGCCATTGCGAATGGGATTCAATACGGGCTTTCGACTGCCCTGTATTCTCGCAACGTAAACCTGGCCTTAAAGGCGGTGCGAGACCTGGAAGCCGGTATAACGTATATCAACGCACCCACGATCGGGGCGGAGGTGCATCTGCCCTTCGGCGGTGTCAAGCACACTGGCAATGGTCACCGCGAAGGCGGCACTGGCGCGCTCGATTTTTACACGTCCTGGAAAGCAGTCTACATCGACTATTCCGACCGCCTGCAACGAGCCCAAATCGACACAGGCGAGTGAAAGCTACGCCAAGAAAGCGGCCGCGGGAGGCACTGCAGTGCCCTCTCGGTCGCAACCCTTGTCGGAACCCTCCATCCAGATGACCAATGCCCAGGTTTGCAAACCATTTAAACTTTGTCATCCCGAGGGATCCGCAGTTCCCCTCTCGGACGCAACCGCTCTCAGAACTCTCCATCCCAATAACCAACCCCGAGGATCACCAACAACCTCCACTTTGTCATCCCGAGCCGAGGGATCTGCAGTTCTCTCTCGGACGCAACTACTGTCTGAATTCTCCATCCCAATAACTAACCCCAAGGGCCGAAACGATCTAAACTCTGTCATCCCGAGCGAAGCCGAGGGATCTGCGGTTCCCCTCTCGGCCGCAACGAGTGTCAACGATGGGCAAACGCGAACACCACTATTACGTCTATATCGTTGCCAGCCGAACACGAGTTCTTTACTGCGGCATGACCAATAGCGTTGCACGTAGGACGGAGGAACATCGAGCGGCCGTTATTCCAGGCTTCACAGCAGCCTATCAATGCCGTCGCCTCGTTTGGTATGAGCATTACCGATATGTGCATAACGCCATCGACAGAGAGAAGCAAATCAAGCGCTGGACGCGCGCGAAGAAAATACACCTCATCGAAGAGACGAACCCTTCTTGGGCCGATTTAAGCGAAGAGTGGAGAGTAGAAACTGCAGATCCCTCCGCTACGCTTCGCTCCGGTCGGGATGACAAAATTTAGAGCAGTTACCTTTAAAAAGTTAAGTTAATTCGGATGGCAAGTCTAAGCCGGCTATCACCGAAAGCGGTCGGGATGACAGGTTTAGGCAGCGGGTGTCGTAAAGGACCGTCGCGGTCGCTTATCCTGAGAAGATCAGCTTTTGGGATGGCAACGGTTGCCCCCTACCCCTAGGGCCAGCCGTGCAGGACCAGGTGGGGGCCGCGGTCATAGAGCTACTGCCGACCCGCCCTCAACCCCAACCACACCCCGCATTTGCTAGCATTCCCTAGCGAGGCAAATTCCAGATGATCATTGGCGTTCCCAAGGAAGTGAAAGACCACGAATCCCGTGTTGGCATCACCCCTGCCGGTGTAAAAGCCCTGGTCGATGCGAGCCACACCGTGCTGGTGGAAACCCATGCCGGTGACCTCTCCGCCTTCTCTGACGACGAGTACCAGTCCGCAGGAGCCGAAATCGTTGGCGCGGCCTACAACGTCTGGGGACACGCCGACATGATCGTCAAAGTGAAAGAACCGGTCGAGAACGAATACCACTTCTTTCGCGAGGGCCTGGTGCTCTTCACCTACCTGCACCTCGCCCCCCTGCCCGCGCTGACCGACCGTCTGCTGGCCACCAAAGTAACCGGCATCGCCTACGAAACCATCCGCGACCGCGCCGGCACTCTCCCTCTACTCACCCCCATGTCCGAAGTCGCGGGAAGAATGTCCGTGCAAGTAGGCGCAACCTACCTGGAAAAAGAAAAAGGCGGCCGCGGAGTCCTGCTCGGTGGAGTGCCCGGCGTACCGCCGGCAACCGTCTGCATCCTGGGAGGCGGCATCGTGGGCACCAACGCCGCCAAGATCGCGCTCGGCATGGGCGCAAACGTAACTATCGTTGACTTGAATCTCAACCGCCTGCGCGAGCTCGACGATATCTTCAACGGCCGCGTCTACACTCTGGCCTCAAACTCCTATAACGTCGCGCGCGCCGTGCAAGGCGCCGACCTGGTCATCGGCGGCGTGCTGATCCCCGGAGCCTCCGCTCCCAGGATCGTGACCCGGCAAATGGTCTCCAGAATGAAAAAAGGAGCGGTCGTCGTCGACGTCGCCATCGACCAGGGAGGCTGCATCGAAACCGCCCACCCCACCACCCACAGCGACCCTTCTTTCCTGGTCGATGGAGTGGTCCACTACTGCGTCACAAATATGCCGGCGGCTGTTCCAAATACCTCTACCCTGGCCCTCACCAACGCGACTTTCCCTTATGTGCTCCGCCTGGCACAGCACGGCGCCGCAGCCGCAATCAAAGCCGACCCAGGGATGGCCGAAGGAGTCAATACCTACGCCGGACAACTTACCTACAAGGGAGTGGCGCAATCCCTGGGCAGGGAGTGGAAGCCAGTGCTCGATCTGTTGGGGTAATTGCTGATCACCGGCAAGTTCCAGGGCTGGAACTCGCCGGTACATGCGTTGGGTAATTACTGAGCTGCGGGTCCGCCGGCCGGAGCTGCGCCGTGCTCCTGCATGTGTTCCTGTCTCCGCTGTTGATCCTGGGCAAACTTCTGCTTCTGACTATCGTTCAAGACCGCCTGGATCTTGGTGCTCGAGTCTTCGCGGATGCTCTTCATCTTGGCCATCTTGTCTTCCCGGGACAAAGAGCTGTCCTGACGCAGCGCCTGCATCTGCTGCTGCTGGTTGGCAAGAATCGGCTTGATTTGAGCCTGCTGGTCCGAGGACAGGTTGTAGCGCTTGGTCATGCGCGCAACCTGTTCATCTGGGGTCATGTGGCCGCCCCATTGTCCGTGGCCATTCCCCTGTTGCGGGGCTGAGGCATCGGGTGTGGGAGCTGCATTATCCTGCTGCGCAAAAGCGGCAGCCGAGCAAAGGGTGAGTCCAGTGGCCAAAAGACCACTGAGTCGCTAAACGGCAAAGTTGGTTCTTCATGGTGTGTCTCCTGCGTATCTACTTCACTGATAGGAACCCGCACTCCGGCGCTTGGTTGCTGAGGAACCCGACACCGCAGCGAGACGCTCAGAGATTTTGGCGGCATGGGCACGGGAGCGGACCGCAAACCACAGGAAAGAAGCCCGCCGGCTGGCTCGCCGCCGGCAAGATACGCGTAGGCAAAGACCACCTGGTATTCGCGCTCTCCGGGATAGGAGCACATCGGGCAACCAGGCTTGTACTCGAGCACAGGGTTCTCCTGCTGGCTTTCGATCCATTCCTTGGACTGGTGCGGCGGCAGCGTCAGGAGCTTTGTCTCCGCCCCCGCCGGCGGAGCATACACGACCACCCGGCCATGCTCGTTGCCCGCATCCAGCAGGCTTCCGCCGGCTCCATTCGATGCCCTCCACAGCCAACGGCCCTTGGTGCGCGCATACCAATGCGAGCTGGAAGGAACGGGCTCGGCAAGCCTGATCTCCCGGCTGGTCCGGTTGACCAGAACAAAACGAAAGCCCGGCCCCTGATCCGGGCCGGCCAAGGCAAGATAATTCGCCGATAGGGACACGCCGGAGCAGATAGGAACCGACCGCACCGGCCTGGTGGAGGCGCCATTCACTGCCTGGCAAGCAAGAGAAGCCGCGCAGACAAAAATCAAGAAACCAATCATGCGCAAATGAGCTTTGGGGAAAGTTGCGATCACACCACGCCTTTCCCTTCCACGATGTGGAGGTAGCGGTTGGGAGCAAGATTGGTGAG
The DNA here is from genome assembly GCA_963793525.1 of uncultured Acidobacteriaceae bacterium. Taxonomy (GTDB): domain Bacteria; phylum Acidobacteriota; class Terriglobia; order Terriglobales; family Acidobacteriaceae; genus PALSA-350. Next base: position 11,152 of record CAWCAZ010000039.1, read on the forward strand.
TTTCTCGATGTGCTTACTCGGCGCAGGCCAGTGAATTTCCAACTCATCGATCTGCGTCGCGGCGCCAATCCCCAGCACTTCCCGGGGATCGTGCGAAGAAAGATAGCTGCCGCCATTATTCTTAAGCCGCTCTCCCCTCTTGCCCCCGGCCTTCCAGACCATGCGCGCGCCGATCGCGTCACGATTGCAGGTGACGCCTTCCAGCTTCAGTCCCAGCCAGTTGTTGCCCTTGGCCGCGTTGTTTTTCAACAGCACAGGAGGCCCACCATTGACGCCAACGATCACGTCCACCGCGCCGTCATTGTCGTAATCGCCCACAGCCAATCCTCGCGCAGGCCAATCCTTCTGAAACGCCGGGCCCGCGTCCGCACTCACATCGTGCAGCTTATGATCCGCACCCTGGTGAAACAACAGCAGCGGCTCTTTGTAATGCACCTGCATGGAGTACGAATCGATCATGTCGTCAGGATGGCCATTGGCGAGTATGAGATCGATCAGGCCATCGTTGTCGTAATCGAAATACTTCAGACCCCAGCCGCTCATCAGTCGCGTGCTGCGAGCCACGCCTTCGATCTGCGCAGCATCGGAAAAGGATTCGTCTTTGTTGTTGATGTAGACCGAATACATCTCGTGGTCTACGTTGGAAACAAACAGATCCTGCCATCCGTCTCCGTGCAGGTCCGCGGCATCCACGCCCATGCCCGAACGAGGCCGCCCACTTTCGCTGAAACCGACGCCCGCCTGCAAAGCGATCTCCTCCCATTTCCACTGGCCATTCGCTCCCGGACCGCGATTCACGAAGAGAAAATTCTGCACCGTGTCATTGGCCACAAACAGATCCATACGGCCGTCATTATTGATATCGGTTGCAACCACGCCCAGGCCCTTGCCTAATGCTGTGCGCAATGGCTGTTCCCTTGGTCACGTCCGTAAAGGTCCCGTCGCCATTGTTGTGATACAGAAAACTGGCGCTGGGTTTGAACACCCGCGGGACACAGTAATAATTTCTGCCGATCTGGTTATTGCCGCACTCCAGCTTGCGCACCCCGCCATAGTCCACAAAACTGCAGATGAAGAGGTCGAGCCTGCCGTCGTTGTCGTAATCGAACCAGACAGCGCTGGTGGTAAAGCCGGGCGTGGCGACGCCGGCATGCTCGGTCACGTCGCTGAAGGTTCCGTCGTGATTGTTCTTGTACAGGATGCAGCGCCCGTAAGCGGTCACTAACATGTCCGGCCAGCCGTCGTTGTCGTAGTCCCCTACGGCGACGCCCATGCCGAAATACGCCCCGGCCACTCCGGCCTTTTCCGTGACGTCAGTAAATGTTCCATCGCGATTGTTCTTGTACAGCGCATTGCGCACCGGCTTGGGTGGCTTCCAAAAATCGCTGGGACCGCTATTCACCAGGAAGATATCCATCCAGCCATCGTTGTCGTAGTCCAGAAAGGCGCAGCCCGGGCCCAGACGCTTCGGGCAGGAAGCGGCTCGGAGACATGGCGTTTTCATGCGCCCAGGCGATGCCGGAGGCCGATGCCGGCACTTCGCTGAATAGTGGCCCGCCTGAAGCTGTCGCCGCCGGTGAGGAAACGCGAAGAACGTTTGCGGCCCCCGCAAGCATGCCCAATCGCAGAAGCTCGCGCCTGGAAAAAGTCATTGAACCTATCTTAATCTGCTGGCACTTGCGCCTCTGGTGTATACCAAGGCACTGCTGCCAACGCGGCTTCGTGCATTAACCCGGGAAGGGTTCATTGGGCTTCACAATCCGGATGCGATGATCGGTGAATTTGTAATGCGCGCCCGGCAAGTCGATCCTCGGCATATGGCAGGACACGCACTTGTCCTTGGCGACCGGACAGGCCTTGGCGCCCGGTTTTCCGCCCGCGTGACAGGCCAGGCATTTAGGATCGAAATTCACTTTTTGCGGGTTGTCGAAGTCGTGGTGCGGATTATGGCAGGCCAGGCAGCCGATGCGCGCATCATCCGGGTCATAGCATTTGCTCCCCGTCAGCCGATAAGGCTGAAAGCGGATGTTGGCAATACCCGGGTTCGGTTGCGCCGCTATTTCCGCCCAGGTGCGGTGACACTGTCCGCAGAAATTGGCAGTCTGTTCCGCAGAGAGACCGATAAGCTTGTGCAAGTCTTTTGGCGGCGCCAGGTCGTGATTGCCGGCCACCACTGCGGCCAGATGCGCGTCGATTCCCTGATGGCAGTGCGCGCACTGCACGCCTGGAGTCAATTTGTCCAAGGTGACTTGCTTTCCCTGCACAGCATTCGTCGCATGGCAGCCAAAGCACTTCAGCTTTTCATCCGTGTGAATCAATCGCCCGGCAGCCTGGCTAATGTCAACCGGTGTCGTGCCCTCGTACCCCATCGTGGTATCCAGGCCACCTAATTCCCGGAACCAGCTCACGCGGCTCTCATACAACTCGCCATCTTTCTCCAGGATGTAGGTCTGGCCCAGCGCCGCGCTGCCTCCCATTGCCCACGCGATGGGCATGGTCACAGTATCCGTTCCATCCGTGACCGAATATTCGCTCTGGTTTCCTTTGCGTTCAATGCGATAGGTGTACTTGCCCACGGTCGTGGTGAGCAGGGGATGTTCGATGAGAACCTTGCATTTGTCCACCGTTTCGAGCGCGTGCGCCATGTAGGTATTTGGCTGGGTCAACGCCTCCACGTGACATTTGGCGCACGCGGCCGGAGCCACAGAGTCCGTTTGCGCCCCGGTAGCGATGGGCACAATCAAACACAACAGCAGTCCAAGTCGCTTAATCACCACGGTGAGAACCCATCTACAAACTCAGTTCCTCAGGAAACTGTGTCACAGCAAAAGCCAATAGGAGCAGGACGGCTGCCCCGGGTTCGAAAACCAGTCTTGTTCAAATTCGCTTCCTTAATCGGCTGCGGTCTTGCCAGCGCTCACTGCAAACCGCTTCCAAGCCAATTGCTATCAGTCCCGAAGCGACGGCTGAAAGTGGCCCAGGACGTCAGTCCTGAGTAAGCATCCAAACCGAGACCAGTCCCGCAGAGCCTGCCCTGCCTGTCCTGGCTTGCCGTGGAGCGTGCATGGGAGCTCGTCGAAGGGGACGACTGAGAATGACCCAGGATGCTAGTCCTGGGTGAACCTAGACCAAACGCGAATGCTGTTAGGTTTCTCAAACCTTTCCGTCCGCCTCAAAACCGCATCACTGTAGCTTGGCGCCAGGCTGCTTGGCTTGCGCTTCTGCCGTCAACTTCAGAACCGTCTCTCGCTCTCGCTTGCTGTCTTCCGGCCGTTTGAGCCGGTAGTAAACCAGCGACAAAGAAACGTGCGCCTCGGTAAATTGCGGAGACTGTTTTACCAAACCCTCCAACATTTGCCGTGCCTCGTCCAAATGGCCTTCGTCGATAGCGATCAGCGCCAGCTGATAGCGAACCCCGGGATCACCCGGCCTGGTCTCTTCCGCACGCTCGAAATATTTGCGCGCTTGTTCAAAGTCCTGCTCTTGCCTCACGGCCACACCCAGTTGCACGTTGGCCTCAAAGTTGTACGGATCCACGGCTAATTCAGCCTTGTATTCTTTGGCCGACAAGTCGGAATCGCCAGTGAACATCAATGCCTTGGCATACAGGGCATGCACTTCGGGAAGATTGGGATTGAGGGCAACCGCTTTGGCAAACTCGTCCCGTGCTCCTGCATAATCCTGAACGTTCATTTTCGAGGAGCCCAGCATCAAATGCGGTTCCGCTGAATCGCCATTGCGCATAATCCGTTCGATGAGAACCTCGCCCTCATCGACCCGCTTCTGCCGAATCAACGCCGTCCCCAACAAATACGCAACCGCTAGATCGTCTGGATACTTTTTCTCCTCTGGCTCCAGGACGCGAATGACATCGTTCTCTCGCCCCATCCGCAGATAGCAATCTGCCAGCAATAGCACCGCCTGGTGGTTTTGAGGATCCTCCGCATAAACTTTTTCCAATTGAGTGACCGCGTCGTCGATCTTGCCCGTTTTGTAATAAGCGAGAGCAAGGTTGAGCCTGGCTCCAGCCAGCTTGGGCGATTGCTTCAGAGCGATTTTGTATTCAGGAATAGCCTCTTGAAACTGGCCTAATCCAGCCAACGCTGCTCCCAGGTTGGAATGAATGGCAGTCGCCTCGGGATGCAACTTGAGGAACTGTTTATATTCTCTGGCGGCTCCCTCAAGATCCCCGGCCTGCTGCTTTTGCATGGCGTCCTGCACCAGCTGCTGCTGCTCCTGGGGGCTCATCTGGGCCTGCGCTGCGGCTGAGAGAATTGGGGCGAGGATTAAAACAAAAAGAAGTAAGGGCTTCCGCATACCGGCAACTGTTCTCTGTTACCAGAACAAGTATAGCGGTACGTCGGAAGCCCTTGGGTTTAATTACGTTGTCGTTTTATGATCCGGTCGGATTAGAAGTAGAACTTCGCTCCGAACTCCATAATGCGGGCTCCCTGCTTCTGGGTGGTGACGCCAAAGTTGGCGTTGGTCTGCGTGATCACTTCCGACACCGGATCCTGCTGAAACACCAGGTTCAGGTTGCTGGTGCCGCTGGGGAACGAATACAGCGGATGGTTCAAGAAGTTGTACGCCTGGGCGCGAAGTTGCAGCTTCATACCTTCCCTGATGGCGAAGTTCTTGAACACCGCCAGGTCCGAATCGAAGAATGCAGGTCCGTACGACGCAGGCAGCAAGGTCGGGCCATTCTGGCCGACCACTGTGGGCGCCGCGAAGCAGTTTCCGTTGATGAACTGATGGGATCCAGTATGCGAGTTCGGATTGCAGGTCAGATATGGATGCAACTCCTGGCTACTCGTTCCCAGGATGGATTGGTTGTTGATGGCGATTCCGTTGGGATTCGCCGCGCTGATGAGAACCAGGGATGATCGCCGCCGACTGCGGGCAGGTCTCCCCGGCGCCCGCTAAGCAGGTGTAGGAAGCGTTGTAATTGCCGTTGATAGCATTCCCGCCAAAGCCGTTACCACCATACGTAAGGTTGGCTCCGCTTTCCAGCTGCGTGATGCCGGAGAACTGCCAGCCGTTGCCGAGCCCATTCACAAACGCGTTGGAGTGGAACCGCGTTCCCAGGTCAATCGAGTACGCGGCGTTGAATAACTGACCGCGGTTCGCAGGCAATGCCCCGTAGTTGGAGGACAGGTTGAAGGGCTCAATGTTAGGCGAAATGATACCCATGGCCTTTTGCCATGTGTAGTTGGCCTGAATGGTGTACATACCGGCATGCCGGATCCAGCTCACCTGCATCGCGTTGTAGTTCTGGTAGAGGTTGTTGGTGGCGAAATTGAGGTCGCCATACCCCTGCAATGGCCGATAGAGGTTGGCATTGGCCGTTGCCGGATTCGTGGCGGACAGCATGGATCCGAAGGGCACCAGGTTGATGTTGCTGCCGGCCCCGCCTGCTCCACCATTGTTCAGCTGATCCCGGCTGCGATTCCCCACATAAGCGATTTCCAGGAGGCCCTGCCAGGGTGTCTGCTGATCAACGTTGACGCTCCAGCCATCCGTATAAGGCTGCTTATCGTCGTTCGAAACCACAGCCGAAGGCGTCGCGGGCGTTGCAGAAAGGTTCAAACAAGCTGAGGTATGCCGTGAACAGCGCTGAGCCAGCCGCTGGATTGACCGGGCAACCAGGACCCCCTACCCAATTGCTTGGCGATAGAGTGGCAGTCGCTACACCTGCGGATGCGTCCAGGCCATTGGTGAACTGGCCAGAGTGATAGTAGAAGCGGCCCCAGCCGCCGCGGACCACAGTGTAGCCGTTACCGGTGACATCATAGGCTGCTCCAACGCGGGGTTGGTAGAACAAGGTGCGAGTGGGAAAGCCTCCCACGGGAACGGATGGATCTTTAGCGTGCCATTCGAATCCGCAGAACGTCGGCGCAGAGGCGCAACCGGGCGCATATTGAGAAACATTAAAGACGGAATAGCCGAAGCCCAGGGCATCTTCCCACGGCTGGAAGTGGGTGAAACGAATCCCCCCGTTAATGGTCAGCCGCCGGGTCGCCTTCCACGAGTCCTGGACGAAAAACTCGTAAGTGCCGTAGTGAATATCGTTGATTCGGTTAAAGTTCGTTTCCTGATATTGGTTAAGATTACCGGTCAGCAGGTCAGCATATTCATTGCCGTAGCTGTAGGTGTTACTGGCCTCAACCTGTATGTCTCCGTTGCTGTCTGTTGTTCGCCGGCTGCGAGTTCCGAATCCACTCATAGAAGAAGCCAGCCTTGATAGTGTGATTACCCTTCACCTTGGTGAACGTGTCGCTAATGCTGGGCATCCATTTGTTGGCGTATAAGCCCTGGGAAGCTCCGCCGGCTTCGAATCCGCCGGGATTGAAGACCAGCCCCGCCTCACTTGCGTTTCCGCCGAACGACGGGATCTGAGCAACGCCATTGTTAAACAGACCTTTGTAAGCCGTAGCCGACATTGCTGCGGGCGATTTTCGCCGGATCCGCGAAGACGTTGGGGAAGCCGACGAAAGTGTAGGCGATGACCGTCTCATTGGTCATGGTCTGGTTGAAGACGTGCGTAATAGAGCCGGAGTATGAGTCCGACTTATTTTTGCCCTCAATGGGAGTGGGGTACGGTACCTGGTTGGTTTGCCTCCACCAGAGACCTACCGGGAACTGCTGTACCTCGCGCTGGTAGTTATAGCGAACGAATACCTTGGTCGCTTCGCTGATGTTGTAATCGCCGCGGATTACAAACTGCCGGTTGTTCTGATTAAAGATTTCCGACTGAGTGTAGTTATAACCCTGGGTGGCAAGCGGATTTGCGTTCGGCGCCGGATAGAGCTTCGCCAGCGCGAGCATATTGGGATCGAGACACGAGCCGTCTGCAGGTCCGGCGCATGGGCTTAGCTGGGTCGTGCCCCCGAACCTTGCAATCGCAGCAGGGGTGAGTTGCCCAGGAAGTTTGCCGGTCGAACCAAGCTTTGCGCCTCCACCTTCCATAGCGATTTGCTCAGGAGAGAAATCACCTGCAAGCTCACCGGGGGTTGGCATCGTGGACTTGAGCAGCCCGGTGTCGAGTTTTTGGTAGTAGTACTCAAAGCCTGCAAAGAAGAACAACTTGTCGCGGTTCTTGTTGAAGTTGGTGTGCGGGATGATGATCGGTCCGCCGATGTCTCCACCGGGATAGTAGTAAACGTTGCCAGGCTGCTTGACATTGCTGTTGTTGTTCAACCAGTCATTGGCGTTGAGGGCGTGCGTGCGTGCAGTGAAAAACCCCTGGCCATGGAACTGGCTGCCACCCGCCTTGGTCACGGAGGTGATGAGGATCGGACCCTTCTGGTCTTCTGCGCTGAAGTTCGAGGTCAGCACCTTGAATTCCTGCAAGAAGTCAGCGTTGGGATTGACTGGCGTATCGCAGTTGCACCCAGGGTCGGAAACGTGCGCGCCGTCGGCGACGATGTCCAGCGAGTTGGTGGGCAAGCCGTTATAGGCGGAGGAGGCGTTGAGAGGACTTTGGCTGCCTGAATCTCCGTTACCGTTGATGCCGATGGTTTGGCCGGTGTAGTTCGAATGGTTCGAGGTGCCGTTGGTGACGCTGAAGCCGGGCACAATCTTGATGTATTCGGCGGCGTTACTACCCACCTGAACGAAGTTCTCGAGTTCCTTGGTCCCCAGCGAGAACGACCTCTCGCCCGAGTCAGTAACCGCCAACGCGACGTTCTGCGCGTCTACGGAAACTGTCTGGTCGGCCGTGCCCACGCTAAGCGCGACATTCACGCTGCGATGCTCACCGCCACCCAACGCGATGCCAGACGGCCGCATAGTCTTTAAAGCCGGCGGCGGCGACCGACAAATTGTAGGTGCCGACCGGCACCGATACGAAATTGTAGAAGCCTGCACTATCGCTGACAGTATCGCGCGCGGAGCCCGATCCTGCGTCGGTGAGGACAATCTTTGCGTTGGGCACTACCGCGCCGGTGGGATCGCTCACAACACCGTCAAGGGTGCCGAAAACGCCTTGGGCTAGTAGGGGTCTTCCGCAGAAGACAAGTAGGCAAACAAACGCGGCTACGCGCAACACTCTTTGAACGTTCACTGACACCTCTCCAAAACAAAGCACTAAAACGATTCTGTAAGAAACTTATTTTGAGATCGACCGCTATCTAAGTCCTCTGCACATGACGTTGTCAAGCGATTTTCTTGAAGATATTTCGGCGGCCGGCCAGAGAACGACTTACCCCCCTCTGCAAATGATGGAATTGAGGGCGGTTGTGCCAGTACAGTCTGGCTGGGAGGCGTTTTCGTCTTGCGGCGAGCGCACCATAAATGACCGGTTTTCAGCGGCTTCCCGGTAGAGGAAACCGAGCCGCCGTCGTCCCACTAAACTAACTTCCCGAAGCAGGACGGCCAACCGTCAGTAACTGTTCCCGAAAAGGTACTGCCAGTTACGAAATGTATACGGTGGACCGAGTATCAGGGAGGAGCGAGGTGCATTTCTCCGTCCTATTTGCCGCGGCCGAGGCTCCAAAGGTCATGGTCACAGCTGCTTTACCATGCGGACAATGGGTAGGGACACCCCGGGTCGAAGCGGAACCTCACGGTGCTCTGCTTCGACGTAACCACGGGCGCGGTACAGAGGGACTCCGGTCAGGGTGGCCCCCATCTCCAGACGCCGGAAACCCGCCCTGCTGCTGCTGCTTCGCAAACCTCGAGAATCTTGCTGCCGACCCCCCGGCGTGCCCAGTCAGGATGTACGAAGAAGGCCCGTATCTTGGCCGCATCCTGCTGAGGATCCAGGAGAGCATCTTCCCGGCCGGCGTAGTGGTCGCTTCCGAAGAGCGTCTTGCGCTTGCTCCAGCCTCCGCAGCCGGCTATGACCTGGTCCTGATCCACCTTGGCTTCGGCCACAAAATACGTGCCGTCCTCGATCAACTGAGTATCCACCCCAAAAACCAGCTCCAAAGCCTGTTCTCTCTGCTCCGGCGTATAGTCGCCCGTCTGCAGTCCCAGGACCGGATGCACGGATGAGATTCTTGAGTGCCGGAACGTCGGCCATGACAGCTTGTCGGACCAAAAGGAGCATGGAGTTGCAGAATAGCAAGACGGCACGAAAGTTACCCTGGTAACTTATGCCGCTGCGCCCGAAGCTGCCTTGGGCGGAAGCGGTCGGGATTGAAGTTTAGACCCAACTTTCGCTCACCCATCAGGAGGCCGGTCATGCCCGGACCCCGCTCTCACGGACTTCCCAGCCCCACGGTCTGCGCATGGATTGTGATCGCCATGCTGGCGATGATCGTTATCCCGGCCGTCATCACTCTGCAAACCGTCCACCATCCGGCCCCGCCCATTCCTGTCGACCAGAACTCCACACCGCACGGCTACACCTTCAGCCTTCTGCTCTTCATCGTTCCCACGGTGATCATCGCCGGGTGGTTTCTGCCCAGCGAGGGATTGCACATCCCCAAGCGGGCTTTCTGCTGGACCCTCGCCATCCTCGTCCCTCTGGGCTTCTTGCTGGACTTCTTCTTCGCCCAGTGGTTCTTCGACTATCCCAATGTGGGCGCGACCCTGGGCTGGCGCGCTCCCGCACTTGGCAGGCCGGTTCCGGTGGAAGAGTACGTCTTTTATTTCACCGGCTTTCTTGCCGTTCTTCTTCTATACATCTGGCTGGGAGAGTTTTGGCTGGCGGCCTACAACGTCGTTGACTATCCAGGGCGAAGCCAGGCAGGTGCGCCGCCTCCTGCAATTCCATCCCACATCGTTGATTCTCGCCGTGATTCTGATTGGTGCGGCTTGGCTACTTCAAGAAGCACCTCGCTCTTGCTGAAGATCAGGCAGGGTTCCCCGGCTACTTCACGTTCCTGGTCGCCGTAGCATTCTTCCCTTCGATGAGTTTCTTCCCCGTGGCACGGCGCTTCATCAACTGGCGCGCTCTCAGCCTCACGCTTTTCTTCATGCTGCTCGTCAGCCTGCTATGGGAGGTGACTCTGGCTCTCCCTTACAACTGGTGGAACTTCCAGCATCGTCAAATGATAGGCATTTTCGTCGGTGCCTGGTCGGGCCTGCCCATCGAAGAAGTGTGTCTCTGGATCGCCGTGACTTACGCCACGGCGATCCTCTTTGAAGTAGTCAAGGTGTGGCTGGCCTCCGAACGCTCCATGCGAGGGGCCTTCCTGGGGTACGAGGTAGGCGATTAACTCTTCTTTACCCGCGGATTCAGCGTGTACGTGCCGGTAAGACTGGCTTGCGCCAGTACGTGTCCGGCAATGGCGAGCTTCGCGTTGGCTCCGGTCAGATCGCCGTGAACGTCTACGCGCGGCACATCCAATGCATACAGGGTGAAGACATAGTGGTGGAGCCGCAAGTCATTCCATGGCGGGCACGGACCATCGTAGCCATAGTATTCCCCGAGCATCTTTTCATCGCCGGCAAACCACTTGGTGTAATCGTTTAGACCGTGACGCAGCCCATTTGAAGCAGCAGGCCCTGGTTTGCCCTTGGCAGTAATACTGTCGCTATGGCTGCCGGCAGGAATTTCGTGTGCGGACGCGGGGATGTCCAGCAGAACCCAATGAAAAAATAGATCGCGGGGAAACGACTCTGGAATCTCCCGGCCTTCTTTGTTGACGTCATCGGCGCGGTTCGGTACATCCGCGTCGTGACAGATCAGCGCGAACGACTTGGTTCCCTCAGGAACATCACTCCAGGCCAGGTGCGGATTGCGGTTCTTGCTCAGTGCGATGTGGTTCACCGGATCGATCACCGCGAAGGCGAACTCTCCCGGAATAGGAGCGCCATCGCTAAAACTTTTACTGGTTAGTTGCATTCGAAAACATCCTCTTCTTCTATTATCTACATCCACAGCGCAGCGGATCCACCCACCCACTCGAGGTTGCGGTTGTGATCTACGCCCATCATGATGCCTCGCCCCATGCGCAGCAGGGGCAATACGGGCATTAGGTCTTTCCCTTCAGGCCATACATACATGATGCGGATCTCCGCCTGGGTCAAACCGTGTGGAGTGTCAATCACCGGCTCGAAGCGCATCCGCTCCTGGAGCATGTACTGATGACGTTGCTCTGCGGGTATGGCATCCACATCCGCCTGCGTGGGGTTGAACTTGATACCCAGGCCGGCAAAGGAGTAGAGCGGTTTCAATACGTAATTCTCGTTGTCTTGCGGCACAATGGTTTCGCGGTCAAGCAGCCACGTTCTTGGGAACACATTTGTGTTTCAAATACGGGATGGAGAATTTGCTGATGCGGTAGTACCAGTTGGGATGCCCTGCCCACTCCACATCAAGCGGCTGCGTCAGGTCGAAGGGCAGCTTGATGCCTTTGCGCTCCAGCTCATCCACAATGCAGCGGTTGTAGATGCGGTGTACTGGAATTTCACGACTTCCCTTCTCATAAAAGAGGCGCTCACCGCGTTTCTTCAGATCAAGAATATCTACGATCGCAATGCCAAGCTCTTTTTGCGTGATGAGAAAGTCGCAGAGCGTTTTCTGCTTCTCCGGATGGATCTCCAACAGGATCACGTTTTCCGGATCGTGGCCGGCGACGATCAGCTCACGCATCTGTTGCTGATACGTATCGTGATCAAGACCTCCGAGATAGATTCCCAGGTCAGCGGGTAGCTCATACGACTCGATGTACTGCTTGAGCCAGCACCGGCTGGTATGCGTAGAGCGAAGGAAACGCCTGCAGCTCAACCAGTTTGGGCTCAAGCTCGCCCTGCGCGTTGCGCACCAGGCCGAAGTCGACTTGCAGGAACATGGGGCGCGGCGATTCGTTGGCAACGTTATATTGCTTAGGGACGGTGATGTCCGACGCGCGCAGATACTCCGGATTGTTCACCAGCTGCAGAACCAGGTCGCGGCCGTACTCCGCCATCTGATCCAGCAGGGCCTTAGGCAGGAAGCAGGGTGTCTCGGAAACCCGAAAGGCAATGGGCGTGCCCGCGCTCGCCTCTAGTTTCTTGAGGAACTGCTGGTAGGTTTCCGGGCGGAAATTACGATTGAAAGCCTCGCGCAGACGCGGGGATCATTGTCAGTCCTCGATCAGGAAGCGACCCTTCTCCATAATCTGGCGCCCGTCTACCCAGATATCAAATTGGCGTCCAACCACGTCGATGTGCGTACCGGAATACCAGTTGGCCCCGGTGTGTTCTCCATAAGGATTGCCAAAGGCGATGTGGATGCCAGGGAACTTCTCGTCCTGCAGGATCTGCCCGATCACGTCGGTCAATTCAATATTGGTGCCGATGGCGAACTCGCCTACGCGGTCACTGTTTTCGTCGGTGTGAGTGTACGACCAGAAATCCTGTTCCAGCACTTTGTTCTCGCTAAAGACCTCGGTGATGCGGTTGTTCTTCATGCGGATGGTCAACGGCTGGTGCTCGAGATCGCCGTATTTGTCGCAGAGATAGTCACCGACCACTCCGTCGACCACGTACACGCCATTCACTTCTCCCGGTGAGGTAAAGATTTCGCCACCGGGTAGATTGCCCCACTTGTCGCGGCTGATAATGCCGCTGGTCTTGATCCAGCGATACTCCGGATTCAGGGCTCCCGTGAAGTGGCAGCCTGCGGCCGTCTTTCCAGTGATCTCCTTCGCGTGGCTGACGATCTCCATCACTTTGCTGCTGAGCGCGTCGACATGGTTGAAATCGGCGCGCATGCCTTCCAGCATGATCCGGCGGTTGATGTTCACCATGTGTGCGTGGCGCATGCGCCGCCGGTTGACAATGGCCGTCATCTCCATGCGCGACTTCAGCTCGTTCGGCTGTACCCGCACGGCGAAGATGCTCACGTCACTGGTCTCCATGTCTTCCGCGATCTCGTGAGGCAGGCCGGCCAGAGGACGGGGGGCGAGATCTTCCAGCAGGAAGGCTTTGAACGCGCAGCCAACCTTGGCCAGTTCCTGCGCGATGCTGGCAGCAATTTCGCGGCAGGCGTTGTCGGTAATCAGCGTGACCTTCTCTGAAGGTTGAATGCGCAGGCAGGTGTTCACAGCGTTGTAGGCGCCGGGCGAAAACTCGGGATCGAATTCGATCCGGGTGATGTCGGTTAAAACGGGCTGGGCCAAGCAACTCCCTCTCTTTACTGATTCTACCTGTGCAACGCCGCCGTTTCCTGCATCACGCCCACACGCGTCTCCGCCACGATGTAGTCGACTACCTTCTTCAAATCGCCGGTTTCTTCAAAGACCTTGAGCTGCCGGTCTGCGCCCGTGCCCATCCTGAGCATTTCGTGGATGTACGCGATGTCGCGCTCGCATCCAAGTTCCTTGGCCGCATCGGAGATAAGGTCGATGTACTCCAGCATCAGGTCGCGCATCGGCACCTCTTCTTCCCTGCCGAAGTCGATCAGCTTGCCATCGATGCCATAGCGGGCGGCGCGAAACTTGTTTTCCATAATGAGCGCACGCGAATAGATGCGGTAGCTCTTGTTCTTGGCATGGAGGTCATAGAGCATGCCCACGGTGGCCTGGATCAGCGCCGCGATGGCCATGGTTTCATCAAGCCGCATAGGGATGTCGCATACCCGCACTTCCAGCGTATTGAAGAACGGATGAGGGCGAATATCCCACCAGACCTTCTTGCCGTTATCGACGCAGTTGGTCTTCACCAGCAGGTTGATGAAGGTTTCGTACTCCGCCCAGTTGGCGTAGATGTCCGGGATGTTGGTGCGGGGGAAGCGCTCAAAGACTTTGGATCGATACGACTTGAAGCCGGTGTTCATCCCCTCCCAGAAAGGCGAGTTCGACGAGAGCGCGAGGATGTGGGGCAGGAAGTAGCGCATCGAGTTCATGATGTGGATCGCGGTGTTGCGGTCCTCAATGCCCACGTGGATGTGTAGCCCGAATACGAGGTTGGCCCGCGCCACCAGCTGCAAATCTTCCACTACTTGTTTGTAGCGGTCATCGGGGTAGATGTCCTGCGCTCTCCAGTCGGCGAAAGGATGGGTGCTGGCGGCGGCCAGCCACATTCCGCTCTCGCTGCTCAGCGTGATCATCTGCCGCCGCAAATCGAGAATGTCTTCGCGGGCTTCGTCGAATATCGCGGCAAACCTTGGTGCCCACCTCCACTACCGCCTGGTGCAGCTCAGGCTTGGCGCGGTCCATGGTCGCGAGCTTGGCTTTGGGCAGAATTTCAGAGTGGATGTGGGAGCGCAGATCGCGGGTTACCGGATCGATGGTCTGATACTCCTCTTCGATGCCTATGCTGAAACTGGGACGGTTCATCGGCTTACCACCTCCTGCTCCGTGTTTTCCGGGATGGCTGAAGGGCCGCCCAGGAAAGCGCTCCAGCGATATTCAGTAACTTTGCCTGTATGTTGCCTGGCCCGCGCCATGGCGAGCTCGGCCACCTCGTTCACGATCCAGTCGAAGTTGGCCTGCCCGACGGAGTCTATATCCGCATCCGGCGCCGGATTCATGAAGTCGATGGCGTAGGGGATGCCGTCCTCGCAGGCAAATTCCACGGTGTTCAAGTCGTAACCCAGGGCGCGGCACAGCTTCAGGCAGTCGAGCTCCACCCGCTCCAGGAGCTTGGGGTCGACCGGCGCAGGATTCTTCACATAGCGTTCGTGAAAGGGGGCTCCGGGGTCGTACTGCATGATGTGGACCTTCTGCTGCCCGACACAGTAACAGCGAAAGTACTCCTTGAACTTGACCGCCGTCTGCAGAGTCATGCAGAGGTCGCGCGTTTGGTCGTAGGCGTCGAAGAATTCGTTGGGCGAATTGACTTTGTAGACATCTTTCCAGCCGCCGCCGTCGAAGGGCTTGAGGAATGCGGGAAAGCCTATGTAGTCAAAAATGCTTTCCCACGGCAGGGGATATTGCAGGTTGCGCATGGAGCGCCCGGTGGTTCCGGGTGGATGGTGTTTGTGGGGCAGCAGCACGGTTTTGGGGATGGCTACGCCGAGCTTGGTGCCCAGGGCGAAGTTGAAGAACTTGTCGTCGGCACTCCACCAGAAGGGATTGTTGATGATGATCGATCCGGAGAGCGCCGCGTTCTTGAGGTAGCCGCGATAGAAAGGGATGTCGTGGGAGATGCGATCGATGATCACATCGTAGGGAGAGGGCTCAGCCATCCGCACTTCGCCGATGCTGGCCAACTCGGCCTGCACCTCCGGGTCGTTGAAGGAGTTGATCTTGTCGACCAACGCGGGTGGAAAGGTCGACTCCATCCCGAAGATGATTCCGATTTTCTTCACGGCGGCTCCTTGAGAAACGACACGAAACCGAGCAAGAGCGGGCCCGAAAACATTGCGATGGGGTGGGTCGAACAGCCCAATTCTAAAGCATATTCTGATCCAGCCACATTTCCTTTTTGAAGTTGGCCCAAACCGCCCTATGATCGGGAGAAATGGTGCGTTTGGAGTGCGGGCCTGTTGGGAACTAACACGATGGCTACTGTTGGCCGTTCCCCTGATGGCGTGGGGGCAGACTCCGCTGCCGCAAACTGCGGCGGACAGTTGTCGTGTCCGGCGAGTCACGAGCCTTCCTGGAAGCCGCCAGTTTGCCAGCGATTTTCTTGAAGCCATGGCCGACGATCCCGATCCCAAGGCCAGGGATGCCAACGTCGTATGGGGTCTTACGGCGGACCTGAGCAGCAAGGTTCCGGCGCAGGATCGGGCGATGTACATCTCGAAATCGACTGATGGCGGAAAGACCTGGACCGTGGTGGCCCGCATCGATTCCAAGTACTTTGATGCGGACATTGGCGAGGGCGAGCGTAACGGGTTAGGCGTGGTTCCCGGTGGACGCGAGTTTGTGATCACGACGCAGCTGGGGGCGTTTCAGGTTTTGCCTCGGCCGGGTACAACGGAGCCGGTGGTGCGATCGATCACGGGCCCTCGCGTCCCTGATACCGATCCGGAGGTGACCATTCCCAAGAAGAAGGGCGAGCCGGTAACGGCCGGCGTAGTGAAGATCACGGCCGACGGAAGGCACATGATCGTCGGCTATGGCTACTTTGACCTGGAGCCTCAGATCGTTACCTACCGCAAAGGTAGAGATGGCTCATGGATCGAGGATAAGCCTCTGCCGCAGTTGCCGACCGAGATGGATATTCTCTCCATGGAGTTTGGTGCATGGCTCGCTGTATGTGGGAACGGGCGATCAGGCCTACCGCCTGAAAACCCACGCACGGCAATGGACGCAGCATTGATGGAGTGGGGGACGACTCGGCGATCCAGGGAATCAGCACCGTGGGCGGCCCGCACCTGGCGGCCTGTTGGGGCGTTTACAACCCGGTGAGCGCGGATGCGGTGGAGCGCGTGATCCATGCGAGCTTTCTGTTGCATCGAGATGAGGATGAGGCCGGCCCCAACATTCGGGCCTTCGGCGTATGGGTCGACCCGGCAAGACCGAGTCACCAGGTGGTCACGTCTCTTACCGGTGTGTACACCAGCAGCGATCGTGGGCAAACCTGGCGAAGGCTCAATGAGGTTCCCGAGGGAGAATTCCGTTCCGCGCATTTCAATGCGGCAGATGGAACAGTGATTGTTTCCGGAATCTTCGGAACTTACCTGGCCAATCCATTTTCGAAGACTTGCTCGACCCGGCTTCGAACCCGCGATAAGTAGCTTGTCTACTCCAGGTACATCCTTACCATGGGCTTCCAGAAGGGCCAGTCGTGGAAGCTGTGATCGCCCCAGACGTATAGCTCATGCCGTATGCCTTTGTTGCGGAGGACGGTGGCGAAGCGCTCGTTCTTCTCCCAGCAAAAGTCCCACTCGCCGGTGGCGAGCACGGTGCGGATGTGGTTGTACTTCCAGGGATCGGTGCAGTTGGCGAGGTAGTCGGGCGGGTTGTTGAAGTAGAGGTCTTCGCCATACCAGCCGTCGACGAAGTCCTTCATGTCAAAGGCGCCGCCCATGGTAACGATGCCGGTGACCTTATCGGGATGGCGGAAGCCGAAGTTCGCCGCGTGATAGGCTCCGAAGCTGCAGCCGGTGGCGATCAGCCGCGGGGTCTGGTTCTTCTCGCCCATCAGGGCCAGCACATCGTTGACGATGTAGCGCTCGTACTGCATGTGCCGCTGCACGCGCCAATAGGGGTGAGCGTGCTTGTTGTACCAGCTCTCTCCGTCTACGCTATCCACGCAGTAGAGCTGCAATTGCCCGCTGTCGATGCGGTCGGCGAGAGTCCCAACCATGCCGTTGTTCTCGTATTCAAAGAAGCGGCCGTTGGAGGTTGGGAAGACCAGCACCCTGGTTCCTGCGTGGCCGAAGCACAGCAGTTCCATGTCGCGGCTTAGATCTTTGGACCACCAGCGATAGTATTCGCGCTGCAAGCGTCACTCCTCGGGATTCGGTTTTGCTATGCTAAAGGACCACGGTGCGCGAAGCCATAGCCAAAGACCAAGCTCCGCTCCCGCGGCTGCAGAAGCACGAAGACTTTGTCTCCAGGCTGGTCGAGGATCACCACGACCTCGTGGTCTATCTTCCGCCCATGTACGAGGCTGAGGGGGAACGCCGGTTCCCTGTTTTGTACATGCAGGATGGGCAAAACCTCTTCGATCCCGAGACCTCGTTCATCAAGGGAAACTACTGGCGGATGGGGGAAACCGCGGATGCTCTGGCCGAGGCCGGAGCCATCGAGCCGCTGATCATCGTTGGCATCTACAACGCGGGGGTGAAGCGAGTCGATGAGTACACGCCGGTTGAGGACAAGCGCCTGGGCGGCGGCCAAGCGGATGTTTATGGCCGCATGCTGGTGGAAGAGCTGAAGCCCTTCATCGACGGGCACTATCGCACGCTGCCCGGGGTGGAGCACTGCGGAATGGGAGGCTCCTCGCTGGGCGGTTTGGTCACCTTGTACCTGGGGCTGCGGTATCCTGCGGTCTTCTCCAGGCTGGCTGTCGTGTCGCCCTCGGTGTGGTGGCGGAATCGGGCGATCCTCAAGACCGTTGCGGCGCTGATTGAAAAACCCGCGTTGCGCATCTGGCTGGACATTGGAACGAAGGAATCAACAAAGGCCGTGCCCGATGCTCGGGCGCTGCGCGATGCGCTGATCCGCAAAGGCTGGCGCGTTGGCGACGACCTGTCTTACTTCGAGGCCGACGGTGCGGAGCACACCGAGTCTGCGTGGGCCGAGCGCGTCGACCCGATGTTGCGCTTCTTGTTTCCGGCCCAGCAAACTCCTTAACCCCATGACACATCGGCTCTACTTACCGCTCAAGATATCAACACGCACCGCACCCTCGGGGAATACGGCCTGAATTTCAAGGCTCCCTCCCATTGCCTCGACGTAGCTCCGCAGCGTGCTCAGATACATGTCGGTGCGTTTTTCGATCTTCGAAATGGCGCTCTGATTTACACCTAGGATTTGCGCCATATTGCTCTGGGTGAGGCTGCGTGCGGAACGGAGTTGTTCGAGCGGCAGTTCGGCGAGCAGCTTTTTGCTTCGGGTCTTGATTTCGGCCCGATCCTTCGCGCTCATTTTTTTAGTCAGCTCACTGAATTTACGAGCCATCGTGGCATTCTCCTTTAATCCGCCTGGCCGCTCTCTTTTAGGTAGGCTACAAACAGCTTCTCCGCTCTCGGCACATGTGTCTCGTACCAGCGGCCGGTACCCGTTTTATCGCCGCCCAACAGCAGAATTGCATTGCGTTTGGGGTCAAAGGCTAGAGTACCCGGTATGGTTTGCCGGAATGTTGAACGCGCAGTTCGCGCAGTTTTGTGGAACCAGTGATGCCGGAACTGTAGGGGAATGGAAGCGTTGGGCCCCTCTCTTCGAGCATGGAGACTACAACAGCCACGCTCTTCTGTTCCTCGATACTTAGACCATCCCACGATGACTCAAAATCCGCGGTGACGATGACCTCGGTGGCCATGGGAGGAGTATTCCATATCGAGACTATTCCGTCAAAGGACTAGGCGGGGTGAAGCTCATCGAGGTGGGGCAGCAGGACTACGCTTTCCTGTTCATTGGGGTCGGTTCGGGCGATGACGGCAATTGCGGGTTCCGTCGTGCTTGGGTTATAGGGCAGGTGGGGCATGTCAGCCGGGATGTAGAGAAAGTCCGTGGGGCTGAGGACAACGTGGTGTTCAAGCTGATGGCCGTACCACATGGCGCCTACGCCGCTCAGCATGTAGATCGCGCTCTCGTGCGATGCGTGTTTGTGCGCCTTGGCGCGGCCGCCGGGCGGGATGGTGAGCATCTGCATGTGGATGGCTTTGGAGCCAACCGTTTCCGCGGAGATGGCAGGGGCATACATGAGGCCTTGTTTGCCTTGAAATGCTTCGCCCGCACGGACAAGCCGGCAGGTCGGGTTGGTTGCGGGGGCTTCGGTGATGGATGCCATAACGGTCCTCACGGCGTGAATTGTCTACCAAGGTAGCGATTGTGCGGCTCTGTGTCGATAGCGCTACCGGAGGACGTGAATCGGAATTCCGAGCTTGAGTTTTCTCCAAAGCTGGTCGGTTGTGTAAACCGGTGCGTCCAGAGGAGCCGGGATTGTAGGGTCGAGATGCGAATCTCGTTGTCCTCGATGCGGAGATCGATCTCATCTCCCACCTTCAGACCAAGAGCGGAGCGGAACGACGCTGGGATCACGACTCGGCCTTTTCCCTCGATACGGGCGCGACTCTTAAGCTCTGTGTGGGCCATTTGCTTGCCTGTACCACCAGGATAGCAAAAGTGGGCCTCAAATGCTTTGGGCGTTCACGCCTCTCAACGCAGAAGGGCGGTGCCGATGCGCACCCACCAGGGTGAGGCGTGGAGATAGGTATGCACGCAAAAGATCTGGAACATGATGAGCAGGGGAAAGGCGTAGAGATAGACCTTGTGGACGCGGCGGTCGACGATGAGGTCGCGCACGATGCCGAGAAGCACCAGTAAGTCGACTCCGGCGGGCGAGTAGGCCAGAGGTACCAGGGGAAAGCGGGCCCAGGCTGCGTCCGTGAGGCCGCTAGAGGCTATCAGCATAAGCCGCCGATGATACTCGGGCCTCCGGCGCCAGTAGATGGCGAGCGCAAAGGGAATGGCGAAGGAGACCAGGTCCATCAACTGGATGATGAGGAAGGCTGGTGTGTCGGCATCGTGGAAGCGCTGTAAGAAGAAGCGGTCCATGCCGGTGGCGGTCAGGTAGCCGATGACGAGGACGCCTACCGCGAGCGCAAGGCCGAACCATCCTAGGGTGCGATGCAGGCGCACATTGCGGGTGCGCACCAGTGCGGATTGGAGGATGAAGAAGAGTATCCAGCCGGGAAAGACAACCGCGTGGATGGTGAGGATGAAGGGGGGGATGGGCGAGGCGTGGAGCAGGTTTTTCCCGATGGTATGGCTGAAGCCGTAGACCGCTACGACGGCAATCAGCAGCGACATGCAAAGGTAGAAGTACTGGCGCAGGAAAGTCACCGGCTTGGCATGGTGGCGCGGGAGGGCCGCGGGCGTAGTTGTCATCACGAACTCCTAATCGGGCCCGGTGTGTTCTTGGTTTTTGTGGTGAGGGAATATTAGCATTTTGTTTTGCGAAAGCTACTGGCGGTTGGGGGCCTGGCAGGGGTACCCCAGTGGCTAAAGCCGTCTCTCGCATAGGGCTTTTACGGCACGGGTGAACCCGTGCCCTTCGTGCCAGAGGTTCTCCCAGCCTGTAAAGTCGTACCCTGACACAGAACATGAGTTCTTCGCAGCCCGACTGAAGTCGTGTGCCACAAAGCGTTCGAGGTGCTACGCCCCGTCTTTTTCGGCCCATGCACGCTGGCGCGAACATGGGGCACCCGTCCAGAACCATGGACCGCGGTGAGGAAACCAAAGTCGCTCAGCCTCTCACCTTGCTTTAACTTTTCATCTCGCCATACCGGAGGTAATGGTGTGAGTGGTCTTAAACGCACTGCGGCGGGTGCAAATGGGCTTGGTTTCGCTGCTTTTCCTCTGCTCTGCCCCGTTGGTACTCTGGCGCTTGGAAACTATCGCGATTACTTTCTCCTTCACTCGCAGTATGCGAGCATCCTTTGAAAGGTCAACGGAGGAAGCTTTGAAGAGAACTCTACGTGGAGTGCCGTGGTATCGCGCGCGGATTGCGCCTGCTGTGCTGACACGAGCGGACTTCAACAGGGCGAAGGCGCGATCAAGCGGCACGGTCGCTACGATTCTGCTGTGGCGGCCCACTGGTTCCTTTCCTCACGGGCCGTAGGTTTTGGCGGTTGGTAAAGCCGCGCGCGTTTGCGTGGGGCGGGGGCTTTGCCTGGTTGGCAGGTGGGGCACCAGTAGAGGGTGCGGCCGGCCAGGTCTATCCGTTGGATGATGGTGCCGCAGACGAAGCAGGGTTGGCCGTGGCGGTGGTAGACGTAGTGGACCTCGTCGCGCTGTGCTTTGCCTTTTGGGTGCGGGCCGGTCTTTGGCGCGCGTGGTCACGATGCGGCGGTCCACCATGCCGTCGGGCATCAGTTTCACTGCGTCGCGCCAGAGGGCTTTCAGGGTTTTTTCGGGAACATCCTTGCCTGGGGCGAAGGGGTTCTGGCGGGCGCGGTAGAGCAATTCGGCACGATAGATGTTACCGATGCCGGCGAAGACGGTTTGATCCATCAGGAGAGCGGCGATGGGGGTGTTGGCCTTGCGGATGTAGGCGATGCCCGGGGATGGGTCGGCGTGGGGCTCGAGGGGATCGGCACCCAGGCGGTCTCGGACGGCTTGCCACTGGGCATCGGAATAGACGGAGACGTCGGTGGCGCCGCGCAACTCCAGCCAGTCGGTGGCGGTGGACCAGCGCATGCGCAGGATGCCTTTCACTTCGGGATAGGGCATTTTGCCTTCGGTGAAGTCGCCGAAGCGGCCCATGTGGACGTGCAGCTTAAGATCTCGGCCGAAGTCGTAGGCCAGGTGCTTGCCGTGGGCGATTACGGCTTTGAGCTTGCGGCCAGTCAGTAAGGCAGCTCCGGGGAAGCGGCCGTTGGGCGATTCCACGCAGATGGTCTTGCCGACGAAGGTCGCGGTATGCAGTTCGGCGAAGCGGTGTATCTCATTTCCCTCCGGCACTTGTGGTTCCCTTCCCTTCCTTGGTTTGGCGCGGTTTGCCGATGACTTCTCCACGAGGATAAATACATCGTCCAAGTCTGTCTTTGCGGCATCTGAGTCCGAGAGGTGGTGGGCGATGGGGAAACAGGAGAATTTGGCGGCGCTGGGGAAGTTTGCAGAGGCTGTGAATACGGGCAAGTTTGATTTGTTCCGGGAGGCGGTGGCGGCGGACTGCGTGGATCATGATCCTGCGCCGGGCCAGGGGCCAGGGCCGGAAGGCTACCGCATGTTTTTTTCGGCGACGCGGGAGGCTTTTCCGGATCTCGAGGTTGGGTTGGAAACGATGGTGGCCGATGAGGAGCAGATCGCTATTGCCTACACGATGAAGGGCACGCACCGGGGGCCGCTGATGGGCATAGCGCCCACGGGGAAAAAGATCAGCATCCGGGGAGTGCAGGTGGCGAAGTTCCGCGACGGCAAGATGGTGGAACGCTGGGGAAGTTCGGACCAGCTCGGGTTGCTGCAGCAGTTGGGGGTTACGCAGTTGCCGGCCGGGTAAAGGGATCTCGAGCAAGTGTGCGCGACCGATGAGGCGCATGGCGGTGGGGGATGGATGCATCCCCCTTTACCAGCCTCGGGCGAGGAGGGGTGGCGTGGTGCACGGGTTGAGAAAGATCGGTCTGTCCGCCCCTTGGGGCGTGCCAGGGTGGCGAGGCCCTGGGTTGGCTTGGGTTTCAGGAATGCTATGTTCCCGTCATTGTTTCCATTGCCGTTCCGTCCTTGTTTCCGTGGTGGGCGGCGGCTAAGTCCTTTGTTTTGACGAAGGGGCTCAAATTTATTTTTTCCCGCCCCCATAAGCTACTTAGGGGACCGACTGCGTCCGTCAGCTGATTCGTTTCCCGGCAAGGCCCAAAACCAGGCGCCGGTGAAGGTTTCCTTGGAGCTCACGACGCCCAGATCGTACTTGGCGCGGCGCAAGGTTGCGATGCAGAGACCGTCCTGTTGGGCGGCAAATTCGACGGCGCATCGCGATCGCTCACCTTCGTGCAGATATTGGCGCAGCCATTCGGCGGCGCGCTTGCGTTTGGGGAGGCCGGCGTCGATGGGGCGGTCCATCATGACTTCTTCCGGGGTGAGCGCGACTGGGTCCGGTCCAGGAGAAGGCGCCGGTGTTGTCGATGAGGTAGCCCAGCGAAGGCGCGAGGCAGCCTAAGTTGGATTTCACCTGCACCAGCGCGGGCCGGGTGGGCGCATCGGGACTGCTGCCGGCGAGGAATTCGGTGCGGACGGCGGCGGAGAGCTCGATCGAGGTAAGTCCGCGGCCGCGCTTGCGGAGATGGCGGACGAGGAGGATACAGCAGCGATGCTTTTCCGCCAGGCGGGCGAGGGTGTCGAAGGCGCGGGCGGAATCGTGGGCACGGTGGCGATCGATGTGCCCACAGGTAGCTGTGCAAGGGGTCGATGATGAGCAGGCGGGCCTGGGTTCTGTGGAGAGCGTCTTCGAGCATGGGTGTGTCGCGGAGGCTGAGAGAGGCGGGTTGGGCGGAGGCGGTGAGGACTCCGCGCAATAAGATGAGGCGGGCGGGATCGCCGTCGAGCTGGGCAAAGCGGGGGCGGATGAGGTCGGCGGCTCCATTGGCGGCGGAGGCGTAGAGGACGGTGCAGGGTTGGAGGGTGTGGTTGGTGGAGGGGACTCGACCACGACTGAGGGCGGCTGCTATGGCCAGGGCGACCCAGGTTTTTCCTGAGCCGGGATCGCCGGAGAGCATGGCCAGGGTTCCACAGGCCAGCCTGTCTGGCCACAGCCAATCGATGGGGCGGGGTGGAATGTCTGCCAGGCAGACGAGGTCGGCGTGGCGATCGGTGGCAGCGCCGGGCTCGGCTGGTGCGGGCGGAGGGATGGCCGGTGAGGGCTCGGGCTGCTGTGGGTTGGGGCCTGGGTTGGCGTCTGCCGTTGCATTGGAGGGCTGCGCGGCGGCGGGCTCGGGCGGGATCGGGGCGTGTGGGTTGAAGGGGCCGGGGAAGGGCGAAGTGCCGATGCGCGGTCTAAAGATGGTCATGCAGGGCCTCCGTTAGTGGATAGGGTCCGTCTGCGATGGGGCGGTGTGCCGAACTCGATGGATGGGTGGTTTTTCATTTTTGAGCGCACTTCTCCGTTCCGCATGTTGCGGGTTAGTTGGGTTCCTTTGGGGAAGGAGAGGCTCGAGTAAGTTGGAGGCTCTTAGAACGCATTTATGCTAATACTGTGGTCTGGTGGGATCAGCTATGTGCGGCCATTCTTTAACGGAATGGCCGCGTCAGGTTCAGTTTCCCGGTCTACACCATTAGCAAAAATGCTCTTAGTTGGACGGTATTACGGATCTGCTTGGGCGTCCAGAGCAGTTAGAAATAAAGATGAGGAAAAGGGTAGGTGAACTAGTTAGGTGGGTGTGGGTGGTTGTGATGGGGTGGGCTTAGGGATGTGGGTTATTTGGCGCCTTTTTCTCTTCGACAACCCGATGATTTGGTACCAGCTCCTAGGTATAGGATTGTCAGGATGTAAGGGACTCATTCCTCTGTTGTAGATCCGCCCTAGCTCGCCGGGTAGGGATCGCTCCTTGGTTAGATATGTTTAATGAACTAGAGAGCCAAGGGAATGGTCTAGGGCGTGATAATGTGCCGGGTAGAGGCTCCGCGGACATTGAACCCAGCACATCTTTTGAGCGCGATCGCGTTTGCGGCCGATAAGCACCGCCGGCAGAGACGCAAGGACGCGGACGCATCCCCATACATCAATCACCCGATCGCTGTCGCAACTGCGTTAGCGGTGGAGGGGGACGTTTCAGACGAGGCGACGTTACTGTGCGCTGTCCTCCACGATACCGTCGAGGATACCGACACCACTTTTTTGGAGCTTGAGCAACATTTTGGCCAGGAAGTGGCTGACCTGGTACGCGAGCTGACAGACGACAAGTCGCTCGAGAAAGCTGAGCGGAAGCGCCTTCAGATTGAACACGCAAAAGTAGCGTCCTTGCGCGCAAAGCAAGTAAAGATCGCGGATAAGATTTGCAATGTTCGCGACGTGACGGTCTGCCCTCCGGCGCATTGGCCGCTGCAGCGGCGTCTCGATTATTTGACATGGAGCGAGAA
Source organism: uncultured Acidobacteriaceae bacterium (assembly GCA_963793525.1). Classification (GTDB taxonomy): domain Bacteria; phylum Acidobacteriota; class Terriglobia; order Terriglobales; family Acidobacteriaceae; genus PALSA-350. The sequence goes on from CAWCAZ010000039.1 coordinate 36,216, forward strand.
AGTGGTGGCTGGGTGCCGAGGGGTGAACCTCAAGCTCGATCGAGCATTCGATCAGGCAATCGCGGAAGCACGAGGGAGTATCGGCTAGGCTCAAGAATCAGATTGCAAACCCACCTTCATCGGCGATGGTGGCAATATCGCGGGAACCATGCAGGATGCGAACGATTATGATTTCGTCCGGACGGGGAAGGTAGTAGATCGCGTACTGCTCGTAGAAGATCACGCGCAAATCCGGAGAGAGATGGGCACGGGGAGCGCCGGAGAATGGGAGCTGTAAAGCCTGATGGAAGCGGTCTCCGATGCGGGCGAGAAATTCGGTGGCGAAAGATTCGGAGGTTTCATCGGCGAAGTAGCTCCAAATTTCAGCCAGGTCTATTTCTGCTGTCTCGGTAAGGCGGAGGTTGACCGGTCTGCTAATAGTTTCCTCCCGCGCGCGATGATGCGCTTGGCGTCAAACTTAGCGATCCGCCCCTCGGCCACATCCGCCAGGCCACGGTCAATGTCGGACTTCAGCTCCGCTAGCTGGCCTAAGCGCAATTCCCGCTTCATCTTCCAGTCGCGCAGCGCCTCGCGGATTACCTCGCTGGAAGAAGCATAATCTCCCTCGTCGACGGCCCCCTTTACTAGCCTCGCCATATCGGCGGGAAGAGTAATCGTCAAGCGCTCAATATCGGCCATAGCAGGGTCCCTCGTCGCACTCACGACGTGCATACTTTATCATACTTTGTAAGCACGTTTTGAGTCGTTTCTTTCAGTTGGAGTTACAGGAATAGGCATAGTGTGGCTCATGCACGCTCCAAGCTCTATAATTGTTCTCACCGATGAGATTATTTTTACGAGAAGCCGGAGGTACCCATGGAAGCCCTGTTGGAGAACTTGACAACGAACGAGGCCGCAATCGCTGCCGGTGTCACGGTGGCGAAGATCAATCGCGTGATTGACAGAAAGATCCTTCCGAAGAGGCTCTACAGCACATCCGAAAGCAGAACCCTGCGCAAAGACGCTTGTCTCTGGATTGCGTTCTATTTCGAGACCGCGGAATGGCTCACTGCGGCCGCACGTGCAAGAGCGATTCGTAACGGACTCGTTCACAATCACTCTTGGCTTGAACTTAAGAACTGCAGGGTGGAGGAATCACGCGCTGTTCAGGTTCATTTCTCTCACATTTGGGAGGATGTTGACCGGCGTCTGCACCAGATCAAAGATGCGCAGGAAATGGTCGTCGAAGATCCCGAGATCCTTCGAGGCACTCCTGTCATTAAGGGAACGCGCATCCCGGTTCACGACGTGGCAAGCCTGGTTGACTCGGGGACGGCAACGGACGAGATTTTGAAAATTTACCCCCGCCTCAAAGGTTCTCAGCTTTCACTGGCGTCGATTTACGCCAAGGCCAACCCTCGAAGAGGCAGGCCAAAGCGTAGGATCCTCCCTAAGCGACTAAAGGCCTCCATCTCGAAGAAGCGACTTTGAGATCCCTCGTTAGGGGGGTGAGCGATTGCCGAGAATCCTTATCGATGAAAACCTGAGTCCAACGCTTCCTTCCCGGGCGCATAAGCGGGGTTATGAAAGCACTCATGTCAACCACTTGGGATTGGCCGGAGCAAAGGATTGGGAACTCGGAAAAAATAATCATTAAGGATGACTGGACATTCGTCACCAACAACGGTATCGACTTCCGCGGGCCGGACACTCAACCCGGTTTGACGGGCGAGTATGCGGACGTACAGCTTCATGCGGGGCTGGTCTACATCAACGCTCCTTCGGGGATGAATCTTGATCTGCAGCACCGACGACCTCGGCCAAAAAGGTGATTTGACCAACCAAGTGCTTGAGGTTTCTCTCAAAAAGAGCGGCGAAGTGATTTTGCGTCGTACGTCTCTCCCCGAGGATATTTAGCCCGAGCGTAGACGACCTTATATCCGTTCCTAACATGAGTATCCACAGACCCTGCCATTGCTAGGAGGGCCAATAGACGACTTTCCATCGGGTACGTTCCGTCTGGTCACC
>CAWCAZ010000040.1:0-60268 GCA_963793525.1 uncultured Acidobacteriaceae bacterium
GCCGCGTAGTGCCGCCGAAGGTGGTGATATCGATAATGCCGGGAACCTGCTTCAGCTCGCGGCGGATCAGAAAGTCCTGCGTGGCCTTGAGCTCGTTGAGCGAGTAGCTCGGCCCGGTGAGCTGATAGCGGTAGATTTCGCCAATGGGCGACCATGGGGAGAGCTGGGGCTGTAAGCCGTTGGGCAAAGCCAGCGTCTGCAGGCGGTTTAGCACTTCCTGCTTGTCGCGGAAATAGTCGCTGTCGAAGTTGAAATACAGCTTCACGTCGCTGAGGCCGAAGATGCTGATGGAGCGCACCTGGTCGAGATGCGGGGTGCCGTTCAGCGTCGCTTCCACCGGGACGGTCACCTGCTGTTCCATCTCTTCGGCCGACCACGAAGGGTTCTGGGTGATGACCTCGACCAACGGAGGGGAAGGGTCTGGGTAGGCCTCAATATCGAGTTTGATGAACGCGTAGACGCCGACCTCAAGCGAGACGACGAATACGATGAGCACGATGGCGCGGTACTCGAGCAGTGTCCGGATCAGTGCTTTCATGCTTAGTCTCCGGAGGGCGGACGCAAAAGCGCCGCTCCCGCGGTGACAATCTGATCACCGTCCGTAAGCCCGGCTGTCACCACCACTGTTTTGTCGTGGATGGTTCCGGTGGTTACCTGGCGGTGCTCGTACTTCCCCGGAGAAGTCTGCAGGAAAACGTAGCTGGAGGCGCCTTCGTGAAGGACCGCGGCCGTGGGCACGATGAATTGCTGCGCCGTAGAGCGGGCGATGGAGATCGTGGCAAACATTTCCGGCTTGAGCAGATGCCGGGGATTGGGCACGACCACGCGCACCTTGAGTGTCCGGCTGGTGGGATCCATGGCGTCGGAGATGTTGGAAATCCTGCCATGCAAGGTCTCGCCCGGATAGGCAGGGAGGGTCACATCGACGGACTCCGCGGATCGGATCGTACCCAGGTCCCGCTCAAACACGTCACCCAGTATCCAGACAGAATCGAGGTTGGCGATGGTGGCGATGGGCGTCGCGTTGTCCAGCGAGCGCTGCATTTCGCCGCTGGCGGTTCCGATTTCGAGCACCGCGCCGCTGATGGGCGCGCGCAGGGCTACGGTATCCGAGGACCCTTCGGGCGAGAAGCCCAGCATGTGAATGCGCTGGATGGTGCGCGTGAGCTCAGCGTGTGCAGCCTGGTTCGCGGCCTGGATATCGTCGTAATCGCGTTGCGCCATCACTTCGTGCTGTAGGAGAAGCTTGGCGCGATTGAGTTGGAGGTCGGAACGCGCTACTTCAATTCTGGCCTTGTCGTAATCGGCGCGTGCCTCGGCAATCTCGCTGCTTTGGATGAGCCCGATGGTTTCGTCCTTCTTTACGTCTTGGCCCGGCCGAACATACAGTTCGACCAGCCGCCCGGTGACCTGAGAGTAGATATGGACCACGCGCGTGGGATCGGGTTCCACCCGCGCGGAGAGCTCCAGGCGATCGGTAACCGCTTGCGCATGAACGGCCGTGACCTCGATGGGAGATTTCTGTGCAGGCTCTCCGCTGCCGGCTGCAGGGGGCGCCTTGTCCTCGCAGCCCAGGCACGACAGCAGAAGAAGAGTGGCGATTGACAGGGCGGTCCGGCGTGCAGAGGGGATCATGGCAGAATCTCGGATGCGGTCACGTAGCTGAGTTGATGGAGAGCAAGCCACACTTGCGCGTTAGCGTTCAATGTGTCCAGGTTGGTCTGGCGGTAATCGCGAAGAGCATCGAGGTAGTCGAGCAGAGTGCTGCCTCCGTTGCGATAGCTGAACTCAAGGTTGTCGCGGACTCGTGATGCTTCCCCGAGATAGTGCCGGTTGTAGCGCAGGGCCTGTGCCAGCGCTGTCTGATAGGCAGCCCACGCCTGGTCCACGTCGGTGACCACCTGGTTGCGGGCGGCGATCTCCGCGAAGTGGCTGGACTGGGCTTCGTAGCGGGTCCGCTCCTTTTCCCCCTGGTTGCGATCGAAGATCCTGAGCGGGATGCTGATACCAAAGCCGGCGGAGCTGTAGGTGCCCGACCGGTCATACTCTCCACCGATCGTCGGATCGGTGGTCCCGGTGGCTTGCGCCAGTTTCACGTTGGCTTCGGCAACACGAAGGGACTGCTGCGCGGCGCGATAGTCGGGGCGCTCAGCCAGAGCCCGCTGTTCCACTTCCGCCAACGTCATGTTGATTTGCGGTGGATCGAGCGTGCCGGTGATGTCCAACGGAGTGGCCGGGGTGTCGATGCCGAGCAGCATCTTCAATTGATCGCCGGATTGCTCCAGGTTCAAGTGTGCGGCATCGTAATCGGCTTCGAATTCAGCCAGTTGCAGGTCGATGCGGTCGAAGTCGGTGGGGCTTACATCGCCGGCGTCGAGGCGTACTTTGCTCAACTCCACCGTCTTGCGGTAACCCTGCACGTTGTCTTCGGCCACTTTCACCCCGGCCTTGGCGGCCAGCATCTGCGTAAAGGCCTGCTTCACGGCCAGGATGGTCTGCCGCTCGGTATCGTTGTATTGGCTTTGCGTAACGTCGGTGGTGGCGTGGGCTGCGTCGAGACGCCAGCGGCGCTTTTGGCCTCGTTCGAAGAGGCGGGAGACGTTGGCTGAATAGTAGTAGGGATTGCCGGGGTTGTCGGCCGCCAGCGTCACATTTTCGCCGCTGAAGGTAAAGGTTGGGTTCTGGCGCAGTCCTGCGGTCACTTCGCTGGCCTTGGTGGCGGTGACATGCTGTTGGCCGGAAAGAAGAGTCGGATTCTTGGTACGAGCCAAATCGATGGCTTGTTGGAGCGTTAACGGAACCCCGACGGTCTGCGCCATTAAGAACGATCCCGCAGACTGCAAGACCATCCAGAGGGCCAAATGTCTTACATGCATTGATGAAATCCTATATCGTTTGATCCCTTTGATGTCTATCGTTTGGTTTCCCTGATATCGGAGGGGGGAACCGTTTGGATAGGGAGGCCGGCGGTGGCTGCCTCTCGTTCCCTTACCAAGGACGGGTGCCCCTTGATTCCCCGGTCCTTTCGCTCCCACTAACGAATCTTCCGGTAAGCCGCCAACCTCAACTTTGTCATCCCGAGCGAACTCCGGATTTCCTACTACGCAGCGCCAACCAACGGCCACGGATGCGGCTTTCTTTGCCGCACGAGCTTTACCGACGCCACAGAGCTCGACAGGAAATCGGACGGGAGGCGAGGGACCTGCAGTTTCCCTCGCCCTCAAACCTCTCTTCACCGAGGGCGGTTTCCGAGCGAGGTATGTGCTTCAACCTGCGGTATTCAAAAATGGATGCCGGTTCAAGCGCTGGGGAATGCAATTCGCCCCCGTGGCCCTTCACCGTTGTTGCTGGTCCGGAGAAAACTGCAGGTCCCTCGCCTCCCTCCGGATTTCCTGCCCAGCTCTGTGGCGTCGGTGTTTCTCGTGTGGCTTTCCTACGGAAAGCCGCATGCGTAGCTGTTGGATAGCGCAGCGTGTAGGAAATCCGGAGCTCGCTCGGGATGACAAAGTTGAGGTTGGCGGCTTACCGGAAAATTCGTTAGTCGGAGCGAGAGGACCGAACGTGGGACACACGTCCCGAGCGGACAGGAGACGGGCACTTCTTGACTAGCTCCCTACACTTGTTTAGTCTATGCCTGTAGCGAATAGGCCTATGCCCAACTCCACGCCCCGCGATTTGTTTCCTGGCGCACTCGAAATGATGATTCTCGAGTCGCTTCGCCGTCAGCCGGCCCACGGCTATGCGCTGGTGCAACATATCCAGCAGCGGTCAAATAACCTGCTCCAGGTGGAGGAAGGCTCGCTCTATCCGGCGCTGCAGCGGCTGCTCAAGGCCAACCTGGTCAAGGCCAAGTGGGGCGTCTCCTCCACCAATCGCCGGGTGAGGACCTACCAGATCACTCCTACCGGGCTGCGCCATCTGGAGCAGGAGATTTCCAGCTTTGAACAAATGTTCGAAGGCGTGACCTTAGTACTGAATCTTGGAAAGTCCACGGCCTCCTAGGAGAAATTCTCATGAATTGGCTACCTGGCATCTTCCGTCGCAAGGCGCTCTACAACGATCTCGCTGAGGAGATGCGTCTTCACCTCGAGGAAAAGACGGAGCAGATTTATGGCCGAAGGCATGAGCCGGAAAGACGCGGAACAGGCTGCCCGCCGCGCTTTCGGAAACGCCACGGTGCTCGAAGAGCGCAGCCGTGTGGTGTGGCAACTGCCGTGGGTGGAATCGCTGGGAACAGACTTGAAACTGGTATTGCGGCGATTGGGAAAGTCGCCGGGATTCGCCGGCACCGTCATCCTGACCTTGGCCATCGGAATCGGCGCCAACACAGCAGTGTTTAGCGTGGTCAACAGCATTCTGTTCAGGCCTTTGCCCTATCCAAATGCAGAGCAGTTGGTAGCCGTCCGGCTGATCGCTCCCGGGGCCGCGGGGCTGGCGGATTTCTCCAGCGGTCTCCGCCTCTCGTCCTCCATGTATTTCACCTTTGCCGAGCAGAACCGGACGTTTCAATCGTTCGGGGTGTGGAACACGGGCACCGCCAATGTCACCGGCGTCGACCAGCCGCATGAAGTGCACACGGTCTTAATCAGCGACGGTGTGCTGCAAGCGCTCAGTGTGCCGCCTGTCCTTGGCCGCTGGCTGCTGCCGGCCGATCAGGATCCGCATGGCGCGAAACCTGTCATGCTCAGTTACGGTTACTGGCAGCGCCGCTTCGGCGGAGATCGATCCGTGATCGGCCGCAGCATTGCGATCGATGCGCAGCCGCGGCAAATCGTCGGCGTCATGCCGAAGGGGTTCGAGTTGGTGAATGCCGAGTTCGATGTGATTACGCCGTTCGCCTTTGACCGCAACAAGCAACACCTGGCTGGTTTTGGTCTGCAGGGAATCGCCCGGCTCAAGCCGGGGATTCCCATCGCGCAAGCGAATGCGGATGTGAAGCGGATGCTGCCTATGTGGGAGGAGTCCTGGCCGTCGGGCATGGCTGTACCTTCTCACTTTTATGAGCAGACGTGGAAAGTCGCGCCCGCGATTCGTCCTCTCAAAGCAGGAAGTCATCGGCAATGTTGGCAATGTGCTGTGGGTGGTGATGGCCACCATTGGCGTGGTGATGCTGATTGCTTGCACCAATGTGGCGAATTTGTTGCTGGTGAGAGCGGATGGCCGGCAGCAGGAACTTGCCGTCCGGGCTGCGTTGGGCGCCTCGCGAGGACGAATCGCCTGGGAACTGCTGCTGGAAAGTGTGGCCCTCGGACTCATCGGTGGTGTGCTCGGAATCGGGATTGCCTATGAAGGCCTGCGGCTCCTGGCGGCCATCGGTCCGGCGAATCTTCCACGCCTGGGCGAAATTTCCCTGGATGGCCGGTCGCTGGGATTCACTCTAGCGCTTTCACTCTTTTCTGGCCTGTTCTTCGGATCGATTCCGGTTCTGCAAATATGTGGGGGGGCGCATGCCCACGGCTCTGCGGGGCACGGGAAGAACCGCGAGCGTCAGCCGGGAACGGCAACGCTCCCGCGATCTGCTGGTGGTGGCCCAGGTGGCGATGGCCCTGGTGTTGCTGGTGAGCGCCATGCTGATGATTCGCACCTTCCAGGCGCTGCGCCATGTCGAGCCCGGGTTCGCGCAGGCGGAACATCTGCAGACCGTACGCATCTCGATCCCGGGTTCCTTGATACCGGACCCGCAATTGGTGACCCGCACGCAAAACAACATTGTCGACAAGTTGGCAGCCATTCCGGGGGTGACCTCGGTGGGGTTCGGGGATGCAATGCCGATGGATGGAATCCAATCCAACTGGAACGGGGTGCAAATTGAGGGGAAAAAATTAGGTGAGGACACGCCCATGCGACTGTTCCGATATGTCGCCCCCGGTTATTTCCATACTTCGATGACCAGGATGGTTGCCGGCCGCGAGCTTACCTGGACAGACATTTACGGGCGAAGGCCGGTGGTGATCATTTCCGAAAATCTTGCCCGCGAATATTGGGGCTCACCCTCGGCTGCGCTGGGCAAGCGATTGCGCGACTACACAGCGCCGTGGCGTGAAGTGGTCGGTGTAGTCGAGGATGTCCGCGTGAACGGCGTCCAGGAGAAGGCGCCCCCGATCGTGTATTGGCCTTCGATGTCGGAGGGTATCTTCGGGCCCAACACCTTTGATGCCATACGCGCGGCGACCTTCGCGGTCCGCAGTGATCGCGCCGGGACCGAGGCTTTCCTCAGCGAGATCCAGCAAGCCGTTTGGTCGGTGAATCCGAGCCTGCCGCTGGCGTCGGTGCGGACCATGCAGGAGATCTACAGCCAATCCCTGGCTCGCACCTCGTTCACGCTGGTCATGCTGGCCATTGCCGGTTCGATGGCACTGGTGCTCGGGATCATCGGCATCTATGGCGTGATCTCCTATGCGGTGTCCCAACGCACGCGCGAGATCGGCATCCGGCTGGCGCTGGGAGAGCAAAGAGGCCGGCTGCGGTGGATGTTCGTCCGCTCCGCATTGGTGCTGACGGGATGCGGCTTGGCCATCGGTCTGGCTGCGGCCGCCGGGTTGGCGGGCCTCATGAAATCCCTGCTGTATGGGGTCAGCCCGATGGATCCTGTTACCTACGTCTCGGTGCTGATGGTGTTGGCGGCATCCGCGGCGCTGGCCAGTTATCTGCCGGCTCGCCGTGCGGCGGCGGTGAATCCTGTGGAGGCTTTGCGAGCTGAGTAAGTTGTTCAGTGGGATTGCAGAAGCTTTTGAATGTCGCTGTTGATCTGCGTTGGGGACGCGCCCTCATAGCGGGCTCGGATCTTCCCATCGCGGTCGATAAGGAAAGTAACGGGTAACCCCAGGACGCCGCCGTAGGCTTCCCCAAGATACTCGTCTCCCATCAGCACTGGGTAGTTGAGCTTCAGCTTGGATACGGTTGCGATCACTTCCGGGCGCCGCGTCATCCATCGAGATGCCGATCACCTGAAAATTTCTCGAGCCATACTGCTTCTGCCATTCCACGAACGTGGGCATCTCCGTTAGGCATGGTTCGCACCAGGTTGCCCAGAAGTTGAGCAGGACTACTTTGCCCCGGTAGGAGCTGAGCACAATTTTCCGGTGGTCCAGGCCGGGCCGGGAAAAATCCGGAGCTGAGTGACCGACAGCGGCTCCGTGGGTTGCTCCTCCGAGCGGCGCGCTAGAAAGAAATAGCAGAAGTGACAGGATGCGGAGCGATTCCACAGTAGTCTATCGGCCCTTGGCAACCGGGTAACCCTTGTCGACCCAGTCCGTCCCGAAATTTTGCAGCGATATAAAGAGCCTTTACGTTGGTAAAGCCGAGCTTGCGCAACTCCTCGTAAGCGGGCCGGATATTTGGACAACGGACCCAGGGGCAGCACCCGCAATAGATGACGATCAGGCTATCCTTGCTGAGGCCGCTGACACGCGCGCGCAGAGCTTCGATGCCCTCGCTCTTGCCTGCGGGCCCGGCGTACTCTGCTCCGGGTATATGCGCTTCTGCGTAGAGAACATGCGAGCCAGTCTGCAGCACCAGGGGCTTTGGCGAAGTGTTCAGCATCTGCACCAGCTCTGCCGGCTGGAGCATGGCCTCTGGCGGAATGGCGGTGTCCGTTTGGGGCGTGGCGGGCTGCTGCGCATGGACAATCACGCCATAAGTGGCGCAAATCGCGATCAAGATGGCGGTGAAGCCAATGCGGAGATTGCGAAGGTTCATAGGGCTACCTCTTCCTGAGAGCTGATGTGTAGTGGCTGAAAGAGCTGCAGGCAGTGCTTGGGGGAAGGGCGCACCGCAGGTCCCTCGGCTTCGCTCGGGATGACAAAGGGGAGGGTGGCGTTTCCATGGGGAATTGGCTGAGTGGCTGAAAGGGTCGCAGATCGAATGCGCGGCGGAGTGATTGCGGGTCTGTCCGTCCGTCGGTAGCGGCTGTGAGGTGAGCGCCACTCTCCCCCTTGTCATCCCGAGCGAAGCCGAGGGACCTGCGGTGCGCCCTTCCCCCAAGCCACTGCCTGCAGCTCTTTCGGCCACTACAATCCTCGTTGACGGTTCGGGCTAGCCACTGACGATCAGCCACTGCATCGTCTTGCGCGCCAGGCGGTCGAAGGCTTGGACGGCCAGTTCGAGATGTTCGATGCGGGTGTTTTCCGCGGGATTGTGGCTGAGCCCGGCCAGCGATTGGGTGAACATCATCACCACCGGAATGCCCGCCCGCGCCACCTCGGCGGCATCGTGCAGCGGGCCTGAGGGCAGCTTGTGGGAGCTGCCTGCGGTCTCGCGAACCGCCTGGTCGCAGAGCTCGATCAGTTGCGGATTGAAAGGTATCGGCTCGATGCTCCAGATGCGGGACCACTCCACCGTGCAACCCTCTTCCGCGGCGAAGCGCTCGCTGGCTGCGCGGGCCTCCGCCAGCATCGAGGCCAGCACGCCTGCGTCGAGATCCCGCATATCCAGGGTGGTTTCGCAGCGGCCAACCACGGCGGTTACGATGCCGGGAAAGGTCTTCACGCTGCCCATGGTGGCTACCGCGTCAGGATGCTTGCGGGCGATCGGCCGGATCTCCAGTGCGAGCTTGGCCGCTGCGGCAAGCGCATCCCGGCGCACCGCCATCGGGGTCGATCCGGAATGCGCTTCCTGTCCATGAAAGGTGATGGCGTGGCGCTCGACGCCTTTGGTTCCCAACACCACGCCCAGCGGCAGCTTCATCGCTTCGAGCACCGGGCCCTGCTCGATATGCAGTTCCAGGTAGGCGCCGGCCTTCCCACGTTCTGAGCCCGCATCGCCGATGCGTTCGACATCGACCTGGCATTGCCGCAGGGCATCTTCGAGGCGGATTCCGTCACGATCCGTGCGGCCGCGGTCGGCCTGAATGCTATGCGTGCCGGCAAATGCGGAGGACCCGAAGAGGCTGCGGCCGAAACGCGCGCCTTCCTCGTCGGCCCAGTCCACCAGGCGAATGGTGACGGGCGGCTTGCCGTGGAAATCCTCCGCCAGACGCGCGCAGCACTTCGAAGCTGGCGAGGACACCAAGCGCGCCATCGAGCCAACCGCCGTTGGGAACAGAGTCAAGATGGCTGCCCAGGATGAGGGTCTTGTCGGACTCGCCGGGCAGCGTGGTCCAGGAGTTGCCGGCGGCGTCGAGGTGGTGCTCCACGGGCAAGCTCCGCCAGCTTCTTCTGAAACCAGGCGCGCGCCTTGAGCCAGGTGGGGGTCCAGGCAATGCGCTGCGCTCCGTGTTCGTCCGCGGTCAGCGCGCGCAGCTCTTGCAGGTCGGCAATGGTTTTGCGTGGATCTACTGGCATGCGGCTCCCTCGCACTTGTAGACGACGCCGCTCTTCATCACGAAGTCCACATGCTGCAGCACCCGCACATCCTGCAGCGGGTTCTCTTTCACGGCAATGATGTCCGCCCAATGGCCGGGCTCGATGCTGCCCGTTTTGGCGCTCCAGCCCATCAGGTCGGCGGCGTTCACGGTCGCGGACTGCAGAGCTGCGAGCGGACTCATGCCCATCTGGTTGACATACACATCGAGCTCATGCGCGTTCAGCCCGTGAGGATACACCGCGGCATCGGTGCCTAATGCTATTTTCACGCCGGACTCGATCGCGTGCTTGATGTTCTTCTTCGCCACCACAATCGTATCCTCCATCTTCTGATGGTAGATCGGCGGCAGATTGCCTTTTTCCACGATCCAGTCTTCGAGGTAGAGGGTGGGCACCAGGTAGGTTCCGTTCTTCTTCATCGCGGCGATGGCTTCATCATTGATATAGCTGCCATGTTCGATCGAGTCGACGCCGGCCTGGGTTGCCCACAGAATGCCCTGGGCTCCATGGGCGTGCGCGGCCACCTTGCGGCCCAAGCGGTGGGCGTCGGCGACGATGGCGCGCATCTCCTCGAGGGTGTACTGCGAGGCCTGGGTGTCGTCCCCTTTGGACAAGACACCGCCGGTGGCGCAGATCTTGATCACGTCGACGCCGTATTTGATATTCTGCCGCACCTTCTGCTGCACGGCGGCAATGCCGTCGGCCACGCCTTCGCCGGTTACGTGATATTTGATGGGCAGCAGATTCTCGTCGCAGTGGCCGCCGGTGATGCCGAGCGCCGGGCCGCTCACCTGCATGTGAGGTCCGGGAACCATGCCCTCATTGATGGCATCGCGCAGGTCGACATCGGTGTATCCGCCGGCGCCGACATTGCGAATGGTGGTGAAGCCGGCGAGCAAGGTGGTGCGGGCGTTGGCGACGCCCTGGATGGCCTCTTTCGCGTCCGTCTGGGTCAGCTCGAAGTAGGGATCGAAGTTGGGTTCGCCGGTGATGTGGGTATGCACATCGATCAAGCCTGGCATCACCGTCATGCTGCCGAGGTCAATCACTTTGTCTCCCGGTTGGGCCGTAACCGAAGAGGTGGGCGCTATCGACGAGATGGTGTCGCCGGTGACCACGATGGTCTGCGCGTCGAGAAGTTTGCCTGTTTTTACGTCGAGCAGATGTCCGGTGCGGACGAGTGTGCGGGGCGTTGTGCAAATGCGATCGAAGAGCCGAGGACAAGGCAGAGCGCTGCTGCCAGTGTTTGTCGCGAGAACATGGGTTTCTCCTGCCGATAAGTGACAGAAGTCTAGCAGACACACCGGACCCCAACCCCTGGACGGGTGCCCCATGTTCGCCAAGGCGTACATGGGTTGAATAAGACGGGCGAAGCCCCTCCAACGCTCTAAGCCGATGACGATTTCGCAGATGAAGTAAAAGCATTCGAAAAAGATCGTATTCAACCCAGGTACGCTCCCACGGCGCGCCGGGGCAGGTATGCGAACCTGGGGCACCCGTCCAGGGGGAAAGGCATTGTGTGATCCTGCTAAAGCATCATGCGCACGATGCGCCGCACGAACTCCGTCGTGGCTCCGTAGATAATGTGCGCGGCGAAGGGTGTGGCTAGGGCCGATGCGGGCTGATCAGCGGGAGAAGGCGCGAGGTTGAGCGCCGGCACGGCGAGGAAGTCGGCGGTGCTGAAGAGGGCCCCGCCATAGCCGGTGCCAAATCCAGAGGTCACCTTATCGGAATACTCGGCCAAGCCGCCGTACAACCCACCCGTCAGCGCGCCAAAGGTATAGTGCACGATGGGTTCGTCTTCCTGGGGTTCGAAGCTGTCCGCCTGCTGCGGCTTTGGAGCTGCGGTGGCCATAAACACATTCATCACCCAGGCCGCGGCCAGACCTCCCGCCATGCCCGCCACGATTCCACGTATCACGCTCTTCTGCTTCGCCATCTCTCTGTCCCTCGTTGTTCATAGATGCGGTGTGAATCTTCTGCGCTGGTCGAATCCGGTTGGCTGTTTATGTCACCATAAGCCCAGAGGCAATTATGCAAACATCCCCCAGCATCGAGGAACTAAACCAGCGCTTTGCCATTGACGGGGTGGCGCAGATCACCGCCGGCAACGGCGGCTTTTCAAAGATAAGCCTGAGTACGCCCGCTGCCACAGCGGAGATTTATCTGCACGGCGCGCATCTTACCTCCTGGCGCCCGGCAGGTTCCGAAGAAGTAATCTTCTTAAGCAAGAAATCCCAGTTTGCGCCGGGGAAGGCGATCCGCGGGGGTATCCCCGTCTGTTTTCCCTGGTTCCGCAATAAGGTGGACGACCCCAAAGCGCCCTCGCATGGATTTGTGCGCACCAAGGACTGGCAACTGGACTCCATCGCGCTGAACGGCGAGGCGGTTACGGTCAGCTTATCGACGGTGAGCGATGAGGCCACGCGCGCCTGGTGGCCGCACGATTTCCGCCTTGTGCACCGGTTGAGCATTGGCGCAGCGCTGTCCAGGAGCTGGTGATGACCAACACCGGCGCGAGCCCCTTCGCTTTGAAGAGGCCCTGCACACCTACTACCGCGTGGGTGGGCGGAGGCCATTCGGATCAGCGGGCTCGATGGCGTGGACTACCTGGACAACACCGATGCTAACCGCGAGAAGCGGCAGGAGGGCGACATCGTGTTTACCGCGGCCACCGATCGCGCCTACTTCAACACTACCCATCCGGTTGAGATTCTCGACCCCGCGTTGCGCCGGCGCATCCGGCTGGAAAAGGAAAACTCCCTCACGCACCGTGGTGTGGAATCCGTGGATCGAAGGCGCGAAAGCATGGCGGACCTGGGCGACGACGAGTGGCGAGAGATGGCGTGCGTTGAGGCCAGTAACATGCGCGTCTTCGCCGTCGACCTTGCGCCTGGGCAACAGCACATCATGAAGACCAGCATCCGTGTTACCGCCGCGACTGGTGATCGCTTTAAGCGGCCCCGTCACGGCGCGGGGCAAGTCAGATCGAGGGCTTCGATCAGAGGAGCTTCCCAGCGGCGGCTGGAAAACATGTAGGGCTGCCGGCCGGTCGAAAGGCGCACATCCGCGTTGTCCAGCTCTTCGGCGGTGGCAAATCCAAAGAGCCGCAAATGGTCGCGAAGAAATCTCCAGGAAGAGAAGGAATAGATCTGCTCCGAGCTCTCGACCGACGGAGGCTTCAGCACCAGCACGACCCCGGTTGCATCGCTGTGAGCTGGTGCGCGTGAGCTTTGGTTTGACGACCGCCGTGTATTGGCCGGCGGGGATTTTGAGGGCTGTGGCGGTGGATAGGGCTGAGTCATGGGCGTCGGCGGTCTATGAGGAGCGAAGAGTCTCTTCGCGCTATCGGCGGCAGGCCTGCCCTGCCATGAATACTGTTCCGAAACTGTTGAAAGCTGAATTGAGAGCAAGTCGTTACTAACGCTGCAAGCCGGGTAGACGATGGCGTCGACGTCGTAGACGCATCCACCCCAGACACCTCCGCTGGCCTGCACCAGCGCGGCCCACAGACGCGTGTCGTCGGGCAGCGCGGGGTGCGGCCTGTAGATCGGCGCGGGAAGCGTCGGGCTGCAGCCGGCGTGCGCCTTCTTCCGCACCAAAACTTTCCTGCGCATCGCCCACCAGGTTCACTGAGCCGGTCAGCTTTGGCGGTCGATGATGATTTCGATCTGGTCGCCGTCGCAGGACCTTGCCGATGGCGCCTCCGGCGAACGCTTCGGGGGAGATGTGGCCGATGCAGGCGCCGGTGGAAACTCCGCTGAAGCGGGCGTCGGTGAGCAGGGCTACGTGCTTGCCCGCGGGCAGCCACTTGAGGGCGGAGGTGATCTGGTAGATCTCTTCCATGCCGGCGCCGGCAGGGCCTCCGCAGACCAGCACCATGACGTCGTGCTCGCGGATCTCGCCGTTCTTGATGGCGTGGATGGCCGCTTCTTCCGAAACGAAGACGCGGGCCGGACCGACGTGACGAAAGACTCCGTCGGCGTCGATGAGCGAGGGATCGATGGCTGTGCTCTTGACCACGGAGCCTTCCGGCGCGAGGTTGCCCACGGGGAAACAGACGGTGGGGGTGAGTCCGTTGGAGCGGGCGCGATCGGGATCCATGATGACGTCATCGGGATCGATGCCGTCGCGCGCGCGCAGGTTCTTGCGCAGCGCATGGCGGCGCGGGCTGTCTTCCCACCAGTCGAGGCAGGTGTCGAGCGTTTCTCCGGAGACGGTCTTTACCTGGGTGTTGAGCAGGCCGGCGCGGCGCAGGTGGAGCATCACTTCGGGTAATCCGCCGGCGAGAAAGACTTGCACGGTGGCGAAGCTGCGCGGGCCGTTGGGCAGCGCATCGACCAGGCGCGGGACTTCGCGGTTGATGTGCGCCCAGTCGGCGGCGACGGGGCGCTTGAGGCCCGCGGAGTAGGCGATCGCCGGCAGGTGCAGCAGCAGGTTGGTGGAGCCGCCAAAGGCCGCGTGGGCCACCATGGCGTTGTCGAGCGACGCCTGGGTGAGGATGTCGCGGGTGCCCAGCTTGAGTTGATGCAGGCGCAGGATGGCGGCGGCGGAACGGCGCGCGGCGTCGAGCCAGATGGGTGCTCCCGAGGGAGCGAGCGCGGTGTGGGGCAGCGCCATAGCCCAGGGCTTCGGCGATCACCTGCGCGGTGGCGGCGGTGCCCAGAAACTGGCATCCTCCGCCGGGAGTGGCGCAGGCGCGGCAGCCCATCTCGGCTGCGGTTTCGAGCGTGATCTGGTTTTGCGCGTAGCGTGCGCCGATGGTTTGCACCTTGCCGGCGTCTTCTCCCGATTCGGGCAGCAGCGTGACTCCGCCGGGGATGAGGATGGTGGGCAATCGGGCCGGCGGCAGCCAGCGCCATCATCATGGCGGGCAGTCCCTTGTCGCAGGTGGCGATGCCGATCACGCCCATCCTGGTGGGCAGCGAACGCATCAGGCGGCGCAGCACGATGGCGGCGTCGTTGCGAAAGGGCAGGCGAATCGAGCATGCCGGTGGTGCCCTGGGTGCGTCCGTCGCAGGGGTCGGTGCAGGCTCCGGCGAAGGGAATGGCGTCGAGCGACTTCAGCGTGATGGCGGCTTCGGCGACGAGCGCGCCGAGTTCCCAGTGGCCGGTATGAAAGCCGAGCGCGATGGGGGTTCCGTCGGGAGCGCGCAGGCCGCCGTGGGTGCTGAGGATGAGGACTTCCGAGCCCGAGCAAGCTTTTGCGGTTCCCAGCCCATGCCGGCGTTCTGGCTCAGGCCGAAGAGATTGCCCGAGGGCGCGGTGAGCAGCATTTCCGGAGTGATGGGCAGCAGGCCGCGCGGGCCGGGCGCGTGGGTGGCCACGTCATCCAGCTTGAGGGTGGTGGTTTCAAGGACCGAGGTTAGGGAAATGGTGGGAATGGGGTTCTCCTGTCAGGGTCAATTGTAAGATGCCGGCATGGTTGAGGGGCTGGAGCGGCGTCAGCTGGACGGGGACCTGCATTTTGTCACGTTCAGCTGCTTTCACCGGCTTGGGTATCTGGGGACGGCTGGGGCCCGCGATCTGTTTGAGGAGGCGCTGGAGAAGACGCATTTTCGTTATCGATTTGACGTGATTGGGTATGTGGTGATGCCGGAGCATGTTCATCTACTATTGAGTGAACCCCGCGGAGAATTGCTGGCCGTCGGCGTTGCAGGCGTTGAAGCTGTCGGTGGTCCGGCGATCCCCGCAGCGGCCATTCTGGCAGGCGCGCTACTATGACTTCAACGTGTTCTCGGAGGCGAAGCGGGTAGAGAAGCTGCACTACATGCACTGGAATCCGGTGAAGCGTGGGTTGGTGGACGCCGGAAGATTGGCCTTGGTCCAGCTGTCGTTACTACCAGACTGGTGAGCAAGGACGGGTGACGATTGATTCGTCCTGGAGAATTTAAAAGCAATGGATCGGGGGCTTCGCCCCCGTCTTCTTCAACCCAGGTACGCTGATGCGAACCTGGGGCACCCGTCCGATTACCTCGAACTTGGTGGGGTATCCAACCGAGTTCGGTTTGTCACCTGAAACTTTGTGGGAGTAGCCAAAACCAGGGTTCTATCCTCGGACGGATGTTAGTGAACTGGACGGGTGCTCCATGTTCGCACAAGCGTACATGGGTTGAGATTATAACGGGGCGAAGCCCCCTCCAGAGCTTTCACTGTTCAATCAGGGAGAAGTCTAGTAGGGGTTTGGTTACGCTCTTTTGCGAAGGCATTCGAAAAAACAACTTTGGTAAGGGGGAAAGATTTTATGGAACAACCGGATCCAATGGGGTTGATCTGTGCGCTTCCGGAAGGCGAGCGGGCGCAACGGCGGGTTGAGATACAGTCATTTGTTACAAAATCGGACCGCGCGTTCACACTCCACCCCGATGGGGTGGAATTGGCTTGGGAGTTCTCTGAGGAAATCGCCCGCAGCCTGCTGGAGTTCGTTCTCTTCGAGCGCACTTGCTGCAAGAGTTTCAGTTACGAAATCGGGTTTGCTCCACCGCAAACCCAAGTCACTCTGCGGATGCGGGCATCCGCAGAGCAGGTGGAGGCACTGCAGGCGCTCTACTGCTGAATCTTGGTGTCGGCCTTGCTGGGCGCCGCGGTCACTTGCTTCGGCGTGGGTAGTTGCGAAGCATCCCAACCGCCGCCTAAAGCCTGGACCAGTTGCTACCGCACCAGTCATCTGCTCAATCTGCAGACTGGCCAACTGCTGCTGGTTGCTCAACACCGTGTTCTGCAACGTCACCACATCGAGATAAGGATCAATCCCGGTCTGATACCTGCCCATCTCCAAATCCAGAGCCGTTTGCGACGACGCAACCGCGCCCCGCTGCTGCTGGATCTGCTGCGAAAGGATCCGTGTCTGCGCCAGAGAATCCTCTACCTGCTGGAAGGCGGTCAGGACCGTCTGCCGGTAGCTGGCAACGTCCGCGTTGTAAATGGCGACGTACTGATGGAGTTCCGACTTTAGGGCAGCGTTGAAAATGGGCTGGGAGAAGGATGGACCCACCGACCAGAAGCGGCTGGGCCAATCCGCAAGGTGTTTGAAGAGATAGCTTTCAAACCCCCCAGCTGCGGAGAGTGTCAGGGTAGGGAAGAACGCAGTATAGGCAACGCCCAGTTCCGCGTTGGCGGCAGCCATGGTTCGCTCCGCTGCGGCAACATCGGGCCGGCGCTGCAGCAGCAGAGACGGCATGCCGATGGGAACCGGTGGAGGCGCGGTCAGGAGCGGACGCGGGGGCAAGGAGAACCCGGAAGCCGGTTTGCCAATCAGGACCGCGATCGCGTGCTCATACTGCGCCCGTAAAATGCCCAGGTTGGTCAATGAGGACTGGGCCGCTTGCAGCGTGGCACGCGCTTCCACTACCGAGAGCTGGTCGCCGACGCCGGTGTCGTATTGCGCCTGGTTGTAAGTCCAATGCCTTCTGGTCGGCGGCCACCGTTTGGGTGTAGATCTGGATCAGGGCGTCCTGGCCGCGGATTTCGAAGAAGAATTCGGCCAGATCAGCCTGCTCCGACAGACGCTCGTTCTCCAGATCCGCGGCGCTGACCTGGGCGGTGTATTGCGCATTGCGCACTTGTTGGCGGATTCTGCCGAAAGAGATCCGGGGTCCAGGAAACATCCAATGGCAGCGAATAGATCTGCGAGTCTTGCCGGGTTGGCCGTGGTGCTGGTCGTGGCCCAGATTGCCGGAGGAACGCTGGCGGCTGTAAGACGGGCCAATCGACACCGTGGGGAAGTACTGCGCCCGCGCCTCGCGCACCAGCGCCCGGGCTTCCATGAAGTTCTCGAAATAGAGCTTGATGTTCTGGTTGTCGATGTTGAGCTGGCTTTCCAGGTCGTTCAGCTCGGGATCGTTGAAGATCGCCCACCAGTCGCCGCGAATCTTCGCGTCGGCGGGTTGGGCAGGGGCCCAGTTGACGTTGTCTGCGTTGTTCGGCGGCTGGGTGGTGTCCGCCGGGGGCGCGGCCGGGGGTGCTTCTTTGAAGGCCGGGGGTGGCTGAACCGCGGGCGGGTGATAGGCCGGGCCCACGTGACAGCCGGTCACGCCCGCGCAAAGAAGCACGCCCGCGAGCCAACCAGTTTGCGTTCTCTTGTTTTCTTCATAAGAAGCTTTCCACCAACACTTACAGTTAAACAGCTCCTTCAGGGTTGGCCGAGAAGGTGTCGTGATGTTTTCCCATGGCCCGCAACCGGAAGCGATCCATATATAGATAGATGACCGGCGTGGTGTAGAGGGTAAGCATCTGGCTTACGATCAACCCACCCACGATGGTAATACCCAGGGGCCGCCGCAGCTCCGAGCCGGTGCCGGTGCCGAAGGCCAGGGGGATGGCGCCGAAGAGGGCGGCCATGGTGGTCATCATGATGGGCCGGAAGCGCAGCATGCAAGCCTCGAAGATCGCGTCCGTGGTGCTCTTGCCGTGCTCGCGCTCGGCCACCAGGGCAAAGTCGATCATCATGATGGCGTTCTTCTTCACCAGCCCGATCAGCAGCACAATGCCGATGATGGAGATGACGTTGAGGTCATTCTTGAAGACCAGCAGCGCCAGCATGGCGCCGACGCTGGCCGGGGGCAGGGTGGAGATGATGGTCAGCGGGTGCACCAGGCTCTCATAAAGGATGCCCAGCACGATATAGACGGCCAGCAGGGCGGTGGTGATCAGGATGGGCTCGGTGGCCAGGGATTGCTGGTAGGCCTGCAGGGTGCCGGCAAAGAAGCCGCGGATGGTGGACGGCATGCCCAGCCGGTTTTGCAACTGGCTGATCTCCAGCGTGGCGTCGCTGAGCGAAAGACCCGGGGCCAGGTTAAACGACACCGTCACTGAGGGAAACACGCCCGTATGGTTCACCTGGATGGGTGTGGTGCTGGCCCGGGCGGTCGAAACCGCATGGATGGGCGTGAAGCCATTCACGGTAGCTGCCGGGTAGGTGAAGTTGAGGCCTTCGGGCGATTGAAAATACTGCGGCGCTACCTCCAGCACCACGTAGTACTGGTTCAACTGGGTGTAGATCACCGACACTTCGGCCTGGCCGAAGGCGTCGTAGAGAGCGCTATCCAAAGAGCTGGGGTTGAGTCCCAGGCGCGCCGCGGTGGTCCGGTCGTAGGTGACATATTCTTCCAGGCCGCCGTTCTGCTGGTCGCTATTGACGTCCAGGAAGCCGGGGAGCCGCTTCATCTGTGCCAGCAGAAGCGGTCCCCAGTGGGCCAGGTCGCTCACGTTGTCGGCTTGCAGCGTGTATTGGTAGAGCGCGTTGCTGCCGCGGCCGCCGATGCGCAGATCCTGCGCCGCCTGCAGAAAGGCCTGGGCCACGGGCAGCCGGTTCATCTTGGGCCGCAAGCGGTTGATGATGTCTGCGGCGCTGACCTTGCGCTCATCGAGCGGCTTGAGCGCGGCGTAAATAAATCCGCCATTGCTGCCGCCCCCGCCCCCGCCGGTGTAGGCGTTCACGTTGGCGACGGCCGGGTCGGACTTGATGACATTGACCAGTGCTCTGATCGAAGCATTCATCACCGGGAACGAGGCGTCCTGCGGTCCTTGCACACCGCCCACCATGGCGCCGGTGTCCTGCTGCGGGAAAAAACCTTTGGGGATTTTGATGATCAACACCACGTTCAGGGCGATGGTCAGCAACAGCACCACCAGCATCAACCCTGAATTGTCCAGCACCCACAGCAGCGAATGACGGTAGACGTTCAGCATCCCGTCGAAGAATCGCTCCATGGCGGTATAGATCGCGCCATGCTTCTCACCGTCATGAGCCTTGAGCAGGTGGGCGCACATCATCGGCGTGGTGGTTAGCGAGATCACCATGGAGACGACGATGGCCGTGGAGAGGGTCACAGCAAACTCGCGGAAGAGCCGGCCGACGATGCCGCCCATCATCAGCAGGGGGATGAACACCGCGATCAGCGAGATGCTGATGGTGAGGACGGTGAAGCCGATCTCCTTGGCGCCCTTGAGCGCCGCCTCGGTGGGGTCCATGCCCTGCTCGAGATAGCGCGAGATGTTCTCCATGACCACGATGGCGTCATCCACCACGAAGCCGGTGGAGATGGTCAGCGCCATCAGCGAGAGATTATCCAGGCTGTAGCCGAGCAGGTACATCACGGCGAAGGTGCCGATCAGCGAGACGGGCACGGCGACGCTGGGAATGAGCGTGGCGCGGCCGTTGCGCAGAAAGAGGAAGACCACCAGGATGACCAGCACGACGGAGATGATCAGCGACGATTCCACGTCGTGCAGGGAGGCGCGGATGGTGGTGGTGCGATCCAGCACGACGGTGGTCTTGATGCCCTGGGGCATCACCGCGGCCAGGAATGGAAGCTGGGCGCGGATGCGGTCGTTGGTCTGGATGATGTTGGCGCCGGGCTGGCGGAAGATGATGACCGTGACCGAAGGGATTCCGTTCAGATAGCCGGCGGTGCGAATGTTCTGCGCCGAATCCTGTACGTCGGCGACATCGGAGAGGCGCACGGCGAGCCCGTTGTGGTAGCCGACGATGAGCGGTCTGTACTGGTCGGCCTTGGAGATCTGATCGTTGGTGAGATGTCCGCGGTGATCGCGCCGTTGGCGATCTGCCCGCGGGCGATGTCGGAGTTCTGCAGGCTCAGCAGCCGCTGGACCTCGGCCATGGTGAGTCCATAGCTGATGCAGCTGGGGCGGATTGACCTCCACGCGCACCGAGGGAGGACGCGCCGCCGACGGCTCACCTGGCCCACGCCCTGAATCTGCGAGAGCTTCTGCTCCATGATGGTCGAGGCGGCGTCGTACATTGCCTCCTTGTCGTACTTGTCCGAGGTGAGGCCGATGATCATGATCGGCGAGTCCGCCGGATTGACCTTGCGATAGGTGGGATTGGAGGGCAGGTTCGCGGGCAGATAGGTGCGGGCGGCGTTGATGCCGGCCTCCACATCGCGCGCGGCGCCGTCGATGTTGCGGCTCAGGTCGAACTGCAGGGTGACGTTGGTGCTGCCGAGCGAACTGGACGAGGTCATCTCGGTGACGCCGGCGATGTGGCCGAACTGGCGCTCCAGCGGCGTGGCCACCGAGGAGGCCATGATCTCGGCGCTGGCGCCGGGCAGGCCGGCGGAGACGGAGATGGTGGGAAAGTCGACCTGCGGCAGCGGCGAAACCGGCAGCACATTGAAGGCGATGGCGCCGGCGATCGCGATCGCGACCGTCAGCAGCGTAGTGGCGACCGGCCGGCGGATGAAGGGCGCGGAGATGTTCATGCGTGCCCTGCCGGCTCGCGGCTCGGGGCCTGCCGGCGGGCCGCCGGCGAGCCGGAGAATCGCTGCGCCAGGTTGTCGAAGAAGATGTAGATGACCGGCGTGGTGTAGAGGGTGAGCACCTGGCTGAGCAGCAGGCCGCCCACCATGGCGATGCCCAGCGGCCGGCGCAGCTCCGAGCCGATGCCCGATGCCCAAGGCCAGCGGAATGCCGCCCAGCAGCGCCGCCATGGTGGTCATCATGATGGGGCGGAAGCGCAGCAGGCTGGCCTCGTAGATCGCGTCGGTGGAGTTCATGCCGTGTTGCCGCTCGGCTTCGAGGGCGAAGTCGACCATCATGATGCCGTTCTTTTTCACGATGCCGATCAGCAGGATGATGCCGATGATCGCCACCACGCTCAGGTCCTGATGGAACAGGATCAGCGACAGCAGCGCGCCCACGCCGGCCGAAGGCAGGGTGGAAAGAATGGTGATGGGGTGGATGAAGCTTTCGTAGAGCACGCCGAGCACGATGTACACCGTGACCAGCGCGGCCAGGATCAGCAGCGCTTCGTTGGACAGGGAGTTCTCGAAAGAGGCCGCGGTGCCCTGGAAGCCGGCCTGCACGCTGGCCGGCATGTTCATGTTCTTCGCCGTCTTGTTGATGGCGTCGATGGCGTCGCCCAGCGCGGCGTTGGGCGCCAGGTTGAAGGAGACGGTGACCGAAGGGAACTGTCCCTGGTGGTTGATGGACAGCGGTTCGGTGCCGGGTTCCATGTGGGCGAAGGCGCTCAGGGGAACGGCGTTGCTCAGCGTGGAGCTGGTATTGGTGTTGGCGGAACTCGAGCCGGTGCTGCTGACGCTGGTGTTGGCCAGAACGCCGGTAGGCGGCGTCAATATGCCGGAAGAGGGCGTGTAGAGCGCGGATTCGCTGGTGGCGTTGGAGCCGGCCGAGGCCGAGGCGGAGGCGGAAAAGGAAGTGCTGGCCGCCGCTCCGGACGCTCCCGAGGAGGCGTTGCCCTGGATGTAGATCTTGTTCAGCTTCGCGGGATCGTGGGCGAAGTTCGGCTGCGCCTCCAGGATCACGTGGTACTGGTTGAGCTGGGTGTACATGGTGTTGATCTGGCGCTGGCCGAAGGCGTCGTAGAGCGTTTGTCGATGGTCGAGGGCGCGATGCCCAGGCGCGAGGCGGAGACCCGGTCGATGGCCAGCGACACGCGTCAGCCCGCCGGTCTGCTGATCGGTGGCCACGTCTTCCAACTGGGGCAGCTGTTGCAGCTTGGCGACGAAGCGGTTGGTCCAGCTGTCCAGCTCATTAATGTCCGGATCTTCCAGCGTGTACTGATATTGCGTGCGGCTGACGCGGTCGTCGACGGTGATGTTCTGCACCGGCTGCATGAACAGCTGGATGCCGTTGACCTGGGCCAGGCTGTTGTTCAGCCGGCGAACCACATCGGAGGCGCTGAGATCGCGCTGGTCGAGCGGCTTCAGGTTGATCGACATGCGCCCGCTGTTCAGCGTGGTGTTGGTGCCGTCCGCGCCGATGAACGAGGAGAGGCTTTCGACCGCCGGATCCTTAAGAATGACGTTGGCCAGATCCTGCTGCGCCTTGGCCATGGCGGTAAAGGAGATGGAAGCCGGCGCCTGCGAGATGCCCTGGATCACGCCGGTGTCCTGCACCGGGAAGAAGCCCTTGGGAATGACGATGTAGAGAAAGACGGTAAGCACCAGCGTGCCCAGCGCGACCAGCAGCGTGAGGCCCTGGAAGCGCAGGACCACCTTGAGCGTGCGGCCGTAGAACGCGATCATGCTCTCGAAGACGCGTTCCGATGCCTGGTAGAAGCGTCCCTGCTGTCCGCCGGGTTGTGGCGCAGGATGCGCGAGCACATCATCGGCGTCAGGGTCAGCGAGACCACGGCGGAGATGATGATGGTGACGGCCAGGGTCACGGCGAACTCGCGGAAGAGGCGGCCCACCACATCGCCCATGAAGAGCAGGGGAATGAGCACGGCGATCAGCGAGACGGTCAGCGAAACGATGGTGAAGCCGATCTGCTCCGCGCCCTTCAGCGCCGCCTGCATGGGCGTATCGCCTTCTTCGAGGTAGCGGGAGATGTTCTCGATCATGACGATGGCGTCGTCCACCACGAAGCCGGTGGAGATGGTGAGCGCCATCAGCGAGAGGTTGTCGAGGCTGTAGCCGAGCGCATACATGGCCGCGAAGGTGCCGACGAGCGAGAGCGGCACGGCGACGCTGGGAATGATGGTGGCGTACAGGTTGCGCAGGAAGAGGAAGATCACCATCACCACCAGGGCGATGGTCAGCATCAGCTCGAATTCGACGTCGGCGACCGAGGCCTTGATGTCGGTGGTCAGGTCGGTGAGGGTGGTGACCTCGATGCCGGAGGGCAGGTTGGCCTGCAACTGCGGCATCAGCAGCTGGATGCTCTTGACCACGCTGATGGTGTTGGCGCCGGGCTGGCGCTGCACGTTGAGAATCACCGCCGGCGTCTGGTTCATCCAGGCCGCTTGCTTGGTGTTCTCCACCCCGTCGACGATGTTGGCGACGTCGTGCAGAAAGACCGGAGCATCGTTGCGGTAGGCGACGACCACATTCTTGTAGTCGGCGCTGGTGATCAGCTGATCGTTGGCGTCGATCTGGTAGTCCTGGCGCGGACCGTCAAAGTTGCCCTTGGCCTGGTTGACGCTGGCGGAGACCAGCGCGGTGCGTACCGCTTCCAGGTCGATGCCGTAGTTCTGCAGCTGCGCGGGGTTCACCTGGATGCGCACGGCCGGCTTCTGGCCGCCGCTGATGCTGACCAGGCCGACGCCGTTGAGCTGGGAGATCTTGGGCGCCAGGCGGGTGTCGACGTAGTTCTCCACCTGCGACAGCGGCATGGTGCTTGGAGGTGATGCCCAGGGTGAGCACGGGCGCGTCGGCGGGGTTGGTCTTGCTGTAGATCGGAGGCGCGGGCAGGTTCGCGGGCAGGAAGCTCTGCGAGGCGTTGATGGCCGACTGCACCTCTTCCTCGGCGATATCGATGTTGAGCGAGAGGTTGAACTGCAGCACCACGACCGAGGTCGCCCCGGAGCTGGTGGAGGTCATCTGGCTGAGGCCCTGCATCTCGCCGAATTGCCGTTCCAGCGGAGCGGTCACGGTGGTGGCGACGACGTCGGGGCTGGCGCCGGGATAAAAGGTGAGCACCTGGATGGTCGGGTAGTCGACCTCCGGCAGGGCAGAGACCGGCAACTGCGTGTAGGCGACGATCCCGACCAGCATGATCGCGGCCATCAGCAACGAGGTTGCGACCGGCCGCAGAATAAATGGGCGAGACGGGCTCACGGGGCATCGCTCTCATTATTCGAAGGCAGAAGCACCTGCTTGGTGATGGTGACCTTGGAGCCGTCCTGCAGCTTTTCGAAGCTGCTGTCGGCGACCACATCGCCGGCGTTGAGCCCCTCGACTTCGGTCACGTTGGCTTCGCTGACCCCGGCTTTGATGTTATGAATATGCGCGACGCTGTTTTGAATCAGGAACACAAAAGACTGGTCGCCGTTGTGCTGGATGGCCGAGGAGGGGATCAGCACCACGTTTTCCAGCGTTTGCAGCAGCAGGCGGGCATTGACGAACTGGTTGGGGAAGAGCGCGTTGTCTTTGTTGTCGAAGAGGGCGCGCAGTTTCAACGTTCCGGTCGTGGTGTCGATCTGGTTGTCGGTCGCTTCGAGCTTGCCGGTGGCAAGGTTGGACTGGTCGGAGCGGTCAAGAGCATCGACCGTGAGCGGCTTGCCCTTGCGCATCTGCTGCTGTAATTGACTCACGTTGTCTTCCGGGATGGTGAAGACCACGGTGATGGGCTGCAACTGGGTGACCACGGCCAGCGGCGTGGAGCTGGAGGCCGTGGCCAGGTTGCCCGGATCGACCAGGCGAAGACCGACGCGGCCGGTAATGGGCGAGGTGATGTTGGTGTAAGCCCAGTTGCACCTGGTCGAACTGCAGGGTTCCCTGGTCCGATTTGACCGTGCCCTGGTCCTGCAGGACGATCTTTTCCTGGTCTTCCAGGGTCTGTTTCGGGATGGCATTGCGCGCCCAGGCATCCTGGTAGCGTTTGAGGTCCATTTCGGCCTGGGCCAGCAGGTTGGTGTCGCGGTCCAGGGTTCCCTGGGCGGTGAGCACGTTGGCCTGGTACTGCCGGGGATCGATCTGGATCAGGGGCTGGCCGCGGCTGGACCAATTGCCCTTCCCGGTAGTTCACCTGGGTGAGGACACCGGTTACCTGGCTGATCAGAGTGGTGGTATAGACCGGGGTGACGGTGCCGATGGCGTCCAGGTAGACGCCGATATTGCCTTTTTTCGCGGTTCGGACGTTGAGGGTGACGGTGCCGCCCTGGGCGCCTCGCCGGCCGCCACCAGCCGCCGCGGGGGCCTGCTTGCGGTGCATGACCCACCAGAAGAGCAGGCCAAAGAGGGCCAGGATGATGACCCAGACCAGGATGCGCACCCCCGTGGAACGACGTGGCGGAGGGAGTTGGTGGTCGGGCCCGACGTACGGATCGGTAGCGCGCGGCTCCGGTTTCTCTTGCCTGTCTCGGGTGTCGCGAATGTCGTCTTGCATCAGTTAACCTGGTGTCCTCTTTCCTGGTGTTGCTGCCCCCCGTTTGCGTTATCGACGGCGGGAGGAGCGGCCTCTACTCGCGCCGGTTTGCCGGCGAGCAAGGCCGGACAAGAGCAATTCATTGGGTGGGCAACGGCACGCCCCACGGTGAGCCGGGACGGGCGGGGCAGATGTTGTCAAAATCGTTCATGGCATAGCTAACCAAGGAAGCTGATCTGTACCCAACCGTGCGACCAACCCCTTGAAGAGGCCCCCTGTCTGGAGGCGGAAAACTGGAAGATTCTCTGGCACGATCAAAGGATTAGACGGTCTACCCGCGTCGTGAGACGCAAGCAGGCTTCTTTGTGCTCTTTGATGAGGATAACGTAGGCCGCGTCTCCCGGGAAAATGGAAAGAGGATCGAATATCTTTACTTTGCGGTGGGTTATTTGTTGCCTGCTGGCGGCGCCAGGGCAGCCTTCTACTGGCCCTTCACTTTGGCCCAACGCCTGCGCTGAGCGTCGGCGATGGCCTTGCGCGCCTTGGCGCTCAGTTTTCTGCGCGGCTTTTTATGGGTAACAGCGGCGGTGGGGGATTTGCGGAGAGGGGCGCCTTCCGCCAGGATGGCGCGCGCCTGGCGAAGCCGCTCAATCTCTTCATCGATGGCGTTCAGGATTTGATCGTTCACGTTCGTTCCTTTCGCTGCATCGCAAGTCTAACAGGTTAGCCGAAAACGACTGGCGGTAGACACCGTGCGGTCTCAGGTGCGTTCCTCTCTTCGTGGCAGAACGAATTTAACCGAAACGGACCAAACACCAGTTCCTCGGTCGCGGCGATTCCGCGGATCCGTCAGGCGGCGTAAAAGCGTTCAAGATCCATGCATGGCTTGCAGGCGCAGAGTTGTATTTGTCGCCATCATTGTTTCCTTAGAGGTGTTACCCGAACGTCACCAGTTGGGGTGATTACCCTTGTGCGGCGCAGTAATGGCGCTTAAGTGACACCGCTCGTTCGCTGCGCTACATGTTTCGTAAGCTGGCGGTTTTTCTAATCTCGATTAATCTCACTCATGTAGTCAGTTGCTGTGACGCGAGGGAGACCATGAAGGGCTATAGCAAGGTAGTGAAGATGGCGATGCTGGCGGCGGCGAGTGCAGTGTTGGCAGCCGGTTGCGCTGATTCCAGAGTGGCGAGCAAAGCGAGTCTTGCCGACGCACTCAACCACGATTATTCGGCTAGTCAGGATTGTCTGTTCACCAAGCCGATGCCTTTTCCTTTTCAAGTGTCGGTAAATGACAAGCTGCTGTCGGAGACGCGGCATCGCCTGGATGCGCTGGCCGAGGCCGGGCTGCTGGAACGGGAACAGAGCGCCGAGGGCGCGGATACCATCAATCGCTATGTATTGACCGCCGCGGGCAGCAAGACGGAAGGCGCGGGCCGCTTCTGCTACGGCCGCCGCCAGGTCACCAGCGTGGAGAACTTCACCGCGCCGGTCGATTACGACGGCAAATCCCTGACCAAAGTGGAATACCACTTTGTGCTCAAGAACCCGCCCAGCTGGGCCAAGAAAGATGAAGTGCGTAACGCCTTTCCGATGGTAGCCAAGTCCATGTCGGACCAGCCCGTCGATCAGGCCACGCTGATGCTGACGCACGATGGCTGGGTTTTGACGTACTAACCACCTCCCTAAGCGTTTTCACTTCCCGGCTGCACGGGGGAAGGGCAACCAGAGGCGGCTTTTCAAAGGGGGAAAGCCGCCTCTGGAGCGATTGCTCTACGAGCGCCAGAAGTGAAAATGCTGTAACGCCCATATCTGACACGCTTTTTGGTGGCGGATATGGGCGTCTTTTTTTTGTGGAGTTGTGTTTGATTCGAGCGGAACTGCAGGTCTCCACGCGCACCAAAAGGCCCGGAGGGCCGCCACCAAACGTCAGCCCAGCCCGTAAGGGCTGGGATATCGTAGGTGCGGCACCAATCTCATGCCACCAGGCGAGCTGCAGGGCGCCTGGAAATAACGGTTGGGTTGGCAAGGTGCCGCGCCTACGGCGCTCGTTATTTGTCGTTTGGTCGCGGCCCTCCAGGCCTCGCAACCATGGTGATTTCGCAGTGTCTTTTTTTCAGCTTGCCAAACTGAGTTGGGCTCAATTAGGGGCTACTCTCCTCGGCTTCAGCCGCGGGGATTCCGGGGCTAAAGCCCGATGGATGGAGTTGCGATTCTTTCCGCGACGCTGAAGCGTCGCTCCCCCCTGCTAAAGCAGGGGGCTCCCACCATGCTTCCACGAAGGTACGAGCAGAAGATCCGAGTGAAACTGCAAATCCCCGCCCTACACATCCCTGTCGCAAATCTTGAGGTTATGACTACCTTAAATTTTGTCATCCCGCCTGCCCCTGGTGCCGTGGGAGCGCGGCCGAATTTCCTGGAACAGGAAATTCGGCAAGTCGAGGGACCTGCAGTTTTGCTAATTGCTTAGCAGAATTCTCAGGTCGCGCAGATTATTGTGTGTGGGGCCGGTGACCAGCGTGTCGCCCAGCGCGGTGAAGAGCGGGTAGGCATCGAAACGTGCAAGGGCGGAGGCCGCATCGATTCCCAAAGCCTTGGCCCGGTCCACGGTAGACGTATCGGCGATGGCGCCGGCAGCGTCGCTGTGGCCATCAATGCCATCGCTGCCGGCGCTCAGCACGACTACGGGCGACCCCTGCGCCGGCCAGCGCAAGGGCACACGCCAAGGCGAATTGCTGGTTGCGGCCTCCGGCGCCGTGCTCGCGGCCCAGGCGTACGGTCACTTCGCCGCCCGATAGCAGACACAGCTTGGCATGCTCACGCCGCAGTTGTTCAAAGCGATCGAGCAGATAGCGAGCGGCATCGGCGTAATCCCAATCGTCACAGCTATTGTCGATCACTACTTCATAACCTAAGCTCAGGGCCTTCGTCCGGGCAGCGTCGATCAGGTCGTCGCTGGAGAGCAGGATCTCGATGGGCGCGTCGATCAGCGCCGGCGTCTCGGGAAGATCGGGATCATCGAAGAAGGCCCGCACCGCCGGGGTGAAACGCTCGCGCAGATGGTAGCGGTCGATGATCTCGCGGCACTCCGCCACCGTGGATGAATCGGGAAGCGTGGGCCCGGAGGCCAACGCATCCAGGTAGCGAGGCGCTACGTCCGAGAGCAGCAAGGAGAATCTCCCGGCGCGGCCTGCGGCTGCCGCCAGGCGTCCGCCCTTGACCGCGGAGAAGTGTTTGCGCACGGTGTTGATCTCGGCGATGGTCGCTCCCGAACCCACCAGCGCCTGGTAGAGGGCGCGCGTCTCTTCGAGCGAGATGCGCTCGTCCAACGGCAGCTCGACCATGGCGGAGCCGCCGCCGCTAATCAGGAAGAAGACGAAGTCCCGCTCGCCCATCTGCCGCAACAACCGCAGCGCCGCGCGGGCGGAGGCGAAGGAATCCTCATTGGGCAAAGGATGGCCGCCGGTGTAGTACTCCACCCCAGGCTCGCGGTTCGAGGGCGGCACCGGCCCGCAGCACACGCCGCCGTCCAACGCTCTCGGCAGACGGGCGCATAGCGCTTCCAGCATAGGAAGAGCCGCCTTGCCCAGGGCCACAGCGTAGATCCGCTGATACTGCAGCGAAGGGAAACGCGGTGGGAAAGCGGCGGTCGAAGGCCGCGGCGATGCTCGAGGATGCAGCGCCTGGTGAAAGATACTGCGCGCTTCCTCATGCATGGTGCGCAGCAGGCTTCCGTCATTTCGCCATCTCCGCGGACAGAAAGTTGGCTTCGAGCCAGGCGGTCAGCGCCTGCTGCATCTGCTCCAATTTGCCGGCGAAGAAATGATCGGCGCTAGGGATCATGACCAGAGTGGCCGGTGGCGCTGCGCCGGCCACCGCGGCTTCCACTGCCGCCTGGGGGCCAAATTCATCGTTGTTACCGCTGATAAAGAGCTTGGGCTCGGCGCAGCCGGAGAGAAAGCTGTAGTGATACTCGCGTCCCGCCGGCCTGCACGGGAAGCCCGAGCGCCACCATGCCCTTGACCCGCACATCGCCGCAGCAGGCGCGCAAACCAACGTTCGATCCGAAGGAGAAGCCGGCGAAGAGCACGGGCAGGCGATACTCCTGTTCCAGCCAGTCGAGCGCGGCGCGCACATCGCCCACCTCGCCGCGGCCGTTGTCGTGCGTGCCCTCGCTCAAGCCGGCGCCGCGAAAGTTGAAGCGCAGCACCGGCAGCCCATAAGCCTGAAAGGCCTTCATGGCGTGATAGACGACCTTGTTGTGCATGGTTCCGCCGAAGAGCGGGTGAGGATGGCAGACCATGGCCGCGTAGGGGGCATCGGGCCGCCCCATATTCAGCAGCGCTTCGAGCCGGCCGTCGGGGCCGCGCAGATCGTCTACGCTGCGCAGCAACCCGGAGCTGGACGAGGTGGGGTCTGAGGCATCGTTTGTATCCTAAAGGATCGCCCGGGGAAGGATCAGCGGCGCGGCTCAGGTATGCTGAAAAACGATGACTCCCCTTGATCCGATTGCCCTGACTCGCCGGCTGGTGGATATCGAATCGATTACCTACAACGAGGCGGCGGTGGGCGCGTATCTCGACAACTTCCTGCGGGAGCGGGGCTTTGCCGTGGAGCGGACGGCGGTGGCCCAGCCGCCCAACAGCCGCTACACCGGCGAACGCTTCAATGTGTATGCCGGCAATGGAAAGCGGCCGGATGTGGTGCTGTCCACGCACATGGATACCGTGCCCCCCTTTTTCCCCAGCAGCGAGGATGACCTTTATCTCTACGGCCGGGGCTCCTGCGACGCCAAGGGCATTATTGCCGCGCAAGTGGCGGCGGCGGAGCGGCTGCGCGAGGCCGGGGTAGTCGGCCGCGCTGCTGTTCGTGGTGGGCGAGGAGCGCGATTCGGCAGGAGCGCGGGAGGCCAATCTGCATCCCAAGGGAAGCCGTTTTCTGATCAATGGCGAGCCTACCGACAACCGCCTGGCCTTAGCCTCAAAAGGAGTGCTGCGGGTGGAGGTCAAGGCCCATGGCACCATGGCCCATTCCGCCTATCCGGAATTGGGCGATAGCGCGGTGCACAAGCTGGTGCAGGTTCTGGAGCGGCTGCGGACCTTGCCGTTACCCAGCACGGAGGGGGTGGGCCCCAGCACGTTGAACATCGGCGTGATCGAGGGAGGCCGGGCTCCCAATGTGATTGCCGATGCTGCTACGGCCCAGGTGCTGATCCGCCTGGTAGGGCCTTCGGAGGAGACCCGCAAGGCGGTGGAGCAGGCGGCGGCCGGCTTGGCCGAGGTGGAGTTTACCCTGGAAATTCCCTTCATCCGCATGCGCCAGATCGAGGGGCTGGACACCATGGTGGCGGCCTTCACCACCGATATTCCCGCGCTCAGCCAGTGGGGTGAGCCGCTGTTGTTGGGGCCGGGCTCCATCCATGTGGCGCACACGCCGTTTGAGAAGATTGCCAAGCGCGAGCTTCTGGAGGCGGTGGACCTGTACTTCGAAGTGGCGCAGCGGCTCGCGGGTTCCCTATAGACCATGGGACGATGACATTCACCTGGCGGACACGGCTGAAGTACGCAATGCTGGCTTTTCTGGCAGGTTGGTTGGCAGGCTGGCTGGTGACTATCCCCTTCGTGGTTAGTATGGCCTGGCGCTATGTCGATGCCCACGCCAGCGAGCTGCCCAACACCGTGGCCGAAGGGTTGGTGGTGTGGGGCGCCTTCAGCCTCGCCATGTCGATGGCAGGATTCGCTGCCCCTGGGGCTGCCGCTGCTGCTATGCGTTTCTCCGCGCTGGATCGTGCGCTGGCGCGGCTTTCTGATCCCCTTAGTCACGGTGGTCGCGATCCTGGTTTTTTACTACCGCATGGGGTTGTTGAGCGGCTATTACTTCCTGCACCCGGGGATTCTTTATGACATGTTCATCAGCGCGCCCAATGTGTACCTCATTGTTTTTGCCCCGGTGATGATGTGGGTGTACACCGTGCTGGCGAAACGACGGCTCTCCGCGGCTGGGCTGCGCACTAGCGGATCCGAACGATGATCCCGAATTCCAGGAGTACGGGTGGATCCCAGACTCGCGTGACTCCGGATTGGAGATCGACTGGATGCATCTTCACTCCTTTCTCATCGCGACGCACTCGCGCGTCGCCTTCGGTGGATCCTACAATTCGCGAAAAACGATGCGGTTGGGCCACGTCGCTGTATTGGGAACGATGAGGCAGCCATGTAGGGCTGGCTCACAGACGTCCGGGCTGAGCTGACGCTGTCTAGGGCGATCGCTTCTGCCGATAAAGAGCACTCTGTAGTCGCGCGACAGCCTCGATCTCGCAAACACAGCGTGAATCTATCCCCGGCGCGCTCCTAGGTAGACTTGGGAGAGATGACAGAGCCGACCAACTCCCTCGCCGAAGCCTCCTCTGCGTATCTCCGATCCGCCATGCACCAGCCGGTCCAGTGGCATGAATGGGGCGCGGAAGCCTTTGCCCGCGCAGCTGGGGAAGACAAGCCCATCCTGCTGGATATCGGGGCCGTGTGGTGCCACTGGTGCCACGTGATGGACCGCGAGAGCTACGAGGATCCCGGCCTGGCCGCGGTGATCAACGAAAACTTTGTCGCGGTCAAGGTCGACCGCGACGAGCGTCCGGATGTGGATTCGCGCTACCAGGCCGCGGTCGCCGCCATTAGCAGCCAGAACGGATGGCCTCTGACCGCGGTGCTGACCCCCCAGGGCCAGCCGTTTTTTGGGGGAACGTATTTTCCCCGCGACGACCGCTACGGGCGGCCGGGCTTCGAGCGCGTGCTGCGCAGCATGGTGGACGCCTGGAAGACGCGCCGCGACGAGGTGCTGGAATCGGCCGGCAGCGTGGTCGCGGCCATCGAATACAACGAGAACTTTGCCGGCCGCTCAGACAGCCTGAGCATGAGCATTGTGGACAAGATGGTGGAGTCGGCGGTGGAGAAGTTCGATCGCCACCATGGAGGCTTCGGGTCCCAGCCCAAATTTGCCCATCCCTCGGCCATCGATCTGCTGCTCGATGTCTCAGGACGCACGGGCAACGAGGCGGCCAGGGAGGCGGCCGTGGTCACGCTCGAGAAGATGGCGCTGGGCGGCGTCTACGACCACCTGGGCGGGGGCTTCCATCGCTACTCCGTCGATGAGGCGTGGGTGGTGCCGCATTTTGAAAAGATGCTGTACGACAACGCCGAGCTGCTGAAGAACTACGTGCATGCCTTTCAAAGCTACGTGGGCGTGGAGTCGGCGCGGGTGGCCACAGACATCATCCGCTGGATGGACACGTGGCTGACGGACCGTGAGCGGGGCGGCTTCTACGCCTCGCAGGATGCGGATATCGACCTGGACGACGATGGAGACTACTTCACCTGGACCAAGGCCGAAGCTGCCGCGGTGCTCACGCCGGAGGAGATGGAGATTGCCGCCGCCTACTACGACATCGGCGACCTGGGGGACATGCACCACAATCCCGCCAAGAACGTGCTGCACGTGAAACAGACGCTGGACGTGGTGGCGGCCAAGGCGGGTAAGGAGCGGGAGGAGGCGCGGGGGCTGCTGGGTAGAGCCCATGCGCGGCTGTATGCGGCGCGCGGACAGCGGCCCACGCCGTTCATCGATACCACGGTTTATACCAACTGGAATGCGCTCGCGGTCTCCGCGTACTTCGAGGCGGCGCAGGTGCTGCGGCTGCCCGAGGTAAAAGCCTTTGCGCTGTTGACTCTGGACCGGCTGTTGGCTGAGGGCCTGCACCCGGAACGCGGGCTGGCCCACGTGATCTCCTACACCGGTGGCGCGTCGACGGGAACGAAATGGGTGGCGGGCATGCTGGACGATTACGCCTTTCTCACCCACGCCTGCCTGGATGGCTGGCTGGCGACCGGCTCAGCGAAGTATTACCGCGCGGCCCTGGACCTGGCTGAGCGCATGATTGCGGAGTTCTACGACCCCGTCGGCGGAGGCTTTTTCGACGCCAAGGCCAAGGGACCAGAGCTGTTGGGCGCATTGACGGCACGGCGCAAGCCGCTGCAGGATTCGCCCGTGCCGGCGGGAAACCCGGCCGCCGCGGGGGCGTTGCTGCGCCTGGAAGCGCTGAATGGGCGGGCCGATCTGCGGGAAAAAGCGGAGGACACTCTGGAGGCCTTTGCCGGCGTGGTGACCCACTTCGGGCTTTACGCGGGAACCTATGGCTTGGCCCTGGAGCGGCTGCTGCTGCCGCCGGTGCAGGTGGTGGTGATTGGAGAAGACGCCGCCGCCGATGAACTGGAGGCGGCTGCCATCATGGGCTACGCGGTGAACAAGAGCGTGATCCGTTTGACCCGGGCGCAGGTGACGGCAAGAACTGCCGCCCGTGCTGGCCGAAACGCTGCCCCTGCTTCCGGACCTCAAGGCGGCGCACAGCTTCGCCGTGGTTTGCCGGGGAACCTCCTGCCTTCCGCCGACGGCCAGCCCGGAGCAGCTGCTCGGCTTGTTGCAGGGTTAGAAACGGGGGAGCAGATCCCCACGAGGCGATAGGGACGGGGTAGGGCGTATCTGTTATGGATACGGTTACTGATCCGTTGAACGTGACATCAGCTCTGGATGATTCTCTTGCAACCATGTGGCTACATTTCGTTGCAGCTCAATCGCAACTTTAAGGGCTTCTTCAGATCTTGTTGCGAGATATTACCGGCTGCATCGTAGCTCGCCACATTCCGCTTCTTCGAGAAGACCAGCAGCTTCTGAATCAGTTTGGGATCGGCTTTGACCGTGAATTCAAGGGATTCAACAATCTTCTGATGATGTCCTACTTGCATTCTGGTTCGATAGCCGCTCGCTCGCAGTGCGGTATTGGCCGCAGCGAGCGCGGCGCTGAAGGCTGCTTGAAAGCGGCGATCGTCGGAAATGGCGTCTACTTTCGCGTCCCTGAGATCGCGCGCGACGATACCAAACAAGCCTCTGATTTCCTCTGGGCTTGGTGGTTCTGCTTTGAGCCAACCGTATTCAACCCATTTTTCTAAGCTCATTTTCGTCTCCGAATGATAAAAACCTTTTCGCCTCGCGTCACCGACTTCAAGAAATGGTTTCCGTCTTTCAATTTGGACTTGAACTCCTCTCAAAGAAAAGACAGTGGGATTGATCGAGCGTCCGAGGTCCCGCTCTGCGGAAGTCAATTGCGCCAGTAGTTCATCCAGGCTCACGCCGCCGATGACCATAAGATCCACATCGCTCCCGGCATTCTCGTCGCCTCGCGCCATCGACCCATAGACGAAAGCAAAGGCGATTTTTTTTGCGAGGGGCGCGAGGGCTGAACGAAGGATATGAAAGGCGCCTGCGGTCTTGGCGATCAACGAATGGAGTTCCGCATATGCAGGATGGTCCCTGTTGGCTTGATAGAAGACCTGCATCCCGGTCGGCGGACCGCTCGATCAATCCTAATCTGCGAGAGCAGTCTCCAACTCCCGTTGCACGGTTCCAGCACTCGTACCTACCTGACGCGCAATTTGGCGCGTAAAGAAGGCCTGGTCAGGCATACCGTATAGGTGCGCCAGAATGCGGCCTCGGGTCTGGCCGAAGAGGAGATCGCCCAGCGCATTAGAGTCTCTGTTCTCACAATGAGAACAATTGTACTCTTTTGAGAACAGTTGGCAGGCTTCGAACGGGCCGGGCAGGCTCGAATAGCCCAGACGTTACTCTCCGGTAAAGGGATTGGTCTCGTTGGGCTTAGCCATCGTGGGATCGGGGGCTGCTGCCGCTTCGGCCTCGGCCTTCGCTGCCGGCGGTGAGCCGCTGAGCACGCGATAGGGGCTGCCGGGCAGCATATTGTGCTCCTCCAGCGCCAGGCGGATACGCCGCTGCATCTCGCGCATGGCCTCGAATTGCTTGCGCGGAAGGGTCCTGATCTGGATGGGATAGATGACTTCGGTTCCCTTGATCGAGTCCACCCCGAAGACCTGCGGGTCGGCGACA
Organism: uncultured Acidobacteriaceae bacterium; assembly: GCA_963793525.1. GTDB lineage: Bacteria > Acidobacteriota > Terriglobia > Terriglobales > Acidobacteriaceae > PALSA-350. The sequence goes on from CAWCAZ010000040.1 coordinate 35,037, forward strand.
AAAACGTCCTTGAAGGCCGGTTCGTTGCGCACTTCCAGCGCGATCTTCTTCAGCAGCGGGATCACCTGGTCGGGATTGGCGGAGAAGTCGACCGAGACGTTCAGCGTGGCGACGGAGTAGTCGCGGCTTTGGTTGGCCACATTGGTGATCTGGCTGTTGGGAATGATGTAGAGCGTGCCGTCAAAGCCGCGGACCGTGGTATCGCGCAGGGTCATGGTATCGACCGTGCCGGTCATGCCCGCCAGGGTGACGACGTCGCCCACGTTGTACTGGTCCTCAATCAAAATCAGGATGCCGTTCAGCACGTCTTTCACAATGGTCTGTGCCGCCAGGCCGATAGCCACGCCGGCGATCCCCGCGCTGGCCAGGAGCGGTCCCAGGTTGAAATGGAGAACGTTCTCCATGATCTGCAGAAAGGCCAGGAGCGCTACGATGACGATGCCGGTAGCGCGGATGACCGTGGCCAGCGTGCGCAACTGGGCGCCGCGCACGACTCCCAGCGCGTCGCGGTGCTCGGCGACCTTCATCACCCGGCCGGTGACGAAGTTGACCACCAGGATGAGCGCCCAGGCATAGAGGGCGATAAAGATCAGTTTGGGCAGGCCGGTGTGGAGAAATTCCTGCACATCGGAAAGCCATTCCTGGTCCAGACCGCGAAGAAACGAAGGTGTTGGCTCAAGCGATGGCGAAGAGGGAGACGAGGGAGAAAAAGGAGGCGTACACTGGCACCCTATGATGCTACTTGAGCGGTGGGTGGTTGCGGTCATCCTGGGTGTGGGATGGTCTCGACGGCGGGCGCTGCCCGCCGGCCAGTCGTCCTCCGCCAAGAGCCAGACGGCGCAGCCGGCATGCCGGCAGACGGCGATCTGGCTACGGCGGATCGGGCGCAGCCAGACCAGGCCGCGGCGGATCAGCTACGCGGACCAGGCCACGCCGGACAAGCCTGCGGATCAGAGATCAACCGGCGGACCAAGCTCAGCGGATCATGATCAGGCTCAGCGATTTTCGACGAGACGGACCCGGCAGACTGCCGCAGATCAAGCTAGCGTCGGACCAGGCTAAGCCGAGAACCGGCGACTGCCAGACAGGCCTGCTCCTGCGGATCAGGCAACGCCGGACAAGCCTGCGGCGGATCAAGCTACTGCAGATCAGGCAGCGACGGACAAACCTGCGGCGGACCAGGCCTGCGGATCAAGCAACGCCGGACAAGCCTGCGGCGGAGCAGACTATGCGGAAGGCGACGCAGGCCAAGCTCGGCAGGCAAGCCTGCGGCGGAGCAACCATGGCGAATCCGCGCCGCCGCCTCCCCGCCCGGTACCCCTGAGGAGCAACAACTTCGGAAAGACTCAGCCTACCTGCTGCAGTTGGTCCAGGAGTTGAAAGCCGAGGTAGAAAAAGCCGGAAACAACACCTTGTCGTTGGCCGCCGTGCGCAAGGCCGACGAGATCCAGAAACTGAGCAAAAACCTCAAGGAAAGAATGAAAGAATGGGGGCTAGTCTCTCAAGGTAAAGCGACAGTGAGGGCCAAGTGGGCGATTTGTCGCGAACCCGGTTGTGGGCAGTGATCGTGATCCTGGTGGGAGCTTTGGTGGTGGCGGCTCACCCGGGGATGGCGCACGCGCAGTTATGGGCCGATCACCACGGGCTCACCGCCGAACAAGTCCGATTGGAAATGCCGAGCCGCGGCAACCGGAGAGTGAGCCCTACGCAACCCGGGAGATACAAGAGCGGCAGTTGAAGCGGCTGCGGCTAGAGCATCAGCATGAGCTGATCGACGACACCGCCCGCCTGGTGAGTCTGGCGACCGCCTTGAAGGCGGAAGTGGACAAGGGAACTCAACCACCACCTTGCCGACGGATGCGCTGAAGCAGGCGGACGAGATCAGCAAACTGGCCAAGAGGGTCAGCGAACGCATCAAGACCCAATAAGGTGGACTGCCACGGTTATGAAGCTTACCGGCTGGACACCTAAGTCCCTGGTCGCCTTACGCGACTACAGCGGCAAGAAATTCGGGGCCGATCTGGCGGCCGGCATCACCGTGGGACTGGTCGCCTTGCCGCTCTCGATGGCGTTTGCCATCGCCTCCGGGGCGCCGCCGGAGGCAGGTCTCTATACCGCGGTGGTCGCCGGGTTCGCCATTTCCGCCCTGGGCGGCTCGCGTAACCAGATCGGCGGCCCCACCGGCGCGTTTGTCGTGATCATCTCCGGCATTCTGGCGCGCTATGGCTTCAATGGCCTGCTGATCTGCACCATCATGGCCGGCGTCCTGCTTATCCTGCTGGGAGTCACCGGCCTGGGTGCGGCGGTCAAGTTTATCCCTCGTCCGGTGATCGTGGGCTTTACCAATGGCATCGCCATCCTCATCGCCAGCACCCAGATCAAAGACTTTTTCGGATTGCGCACCGGGCCGGTGCCCGGGGATTTTGTGGGGCGCATGCGGGTGGTGCTGGAGCAATGCCCATACCATTTCGCTGACCACCACGCTGCTGGCCGGCGCCTCGCTGCTGCTGATCGTGGTGATCCGTTGGCTGCACCGCGGGTGCCCGGCTACATCGTGGCCCTGGTCGCGGCCACCGTTGGCGGTCTACTTCCTGCATCTGCCGGTGGAGACGATCGGGCTCGCGATTTGGGGGAATCCCTTCGGGCTTTCCTCATTTCCATGTGCCGGTCTTCGAATACAGCACGGTCAGGACGCTGATCTCTCCCGCCATTACGGTTGCGCTGCTGGGCGCCATCGAGTCATTGATGTCCGCGGTGGTTGCAGATCGCATGAGCGGCGATCAGCACAATCCTAATGTCGAACTTACGGCGCAGGGCATCGCCAATATCCTGTCTCCGCTCTTTGGAGGGCTGCCCGCTACCGGCGCCATTGCCCGTACCGCGACCAGCATTCGCTGCGGAGCGGTGAGCCCGGTGGCCGGCATGGTCCACGCCCTGACGGTGCTCGCGGTGCTGCTCTTCGCCGCTGGATTGGCCAAGTTCATTCCCCTGGCAGCACTGTCCGCCATCCTGATGGTGGTCTGCTACAACATGGGCGAGTGGCATGAGATACCGCAGATCCTGAAGCTTTCCAAAATGGAGATTGGGGTATGGCTAACGACCCTGCTGCTGACCGTCTTTGCCGACCTGACAGTCGCTGTGGAGGGGGGCATGATTCTGGCGGCGCTGGTCTTCATCCGCAAGGTTACGCTTACGACTACAGTGACGCGGGTGACCGAAGATGATGTCGAAGACGGACGCGTGCACGTGCTGCAGGGCAAGGATATCCCGTCCGTTCGTGGCGATTTATCGTATCCACGGACCGTTTCTTTTTGGGGCCACGGAGAAGATCGACGAGATTCGCCGCGAGCTGCCTACGCTGCCGCCGATCGTGGTGCTGCGCTTGCGTAATATGACGGCCATTGACTCGACCGGACTGCAGGCACTGGAGCGGCTGGCGCTCGAGGTGCGCGGTTCGGGGCGAACGTTGCTCTTGTGCGGCGCGCGCGCGCAGCCCGCGCGCTTGATGGCACAGACCGTGTTTGCGCAGCATGTAGGCCAGGAGAATATCTGTGCTCACGTAACCGGTGCCCTGGCGCGCCCATGCGATTCACGACCAGGCGGTGCTGATTAACTAGACCATGCAGAAAATCTATCTCGGCGTTGATGTGGGTGGTACCAAGACTGCGGTGGTGCTCTCTGCGCGTCCTCCGGAAACTTTGGGACGGGTGGAGTTTGCAACCATGCCGGAGCGGGGGCCGCAGTACGCTCTCGATCGCATCGTGGAATCCGCGCGCAGCTTGCTGGCGCAGCAAGGCCTTGGCCAGGATTCGATCGCGGCCATCGGCGTTAGTTGTGGCAGCCCGCTCGATCGGGTGAAAGGAATTGTTCAGGCGCCGCCTAATCTTCCTACCTGGGTGGATGTGCCGATTTGCCGCTTGCTGGGCGAGGAGTTTCGCACCACTTGCCGTTTGGAGAACGATGCCAATGCGGGCGCGGTGGCGGAGCATCGATTCGGCGCCGGCGTGGGCAGCGAGCACATGGTTTTTCTTACTCTGGGTACGGGCCTGGGTGCGGGCATTATCGCCGCCGGCAGCTTGTACCTGGGAGCCAATGGGGATGCGGGCGAGATCGGTCACGTGCGGCTGAGCCCCACGGGACCGGTCGGCTATCACAAGGCGGGGTCGATTGAAGGCTGGGCCAGCGGGGGCGGCATCGCGCAACTCGCCGTGCGCATGTTGGCGCAGGCGGAAAAGCGCGGGCGCTCCAGCATGTTGCACGCGCAGATGGCGAAGGGTGCATTGACGGCGCGGGATGTGGGCATAGCGGCGCAGGCGGGGGATGCGGTGGCGCTCAGCATTCTGCGCAGCTCCGGAACGCGGCTGGGCCAGGCGCTTGCCATGTTGATCGATGTGCTGAACCCGCAGCGCATCGTGCTTGGAGGATTGGCGTGGCGCATGGGCGAGCATTTGCTCGCGCCCATGCGCAGAACGATGGAACGGGAGGCGTTGCCGCAAACGTTGCGCGCCTGTGAGATTGTTCCCGCAGCTCTAGGAGAGCAGATCGGTGATGTGTCTGCACTGTGTGTGGCGATGGGACTGGAAGGAAAAGGCGAGTAAAAATCCATCCCCCTCTTCTCCGGTAAAGGGTCTGGACGGGTGCCCCAGGTTCGCCCCAGCGTACCTGGGTTGAAAAGGAATTTTTCGATTGCTTTTGTTTAATCGCCAAACCGAGCGCCTCGTCGTGAGAACCAATTGTGGGGCTTCGCCAAAAACATCTTCAACCCAGGTACGCGGAAGTCGCGAACATGGGGCACCCGAGTCACAGCTCCTTGAAGAGGTGTGCAGATTTAGGCACAGGTTAGAATCGAAAGTTGCTGTTCATGGGGGAATTGGATGAGTGGACGACTGGCTGGAAAGACCGCTGTGGTCACAGCCGCTGGACAGGGAATTGGACGGGCGACGGCGATTGCCTTTGCTCGCGAAGGCGCCACCGTTTGGGCGACAGATATCAACCGCGCGGCACTCGATACTCTCTCCGCGGAACAGCCGCAGATGGTTTGCCGCGAGCTCAATGTGCGCAACCCGGCGGAGATTGAACAACTCGCGGCCCAGCTGCCGGAGCCGCACATCTTGTTTAACTGCGCCGGCTACGTGCATAACGGCACCATCCTCGACTGCAAGGAAGAGGATTGGGAGTTCTCCTTCGACCTGAATGTCCGCTCAATGTATCGCACGTGTCGCGCGTTTCTGCCTGGCATGCTGCGCGCGGGGCGGGGAAGCATTGTCAATATGGCGTCGATTGCGTCCAGTGTCCGGGGCGTGCCGAATAGGTTTGTCTATACCAGTTCGAAGGCGGCGGTGGTGGGCTTGACCAAGGCGATTGCCATCGACTTTGTGCGCCAGGGCATCCGCTGCAATGCCATTTGTCCGGGCACGGTGCAGTCGCCTTCGCTCGATGGGCGCATCGCCGCGCAGGGCGACGTGGAGCAGGTGCGCCGTGAATTTATCGCGCGCCAACCCATGGGCCGGTTAGGCCGCCCGGAAGAGATCGCCGCGTTGGCGGTGTATCTGGCATCGGATGAGTCCAGCTTCACCACCGGGCAGACGCACGTGATCGACGGCGGCTGGAACATCTGAATTGTTTTGGTAGTAGGTAATGTTACGTTGAGGACGCTAATGCGGTTTCACAGTGGTCGCGATCAGCGATCGGGCATAGCTACTGTGAAACCGCATTCATGGCTCAGTAACATTCTTTTCCTTAGACCTGAGCTTTTCTTGCTTTCGCCCAGCGCTTCCGTTGTGCGGCCGCGATCTTCTTACGAGCTTCTACGCTCAGTACGCGCTTGCCTTTGACCTTAGGCGCTGCCGAACCATTGACGGAGCCTGCACTCCGGCTATGACCATTGGTCGTACCTTGCAACAAAGCCTTCACTTGCTGCAGTCGTGTGATTTCGCTATTGATGTGTTCTAAGATCTCTTTTGTATTCAAAGGGGATTCTCCGGACGCACAAAGTCGTCCCAGCTAGCATAACAAATCCGACTACATCGAGACGATACCGGAAGTGATGGAACGGACAACCGCGTTCCTAAGTGGAACTTGGGACGAGGTGGTTCACTGTGAAAGCTACACTTGCCCATGCAAAGTAGATTTTAAAGAAGGTGCCTGCTTGTTCATGAAAGCTTCACTCAACCGGCTTCGCGGCAGGTCGATTCTCGACCCCAAGGCCAGTTCCGCAGAGCAGCTATTTCTTGCTCCGCCCTTTACCGAAGAAGTGGTGGCTGCGATTCGTCTCATTTCCACCCGCCTGCCGCTCAAGGCCGATGAGGCTTCCCGGCTGTTCTGGCAAAGGGAAAGCAATGCTGCTTCGGCAGCGGAGTACGAAGCGCTGGCGCCGCTGTTTGCGGAGGTCGATAAACCGAAGCGCGTTCTGGAGATTGGTCCAGGCTTCGGCCGATCGGTGGTCTTCTTCCAGAAGAAGGGGCTTTTGCCGCCGGGCAGCGAGATAAGTCTCTACGACGCCAACGGCACCAGCACCAAATACAAACAAAAGTATTACGAGCATCCTCCGCAGTGGCCGGATACCTCGTCCTTCTGCGGGAACCTCTCGCTCTTACAGGCCATGCTGGACTACAACGGGATCACATCCTATAAGATCTTCGATGCCGCGCAACTGCCTCTGGCCGCATTGCCCGGACCTTATGACTTGATCTATGGGTTTTACAGTATCGGCTTCCACTGGTCGCTGGAGTACTACCTGGACGACCTTGCACCGTTGATGCATGAACGCACGCTATTGGTTTGTACCTTGAACAAAAGCTTTCGTCCCTTTCCCGGACTGGACCAGTTCTCGACTCGCGTTCTCGAATGCCGCGAAGTGAAGAAGAATGCAGCTCCACTTCGCCTGCTGGTTTTGAGTAAAGGCTCCCTGCCGAGTGTGGGCCGCTCGTTGGCCGAAGCCTTTCCCCACTGAGAACGCCATAGGATCTAGACGGGTGCCCCAGGTTCGCATCAGCGTACCTGGGTTGAAAGGATATGTTTCGAATGCTTTTACTTTCCGATCCACGAATTCGTGGTCTATTTTCAACCCACGTACGCCGGTGCGAACGTGGGGCACTCGTCCTTTCCTACTGAGTTCTGTTAGGGAGCGGCAGCAATACGACGCCTGGTTGCTATCATCAAGTTATGTGCGGGCGTTATGTGCGTAAGTCAACCCGGAGAGAGATCGCTGCCTGGTTCGGCGCCGAAGATGACGATGCTCTGGAATGGGGCGCGAGCTACAATGTCGCCCCGCAGACCTTCCAACCAGTGGTGCGCCTGAACCGCGATACGGGCATGCGCGAGATCGTCCTCATGCGCTGGGGCTTGATTCCTTATTGGTCGAAGGACGCGCAGATCGGCTACTCCACCATTAACGCCAAAGCCGAGACGGTGGCCACCGCTCCTGCTTTTCGTGAGGCCTTCAAGCGTCGCCGCTGCCTGGTGCCCGCGGACGCATTCTATGAGTGGCAGAAGCTGGACCCGAAACACAAGCAGCCCTTTGCCATCGCACTCGCCAGCCGCGAACCTTATGGCTTCGCCGGTTTATGGGAGCGATGGAAAGATCCTGCCGGCGGGGAGTGGGTGGAGACCTTCTCTGTCATCACCACGGATCCCAACCAGGTGGTCGCTCCGCTGCACAATCGGATGCCGGTCATTATCGAGCGCAAGGATTATGCCCGCTGGCTGGGCGCCGGCGATCCGGCGCAGCCGCCGTTGGACCTGCTGCGGCCTTTCCCGGCGGAACAAATGATCGCCTGGAAGGTGGACAAAGCGGTGGGGAATGTCCGCAATGATACCGCGCAGTTGCTGGAGCAGCCGGACGACACGGAGGAGTTTCGCTTGAGGTAAAATAGCTGCTGCACGGAGAAAGCGAACCCGACTCAGGTGCTGTCTCTGATCCGCAACGGCGTGAATTTCGCTCCGGCCCTCTTCTTCCCGTCGAGTGAATTGCGCAAACAGCTGATTTAATGCCGTCTTTGTCCGCCGCCGTTGAGCCGTGTTTCCGATAAGCAACAAGACCACTCAGCCGATGCGATGAAATCTGCACATGGCAGGATAGATAACACTTAAGGTTACGTAAGCAAAAGATAGCCTGGATACTTACCAGCGTGTTACTTACGACACGATATAAATAGTGCTTATGATTCTTGCGCACTAACCAATCTTGATGCATACTTTGACTTAGTTAAGTCGTAACTATGACAGAAATAGTTATGTGTTTGAAGGGTACCCTCCTCCCCGGCTGACCCTTCATTTTGCCCTTGGTTCCTCCCCCAAGAATATTGGAGATAGCGCTATGAGTCCTCTTCGGAGACATGGCGGCGGACGTCCTCGCTCCGCCCATTCCATCCTGGATGTTGCAGAGCGTTGGGGTATATCGGAAAAAGCCGCACGGCGGTTGGCCGCGCGCAGAGTGGATGACGACACCATGGCCATCCTGGTGCGCGACAGCAAGCGTATGCGCGCGGTGCAGCGCCGCGAAGTTCCAGTCCAGGGAAGATACACCGGCGGTATGAGGGCTCTGGGCATGCGCAGCCGCATTCCCGCGGCTCGTGCATGAGCCAGTGCAAGAATCGGAACTCCGCCATTCTGTTGCCACGCGGGCGCCCTCCGGATCTGCTGCTGCGCGGCCAAAAGCCCGCGGCTGGACGGGAACAGAGTAAGGCCGCTGCATGCGAGCAAGCCGGATAGGAAAGCCGGGCGCCAGCAGGTGAAAGATTGCGCCTGGTCGCGGCTTCGGTCTGGAGGTGGGGAAGTTAGCGCGGCAAACCCTGATCCGGCGGGTGCAGAAGGGGGATGTGAAGTATGCCCGCAAACTTACTAATTCACGCACCGTAATTGTGCTCGATTACACGGACGGTGAGATGGCATTTCTCTATAGCAGCGCGACCAAGGAAATTGTCTGCTTTCTGCCGCCGGATGCGCCGGAGATTGCAGCCTGGCGCCGCTCGCAAGCGGAGCTGGCAGTATTTCGCGCGCGGACCGGACGGGGCGCAGCACATGAGCGCGCATACCGGACGAGGCGCGAAAAGCAGCGACGGCCTGCCCGCCAGCATGGTTGCGGAGACGGCGATCCTGGGCGCCATTCTGCTCAACAACGGCCATTACCAGGAGGCGGCCGGCCGTATCGCGGCCGCCGACTTCTTCGCTCGATTCGCATCGCCGTCTCTTCCTGCGCATGGGCGAGTTGATGACCGAAGGCAAGAGCGTCGATATTGTAACTCTGGCCGAGCAGTTACAGCGTAACAAGGAGCTGTCGGTGATCGGCGGAGTGGCCTATCTCGCCAGCCTTACCGAGGGCTTACCGCGACGGCTATCGATCGAAGAATATGTGCGCATCGTCAAGGACAAGTCTCTTCTGCGGCAAACCATCGCCGAGAGCGACCGGGTAGGAGCGCTGGCCGGCGACCAGTCCGGCTCCGCCGAGGAGGTTCTGGCCGAGGCCGAGTCTGCCTTTCGCAGGATTGCCGGCCAGGCCATTACCGCCGGCCTGACCTCGGTGGGCGAGTATGTCAAAAGCCATTATCCCCGCATTGACGAAATCTTTGAACATAGCGCGCGGCTTACCGGCATCGCCTCCGGCTTCTGGTGCCTGGATCATCTCACTGCCGGGTTTCAACCGAAGGAGTTGACGATCCTGGGTGCGCGGCCTTCGATCGGCAAGACCGCGGTGGCCGGGAACATCGCCGTACATGTGGCGATGTCGGGCAAGACGGTGGCCTTCTTCAGTTTGGAGATGCCCAGCAAGGCGCTCATTGACCGCATGTGTTGTGCGCGCGGGCAGGTGGACTTACAAGCGCATCGCCACGGCCGGCTGAGTGAGGTGCAGAAACAATACTATCTGCGCGCGCTGGCCGAGATTATCGACGCGCCGTTATACATCGATGACCAGCCGGCGCAGACCGCGGTGTCGATTGAGGCCAAGGCGGCGCGGCTGCAAGCGAGCGCCGGCCTCGACCTGGTGGTCGTCGACTACCTGGGTTTGATGGCGGCGGAGCGCAAGGGCATGGAAAACCGCGAGCAGGTGGTCGCCGCCATCAGCCGCGCGATGAAGGGATTGGCCAAGCGGCTCAACGTGCCGGTGATTCTGTTGTCGCAATTGAACCGCGAACTCTATAAGCGCGTGGACAAGCGGCCGGTCCTTTCTGACCTGCGCGAGTCCGGAGCCATTGAGCAGGATGCCGACATGGTCCTCTTTCTGCATCGCGAGGAATACTACAACCGCGAAGATCCGTCGTTGGTCGGGAAAGGGCGAATTGATTATCGCCAAGGCGCGCAATGGTCCGCTGGGGACTGTGCGCTTGCACTACGACGCGCGCACTTGCAGATTTTCGAGTGAGCGGGAGTGAGGGGCCGTCTTTTAACTCTCGAGGTCAGGCGTGCGCTATCCGTTGCAAACCGCAAGCAAGTGCGTCTTGATCAAAGGTAATAACGAAATGCTCGAAAGAAGCCCTGCATGCCCAAAAGGCCGGCAAGTGGAAGATTCTCCTTGAATCCGGCTCTGGGTCATGACTGCACCTCCGGGAATAAAGAGCACGACGTCATGCAAATAAGTAATGTCAAGCGCCGCTAATGCCCAGCGTTTCTTCTTTCGCTGCCCGCCGCAACGTCAAGCCCCAAAAAGCGTCCAATATCGGCATGAAAAAGACAGCGCGTCGAGCCCGAGTCAATCAATGCCTCAATGCGCTCTGTCCGGGGAGAGTTAGGTAATGGGAAGTGCCAAACTCACCTTTAGAATCGCTGAGTAAAAGAATCCACCGTGTTTATTCGGGGAGATGCTGTAGGGAAGTTTCACCTGGAGCTATACGGAAAGAGGGGCCCACTCACTAGGGGTCTTTAAGATCACTGGATCGGTGCACACCGTTTTTACGACTAAGAGCTACGACCTCAGAGTACGTTCTTGCAACCGCGATAATCTTTGATTCATCTTCAGAAAGGGCGACCCATGCATCCAGAGGCGCCAACCGTAAGATCTCTAACCGAGTTTTGCGGGTTTACTCGGCATATTCACCTCGCTGCATCGCACCCGAGACTAATCACCGAGCCGCATAATGTCAATACTATCGGCGTTATCTTCAATCATTGTCAAGTTTGTACTTCAGTCTAAAATCGCCTTCCCCGGCGCGGCCCGAATCCCATGCGGCCTGTAGTCCTGATCGGCGCTTCTTCGCGATCCAGCTCCTCTTCCTTCTGCTGCCAGCGGATTGCAGCCGAGCCCACATCCAGTCCGCGTACCGCGTACTGCAGCGTTAACTGCCGCGGCTGCGTGGCCTGCTGGATAAAGGTGTACAAGGCATAGCGTGTCTCATCGGCTACGTCATCCAGGGGATCGCCGGCTATCTTGCGAATGTCTCCCGGCCTGGCATCGTCATGCATGCGCGTGCGCAGGGCTTCGAAGGTGCGCGGGCATACGTCGGTGATCTCGAACTCGCCCGTGCGCAGCATGCGGTAGAGCAACTGCCAGCCGCCCAGGCGGTCGTTCGAGGCACGCTCGCATGCGATATCCCACGGCTCAAAGACTTCGTTGATCTGGTCGGCAATGGTGTGGCCGTCGCCAATCTCTTTGAAGTTGGCGGGGTCAAGATAGGCAGCCACAATGCGCCGCCGCTGCCCGTTTTCCTCGGGTGATTGAATAAAGGCTTCCACCACCATCTGCGCCAGCTCATAGGCGGGCACGTGCGGCACCACCAGCTCGCCGATCTTGCGGATGCGCCCCTGGGGAAACTCCGGGCCATCTTCTTGTTGCAGTCGTAGCGACTCGATGCCGGGAATGGTTGTGCTCTGCCGCAACTCCGCCGGCCCGCGGACGTAAAGCCCCACCGAAGAAGAGGATTTGCCGTAACCGTAATCGATCGAGAGGAAGTGGTTGTGCCACCACTCCACGCCCGCCTCGGCCAGCGGGCGCACCATGCCTGCGTGCATGAAAGGGAAGTAGGCGCCCTCGAGCGTGCACCAGCAGCCCTGCTCCATGGCGGCTGCTGCGCCGCCAGACATCATGTGCAGGCGCTTGGAGTAATTCGCGTCCAACAGGTTGTGGTCGGAGAGCTTGCCGGGAATAAAGGCAACGGAGAAGGGAATGGCTTCGCCATCGGAAGGCCAGCAGCGGTCGCGGTAAAGCTGGCCGGGTTGGGCCGCGTCGCGCGCGTTGTGCACCGGGCAGTGGCCGCGCAGAAAAAGCGTCTGGTGCCAGGCGGCGCCGACGTTGCCGGGGTTCGAGGTGAGCCGCATGCGCAGCCGCAGGCTGGAATCGGTGGAGCTCAACCGGCCCAGAATATTGCGCACCTGCTTTTCGGTGTGCAGCGTCGACTCATCAAAGCCGATGAAGGAATAGCGCGGCCCCAGGTACTTCCACACGTCGTCGTCCGTCTTCATGTAAGCAAAACGGATGGTGGCTCCGGAAGGAAAACTCCAGGTCCATTTAGGGGGACCCACGAAGACGCCGCCCAGCGGCCCATAGAGCCGGCGGGTCTTGTCGATAAGGTCGGTCATCTCCACGAAGGAGGAGCGGAAGATGATGGCGCGCAGGTTAGGGTTCTCACACTCCTGCACTGCGTCCATCAACATGGTTTCGGTTTTGAGCGACCCGGCGGATCCGCCGAAGAGCAGGATGTCCGCTTCTGAATCGAGCGCAGCCTTTTGCGCGGCGGTGGCCGGCATCCAGCGATAATCAGCCTCCCAATCGGTCTCGGTCATCGAGGGCCCAGTGGACGGGTCAATTGGCTCGTTGACGCACCGGCCATCCACGCTGACCGATAGACTTCTGTGGGCCGGACGATTGGCTATCGATCGGGTTCAGGCGCAACTCTTCGCAGAGGGCATCGAGTGCTTTCAGTTGGCCGGTGATGTTTCCTTTGGTTTCCTCCGGGGTTAGGTTGGCCAGCTCCCAATATCTAGCCAGGATCTGGTCGCGGTCGATCTTCAGCCCGGTAGCCGTGGACTCGTGCCTCAGGGTGAAGGCGCCTACAGGGTGTTTGTGGATCATGGTTTTCTCCTTTTGCGGCCCGGCGGCATCTCGCATTGCCGGGCCATTCGTGTAATATTTGGTTCCATGGGAAGCAAAGACAAAGGCAAGACGCGAAACGAAGAAGGCACCTAAACCCAAGCCCAAAGTAGAGCCCGGACGCAAACGCGGGGAAGATACCCGCCTCGGTGGCCCGCCCAAAAGCTGATCACGAGCTAACGGGCGTTTGCGCCTCTGGTTCCGCAACCAATGACGGGTGGCCCATATCTCGCTCGTTTTTCGCGAGATGTGGGATGCCACAGAGGTTGGACCGCTAAGTGCATCGGCGGACTCGAGAGTCAAAGGGAAAGAGCAGTGGCATCCCACATCTCGCGAAAAACGAGCGAGATATGGGCCACCCGTCTAGGAGCTTGTCTAAGGAAACTGACGGCTGCCGAGTTGAGCTAAGACCCACGCAGATCCTTTTGGCGCACGGTGATGTTTCTTCCGTCTTCGGTGCGCACACGCACGATGCGCATATTGGGATCGACATAGAGAACTCTCGCCAGCGCACCGCCGGCTAACCTTACCCTGGCCCCTTTCACGACCGGACCTTTCACTACTCGTTCCGCTCCGTAATCTTGGAGTTAAATCGCTCCATGGCGGAATCGTTGATGGCTCTCGCGGCCGCACGCGCTTGGTCGGCATTCCTGCCTGCGAGCTCCGCGTTGCGCACCTTCTTGTAGTCGTGGTGCTCCCGCCGGTTTGCCTCCAGTACTTCTTTGGGGACGATCTGCAACTCCTCCGACGATCCATTCGGCATCTGCAGCTGCAGGGAATAGCTGCGGTAGTGATATTCCGGATCGCCGAAGGCGAAGTTGTCCTGCTGCCGCAACACCGGGAAATGCTGTTTCACCGCGGCTACTACCGCATCTTTTGCCTCCAGCGAAGCGACCGCGATCTGCGCTGCGCCGTAGTCACTCACCGTCTCCGCGGGCTGGCCCTGGCCAGCTATTTTTTCCGCCAGGCGTGCCGGATTTTTGACATCGCGGCTGGCCGCCAGCCTGGCTCCGGCGATGTGCCTGATCGCCTGCAGCAGCCGGGCCTTGTAGGCACGGCATGGCTTCGGTGGCCAGAGCCTGGTTGATCGGCAGGGTTGTCCGTTGGCTGCACGATCTTGCGGCCGGAAGCGGGTTCCACGGCGCCCACCGCCTGCGGAGGCGCAATGGTAGGCGTTACTGTTTCAAATCCCAGGCCGGCCAGTGGGCGAGGGTTTCTCTGCGCCAGGGAAGCGACGGGTTCAAAGCCAAGCACAGCGAGGGGATGCGCATCCATGGGTACATGCACCAAAGGGTTGCCTGAAATACAAATGGTTAACGGCAAAAGGAAGTCCGAAACCTCTCGCGTCGACTGGGGTTACATCCAAGTGAGCGGTTGTTGTAAGGAGAACGACAATGAAAACGAAATGGATCGCTAGCTTAATCTTGGCTTCGGCACTTGCTGCTCCAGCCTTTGCCCAAGTCGGCATATACGTTCGCACTGCTCCGCCGCCGCTGCGCTATGAGGTTCGGCCGGCGCTATCCCGGTCCGGGCTATGTCTGGGTCGGATGGCTATTGGTACTGGGCGGGGGCAAGATATGTGTGGGCCCCGGAGCGTGGCGCAGGCCACCCTACGCGGGTGCCTATTGGAACCACCCTCACTATGACCACTACGCCTCAGGGCTGGGCGTACCACGAAGGCCATTGGGACCATGATGACCACGGCGACCACCATGACTGGGGTCATCGCTAGAGCGATTCCTCGATTACGATGCCCCATCCGGGCTCGGCGTGATGGGACTTTTCTTGAGGAAAAGCCCCGTCTGAATCAGCTTCACTAGTTACACCGATCGTGGCATCGTTAAAGGCTCGCATTTTCCACACCCAGGCCCGACAAAAAACGTTGGGCCTGGGGTGCTTTAGCAGGTACATTTTTCGCTACGCCTCATCCAACACTTTAAGATTTCCGTCGATCTGCCTTGCGGCCTGAAGGTTCGCTTTGGGCAGATAACCGACCTGACCCTTCGAGGAAACCTTTATGTACCTCGGATCGCCGCTTCGGTCGGGCGCTGCTTCCTTGGCAGCGGCGCCGGCGGCGAAGTATCCTGCCAGCCCACGGCGCACCGGCGTGCCGTCGTCGCCAGCGGGGCCCGCGACGGGGTCGCCTGCGAGGGCGGCGTTGGCCAGGTTACCTGTCAACGGAGTCGATTCTCCCGGCCCGCTCTGTGGAGCATGATCGGGCGGCGGCAGCACCAGGCTCTGCGCTTCAGCCGGCGACAGAATCTTCCTGAGCAGCCTGCTGGCTTCGTCCTCATCCAGAGCGTCCCGGTAATCCCGATCTTCTGCCATGGTTACAGTTTTCCTACCTTGCCTAGATTGCCGGCAACGCTGCTGCCCACCTCATCCCAGAAGCTGGGCGTCTTGGCGGCTTGGGTCTCATTGCCCAGGGTGCTATCGGCTGCATTCGAAGACCCGCCGTAGAGCGACTCGTTGGCGCTGATGGGCTCGGCCGACGCGCCCAGAGCCGCCTGGTTGTAGCCGGCTTCGCTCGAGATGCGCTGCTGCTGCGCCTTGGCCAGGTCGCTCGATAGGTTGCGGGTATTTTGCTGCGCCCCGGCGGCCGCCGTCGCCGCATCGGCTGCGCTGTTTTGGCCCGTCCGCAGAGCCTGGGACTGCAGCGCGCCTCGCAGCGAATTCGCGCCCGCGTCAGATACATTTGCCAGGCCGGTGTTGATGGTCTGATCGTATTCGCCGCCCTTGGTGTAAGGGTTGCCGGAGACAAACTTGGCCAGCTGGTTGTTGTAGTTCCCGATGGCGTTTTCCGTGGAGCCGAAGGCCGACTGCGCGTTGCCAAAATCGGTAGCGTTCTCGTTCGACGCGGTGTTGAATGCTTGCGTGGATTGGCCTCTACTCATGTTTTTCCTCTCAGGTCTTTAGCAAAGTGCGCGAGCTCGCGATCGACACAAGCGAAGCCCGCTCGCCGCAATGGTTTCTGGATCATCTTCTTGAGTGGCCGAGGCACAAAACACTCCAGCCAGCGAAAGCCCTGGAGTTTCAATACGTAACTAAGGCCTTCTATCTCGCGGCGTCCGAACGGCGGTGGCCTTGGGATCGCAACCCACAAAGCGCAGCTCCGCGATGCGTTTCCACGTAGATGCAGTTCCGGATCGCCCCATCCTCTTCCACGCCCACCAGGGCGATGGCGATCGCGGGCCCGAACAGGTAGGGCAGCTCATAATTCGGTACCCTGCGCGGCCTGGTGCTCGCGGTGCAGTCGCTGAATCGCCGGCCAGTCCTGCTGGGTGGCCTGGCGCAGGGTGATGCGCCTCATCTCACGGTCAGTCCGTGCTTGGCGGCATAGTCAAGCATCTGCCGCTGTGACGTATTCAGCGCCTCGTTCATTTGCGAACGGCGGCCGCCGGGTCCAGGCGTCCAGGTTGTCTTTGGGGTGAACCGCTCCGCACGCGGGGCAGGCGTCGTGGCCGACGGCCAGTTGTACCAGGTGACGATTGCCGCGTTCGTCGCGCAGCTCGATCACATGAAAGCCGCTCGCTATATCGAGATACTGCTGGTGCAGGCTATACATCGGCGTAGAGCCTCCCCCCGTTGTTGCCGGTGGCGCCGCCGCCGCCGGCGACTCCGCCGCTCACTCCGCCCGAGGCGGTGACCGTAGGCGCGCTGGAGTAGCCACTGCCCGCGCTGCCCGGCGTCACCTGGGTGACCGCGCCGGCGGCCACCACGGCCGTTGCCGTAGCGCCGCTGCCGGTGCTATCGGTGATGGTCAGCGTAGGCGCCGCGGTGAGCCCGTTGCCGGGGTTGATGATCTGGTAGGCGACGATCGCGCCGCCGGTCACTACGGCATGAATCACCGGCAGCACCAGTCCGCTGGCGTTGGCGATCACCGAGATCTTGCCCACCGGCACCCAGGTATCGGGAAAGGTCTGCGCCAGTTGCGGCTTGAGCTGATAGTTCTGCCCATCCCAGACCACGAAGCCGTTGGCCGCGTAAGCGACATTCAGGATGGTCCCCGAGGGAATTACTTTCGAACTGTTACCCAGGATCGAGGTCCACGAAGTGCCGACCCCGCCCGAACCATAGACCCGTACCGTGGCCGTGCTGCCATTGGCGACTGAGTCTACCGTCGCATAGTTCGACTGGTTAAGCGACAGGTTGCTCCCGCTCGCGGCCGAGCTCATCAGGCCGGAGCTGACCGCGCCCGGCTGGGCGATATAGCTGCTCCAGTTTTGCTGGTTATAACTCGATCGCAGCCGCCAGTAGAGGGTCGCGCCGGGATTGGGCAAGACATAGCTCGTGTTGGTGCTGACCGGGTAAGTCGTGACTCCGGAGACAAAGTTGGCTACCGGTGAGCTGGAAAGCTCCTGATAAATGGTGGCGTTGGTTGCATTGCGCGGGGCTGTGGCGCCGGAAGCGTTCTGCGGCGTCGTGATGGAAACGGTGAAGCTCCCATTGGCTCCAGTCACTGCAAGCTGCGAAGGCGCCGGCGGCGCGGTGAACGGCAGCGGCGCTCGCGTCGACCTTGGCCAGCGGCGTCGTGCCCGTCTGCGCGTAAAGAGACTGCAGGGCCAGATGCATGCCGGTCAGCGTCTCCCGCAGGTCGCTGTTTCCCTTGGCGGCGGAGTTGATCTGTGCCAGGTTTACACTAAGCGCCATTGCGCTGCTCCTGCCGGTAAACAGCGGGCGGGTGAACAGGCTGCAATACTTCAGCGCAAACCAGGCATTCGCGATGGCCCCGTTGGTAAAGCGCATGCGGAAGCGCTCGTTCTGCCCTCGCGCGCCGCCGTCGTAGCCTCGCCAGTTTTCCGGGGTCAGCGGAAAGGGCGCCAGCTTGATCTCGTTGGTACCGTTACCCGGCGACTGCGGCGAGTCGGCATAGGTTCTTGCCACCATCACCGATACAGTCATCGAACCCTCGCCCAGGGCATTGATGCTGACGCCGCCCAGCATGGAAACATCCATCAGGTCCTGGGTGCTGGTGGTTTCGTACTGGCAGGCGATGCCGGCTCCGTTGTCGTTGTAAATGCCGGTGGCGATCATCTGCACCGTGCCGTCAGGCGAAGAGGATCCGATCAGCACCTGGGATTGCCGCAGCGCGCCGAACGGCGAGGCAGTCGCCGGCAACTGGCGCTCACAGCGCACGGCGACCGATCCGGCAATATCGTCCACGCTCCACTTGCGTGCCGCGCCCATGGCCACTTCGCGGCCGGCATACTGGCTGAAGTGGATCGGGCCCGACAGGCCCTCCATGTAGTTCATGGTCAGGGTCTGGTTGGGCGTGGTCGCGTTGCCCACGGGAACGCCGATCCGGATCTCCTTGTTTTCTTCATCAACGCAACACCAGATCAAATGCTGGTAGTCCCAGTTGATGGTCTGCCACAGAGTAGGGATTTCCTTGGTCATCAGCTTGGGTTGCGGTTCGCTGGGCGCATAGGCATACGCGCCGCTGCGATGCACAAAGAAGAGAAATTCATTGGTGACGCACACGGCGCGCGGCCCGCAAGGTCCTACGCCTTCCCACCGCTGCTGCACCGACCAGGTGGAGGGATCGGTCGCCGTGGGGGAGATGGTAAAGCCGGAGCGCTCCTTCAGCGAGAAGAGCGTTCCTTGAAATTCGCGGGCGCAAATGCAGCGTTGCCCATTGCCGTTCGCCACCTGGATGGGGCTGGTGTCGCCGTAATAAGACTCCGAATCCGCGGCCAGCGAGATGTAGTGGCCTGATCCGTATCCATCGACCCCGCTCAGCACCACGCGATCATTGGAGGGCGAATAATACACATCGACGGCCGCGGGCGGGAGTATGCAGCGCAGCCGGTCGGTCATGTCGGTCGAGGTCTCGGCTTCAAGAAACTCGTCGGTGAAGTTGAAGAACGCAGTGGTGGTGGTGTTGTCGCCGATCACCGTCGCCGTCATGGGGATGGAGGCGCTTACGGTGGCCGAGGGAATGTAGAAGAACGGGCCTGCGTTGGTTCCATCCGCCACCGTAAAGCCAATCGTCCGGTTGAGGGTGTTGCTGGGCCCGATGGGAATATTGGCCATGTACAGTTCATAGCCGGGCACATCCACGCTGACCGAGGTAAAGGCCGGTACCGTGCCGCTCAAATTTCCATTGCGGTTGGTGAAGGCGATGCTGGCATAGCGAAGACCAGGGCTGGCGTCGGGCGCAATGTTGCCCGCTGCCCCGGAGCTGTTGGCCACGGGAGCGGGCGGCCCGCTGGCGCTCGCAGGTAATGGTGGCGGTGGTGAGCGGCTGGAATGATCCCACCAGCGCGTAGCTGCTGGTCGCAGGCGCGGGCGTCCCGGTGGCCACATCGGCTTCATAGAGATTCACTCCGGTAATTTGATACAGCGTGGAGGGGATGGGGACCTGCACCGCGTCGTCGAGGACGGTGTCGATCAGCACGCCGGCAACGGAGGGCAGCGTTTCTCCGGCTGCGTTGGTGAAGGTCGCAATCACGTAGACATCCCGCCCGGCAGGGAAGCTGCCCGAGCCCGAGGCGCGCTCGACGGTGGGTGTGGATGGGGGCGGTAAGCCGCCGGGAGTGACCCGAGCCGTATTCGCAGAGGGTGGCGCAACGCCGGCCGCTGTGTTCGTCACCGTCACGGTTGCTCCCAACGGCGAAATTGCCCACCTTGGCAAAGCTG
This sequence comes from uncultured Acidobacteriaceae bacterium, assembly GCA_963793525.1. Lineage (GTDB taxonomy): Bacteria > Acidobacteriota > Terriglobia > Terriglobales > Acidobacteriaceae > PALSA-350. The sequence goes on from CAWCAZ010000040.1 coordinate 54,697, forward strand.
GCCGTGGAGGGCGCCGCCGTCGCTGTGGCGACATCGGCCTCGTATACGTTGACCGACACCGGCTGGTACGCAGCGGCCAACCCACGAATCCAACCCGCCAGGCTGGATAAGGCAGGCACCGTGAACCGCGCCGCATCGTTCAAGTTGGTGTTGACCAGGATGCCGGGCGCTGAGGCGATCGACTCTCCCTGGGCGTTGACGTAGGTCATCTCCAGGTAGACATCGCGGCCGGCCGCGAAAGCTCCGCCGCCCGCGACCCGGTTAGGTTGCGGTGAGTTAGGCGCGGGCAGGCGGTTCACCAGTACCGGGGTTAGTTCTTCCCAGGTGACGCCGCCATCTGTAACCGTGGCGTTTTCGGTGAGCGGCCACGCGGGTTCGGTGGCGCTGGTGGTGCCGGCGACGGTGCAGCGGTAGAGGTGTCCGTTGCCGCCGGCTGCGGTTGGTTGCACATACTCGCCCACCAGGTACGCCGTGGACTTAAGCCACGCCGCGCCCAGCGGTTTCTGCCCATACGGGTCCAACTGCTGCGTGCTCAACCCGTAAACGTTGATCGGGGCCGACGGCGTCTGCAGATCAGAGTAGGCGACCAGGGCCCGGTTATACGCCTCGGTCACGATGGCGTGTGCATTGGCCGGCTGCGTTACCAGTGGCCCCTGCACCCGCACCAGGATGCCGCTTCCGGCCGGACGTTCGACCAGCAGATAGCCATCGGTATCGAAAATGAGCGGGACCTGAAAGAGAGTCTCGCCGGGATTCTCCGGCGTATAGATCAAAGAAGCCAAGCCGGAGATGGCCGCCTGGTTTGGACCCTGCATGACTGTCTGCAGACCATAGCGCGTGGCCACCGTGGTGAGCTGAAACCTGCAATTCTTGCAGACAGCCGCAACTCCCATCGGCAGCACGGTCGGATCGTCATTGTCGACGAGTCCACCAAAGCGCGTGAACTCGTGCGGGAGGAAGCCGTCAAAATTCATCGGAGGGGCTTAGACGCGACGCTTCTGCATGGTGAGGATCACGTTTCCACCACTTACCGCGGTCGGATAGGTGGAAGTAGCAACGATCGTCCCGCCGGGCTGGTAGACATTGATGAGATACGCGGTCAGGGTCGAGCCGCTGACTTTCGGCTGCACGTAATAACCGCCGATATCTTCGAGGTAAACCGCCGGGCCCAACGACAGGGGTAGCTCGAAGACACCTTCTACATCCAGACCGTTGGGGTTGGTCAGTGTCGTCAGGTTGAGAGGGTCTCCACCGGAAGTGAAGCTGCCGCTGAAGGTAAGCTGGATAAAGACGGTGAAGTTGCGGTCACCGGCTCCAGCCGTGTAATCGATGATTGCTCCTGTAACTGCCATGGTTTCTCCTTAATAGAAAATGAAAAGCTAAGATCGCCGCCGGGTTTGTCGCGCTGTCCGGCGCACCTGGCCTTGTTCCGCGCGGACGAGCTGCTCCATGATTTCGTCCATGCCCTCCAGGGCCTTCTGCTCGTACTGCTGGGTCCACGCAGCGTTGCCGCGAACCGTTGCGATGAGCGCGGCCGCGCCATAAGCAACGACGTAGCCAATGCGCGGATGCGAGAGCAGCACGCTGTCATCGCTGGTCAGTGGCGGCGGTCCAAATTCTCCCCGGACACGCAGGTCAACCGCGATGGAACAATTGGTAAGCCAGATCACCTCGCTGCGAAACTCCCATCCTGCCATGCCCTCGCGTGGCACCAGGTCGGGGAGGACCTCGTAATTAGGCACCAGGCGGTAATAGGAAGGGTCATCCCCTGCCGGCTTCCAGTCGATGCGCAGCGGCTGATCGGTCAGGGCCGCGAGCGGGCCGCTTCCGGTTTGATAAGTGGCCAGGTTCGGAGTGCCCGGCGGAACACCCGGTACCTCAACCACCGCGATATCCCACGAGGATTGGGTGGATGCCAGTTGCGAGTTGGCGTCGTCGTACACCTCGCAAATCAGGGGCACGACGAAGCTATCCGTCAGATACGATCCCTGGGGATCATCGAGCAGATTGCGAACGCGTGCCTTTACCTGGCCTAGCGTCCAGCTCACGCGGGCTTACCTTTCGCCAGCTCGCGTTCGGCCTTGATTTGGTTTGCGATCTTCCACTCGTGCGCTGTCAGACGGTCCATCTCCACGGCGCCGTAGGCGATGCGCGTCTGCTTGTATGCGTCGAGGACGCGGAAGATGTGGTTACAGTTCACGCAGAGGATGGCTCCCGCCTTGGGAACAGCCATGCACGAGGGGCAGGGGTCTGGCTGCTTGTCGGTGAGGGTGTTGGCCTGCATCACCCAGCGGGGCAATTCGGGAATCAGTCCTTCTTCCACCGCCAGGCGCGCCAGGTCGCGATGCATATCATTGATGTTCATGCGCTGCGAGTCGTTCTCGTACCACGCGTTGGCCGATTGCAATCGCTGCAGGATGGAGCTGTTGCGCTTTTTACGGATAGCGGTCAGCGTCTCGTGGAAGTCGCGCTCGCGGACCTCCACGTAAAACTCTCCCGTGTCGCTATAAGCCACTTCGGGAACGCGGATCACCCCGCCTTTCCTGATGGTGGCGGGGTCATGTTCGCCGACATAGCAGAGCACTCCCCCGAAGCCGCCATCCTGCTGTACGTACTCGCGAATGTATTCCGCGGCCAACACCAGCGGGATCGCCGGCACAGGTTCCATCTGCATCATGTTCTGCGCGTCGCAGCCCAGGTCCTTGTGGCCCCAGCGCGTATCCCGGATTACGTGTATGGTGTAGGGTTTGCCTGGGGGGCAGGAAGCAATCTCCTCCGGGAAAAAGACACCGCCATTGATTTTTAGGGGAAAGGGGTTCAGGTTGAGGATAGTGACCGGCTTATCGGCCTCCGCCTGTTTGAGCAGCCGCTGAATCTCGGCATACCGCTTGGCCGTCCAGCGCTGGCCAGGGTCGCGGAACTTGCCGGGATCCTTGCCCAGTAGAGCCTCCGCGTTAGCGCGCTGCATTTCGGGTGTAATAACGACTGTTGCCATGAATGATGCTCCTTATGGATAGGAAGGTGAAGGTAATGACGGTGACACCGCCAATACTCGAAAGGATTTAAAGTAGGGGACGAACTGGACTGCACCCCTGAGTTGAGACACGGCTGAAGGCAATTAAACCGGGGACACCTCGGCCGGTTTCGTTTCGTTTATTTATAAGCAGTCGTCGTGCCGCGGGAGTGTGGGAATCCCGAAGGGATTTCCAAGGCCTGTGGGAGCGGTGGTAAACCTGCTTTTGGTTTTCCACCGCTTCCATCAGTGCCGTCACTTCCGCGGGTCTCGCTAGCCTGCTCGAACTCTTCCGGTGTTAGATATCGTAATGCGGAATGCAGCCTTTGCCGGTTGTAAACCTTCTCTAGAAAATCACCGATTCGACTGCGTGCGTCTTTCAGATCGCGATAGTCGGTCCCGTAAGCCTCCTCCTCTTTCAAGGTTCGCATAAACCGCTCCGCGCGTGCGTTGTCATATGGATTGCCGCGCCGGCTCATGCTGATCTGAATCTCGCCTTGCTCGAGTATCTCCGTGTAATCGCACGATGCGTACTGTACGCCTCGATCGGAGTGATGGATCAGCTCCTCAGCTTTCCAATCGCGCCCGTTCAGTGCCATCTGCAAAGCTCGAATCGCCAGTTCGGCTTCCAACGTGCGGCCCAGCTCCCAGCCGATTACCCGTCGTGAGTAAGCATCCAGCACAACAGCCAGATAGACAAACTCCCTGCGGAGGCGAATGAACGTAATGTCGGCCACCCACAGCTGGTTGATCTTGCTTAGTTTCACACGCCGCGCCAGGTTCGGATATATCGGCAAGGCATGCGCCGAATCGGTCGTAAACACGTACTTCCGCCGTCGCAAGCTGAGCAGGTTGTCTTCGCGCATCAGGCGCAGTACACGCTTGTGATTGACGAGCTGCCCTTCTCGCCGAAGCAGAGCGGTTAACATGCGGTAGCCACGAAGACGATGATGCGCGACTGCTAGCTCCTGCAAGCGAGCACGCAGCAACAGGTCTGACTGCTTTGGCGCAGTCTGACGCAAATAACGATAGAAGCCCGCACGACTTACTTCCGCTACCTGACATTGCTGTTCCACGGTCAGTGCTACTCCTTCGAGCGAGAGCGAGGCCTCGATGCCGCGATAGACTCCTTGCCGCCATCGCTGGTACGACTCGACGCTGCTCCCCCGACTTGCTCGAAGGCTCTCTTTAAAAAATCCACCTCCAGCTGCTTACGTCCTAGCAGCCGTTCCAGTTCAGCAATCCGCAACTCGGCTGCACTGGGTTTAGGCGGAGATACGGTCTGTGACTTGCTCCCTGGTGGTCGACCTCTGCGTCGCTCCAGCCCAGCCCTGCCTTCGGCCTCAAACTGGTGGCGCCATTGGTAAAGGAACTTCCGGCGGATACCCAACTCTTTGGCCAAACCGGTGATGCTCGTGGCCTGCGCCATCCGGCGCACCGCGTCCTGTTTAAAATCCGTGCTGTAGCTCTTCGGCTTCTTCTTCTTCATCGGCCTGCTCCATTATGGCCGATAAATGTCCCCGATTTTCTCGCCCTATCCGTGTCTCAGTTTTGGGGTCCACTACAGACGGGGGGAACTTGGGGACGGGGGAACTTGGGGACGGACGGGAAGTTCACCCGATGCTCTGTTGATAGGCGAATCAGAGGGCAGTAACCGATTCTAAAAATTACTTCACTCAAGATTTTCTTGCTAGAGTTCGAGTTGTGGCACGTCTGGCCCGAGTGATAGCCGTTGGAGTAGCGCACCATGTGACCCAACGGGGCAATGGCCGCCGTTTTCTTTTGGAGAGCGATGCTGACCGCAGGGTGTATTTGGCTTTGCTGCGAGAGAACCTTGCGTTGCATGAGGTGTTGCTGATCGGCTACTGCCTGATGTCCAATCATGTTCATTTAATTGTGATTCCAGCCGGTGCAGAAGGACTGGCATCGTCCATGAAGCATACTCACGGGCGTTATGCGTCTTACTGGAACGTGAGTCACAACTCGGTTGGACACGCTTGGCAAGGACGGTACTTCTCATGTCCGCTGGATAGGCCGCATTTGTGGGAGGCGTTACGTTATACGGAACTGAATCCGGTGCGAGCACAATTGGTGGCTGAGGCGCACGCTTGGGTATGGTCGAGCGCTGCTGCTCATTGTGCTACTGCCCAGGCGGATCCGCTTTTGAGCACGGAACTCTGGCAGAATCACTGGACCCACTCTAGCTGGCAGGACTATCTTGCGGCAGGGCAAACAGAAACAGAGTTGGCCTCGATCCGCCAGTGCACGCATACGGGGCGGCCTTTGGGTACAAAGGAGTTCGTCCACACTTTGGAAGAGGCGATGGACCGACGGCTGGTTCCTCAGAAGGGGGGCAGACCGGCCAAACCGCGCCCGGATACCAGACAATCAGATCTCGATTTCGGCTTATGATGAGATGCTAGGCCAGAAAGTTTAGCGACAACTGCCTAATGGTTGGCGAACGTCCCGTCCGTCCCCGAGTTCCCCCGAGTTCCCCGTCCCCGAGTTCCCCGAGTTCCCGAGTTCCCCGCGAGGCGGGCGAAAGCCACTTCACTTCGG
>CAWCAZ010000041.1:0-13080 GCA_963793525.1 uncultured Acidobacteriaceae bacterium
AGTTTTGCAACCCTGACGGAACTTGTGACGACCTGAAACCGCTAAAGGAGTTCCTCGATCTCTTTCAGAGTTTCGGCCCCTGGAGACGCGCGCACCCGCGGCCGGCGAAAAGCGCTTTGCCCAGCGGAGGCCGGCGGCAAACCAGACCCTGGGGCCATACGCCATCGACCGCCTGCTCTGGCTGGAAGCGACCATTGGCGACAGCGGCAGCGGCCACAGCGGACGCGCCGAATACAAATCCTGTTACATGAAGCAGAACTTTACGCGCGCGGAAGCGAAGTGCATTTTCAAGCAGCTGACGCGCACCGTTCCCGGTGTCGATCTGCGCGGATCGGTTATGGCCGTCGACTCCTACGGCGGAGCCGTCAATGCGAAAGACCTGGCTGACGTCACTTCGGTTTGGCAGCGCTCGTCCATCATGAAGGTCCAGTTCCAGCAATATTGGGACAACCCGGATGAAGACGCAGGCCGCCTGCAGTGGATGCGCGAGTTCTACACCGACCTCTACTCGCAGCAGGTGGATCCAAAGTACGCCGGCACTCCTTTCCCCAACGAGTACTACGAAGGCTGCTACATCAACTATCCCGACTGCGACATGCTTGCCTACCCCTTCTGGCCCCAGCTCTACTACGGCACGCACGATCTTTACCCGTTTCTGCAGCAGGTGAAGCGGCGCTATGACTCCAACAACATCTTTCACCACAAGATGTCGATCCGCGCCTAGGAGGACCTATGCAGAGGGATGATCGACGATCGACGGCAAGATGGACCCGCAGAGAGTTTGTGCGCGGCGCCGCGGGTGTGGTCGCGCTCCCTCACCTGCCGCAGACTGCTGGATTGCTGCGCCACAGTTTGCTTATGTGGCCTCTGGGCAAGGCTCGCTCGATGTCTTCAGCTTGCGCGGCGACCGCTGGAACATCAACACAGCGCGTGCCCAGCCCCGCGCCTGCCTCCATTTTGCTTTCCGCGGCACAGCGGATCCTCTATGTGGCCAACGAGGTAGATGTGCACGAGGGGTTGCCGCGGGGAACCGTCGAAGCCTTCCACATCGATCCTTTTAACGGCCACCTAACCCTCTTCGGGCCGCAAACCACTGTCTCTTTCCGCAACGCATCCACGGCACATGGCTCTCTCACCAGACGGAAAGTTGCTCGCAGTGGCCGCTTACGGCGGCGCTATCTACAACCTGTTTCCCGTTGCGAAGGACGGCCGCCTGGGCCAGGTGAGCGGCATCTTTAAACAGGCTGGTTGCGGACCAAGCGCCCATTCACAGGCATCCGCGCATCCCCATACGCTGCTATTCGACGCGAGCGGCCGCCATCTGCTCTCGTCCGATTTCGGCAGTGACCGGCTGAGCGTATTCGCCGTCGACGGCGGCAGACTCGAGCCGCCGTCGCAGCGTTCCACCGGTGAGGGGAGTGGTCCCGGCGCGTGCGTGCTGCATCCCACGAACTCTGTCTTCTACGCCTGGCATGATCTGGAGAGCTCGCTCGCTTGCTACCGCTATGATGGGAGGTCTGGAACCATTGGTGAAGCGATCCAGCGCCTGTCATTGCCGATGGCGTCACAGCATGCCCTTGCCTTGCACCCCACAGGCCGCATGCTCTACACCTCCCAGGCAAACCCGAACGAGTTGAGGGCTTGGCACGTGAACGCGAAAAACGGTAACCTCGCGCACGCACAGGTTGTCTTGCTGCAAGAGGCGACACCGACTCGGATCACGGCCGCGCCCGATGGAGAGAGCCTTTTCATCCTGGATGGCCAAAGGGATCGATCTACAAGGTGACAGCAGACCGTGTGACTGGTGAGCTACACTGCAAAGCGGAAGTCGCGGGCGTGAACAAACCGAGAAGCATTGCTCTGAAGACGATTTAGTGACCCGGTGGAACTACGTGAATGGGTTCCAGCACCAATCCAACTAAGAAAGCAAAAGGAGTCAGTCGATGGAAATACAGTCCAGGAGAGGTCTTCTCAAGAACGCGGCCAAAGCCGCCGCAATCGCAACCGGCAGCGCCATGGTTGCCGGCAAATCCGAAGCCAAGGCATCGCCAAAAATGGAAAAGAAGGCCTATTCGTGCCAGCCCGTCGCGGACAATGCGCCCAGCGCTCCGCCTCTCTTCTCCTCCGCCGTTTCTTATGGCAATCTGCTCTTCCTGGCGGGCGTCGGCGCACACTTCAAGGGCACGATTGAAGAGCACACCAAGCACGTGCTCGACGAGTTGGAGAAGAACCTGCAATGTGCCGGCTCCTCGATGGACAAGGTGCTCAAGGTCAACGTCTACCTGAACGACATCAACGACTGGGCGAAAATGAACACCGTCTATACAGGCCGCTGGGGTAAGGTGCCACCCGTCCGCACTACCGTCGCGCCGGCCGGAGGCATTCCCGGCAACTCGCTGGTAGAAATCGATCTCATCGCCTACATCTAGAACCATGTCACTACCATCTGCAGATGCGGCCGGCACGCCCGCTGGCCGCACCGCGCTTACGCGCGAGGGCACCGAGCACGACAACCTCTTTACCCGGATTGGAATTCGTCCGATAGTGAATGGCCGCGGCACATTCACCATCGTGAGTGGATCGCGTTCCCTGCCCGAGGTGAAGCAGGCCATGTACGATGCCTCTTTCTACTTCGTGCATCTCGACGAGTTGATGGAAGCCGTCGGCCAGGAGCTGGGTCAACTCACCGGCGCGGAATGGGGCATAGCCACGACCGGATGCGAGGCGGCGATTGCGCTCGCGGTCGTTGCCTGCATCGCCGGGACCGACCCGGAAAAATCTCAGGCGCTGCCCTACGTCATGGGCCGCGATCAAGTCATCATCCCCAAACATTCCCGCAATCCCTATGACTTCGGAGTGCGCATGACCGGAGTCGAGGTGGTCGAAGTCGATTCCGCTGAGGAGCTGCGTAGCCGGCTGACCGCCCGTACGGCGATGATTTACATCCTGTCCAGCCCGGCAGCAGAGACTGGCCCGCTCAGCATCCCCAATATCTGCGCCATTGCCAAAGAGAAGGGTGTACCCGTCTTTGTCGACGCCGCCGCCGAGGAGCCTCTTGTTCCCAACGTCCACCTTCAGCACGGCGCTACGCTGGTCGGCTACTCCGGTGGCAAGTGCCTGCGCGGACCGCAATCCTCGGGCCTGCTTATCGGCCAAAAGGATCTGTGCCGCGCCGCCTATTTTCAATCTGCGCCCAACCACAACTACGGCCGCGCTTTCAAATGCAGCAAAGAAGAAACCATGGGCCTGCTCGCTGCTGTGCGCCAATGGTATAAGCGCGACCACGCGGCGGATCAGCGGGCGTGGCTTTCATGGCTGCAGCACATTGAGTCGCGCGTGCAAGGCCTGCCTTCCGCTCACGACCGAGTACCTGCAGCCTGTAGACCTGTCCAACCGATCGCCTCGCCTGCGTATTCACTGGGATGCCCGCACGCTCGGGATCACCGGAACCGAGCTCGCCGCAAGGCTCGACGCGGGCACCCCGCGCATCGTCGTCCACGACAGCAGCGGGGTGCGCCCATCTCAGATGGCCAGCTCGCTCATCATCATGCCGTACATGATGGAGGCAGGAGAAGAGCGCATCATCGCCGATGCCATCTACGAGGGACTTACCATGTCCGGGCACATACGAAGATCCGGTGCTCCCGTCGGGCACGCCAGTGACGGTCCAGGGAACTTGGGCAGTTGCTATCCAGTATCGTCCGGGGCGTAGGAGAACAGCAGTTCACGCTGCAGCAGAAAGGCAACGAACTCAGCGGCACACAGCAGGGAGAGCTATACAGCGCCGAGCTCAAGGGATCGATGCATGGTGGCCAAATCGAGTTGCGCAGCACCATGGCGGTCCCGGGGAATTTTATTGAATTCCACTTTCAAGGCAGCGCGCAGGGGAACACTATGACAGGAACGGTTGATTTGGGAGAGTATGGTAAGGCGGCCTGGGAGGCCACTAGAAATCATGATTAGGGAATACACGGGGAAGAGGACCTTCCACGGTTGTATCGCGCTCGCACTTGCCACCGTCATCAGCGTCTTCGCCCAGCCGGCCGCGCCAAGTTACGATCTACTGCTGCGCGGTGGGCATGTGCTCGATGACAAGAACCACATCGATGGCGTCATGGACGTCGCCATCAAGGACGGAAAGATTGCCCGCGTGGCGGCGCACATTCCCTCCGATGCCGCACTCAAGACCATCGACGTGAAAGGTCTGTACGTCACTCCGGGGTTGATCGACATCCACGTTCACGTGTATGCCGGCACGGGCGAACGCGAATTCCTATGCGGGCGACCTCAGCGTTCCTCCCGATGGCTTTACTTTCCGCGTTGGCGTTACCACCGTGGTCGATGCGGGCTGTTCCGGCTGGAGAAATTTTGAGGACTTCAAGGATCGCATTATCGATCGCTCCAAGACCCGCGTCTTCGCCATGCTCAACATCGTCGGCGCAGGCATGCGTGGCGGCAAGTACGAACAGAACACCGCGGATATGGATGGAGAAGCCACCGCGGCCATGGCCCTCAAATATCCGCAAACGATCGTGGGCATCAAGACCGCGCACTTTGCCGGCCCGGAATGGATTCCGGTGGAGCAGGCCGTCATCGCCGGAACCAAGGCCAACATTCCAGTCATGGTCGACTTCGGCACAGATCGTCCCACTCGGCCGCTCTATGACTTGTTGACCAAGAAACTGCGGCCGGGCGACATCTATACCCACATGTACTCGGGGCTTCGTCATGAGCAGGATCCGGTTACGCTGGGCCCCAGCAAAGCCTTCATCGAAGGCCGCAAGCGTGGGATCTATTTCGACGTTGGCCAAGGCGGCGGCAGCTTCAAGTGGTCGCTCGCGGTTCCCATGATCAAGGCTGGGTTCATTCCCGATTCCATCTCCACCGATCTCCACGTCACCAGCATGAACGGCGCCATGAAAGATGAACTCAATGTCGCCGACAAGATCATGGCGGTAAATGTTCCGCTGAAGGAAGTGGTCGCCGAGATGACTTCGCATCCGGCACATGAAATTCGCCACGAAGAACTGGGCAATCTCTCCGAGGGCGCGATCGCCGATGTTACGGTGCTCCGCGTTGAAAACGGTAATTTCGGTTTCACCGACATGGTCAACAGACGCCTGGACGGCAAGCAGAAGCTGATCTGCTGAACTGACAATCAAAGATGGAAAGATCGTCTACGACCTGAATGGGATCAGTGCTGACTTGTGGACAGCGAAACCTGGCCCCACGATGCGGAAGCTTACCGGTGGACTACCTTCGCTCCGAGACCACCCGCCTCCACTCCAACCACCACAGAGATGCCCCACTAAGGGAGGGGACGCCGAGACCTGGGGGCGGCTGATCCTCCCCTCCGGTCTTCGTAGCATTTGTCCGCAGCACCGAGACAGCCGACACAAGACCTTAACCCTTGGACGGGTCCAGAGGTTAGGGCCTTGTTTCGCTTGAAGGGGTTCCCACACTTTGAGGAGTTAGGGCGCTCGCTCCTGTATACTCGCGGCACACATTGTGTTACCCTTTTAGGGTGACGTCTGTCCTCCATCGCTGTCCAAGCTGTTGCCGCGCCGCCTTGGCGCAGGCCAGCTGTTGTTGTTTGCGCTAACTCGCAACGGACACAGCATAGCTGCTCTTCTCCTGGCAGCCTCTTCTAAAACCAACTCTTCTATTTAGGGAAATCTGCACGTGAGTATTGCTCTCCATCCAGCCGGATTTGTATCTGACGCCAGCTCCTCGCTGCGCCCCTCCCGTTCTTGTTGTAGCCGCTAGTACAGTCCTGCCTTGTTGTTTTCCAGCCGTGCGCGGCAAATCTCTCCTGGAGTTTACTTATGCGTGACTTGCAACTTCTACTTCGCTATTGCTTCTTCTCTACCCTGATTGCGGTCGGCATTTTTTACCTCCGGGGCGAAGGCCCAGATGGTGGGAGGCACGATCTCCGGTGAAGTCGTCGATCCCGCGGGTGCTGCTGTGGCACAAGCCGAAGTGCTTATCCGCAACGATGAGACAGGCAGCGAACGCAAGTTCACGACTGCGGAGAGTGGCATATTCTCCGCGCCCTCGGTCGCGGTGGGCAATTACACCGTCTCTGTTTCGCGGGATGGCTTTGCACCTCTCAGCCGCACAGGCATTGTGCTCACCGTCGGTCAGAACGTCCAATTGCGCCTTGCGCTCACCCTTGGCAGCGTGCAGCAGAGCGTTCGTGTCGTGGATACTCCCGCCGTGGTGGACACCTCAACCTTGCAAACGCAGGGATTGGTCGATGAGCAGCAAGTCAAGCAATTGCCCCTCAATGGCCGCAGCTTCGATCAGCTGATCCAGCTGAACCCTGCATCAGTCAGCTACACCACCCAGCGCTCGGGCGGCGTGGGCACATCGAACTCTTCCGTGGGGAACATGTACTCCGTCTCCGGACGGCGCCCGCAAGACAATCTTTTCCTGCTGAACGGCATCGAGTACACCGGCGCCTCGCTCATCAACGTGACCCCGGGCGGCACCAGTGGGCAATTGCTGGGTGTGGACGCGGTTCGCGAATTCAACGTGGTCAGCGATACTTATGGCGCCAATTACGGCAAACGTACTGGCGCGCAGATATCGATCATTACGGCCTCGGGCGGAAACCAGTTGCACGGTTCCGTCTACGAATTCCTGCGCAATAGCGCACTGGACGCGCGCAATTATTTCGACCAGGCGCAGATTCCGGAATTCCAACGTAATGACTTCGGTGCGGCCCTGGGCGGCCCGATCCGTCACGACAAGCTATTTGGCTTTGGCAACTATGAAGGTTACCGCCAGCATCTCGGCCTCAGCGCCGTCAGCTTCGTTCCCGACAACACCTCGCGCGCCGCTACTGCTGCCATCGTCCGGCCCTTGCTTGCGCTTTGGCCGGTAGCTAACGGTCCCGAACTGCTCAACCCCAATGGCACGCCAAGCGGTATTGCGGAAGCCTTCGCCAACCCGCCACAGCACGTGCGTGAGGATTTCGGCACCACGCGGGTCGATACCAACCTGACCGCGAACGATCTGCTCTTCGGCGTCTATACCGTCGATGACAGCGACGCAAACACGCCCTCGCAAAACCCCTATTCAACCATCTACGAGCGTCTGCGGGAGCAGGTCTTGAGCGCACAAGAGCAGCACATCTTCTCGCCCAACCTGCTCAATACCTTCCGTTTCGGCTATTCGCGGGCGGCCTATTACTTTACCGGTCAGGCTCCGGACTCAGTGCCTGGCTGGGTCGCCGGCGCGCCCGTCGGAGCCGTCGTCATCGCCGGCAGCACAGCCTCGAATGGCGCTTCTCAGATAACGCTCGCGGGCGCAAACACTGGCAGCAACAACCAGGCTGTCCGTAATCTCTTCACCGTCGACGATCATGTTTTCTGGACTCGCGGAAGGCACCAGCTCGAGGTGGGCGTATGGCTGCAGCGGCTGCAATCCAATGACAACCTGGCGCAAAACCAGTATGGACAAGCCTCCTTCTCCACTCTCAGCAGCTTTCTAAAAGGCAGCGTCGCGACGTTTACGGTTGTGCCTGCACCGACGGCTCTCGGCTGGCGGTCGCTCTTTGGAGCAGGCTTTATCGAGGACGCGTGGAAGGCAACGCCTCGCCTCGAGCTTCGCGCGGGCTTCCGTTTCGAGTCAAGCAATGGCTGGAACGAGGCCCACAACCGTGCCTCGAACTACGGCTTCACCAACGGTGTCATCAACACCAATCCCAGCATCGGCGGCTCCGCTTTGGCGCAAAACCGCGCCACGTTTATGCCCGAGCCGCGCATCGGGGTGGCCTACGATCTCTTCGGCAACGGCAAGACCGCCCTGCGGGCAAGCTTCGGCGTGCATCGCGCCCTGCTGGATACGTTGGACTACCGCCTCGACCAGACCGCGCCCTTCAACAGCACTTTGTCCTTCAGTAACACGACTGTAGACAAGCTTTCCGACCTCGCCACTGGTACGAGCAAAGGCAGCGGACAGATCTCCCCCAGCAATGTGCAGCCGGACATTGCTACCCCCACGGTGCTTTCCTGGACCTTCAAGATCGAGCAGCAGATCGCCCCATCGACTTCGCTCACCATCGGGTATGTAGGTTCGCACGGATACCATCAAATTCTCTCCGAGGATCAGAACACGCCGCCAACAGTTGTCTGCCCGGCAACGCCCTGCCCGGCATCGCTTGCGCCAGGGACCGTCTTCTACGCCAGCTCAACCAAGGCCAACCCGAATGTAGCCAACACCACCTCCTGGGTCTCACAGGGAATCAGCAACTATAACGGTCTCGAGGTGGATGTGCGTCGGCAGTTGTCGCATGGCCTGCAGTTGCGCGGTGTCTACACCTTCGCCAGCAACCTGGACGATGGCTCAGCCTGGAATACCAGCGTCTCCGCCAACACCCCGGCGTTTGTCATGTATCCGGGAAACCCCGGGCTCGACTACGGACCGGCAGCTACCAATATCCGCCATGCCGCCGCGATCAATGGCACCTGGGAGTTGCCTTTCAAAGACGGGCTGCTTGCCAACCCCTTGGCAAAGGAGGCGCTGGGCGGCTGGTCGGTGAGCGGTATCGCCACGCTGCAGAGCGGTTTCCCGCTCTCACCGCAGCTAGGCTACAACCCAACTGGCAATGGGGATACACGCAACCCGGTGCGGCCAAACCTGGCTCCCGGTTTTCACGGCCCGCTCTATGCCAAAACAGTGGCACAGTGGTTTAATCCCGCTGCCTTCACCGCGCCCGAAGCGGGCACATTTGGAAATGTCGGCCGCGACACGCTCACCGGTCCCGGCCTGTCGGAACTGGATCTCGCCCTGGTCAAGAACACCGCGATCCATGAGCGGATTCACGCACAATTTCGTGCAGAGTTCTTCAACGTCCTCAACCACTCCAACTTCACCACCCCGAACCCGGTCGTCTTCAGTTCCGGCCCAACCCCAAAGACGCCCACGGCAGAAGTTGCGCCGTCTCCGACTGCTGGTGTATTGAGCGCAACGGCCACTACTTCGCGGCAGATCCAGTTTGGGTTGAAGATTCTTTTCTAGTCGGGGTCGGACCGGGAGCATAAGACAAAAACGCTTCTTCCCGCATAGATCATAAAAGGCGGCCGCGCTCCTTTATCAGTAGATCGGCACCCGGCAGATTCCCAAAAAGCTTCTTGACCCTGCCAGCGAAATCGGGCCATCGTTTGCATGTTGCATGCGCTGGTTCAGGAACAATACGAGCAAGTAGGCGATTTCGTTCGTAAAGCTCGACCACCTTGCCCGACCGAAGCCATGCCCTCAGCTGGCTTATGTCTCGAAGCTCGCGGAGATTGATCTTGGGCATAGACCAAATGTTTCACATTGTGTAAAGCACGACAATCCATCTACTCTGGTGAAAAGCAACTGGGGTGATGCAAGTAGCACTTTGGCTGCACCACTTCCCTACTGACCAGTGACCAAAATTATTCTTTGCCCATTGCCTATTTGGGCTAATCTTTTCTGTCACGAGGGATGAGCCGAATGAAACAACTGAAGCAGCAAGCGATACTTTGGGTATTGTTCTCCACCACCCTGTTTGCCAGCGCAGACATTATTGTTTTGCACGATGGCACGAGCTACTCAGGACACTACGCGCCGGCCGGCAATGGCACCCTCTCGTTCACGGATAACCAGGGTATCCACTATGACCTGCCCGTCGGCGACGTACAGTCGATTGTCTTCTCGAATGCCGCCGACCACCTTACCTTACACAATGGGAAAACTTACTCGGGCCAGCTGAACGGAACTGACATGATTTCCTTCCAAGGTAGCGGTGGCATCGATTATCAGTTCCCCTTCCGCGACGTCAGCTCCCTGGTCCTCACCGGATCGCCGGCTCCCGCTGCGGCGCATCCCATTCCCACGGTGGTCCTTCCGGAAGGCACCGACATCGTGGTCCTCACGTCAGACGCCATCAAGTCCGGCCAGGAGTCCTCAGGCCAACTCTATCCCGCAACGATTCAGCAAAATGTCTATGGAAGCACAGGCAGCATTGCGATCCCCGCAGGCACACGCGCCCAGTTAGTGGTAAGTAACGTCCGCAGTGGAGGAGCCGTCCACAGCCCGGAATTGGTGCTGGATCTTTACTCCATCGACGTTCACGGTGAGCAATACCGGGTCGATAGTTCCTCCGTGACGGAGAGCAACCGGAGCGGCCTGGGAGCCAACCGCCGCACGGCGGAATACACCGGCGGCGGGGCTGGCATTGGTGCGTTGATGGGCGCTGTTTTTGGGGGCGGTAAAGGCGCCGGCATTGGCGCCCTTGCAGGCGCCGGAGGTGGCGCGCTGACCCAGCTATTCACCCGCGGTAAAGAAATCAGCGTTCCGGCTGAGACTGCATTGACCTTCCGGCTGGATCGAACCCTGGTGATGCACCCCTAGCGCGCACCAACCACGCCGGCGTCTTTAAGAGCATGCTTCTCCGCGTCCAGCGAGGTGGTATGCAGTTGCACCACGCGTTGCATGGCCGCGTCTGCCTCTTGCACATGGCCCTGGGAACGTAAGGCACGAGCGAGCAGGTAAAACGATCCCGCGTCCTCAGGATTCATCTCCACGGCCTGGCGGAGCAGGCGCACCGCAGCGCCCGTATCGTGCTGCTGAAACTGCGCTTTTCCCATATAGAAATATGTGGCCCACGAATCCGGGGTCATGGTCTGCGCCTTTTCGAGATAGGACAGACCATCCGGATAACGCTGCGACTGAACCAGCAGCGCTCCCAGAAAATACAAGGCGCTTGCATCCTGTGGGTCAGCATCAATTGCCTGTTTCAACTGCTTTTCCGCTTCCGCGTTCTTCTGCAGGCTGATGTATACCTTGCCCAGCTCGCGATGTGCGCCGGGAAATGAAGGATCGGCCTGCAGCACTGCCCGGTAGGCCTGCTCCGCCTCGGCAAATTGCGCTCCGTCGTAATAGGCGTGGCCCAGCAGAAAATTGGCTTGTGCCGGGGTGGCGCTGTCGGCAAACAGCTTGCTAAATACCTCCTGCGCCTGGTGCGCCTGCCCGGCGCGCGCATAGGCAACCCCGAGCAGGTAGAGCGCTGCCGGGTCCGGATTGTCCGCCTCCGTCAACGGCTTCAGTAAGCCCAGCCCCTGATCGGGATGCCCGCTAAAGGTGAGGCAGGTAGCCAAAAGCATGGTGGCCTGATGGTCGGAAGGCGATCGCTCGTGCAATTGCCGAAAATATGGCAACGCATGGATATAGTCTTCCTGTTTGAGATAGGCGAGGCCAAGATCAAGCTGAATCTCGCGCAATTGAGGGTCGATGCGAAGAGCCCGTTGATATACCTCGATCGCCTTCCCATAGCGATGTGTTTTGGCATACAAGACACCGAGGTTGGCAAGCGCGCTCACATTGCGCGGATCAAGCTTCAGCACCTGGTTGAAACCTGCTTCCGCTGCAGGATAGTCCCCCGCATTCAAAGCCTGTGTGGCAGATTCAAAGGTCTGCCTGGCTGTATCCGCCCCCAGACCCCACACAGCATTTGGGAAGAAAAGCAGGGCGATCAAAACGGCGGACGCGAGGAGTTTCATCAAGAGGTCTACTCGATCAGTTTAGATCAACCCTTTGCGAGGTGGCGACCATCGGGATAGGTGTTGCGACCCTCGTCGCTTGGCTCTGTCCATCGACCTCCACCCATGCCGAGGTGTACCGCAGCATGGGTGGCTGGACGGTGAGCGCTTTGAACACCTCAAAAAACAGGCCGGACCCAATGCAGTGGGTCCGGCCTGTTTCATCCAAGACAACCTCAGAAGTAGAACTTACCCCCAAGCTGCAGCAAACGGGGATCCCGTGCCGAGGTGATCTGGCCGGAGGACCCCGCGTTCGCGCCGGCGAAAGAATTTCCAGCAGACGGCGCTGACAAATCCTCGTTGATCGTTCCCCACTGCGTATGGTTGAAGACGTTGTAAGCCTCGAACCGCAACTGAATCCGGGTATTTTCGGTAAAGTTGAAGTTCTTGAACAGTGACATATTCCAGTTGTTGATCCCCGGGCCGTAGATCGAGTTGCGCCGGAAGTTGCCATAGCTGCCATTTGCAGGAACTGCAAATGCAGCCGGGTTATACCACATGGGGAACTGACCTGCCGGCACGTTATGGTTGTGGGGTGCGATGATCGGACCGCCGATGTAGTCTGGCCGGATGTGCCCGAATCCTCCATCGCCTAAATTGCCGCCGCCAGTGACAGCCAGGTCGCAGGCGTCATTCGTAGTCGCGCCGGTCGCGCCGCCACTCAGGCAAGGAGTTCCACCCCAGAACTGCGTGACGCCTGACCACTCCCACCCGCCCGCGGTAAGCTGAACCAGCTTGTTGGAGCCTTTGAATTCGGGCAGGTTGTAGACGTATTGAAAGTTGAAGACGTTTCGCCGATCGAAGCCGGCAGGCGCGTAAAACGGTTTGAGGTTGGTGTATTCGGGAAAGACGTTTTGATCGTCGTCGACGTCGTCCAGATCGATCGCTTTCGCCCAGGTATAGTCAGCGTTGATGGTGAGCTTGCTACTGAAACGACGAGAGACCTTGACCTGCAGGGCGTTGTAAGAGCTCTTCGCTCCGAAGACGTTGTACTGAATCGAGCTATAGCCTTTGTAGGGCAGGATGGCAGCCTGCACATTGTTGACCGTAGAGAGGATATTCGTGCTCGTGGTCGTCCCTAGCGGTAACTGTTCCAGTTGCTGATTATACATCTGGTGACGGCTGACGTTGCCTACGTAGCCGATGTCGAAGACCAGGTTGTAGGGCAATTCACGTTGCAGGCCCAGGTTGTAACCGTATGTCGTGGGGATCTGGCCGGCTCTATCGGTCCCCAGAACTCCGGAAGCCGGAGTGAGCGGAGCGCCATTCGCTAACGCGGGGGAAATATTCGCAATATTACCGCCATAAATTGTCGGCGTGTAGACGGTGGGAGGATTGCTGACTCCTCCGAAGTTGAAGACATTCTGTTCATACCGCTCGTAGAAGATGCCAAAGCCGCCGCGAAGCGCGGTCTTGCCATCTCCAAACACATCATAGGCAAAGCCGAGACGAGGGCCGAAGTTGTTCCAGCGGTAGTTCAGGCCGCCCTTGGGGAGTCCAGCCGTACCCT
>CAWCAZ010000042.1:0-58633 GCA_963793525.1 uncultured Acidobacteriaceae bacterium
CCGCGCTCTCACTCACGACTCATACGCCCTCAATTTGCCACGTTCATTGTGCCGGAAGAGGAGATGCAGTTCCCCTCCCCTTCTCCACAAATGCCAAAGCAACAACTACCGCAACGACGGAGCCGGCTTAGGAGCAGGAGCTGGCGGTGCAGGCGGCAGAGGCACACCATCCAACTGCGCCTGGAACTCGATGATCTTCTGCAGCATCGGGTAAGGAACCCAACCGCCGGCAACCCCCGCCCGTTGATGAAAATAGTAGGCGTAGAGTTCACGCCCACCTTTGCCCCCAGCGCAAGCGAAGCATTGATGGCATCCTTGGCAGCAGGAGTCGCAGCGCAAGCGGCGATCTTAACCGGATCCTGGCCAGCCTTCGTCTCAGCGTCCTTCAAAGTCGCGTCCGCCGTGGCCCCCGTTAGTCCAGCTTGGTTTTCAAAAAGAGCATCGGAAAATTTGAAGAACGCCTCATTGCCGCCCGCCTTGGCGACGCAATACCCGTGGGTCGACGCCTTGAACGCCTCAGGGTGCAGGCTGGTGATCGGGAAATCCTGGTAGACAAAATGAGCGCTCGGATAATCCGCCAATATCTTGGCGACGATGGATTGTGCGTCCTTGCAGTGGGGGCACTGGAAGTCGGAGAACTCTACGATCTCGAGTGCTTTGGAACTTCCTCCTTGCGACGGCCCGTTAGCTCCCTCCTGCAGAATCTCCCGATAGTTTTGAAACGGCTTGGAGCCGAATGGAAGCAGCGTATCGCCGGCTAGGAGGAACTTACCATCGGGCATAGTGTGGAAGGAAAGCGACGCGATCTGGTCTTTGGCGCCCGCGCCATTGGCCTTGACCAGAACGATCACATGGCTGACGCCCGGCTCCGGCGTGGCCTGGATAGCCTGAACCTGCCAGACACGGCTGCTATCGTAACCCCAAAACGCCTTTAGAAATTCTTCCACCGTCTGCTTGGTCGGGGAGGTCGCAGTAAAGGCTGCCGGATCGACTGCCGGAAACGTAGCCGGAGGCTCGGCTGGCGCAGCCGCTGCGGCGGGTGCCTGCGGAGCTGGGGCGGGTCCGTTCTGGGCGACCGCGGCAGGAAGCCACGCCGCGCTTGCGACTGCGAGAACAGAAAGACATGTGGTTAAACGAAGCTGCATTCAATTCCTTTCTAATTGTTGGGGCGGTTGCGAATCTCGGATAGGGACACTTCTGCTTATACCTGAACTTTAACGGCGATAGGGAAACGGCGCCCCATCCCGAAGGACTTGCTGGTGACCTTAAGCACCGGCGCAGCCTGCTGCCGTTTGTATTCGCTGCGCTCCACCAGCTTGACTACATGACAGACGGTCGCCAGATCGAAATGGTATTCGCTGGCGATCTGCTCGGGAGTCTCGTAGCGTTCCACGTAAGCCTGCAGAATCGGGTCCAGCACCTCGTAAGGCGGCAGAGAATCCGTATCTTTTTGACCCGGGCGAAGCTCCGCGGATGGCGCCTTTTCCAGAATCGCTCGCGGAATAATCTCGCGCTCCCGATTCACATGACGGCAGAGCTGGTAGACCTCCGTCTTGACCACGTCCCCGATCACCGCCAGCGCGCCCACCATATCGCCGTAAAGCGTGCAATAACCGACCGACATCTCCGACTTATTGCCCGTCGTGAGCACCAGCGCATTGAACTTGTTGGAAAGCGCCATGAGCAGATTTCCGCGGATGCGGGACTGGATATTTTCTTCCGTAATATCCGGCTGCCGGCCGGCAAACAGCGGCGCAAGTGCCTGCGTGTACTGCTCGAAGAGATCGTGAATCGCGACCGTGGTAAAGCGAATATCAAGGTTCGCGGCTAGTGCGCGGGCATCGTCGACCGAACCGGTGGAAGAATACTGGCTCGGCATGCCAATCGTAGTTACATTCTCTTTGCCCAGGGCATCGACGGCGATGGTGGCCACCAGGGCCGAATCCACTCCCCCGCTCAAGCCCACCAGTACCTTCGAAAAACCGCATTTGCGCACGTAATCGCGCGTGCCTAAGACCAATGCCTGGTAGACTGCGGCGTCTTCGCTCGGGTCTACGGGCCGGCGATCGCCTGCCAGCGTAACGCTATTGAAGAAAACCAGATCCTCTTCAAACGAGCGCGCCTGCGCAATAATCTCGCCCTCCGGACTCAGGGCAAAGCTGGCTCCGTCGAAGACCAGGCTGTCGTTGCCACCCACCTGGTTGACCATCGCCACCGGAACCTTATGCCGCCGGGCAATCGCCGCCAACATGCGATGACGCAATTCCCGCTTGCCCCGGTAATAAGGCGAGGCCGAGATGTTGAGGATGAGCGATCCACCGGCGCGCATCAGCTCTTCGACCGGATCGACAGGATAAAGCCGGCTTGACCAGAACAGCTTGTCGTTCCACGCGTCTTCGCAGATGGTGAGCGCCATGCGCTCGTTCCCCAGGCAGTGCAGGCTCTGGCTTGCCGCGGGCGCAAAATACCGCTGTTCGTCAAAGACGTCATAGAAGGGCAGGAGCCGTTTGGACTGGACAAACTCGACCACGCCATTGCGCAGCAGAGCCGCCGAATTCGCCACCTGCTTGCCTGATCCCTCGGGAGCCGCGGTGACATACCCGCAGAGGATGGCCAGTTTGCGGCCGCTGGTCGCGGTGGCGGCAATCTCCGCGATGGCCTCCGCGGAGCGCTCCACAAACGACGGTTTATCAAGAAAATCCGCCGGTGGATAACCGCAGACTGCCAGCTCCGGAAACATCACGACGTCCGCATCGGCAGCGGACGCCTCGCCGGCAAACTCAATAATTTTCTTTGTATTGCCCTGAAAATCCCCCACCGTAGGGTTGATCTGGGCCAAAGCGATCTTCACTTTACCAGTCTATCAACTGTCTCCGCACCCCCGGCCAGGCAACAAATGCTGGGTGCCCCATTCAAGCCGTACTTTGGCTTGAGTGGGAAAACGGCTTTCGTTACGCCACTTTGGGTTTGCAGGCGGTCCCCTCAGGGCTAAACCGCCTATCGCTAATCAGGATCGGGCCACAGGGTGAGGTCTACGACAAACGGGAAATGGCGCATCCAGAGTCCGCTATCCCACTCAAGCCAAAGTACGGCTTGAATGGGGCACCCGGCCGCGCTGCAGGGGAAGCTCCCTAAGACCCCGTCCCCCCCGCCACCACCGACAGCGTGCGGACAAGAATCTTGAGATCGAGCCAGAAACTCCAGTTCTGGATATACGCCGTATCCAACGAAATATAGCTGTCGAACGACGGATCCTGACGCGCCTGTACCTGCCATAGTCCGGTCATGCCTGGCAACACATCCAGCCGCCGCAAATGGCTTAGCTCGTAGCGCTTGACTTCACTGGCGATTGGAGGCCGGGGGCCAACCATGCTCATATCGCCACGCAGCACATTAATAAACTGCGGCAGCTCGTCCAGCGAGTACTTCCGCAGAAAAGCGCCCAAACCAGTAATGCGAGGATCATTGCTGACCTTGAACAGCACACCATCGCGTTCGTTCATGTGCAGGATTTCCGCCCGGCGACGCTCTGCATCCGCCACCATGGTACGAAACTTGATGCAGCGGAAAACCCGGCCCTTCTTCCCGATCCGATCCGAGGAATAAAAGATGGGCCCAGGCGAATCGAGCTTCACGGCGATCGCGATTGCCACCAGCAGAGGCGAAAGGATAGTCAGCGCCAGCGACGACAGAAGCACATCCAGAATGCGCTTGAGAAACATGCCGATAACCGGGGTTTCCCCGCGATGCAAAGGAATCGTCGGAAACTGGCCAATGTACTCGATCGGACTATTCCACGCCAACCCGTCATAGAGCTCAGGCACGACGCGGACATCGACACCCGCTTCCCTTGCCTGGGAAACGAGGCGTGTTACCACCCGCGCGTCACAAGGCGCGGAGAGGAAAATCTCATCGGCGAAATACTTGCGCGCCAGCTGAAGCACCTGGTCGAGAGAACCGAGGACGTCTCCGGCCAAAGCCGGACTGTCGGAATCAATTCCAGGGATTTGCACGTAGCCCTTGAAGCTGTAGCCCAGGTGGCGAATGCTATCCAGATGTTGGCGCATCGCCTGGCCGACCCTTCCCGTGCCCACAATGATGATGTTGCGCACTTCCAGGCCGTTCTCAAAGCGGCGGTATTTCATCATCCGCCATATCAGCCGCCGGCCGCACAGCAACACCGTCGTCGTTACCACCGTAATGATCACCACGCCGCGGGAGATCACCTCGCCACGCACCAGGTAGAGGGCCCCCGACAACAGCAGCCCCGCCGTTAGGCAGGCCTGGATGGTGAGCCGCTGTTCATGCAGGGTGTTGCGCATCTGCATCGGGCCGTACAGGTGGTAACGCTTGCTGACCAGAATCAGTGAGAGCATGTACCATCCCAGGCACGCGAGCAGGACTTTGGGATGGGTCCGGAACATGATGTTGGTGTGGTAGGGTGAATCCGCTCCAAAAAGCCCTTCGCCCAGCCAGCCACGAACCGCGATCATCAGCGCGACCAAAACGACGAGAACGTCGCCCAACATCCACAACACGACAACGCGCGTTCCTTTTCCCTGGGCGTTCGACCGTTGTGGGACCGCTGCATAGCCGGTCCCCAGTTCCTCGCTGCCGTTTGTCCCTAAGCGCTTTAGAAGTCCGGACGTTGCCATGCATGTCCCCGGGAAAAGTTCGAGAGGGCTGCGGAAGTGCAGTTACACTTCGCCCTCGTTAGAGCCAAATCACATAGTTTGTCTGGGTTACTTTGTTACCAAAAAGGTACCCAGACGTTACCATGCTGCTGTCAAATGACTAAACAAACGAATGAGCGAGCGCGAGGTGGCAAGGAGTACTCCATGCCGGCAATTGCAGCGAACATTCAGGTGCGAAGACTCATCCGGAAGAATATTGCGTTTGCAGGAAAAAACATGGGTTGCATAGCAGCTAAACCTTCATTCTTCGAGAGTTAATCAGGACTGAACCAAAACCCTCAGATCCCGGGCAAGCCTTGCGCCGGCAAATCAAAGGGCCGCATCCTATCGACGGCAAAAGCCGGGAGGAGCGAACGTTGTACACCCGCGCGCTTCCCGAAAAGAGGATACCATTCTGGGTCAGAAGCAGGGCATAAGTAACTATCGAGGCTTGGTTACTATTAGGGGACGCTGTAACCAGGCAGTTATAACCCGATCGGGCTATCAGCCTTGGGGCAGAATCAGCTTATCCAGGTCGAGGAACTCACGCAGAAACGCGTCATCGGTTTGTTTGAGCTCGTCCATGGTGCCGAAGAAGTACGCTTTCCCCTGGTGCAGAAAAAGCACGTGATCCGCCAGCCGCTCGGCAAACCGCATGTCGTGTGTGACCACAATGCTGGTAAGGCGAAGTTGGTGCTTGAGCTTCTGGATGAGATTGCCCAATAGCCGGCCCATCAGAGGATCGACCATGGTCGTGGGCTCGTCATACAGGATGGCCTCCGGCTGCGCGGAAAGCGCGCGGGCAATCGCCACCGATCGCTTCATCCCGGTAGAAAGGTCCGAGGGCAGCAGATCCGCCATTCCCGCCACACCGACCATGTCCAGCAGCCCGTTCACTACTTGCTGAATCTGATCTTCCAGCAACTGTCCACGTTCGCGCAGAGGAAAGGCCACGTTTTCCCCAACCGACAAAGAGTCAAAGAGCGCGCCGTTCTGAAAGACCATGGTGACCTTCTTGCGCACGGTCTCCATCTGATCTTCGTTAAAGCCGGTGATGTCCTGTCCGGCCACCATGATTCGCCCCGCATCAGGCTTGAGGAAGCCCATGATCTGCTGCAGCGAAACCGACTTGCCGACCCCCGAGCGGCCCAGAATGCAAAGCGTCTCGCCCGCCTGCACGGAGAAGCTGACGTCGTCCAGCACATGAACATCCCCAAACGATTTCGACACGTGTTCGAAGGAGATGTACGGCGGGTCCGGTTGTCGGACCGCTTCCCTCTCCTCTCCGCGTGGGGACTCGCCGACAATCTCGATGGGCGTGCCAGCGGGAATACCCACCGCCGGTTGGGGAGGATCGGGAAACGTGCTCATTGGCTCAAGACTAAAGCATTTTCAATCCCAGCCATATCCTCAGGCAGGTTGCAGTTATGGAACCAGCGGTACAAAGGCAGAGGAGAAAAGCCGAGCAAGCTCACGATCGGTCGAGGCCAATCGTTCCGTATCGAAGACATCGACCATCTGAGATCCGGATTGGATTGACCGGCCGCTGCGCTCACCACGGACATGACTTTGTAATTGCCGGCAAGCAGCGAGGCAGTGATGGGAGCGCAGCAAATCCCGGTGGTAGACAGCGCAAAGGGGCTGAGGCTGGCCCTTGATGCGGGGAACGGTGACCAGCGCGCCGGTGATTTCCGCCCGCAGCAGCATCCAGCTGGAGGAACCGTGCCGGCAACAGTGGCATATCCACCGGCAGAAAAAGATTGAGTGGCTGCGCTGCTTGCGGCCAGAGCCGCCTCGATGCCGCTCAACGGACCGCACCCTGGATGCAGATCCGGCTACCACGGGAGCATGGGACGACAAATCCGTCCGCGCCCCAGCAATCCGCGGCGCAGCCACGCCGATGCTGCGAAGCTTGTCCAGCGCGATCTCGACAAGAGACCGTCCCCCCACTCGAGCAGAGCCTTATCTTGCCCCATGCGCGAACTCCGCCCGCCGGCAAGCACAAACCCCTCAACGGAACCGTCCACAATACCTTCCTGACCACGGTCTACCTCTTATCCCCTCACCAAGGACGGGTGCCCCATTCAAGCCGTTCTTTGGCTTGAGTGGGATACCACGGCTCCTTCCCGCTGACTGTCGTTCACTAAGTCCGCAAGTCAGGGAGTCCACAGCGAAACCAGTCGGTAGACCCCTAGCTCTCTCTCCCAGCTCCTCGAAGAACAAAATGATCGACTCAATCCCCCGATAAAAATTGGCGATGTGGAACTTCTCATTCGGCGCATGCAAATTGTCGTCCGGCAACCCGAAGCCCATCATCACGCTGGGAATTTTCAGGTGCCGCTCGAAATCTCCCACGATCGGAATCGACCCGCCCGGAACGGATAAACACCGTCTCTTTCCCGAACACCTGGTGCAGGGCACGGGTTGCCGCCTGTATATAAGGATTGTCGGTCTTGATCACAATCGGATCACCGGAGTGAATCAGCCGGACCCGCAGCTCGATACCCTTCGGCTGCAACGACTCAACATAGCTCTTGTACTGAGCAAAAATCTCCTGCGGATGCATATCCGGAACCAGGCGAAAGGAGATCTTGGCCGTAGCCTTCGCAGGGATCACCGTCTTCGCGCCGGCGCCGATGAAGCCGCCGGGCATTCCGTGTACATCCATGGTGGGCCGGACCCAGGTGCGCTCCTGCACCGAATATCCCGGCTCTCCGCTAAGCTCGCGTGATCCGATTTCCGAAACCCGGTAGTGCTCCTCATCGAAGGGAAGGCGCTTCCAGGCTTTGAGCTCATCCGCGCTCGGAGCTTCCACCTTGTCATAAAAGCCAGGAATCAAAATGCGGCCTTGCGGATCTTTGAGCGCAGCAATCACCTGGGCCAAGGCAATGAAAGGATTGGGCGCTGCGCCTCCATATATACCGGAGTGCAAATCGGTCCGCGCTCCCACCGCTTCCACTTCCGTGTAGATCATGCCCCGCAGCCCGACAACCAGGGTAGGCAGGCCGGGAGCAAACATCTCCGTGTCGGAGACCAGGGCGAAGTCCGCCTTGAGCTGCTCCGGGTGTTCGCGCACGAACCGCGCGATGCCCTCGCCTCCTACCTCCTCCTCACCCTCCAGAAGCACCCGCACGTTGACCGGCAGTTTCCCTCCGGGCGCTTGCAACAGCGCTTCCAGCGCCTTCAAGTGCATATACATCTGGCCCTTGTCGTCGACCGCCCCACGGGCATAGAGATTGCCGTCGCGCTCCGTCGGCTCGAACGGGGGCGTAATCCATTCGTCCAGCGGGTCGGGTGGTTGCACGTCGTAGTGGCCATAAGTCAGGCAGGTGGGCTTGCCCGCGGCGTGCAGCCAGTCCGCATACACCAGGGGATGACCGGACGTCTCAATCACCCGAACATGCTCCAGCCCAATTCGTTCCAGTTCCCGGGCCAGGCTCTCGGCAGCCAATCGGACATCGCCCTTGTGCTCGGGAAGCGTCGAAATGGAAGGAATACGGAGCAGAGACTTAAGTTCTTCAAGGAAGCGCGTTTGCTGGCTGCGGGCGAACTCGACTGCGGAGGGCATGGATAGATTTCTCCTCTGGGTAAAGCGGAAGGTGGTAATCGTTGTCTTTTCTACGACTTTCGCAGCACTTCCGAATCCCGTCGGACAACAGGGGTAGCGGCTGCCCAAGATGTATCCTAAACCTGGAGAACTATTTCATGCTCGACCTGGAAATTACCCCACGCGATCTCGCCGCCCACCTGAAATCCGAGGGCGCGGGCACGATTTTGCTGGATGTTCGTGAGCCGTGGGAATTTGCCACTGCGCAAATCAGTGGGTCGAAGAGCATGCCGATGGGAGAAATCCCTTCTCGTGCATTTCAGGAGCTGGATCCGGAAACCCATATTGTCACCGTGTGTCATGCCGGCGTCCGTTCCTTGAATGTAGCTGTGTGGCTGCGCAACCAGGGTTTTGAAAAGGTGCAGTCGTTGAGTGGCGGGATTGATGGTTGGTCCAGAGAGGTTGATCCAGCGGTGCCACGTTACTGAGAAATAGCCAACTTTAGAAAAGAGCAGTTATGAGCGCCACCGAAAGAGTACTGATTGTTGAAGACGAATTGCATGCCCTGGCCGGGTTGGCCGAGTTGGTCTCGGGCTGGGGTTATCGCACCGAGACGGCAAGAGACGGCATAGAGGGCCTGGAAAAAGTAAGCGAGTGGTTTCCCGGAATCATCGTCACCGACCTCAAGATGCCCCGGATGGACGGTTTAGAGTTCCTGTCGCGGTTGAGCGAGATGCAGCTCAACGCGGCCGTCATCGTCCTGACCGCGCAAGGCAGCATTGAGCGTGCGGTCGAGGCGATGAAGATGGGCGCCTACGACTTCATCCAAAAGCCGATCGATCCCACCCGGCTCAAGACCGTTCTGGCCAATGCCAGCCGGCAGCGCGAGACCGAGCGGGAATTGGAAGTCACCCGCCGCAAATTAAGAGACACAGGTTTCCTGGGATCGCTGGTGGGCAGCTCGAGGAAGATGCAAGAGATGTTCGCCATGATCGAGCGCGTCGCTCCCAGCACCGTTTCTGTATTGATCACCGGCGAGAGCGGAACGGGTAAGGAGCTGGTGGCACGAACCTTGCACGAGCTGAGCCCGCGCCGCGGCAAGCCGTTCGTCGCCGTCAATTGCGCCGCCATTCCCGAGACTCTGATCGAGAGCGAGATCTTCGGTCACGAGAAAGGCTCCTTTACGGGAGCTCTGGAGCGCCGCGCGGGCTGTTTCGAGCTGGCCGAAGAAGGCACTCTGCTGCTCGATGAGATCGGCGAAATGCCGGTGGGCACCCAGGCCAAGCTGCTCCGCGTGTTGGAAGACAGGAAGCTGCGCCGCCTGGGCAGCAAAGTCGAAACGCCCATGAACGTTCGCGTTTTGGCAGCTACTAACAAAAACCCCGAAGAAGCGGTCGCCGACGGCCATCTGCGTGGCGATTTGTACTATCGACTGAATGTTTTCAACTTGCATATGCCACCTCTGCGGGAACATAAAGAGGATATCCCGGCAATTATCGAAGCCCTGTTGAACGACATGAACACCAAGCACGGGCGGGAGGTCAAGGGAGTCGACGGAGAGATGCTGGCCCGCCTGATGGCTCACGACTGGCCGGGCAACGTGCGCGAGCTGCGAAACACTATCGAACGGGCGGTCATTCTCTGCGGTGAGGGATACATGGAGACACGGCATCTGCCGCCTACCTTCGGGCAGCGCTTCATGCGTGCGGATACAGGAAGCTCCAACTACAGCGACAGCGGCGTTCATGTAGAGATCGGAAGCACAGTGGATGAAGCCGAGCGCATGCTCATCCTGAAAACCTTGGAGTCGACGCGTAACAATAAGACCCGTGCGGCCGAGATCCTGGGCATCAGTTTGAAGACATTGCATAACAAGCTGAAGGAGTATGGCAGTGCCACCAGCTAGCGACGTCGCAGAAGAGAGGCCGGTCGTTTAGCCCTTTGGCTCCGCAACTGAGACGGGCCAATCCCCGTCTACCCGTCGCTCCATAAGCCAGGAAAAGGGTCATGTGACTCCCCATGAGACTGAAGACCAAGCTCGTGCTCGCGATCACCGGACTCGTCTTCCTGGTGGTGTGCACGCTGTCCTGGATTTTTCTAGGCCAGCTGCTACGCCAGCGCATGGCCCAGGCTTATTCCGCCAATGACATGGTGGCCCACCAGATTCTTTTTGCCACCCGGCGGGCGTTAGAGACCAACATTCGCAACCCCCGCCTCGATCCCAACGATCCTAAGTCGGTGCGTGCCGCGGTGGCCTTGGCCCTGCGCAGCGACCCCGCGCTGACCGCGCTGATGAACTCGGCCATTCGTTACTCTCCGACGGTCTTCGACGTATCCATCGCGGACAGCGAGGGCCGCGCCCTGCTGAGTACCGATCCCACCAACGTAGACCATCTCCTGCCCCATCGTCAGGAATACGAGGAGTTGGAAAGCGGCGGCTTGTTGCGCCAGTTGGAGGTCGTCTTTGGACCGCCTCGCGTCTACAACGTAACCTTGCCGGTGGAGCGCGCCGGCGAGCCCTTCGCCACCATCCGGGTCGGGGTTCGTACTACCTTTCTGCGCTTTGTGGTCGAACCCTGGTTGATCGCGGCCGTCACCTATACCAGTGTGGCGATCGCTTGCTCATTGATCTTCGCCGCGTTCTTAGCCAACCTGGCGCTCAAACCGATTGAACAGATCGGCGCCCGTCTCGATGCGTTAGCCCTTGCCGAGGCCGAAGTGGCCGGCGAGGCGAGCAGCCGCTCAGGAGATGCCGTGGTGCTGGTCTCCCACAAGATCGAGCGCATCGGCCGGCGCATGCGCAATGTGGAAGAGGTCTTCTCTGCCCTCAAAGAGAACCTCGACCAGATCATGACCAACCTCCAGGACGGCATCCTGCTATACACCCATGATGCCCGCGCGGTCCTGGTCAGCGATTCGGTGGAACGCTTTCTCGGCATCAGCCGTGCAGAAATCCTGGGCTCCAGGTTGCACGAGGTCTTCTCCCGCAATACCCGCCTGGGCAGGCTCGTCCGTGAGTCATTTGACGCCCGGATGGCCCTGGTGCAGGAGGAGATCACCACCGAGACCGGGCGTCACGTCGAAATCTCGATGGACTTTATCCATGACGATCGCGCGGTGTTCCCGCAGGAAAGCCTGGGCGCACTCCTGACCCTGCATGATGTGGAATCGGTACGAGAGATTGAAAATGATCTGGAGCTTTCCCGGCGCCTGGCAGCCATCGGCCGGCTAACAGCCGGGGTAGGTCACGAGGTCAAGAACCCGATCAATGCCATCGTGGTCCACCTGGAGCTACTGCGCAACAAGCTGGGCGGCACGGATCACAAAGCCCTGCGCCATCTCGAAGTCATCGAAAGTGAAATCCAAAGGCTGGACCGGGTCGTGCAGACGCTGGTCGATTTCTCCCGCCCGGTCGAATTGCAGCTCAAAGAGCAGGATCTGCGCCGCGTCGTCTCCGCGGTGCTGATGCTGGCATCCGCCGATTTGGAAACCCGCGACGTTCACGTGCAGAGCGACCTGCCTGATCGTCCCGTGATGGCTAAGGTGGATTCCGACCTATTGAAACAGGCGCTGTTGAATGTGGTGCTGAATGGCGCCCAGGCAATGGCAGAGGGGGGGAAACTGAAAGTCCGCCTGGCCGAGGACGGCCGCTTCGCGCTCCTTAGTATTCATGACGAAGGAAGCGGAATTCCGCCCGAAGTCAGGGACAAAATCTTCGATTTGTACTTCACCACTAAGAAAGACGGAAGTGGTATCGGATTAGCGATGACTTACCGTATCGTAGAGCTGCACAATGGTTCTATTGAAGTAGAATCGGATGCGACTCACGGAACTACCTTTACTTTGCGCTTCCCGCTGAACACTCTTCAAGACAGCAGAGCGCGTGGATACTTGATGCCGGACGGGAGTAGCTCAGCTGGATCTATCGTAGCTAAGGAGCCCAGGGGATGAGAGCAGCACGCGTATGCTCGTCCTTCACCCTGCTCGCCGTCTTTTGCACCGGGTGTATTCATAAGAGTTCGCCACCGCCACAGGCACAAGCTCCACCATTGCAGACTGGTAAAGGGACGCTGAGCCCGCAAACAAAGTCTCAGCAGCAGGAAAAAACCGAGGCGCCCCTGGCTTCGCCGTTACCGCCGCCATCCGCACAAACTGTGCCCTTGCCCCCGCCGCCCCCACCGAAGAAAGTGAGAAAAAAGCCCAAGCCGCCTGCGCCCAAGCCGGCAGACACTGCCCAATCCCCGGCCACCGGTGCAGCTTCTCAACCCTCAGGATCGGGTTCCCAAACTTCCGCGCAGTCCACTCCCCCGCAAACACCGGGCGCAGCTGGACCCCCGTCACCCATTGGTCAATTGACAACCGGCGACAGTGCGATGGGAGAAAGGGCCAAGCACGAGACATCGGATCTCATCAGCTCGACCGAGCAGGGGTTGAGCGGTATCAAACGCTCTCTCTCCACCGAAGAGAAAGTCACGGCCGCGCAGATCCGCACCTTCCTGAAACAAGCCCAGCAGGCCCTGGACAACGGAGACACAGACGGAGCGCACGGGCTAGCGCTCAAAGCCAAGCTGCTCCTGGACGAACTAACCAAGCCGTAAGTCGCGGCTGCCCTTTAATGATCGCCTGCCAGCATTCTCGTGCGGTCAGGGTCACCCACTAACGCGTCTGCGTGAGAACTGGTGAAAGGAGCGTACGAAGGGCATGGCTTCAGACCGCTGGACAAGCGATTGTGTCTTCTCAGCAGATCCCTTAGCCCAAACCTACCAGCGACTCACCGCTCGCCCCAACTCAACTTCGAGCGAAGCACGTCGAAGAATCCCGTTGTCCCCATGCGCACCAGATGGACGCTATGCTCCGAACGGCGGCAACAGACCCGGTCGCCAACCCGCAGCTGCAACGCCTCTTGCCCATCGACGGTCAGGAAGGTCAGATCGGGAATCCCTTCTACACTCACACTCACATGCGCATCCCCGCGCACCACGATAGGACGAATCGTCAGCAGGTGCGGGCATATGGGGGTAATCACCAGGGCATCCACGTAGGGAGCAAGGATCGGTCCGTTGGCGGCCAGGTTGTAGGCGGTGGAACCCGTAGGCGTGGAGACGATGACACCGTCAGCCCGGAACGAGGCCGCCAGCTGATCGAACAGATGCACGCTAAAGTCGCCCATGCGCGCGATCGCGCCCTTGGCAATCACGACATCGTTCAGCGCTTCGTACTCCTTATACAGCGTGCCGCCGCGCATGACCTCGGTGTGCAACAGGGAGCGAGCGTCGATGGCGCAACAACCTTCTCTCCATCCCTCCAGCGTGGTGTACAGATCAGCCAGCCGCACCTCGGCCAGGAAACCCAGCGCACCCAGGTTGACACTGAGAATCGGAACATCGGTCCGGGCGAAACGCACGCGCCGCCGCCAGCAGCGTGCCATCCCCGCCCAGCACCACCACCAGCACTGGCTTTTGCGCCGGCAATTCATGGCGGGGGACGATGCGTGCGTCCTGGGTATAGCTCCCGCTTACATGATCCAGGATGGGTTCGAGATCATGCGCACGCATCCAGGCAACGAGCTCGGGGAGCAGGTTGGCAAGCTCTTCCTTCTGCGGCTTGGAAATGATGGCGACAGGTCGCATGGATTCAGAGCCTGGTTCGGGGTGAGCAACACAGTAAGTGTACGCGATGGCCTCAGAAACCGAACGTACAGAAGAAACTCCCGATTCCCGCTTCCCCCGCTGCCTCCGCCAAGGATGGGAGAATCCGCGAGTTCGCTGGCCGAGGCGCCAAGATCGTGCACCGCGGCGCGCACGCGATCGATGGCCAACTGGTGCGCGGCCGGGTCGTGCACGATGCCGCCCTTGCCGACGTGTTCCCTGCCCGCTTCGAATTGCGGCTTGACGAGAACCACGGCCTCCAAGGCGGTTTCCGGGCTTCCCGCACCGCCGCGATCACCGCTGGCAGCACCAGCGTCGCGGAAATGAACGACACGTCCATGGATACAAAACTGATCCCGCGGGGAAGATCGCCGGGCTTGAGGTAGCGGGCGTTGGTTCGCTCCAGCAGGGTCACCCGGGGATCTCTGCGCAGGCCTTCGGCGATCTGCCCGTAGCCGGTATCGACTGCGACCACACTGGCTGCGCCATGCTGCAGCATGCAGTCGGTAAAACCGCCCGTGGAGGTACCGATATCCACGCAGTGCCGCCCGCTGAGATCGATTTGCCAACG
The DNA here is from genome assembly GCA_963793525.1 of uncultured Acidobacteriaceae bacterium. Taxonomy (GTDB): domain Bacteria; phylum Acidobacteriota; class Terriglobia; order Terriglobales; family Acidobacteriaceae; genus PALSA-350. The sequence goes on from CAWCAZ010000042.1 coordinate 14,440, forward strand.
GGTCAGCGCGGCTTCCAGCTTGAGCCCGCCCCGGCTGACATAACGCTGCTCCTCCCCCAGGACGCGCAGCAGCGCGGTATCCTCAACCGCAGCTCCCGGGCTTCTCCACCTTCTGTTGGTTGACCAGCACCCGCCCGGCCAGGATCAGGGCCTGCGCCCGCTCTCGTGACGGCGCCAAACCCTGCTCGACCATCAACTTATCCAGGCGGTTCCTCATCTCTCTCCGGGTTCGCACGCTCATCGTATCTGCCTGGTTTTCCGGTACTTTAGTTTGGCTGTTTCCGCAGTGCAACCGTAGAATGGGGTCTGCTCCAGCGATGCCTGACCAGACTCCCAATCCGATTGGCCAATCTGAGCGTTCTAGTATCAGAGATGCAAGCCTAAAAGACAGGATGGCCGACGGGACAACTGCCGCAAGCCGACGATGGTGCTTTGCTGCAGCGTGTCCGCCAAGGCGATCAGGCCGCGATGGCCGAGGTCTTCGATCGCTATGGCAGGGCGGTGTACTCCGTCGCGCTGCGAATTCTCAAGGATTCAGGCCACGCGGAAGATGTGATGCAGGAGATCTTCTTCCAGATCTGGCGGAATTCCGACTCGTTCGTGCAAGGGCGTGGATCGCTGGGCGCCTGGCTGGTGGTGGTGGCGAGAAACCGGTCGATTGATCTGCTGCGGCGCAGAAAGCCCACGGATTCCGTCGACGATGTAGTGCTGGCTTCTCCCATCAACCTGGCCTCGGAAGCCGAGCACAACGCCATGATGGAGAAGGTCCAAAAAGTCTTGAAGGACTTGCCCGCCGAACAGCAGAAGTCCATGGAGTTGGCATTCTTTGAAGGGTTGAGTCACTCGGAGATCGCGGAAAGAACCGGCGATCCCCTGGGCACGGTAAAGACGCGTATCCGGCTAGCGTTGATCACATTACGAAAGGCGTTTCAGGCATGACGGGCAACGGACACAACACGCAGGAGGAATTAGCTTCCTATGCGATGCAGAATCTCCCTGTAGAGGAGTCCGCATCCATCAGGGAGCACCTGCAGAACTGTGCCCAGTGCCGCACAGAGCTAGCCGAAGTCTGCGGCGACCTCGCCTTGCTCGGCATAGCCGTCGAGCAGCAGCCCCTGCCCGAAGGCGCGCGGGAGCGTTTCCTGAAAAAGATTGCTGCTCGCCCCACAGTCAAGCCGCAAGACACTCGGCGGAGGTCACTCCCATCTCCGTCAAGAGCGCGCGTCGCGGACCTGGCTTTTGGATTCCCTGGATAGCGGCGGCTGCCATGGCGATCGTAGCCATGTCGTCTGGGCGTGCAAAACCGGGCGTTGAACGACGAACTGCAGGACGAGTCCAACCTGGTGACCAATCTGGCTGCGCAGGCGTCGCGGGCGCAGCAGGTTCTGGAAGTCTTAACCGCGCCCAGCGCGCAGCGCGTGATGCTTACCGAAGGCAAAGCTGCCCGTCGCGCCGAGCGGCTCGCGCGACCTACCTGCCGGAGCGCGGCGGGCTGGTTCTGCTGGCGACCAATCTGAAGCCTCTGCCCGAGGGCAAGACTTACGAGCTTTGGGTGATCCCGGCGAACGGCAAGCCACCGGTCCCGGCAGGGCTCTTTCGTCCCGATGCGGTGGGCACCGCAAACCTGGTGTTGCCGCAGCTTGCCCCGGGAATCGCGGCCAAGGCGTTCGGAGTAACGGTCGAGAACGCCAGCGGCTCCAACGTCCAACCTCGCCGATCATTCTCTCCGGGGCGCCCGCCGGAAGCTAACTCTAGAGGCCTCTGCACGAGAACTCTAGGTTCAGCCGCTCGTTGCCCATCGCAAAGGATCGCGGTGCCCGCGACATCTCGCGAACTAAGACGAGCGAGATGTGCTGCACCCCGTCTTTAGCTGAGGGAACGAGGCGGCCTGACCGTGGGAGTAAGCTATGAGCGCTACGCTCTTATTGCTTCGCGCATTGCCGCCGCGGTGCCCGCGTAGCAGATGGCGCCCGAAACCACACGGTGCTCCGCTGCCACTGGCATGACTGACATTGATGGCATTCGTCACCGCGCCTGCCGTGGCGCTGTTGGCCGCTACCGACTGGGTGCTGGTATGCACATCCACTCCGTTTCCATCCAGCTGAATCGACGCAGTGACCTGATCGGTGTCGGTGCGAATCACGCTCATGTAGGGCTGGTCGGAAGGCAGAACGTAGATCTGGCCGTAGGGAGTACTGAACGTGGAGGCGATCGAAATCGGATGGCCGGTCACGGGGATCGTGGCGAGCACCTGGTAGTTCGTCAGGCTCACCACACTCACCGTGCTGTCCTTCTGATTCGCGACATACACCCGGCTGCCATCGCGCAGAATCGTCAACGTAGCCGGCCCGCTGCCCACCGGCACCGTAACCGCCTGGCCGAACAGCGGAGCGTCGTTCCCGTATTGATCCAGGCTGACATTAATGATGGTGATGGTATTGGAGTCGTAATTGGCCGTAACCAGCTGAGACGCGGGGGCGTAGTAGTCGGCAAACACCGGGCCGGCTTTGAATGCAGCGGCCGCTACGCCGGCAGGCGGCGGCAGCGTGAGCGTGCCGGTGGCCGAATCAAAGTTCTGCCGGTTTGGCGTGGTATCGAGCTCGTTGAACTGGCTATTGATAACCGTGACCGTTCCGCTGCCTCGATTGAGAATAAACACCCGGTTGTTGTCACTGGAAGCGATGCCATAGACGGGACAGATGCCGACCGGCAGCGTGCGCGAGATGGTCACGGTCGAGATTTCAATCGACTGCACCTGGCCGGGAGTCGTGACCGCTGCAGGAGTCTCGCAGTCCCCGAAAGCGACCGTGCCCGAGCCGTTGTCCTGGGTGATGGAGTAGACGCGGGCAGCACTGGCATTGCCTGCCACGTTGATCGGACTGGCGGGAACCGGAAGCTGTTGTGTCAGCTGGTAAACACCGCTCGAGCTATTGGTCAGCACCGCAACCGCCGGAACATCGGGTTCGGTGATGAAGAGATTGGTTGAGGTGTAGAGCAGGTTCTTGGGCGTTGCGGGCTGCAGCAAGGTGCTGCTCTGGATATTTTTGGTTTCCAGGGTGGTCGATGGGGTGAATGTGTTGACGGTGCCGTCGGTATTGGCGGTGGTGGCAGAGGTGCCGGTGGAACTGAGGGCGAGCGCCAGAGGCCCGTTGCCCAACAATGCCTGGGTCAGCAGCGTGTCGCCCGAAGCGTCAAAAATATTGGCCAGGCCGGCCGAAGTAGTGCCCGCGGTAGTGGTCACCACGGCATAACTCTGCGGCTGCGGGGCAGGCCCGGTGACCGTTACCGGCGTCACCACCGGCCGGTACGTCTCTCCGCATCCGGCCACCACACGGCGATGCCCATAGCCACCGGTAGACAAGCCAGCCTGCTCAACCTCAGCCCGGAAAATAAACGCGGCTGAAAGCTACGAGAACCACTGTCCAACATGACATCCCGTTGGAAAACCCTGAACACAAACTCCGGCAAACGCACACTCCGCCGGCTCCTTATCTGGAGCCATGCAACGCTAAGCACCCGTGAATACCTCACTACGTCTCATTTCCTGGTAGAAAGATGATTGTAAATGGGACCGCGTATCCGCGATACCCTGGCATTTCCTGTGAAGTTTGTTGGCGTTGGTGAACTTCATGCGGCTTTCCTCCTAATGAAATGCCGCACAAACGCATGAGGTCACGTGGTGCTCAATGAAGGCCGGTGCGTACAGGAAATCCAGGTACGCCGGGCGCAAAATGAACAGTGGGCGTTAACGATCAGCGGATGCAGTGGCAATCCTGGCTGGTGCTGGCCGCGGTCCTGCCGTGGTGCGCGATAGCCAGCCTGCGTTACGCCATGGCCACATGGAACAGCGTAACGCAAACCGCGCTGGCCATCAGTCTGGGCCTGGCGCTCCTGGTGTTTCTGGCGCGGGCGGCGACCCCACTGGCTGCACTCACCGGCGGAGTGATCACCGCAGCTCTCACGCTGGGGCAGTCCCCCTGGTATCACTCCGCGCTGCCGGCCCTGCTGGCGCTCTTTGTGCTTACCTGGACAGCGACCCGATTCGGTCGGGGCCAAAAACAGCGGCTGGGCGTGGCGGAAGACAAGCGTGGCCGTAACGCCGCCCAGGTCGCGGCAAATTTGGGAGTCGCCGGTTTGGCAGCGGCCGTCGCGTTGAGCCATCAATGCCGGGCACGTGGTATGCCGTGGTCGTGGTAGCCGCCTTGGCGGAGGCGACCGCCGATACCCTGGCCAGCGAACTGGGAGAGGTGCTGGGTGGCCCACCGTTACTGATCACGACCCTCCGCCGCGTTGCGCCGGGCACGGACGGAGCGATCAGCCTGGCCGGCACAGTGGCAGGAACCAGCGGGGCCGCCGTAGTGGTGCTGGTAGCGGTTTCCACGCTCGGCCTGCGGCTTGGCGATGCACTTGCCGCAGGACTGGCCGCGGTCGCCGGCCTTTTTGTCGATTCCCTGTTGGGTGCGACCGCCGAGCGCCGCGGCTGGCTTAACAATGACGCAGTGAACTTTCTTTCCACCCTGGCGGCTTCCGCGATCGCAACCGGAGTTTGGTCTCTGCAATAACCCTAAGAAACTAGTGCGTCAAACGCCACAAGGTGTAGCTGAACATCTCATGCATCAGCCGCCTGGCAGAGTCCCAGAAACCCAGTGGGCGGGCCTCGGGCCGGGGAGACGTGACCACATTCAGCCCCATGCTGGCGCTCAAAGCATGAATGCGAAACAGATGCGTTCCGTCGGAAACAGCGAGGATGCGGTTCAGATGATTCTTCCGCGCAATCGCGGCCAGGCGCGCGGCGGATTCTTCCGTGTTCGTGCTCTGCGTCTCGGCGATGATCTGGCTCTCCGGGACCCCATGCGCGAGAAGATAATCATGACCGACGCCCCCTTCGGAATCTCGCGGTCCACCCTCTCCACCGCCCAAAGTAATGATCAATGGAGCGAGGCGCTCGCGATAAAGCTCCAGCGCATGATCGAGACGGGCTCGCAGAACCGGCGAGGGCCGGCCGTCGTATTCCGCTGCGCCAAAGACTGCGATGGCGTCGGCCGGACGCGCCTCATCGTGGGTGGCGTAATAACGGATCTGCCCATATACCCACAGGAACCAGCCGGCAGCGGCGAGCAGCCCGGCGGCCAGCAAGATGCGCAACACACGCCTCCCCGTCCAGGGTTTCCTGTCGAGGTTGGTGGCGTTGGCGAACTTCATCCGGCTCTCCTGAACGCGAAAGCCCACTTCAGCGCTGAAGCGTTAAGGCAATCTCGTGGGTAGGAATGGCTCCCTCGCGAAGAATCTTCCATAGCCCGTCGCTGGTGGTGAGATCGACGATGGTAGTAGCCACGCTACGGCCAGTCGGGCCGCCGTCTACGATCAGCGGGATGCGGTCGCCAATCTGGTCACGCACGCAAGCCGCATAGTTGCACTCGGGGAAACCCTGCAAATTCGCGGAAGTGGCAGTAATGGGTAAACCCAACTTCTCCACGATGGTTCGGGGAATCACAGCGTCGGGCACGCGCAGCGCAACGTTGCCGGTGTTGGCGGTAGAACGCAAGGGCAAACGCGAACCGGCGCGCACAATCACCGTCAACGGGCCGGGCCAGAAGCGCTCCGCCAAAAGATCCAACCGGAAGTCAACTTCGCGCGCCAGCCCGTAGGCCTGGGCGGCGCTCGCGATCAGCAGAGACAGTGGCTTGTGCTTGAGCCGGCTCTTGATCTCATAAATGCTCTCCACTGCACGAAGGTTCACCGGGTCGACTGCCAACCCATAAAAAGTATCGGTGGGAATGCCCACCACCTTACCGCTTCGCAGGCAGGAGACGATGTACTCAACCCGATCCTGTTCCGGCTCGTCCGGATGAACACGCAGAATTTCTGCCAACAAGGAATTCCACCCTAGGACAAATTTGGGGCAATCTCATCGAGAGTACCAGACCGGCCACCGCTGGCTCATGCCGCAGTCTAATGCCTTTTAGATCCGAAGAATATACCCGTCTGTGGTCAAAATAAGCAGGCACGGTGAGACGACGCTGGTTCCGGGCATATCCATCACGAGCTGCATTTACAATCGCCTTTGAGCTCAGGAACCATGAAGACCGCTGCCGAACGTGGTCCGCGAAGGGTGGAAAGCCGGCAGAACAGCCGCATCAAAGAACTGCGCGCGGCCCTGGTGCGCGGCGCCAGGACTCCCCATATCGCCGTCGAAGGCCAGCATCTGATCGAAGAAGCAATAAAAAGCGGTCTCAAGCTGCACACCGTCTTTGTCCGCAGCGGCAACGAGGGACTGCTGGAAAACCTCGAGCTAGGGGACTCTGAAGTGTTGATCGTGCCCGAGGATGTTTTCCTGAGCGCCACCACCACCGAGCATCCGCAAGGCATCGCCGCCCTGGTGGAAGCGCCCCAGTTCACCCTGCAAGCGATGCTTCGCGGCACGCCCCTGGTGATCATCGCGGCAGGCCTGCAAGACCCCGGCAATCTGGGAACCCTGGTGCGCTCGGCCGAAGCCTTTGGCGCCACAGGCATGATCCTGCTGCCCGGCACGGTGAGCCTATCGAATGCCAAGACGCTGCGTGCGTCCTCGGGATCGGCCTTTCGACTCCCGGTGATCGCCATGGCGGCGGACGATGCGTTTGCCGCCCTTCGCGAAGCAGGCGTGCAAATCTTCGCCGCGGTTGCGCGGGGTGGCGTCAGCGAAGCGGATCTGCACGGCCCCTGCGCCCTGCTGTTGGGCAACGAGGGCTCCGGGCTGCCCGAGGCTTGGGTCGCGCAGGCAGACGCGCGGCTCACGATTCCCTACCCTGGCGCCGTCGAGAGCCTGAACGCCGCGGTTGCAGGCAGCGTGCTGCTATATGACGCCATGCGTCAGCGCCTGCACAGCAATAACGGAAAAGCATGAGCCTCTTTAGCCAAATCCCGGATGAAAGCATGCTAAAGAGGCCGCGCACCGCTCCGCTCGCCGAGCGCATGCGTCCCCGCACGCTGGAGGAATACGTAGGCCAGGACCAGCTGCTCGGTCCCGGCATGCCCTTACGCATGGAGATCGAACGCGACGACCCAGGATCCATGATCCTGTGGGGCCCGCCTGGGGTGGGCAAGACCACGATGGCCAAGATCATCGCCGAGGCCACGCAAGCCAGCTTCATCGAATTCTCCGCGGTGCTCGGCGGCATCAAGGAAATCAAGCAGGTGATGGTGGACGCGGAGAAGGCCGCCGGCTTTGGATCGCGGACCATTCTCTTCATCGACGAGATCCACCGCTTCAACAAGGCTCAGCAGGATGCCTTTCTGCCCTATGTCGAGCGAGGCACGATCCGCCTGATCGGGGCCACCACGGAGAACCCATCCTTCGAAGTGATCGCGGCTCTCCTCTCCCGCTGCCGCGTCTACCGCCTGACGCCGCTCACCGATGAGCAACTGGTTCAGTTACTGAAGCGCGCCCTGGCCGACAGGGAGCGCGGTCTCGGCGCCATGAACGTCAAGACGGACGACGAAGCCCTGGAGATGATCGCCAGCTATGCCAACGGCGATGCCCGTTATGCCTACAACGCTCTCGAGACCTCGGCCAAGCTGGCGGCGGAGAGTCACAGCGCGGTTACCCGTGAGGTGGTGCAACACGCCTTACAGCAGCGCGTCCTCCTCTACGACAAGCAGGGAGAAGAGCATTTCAACCTGATCTCCGCTCTGCACAAGAGCGTCCGCAACAGCGATGTGGATGCTTCGCTCTACTGGCTGGGGCGCATGCTGAAGGCAGGAGAAGACCCCATGTACATTGCCCGCCGCCTGGTGCGCATGGCTGTGGAGGATATTGGCCTGGCTGCGCCGGAGGCGTTGAACCTGACCCTGTCGGCGCGCGACGCGGTTGATTTTCTGGGCTCGCCGGAAGGCGACCTGGCGCTGGCCCAGGCGGCGGCCTACCTGGCGTTGGCGCCCAAGTCGAACGCGCTGTACACCGCTTATGGAGCGGTAACGGCGGAGATCGAAGCCCATCGCGCCGAGCCGGTGCCTCTGCACTTGCGCAACGCCCCAACTCCGTTGATGGAGCAGTTCGGCTATGGGGAAGGCTATCAATATGCCCATGATGTCGAAGCCGGCGTAGCCGATATGGAGTGCATGCCCGACAATCTACGCGGCCGGGAGTTTTACCATCCCCGCGCCCAGGGCCGGGAAAAACTGCTGGCCCAGCGCATGGAAGAAATCCGTAACATTCGTGCCGCAAAGCAAGCCGGCAAAAAACCACGATCATGACCACCGAAGGTCGCTCTTTGCGCGGCGAATTTATCCTCACCTTAAAGCGATGGAATCATCGTGGGCTTTAACCTTTCAGGAGCAGCATGGATCAACAAGTGGACCCGCAGTGGCTGGATTGGGCGAAACGTCTGCAGGCGATTGCCCAGAACGGGCTAACCTACACTCGCGATCACTACGACCAATTGCGCTACGAGGAACTGCGCGAACTCGCCGCCGAAATGATGGCCGCCGGGGCCGGTATGCCCGACTCGCAGAAGGTTCTTGATCTCTTTCGCGGCGAAAGTGGTTACAGGACCCCAAAGGTTGAGGTGCGCGGAGCCGTGATACGCGACGATCAAATTTTGTTGGTGCGGGAGCGCGAGGACGGAGGCTGGACCATGCCCGGAGGTTGGGCGGACGTAGGCGAGACGCCGAGTGAAATGGTGGAGCGGGAGGTAAAGGAGGAGTCCGGCTTCGACGTAAAGGCACGGAAGCTCGCGGCCTTGTTTGACCGCAACAGGCATCCTCATCCGCCCGGGCCGTTGCATGCCTACAAGCTGCTCTTCCTGTGCGACCTGGTCGGCGGCGAAGCCACACCCAGTTTCGAGACAACGGAGGTCGCGTTTTTTCCGCGCCACTCTTTGCCCAAACTTTCCATCGCGCGCGTAACCGAATACCAGATCGAGCACATGTTCGAGCACGCCGCTCATCCCGAGTGGCCAACCACCTTCGACTGAATCCTATTGTGCGAAGCGAGCTTGCTCGGTGGCTGTCTCTGGTTCCCTAACCAAGGACGGGTGCCCCATTTCAAGCCGTACTTTGGCTTGAGTGGGATTCCACTGCTCTTTCCCTTCGACTGCTGAGTCTTTCGATGCACTTAACGGTCGGCATCGGTGGAATCCCACATCTCGCGAAAAACCAGCGAGATATGGGCCACCCGTCCTTGGTTAGGGAACCACAGGCGCTCGTCCGAGGCCTTTTTGGGGGCCCACTAGTGCACAGGCTAGGTAATGATCCAAAAGTGCTAAATCCGACACCGCCCCCGGCAATGTAGAACTAGCCGGAGGCTTCCCCCCGTGAAAACCCTCTTCGTCACGCTCATCCTGTGCTCCGCTGCATCGGCCAAAGACAAACCCGGCCCAGCCTATCGGAACGCCGTTTTCCAGGAAACCCACGCCGAATACGTCCGCATGAACTGCTATGGGTCCGAATACGGTAGCAGCATGAATACCTGTCACGATGCGCAGATGCTCGTCTACACCGTGAAAGCAGGAGAAACCGTCTACACGCTGACACCTTACGGGACGTTGCCTCATCGCGAATCTCTGTGGAAGCAACCCGCGGGTGCCCCGGTGGCCGTCTGGAACGATGGGAAACACGTGCACATCCGGACCGGCGTAAAAGAATCCCAGTACGACATCATCGGTGAGAGCGCCCAGGACGCGGCCAATTAGCCAGCGCTGCCTGCTTCGACCCTGGCAAGCGCGCCATTGTTTGTATATCCGACGACCCTTCTAGTGGGTTTTCAAACCCGTGAGAACCCTATATCTTGCAAATGAGCGTGCTGTAGAGGGTCAAGGGAAAAACTTTCACCGGGCAGGAAGGCATCCCTCAGCGGGTAAAGCCGGACCTGTTCTTGATCACTTACGTACGAGCGGAAGCGTACCCTCCAAAGGCCAAAAGTTTTTCCGCAAGCTGTAAAGTCGTGCCCTGACACAAAACATGAGTTTTTCCGCAACCTCCAAAGGCTTGTCCTGATACAAAGCAGGAGTCTCCCGCAGCTTGTTTAGCCCTCGTGAGAATGACCCAAGCTGCGGAATCACCCGTACATACCTGTGACCTCGACCATGAGGAACCGTGAAGACAACTCCGCCGCACAGCCCGTATAAGAACAAGTTACGGTTACAATTGGCACTCGCTGCCCTCCCCTTCCTCATAACGGCAACGGCCATGGGCCAGTTGCTAAGCGGCTACTCGCTGCCGGCGAAAGAGCTTATCGGGCCTGCCCAATCCCTAATCACAACCGATCCCATCTGGGTGGTCGACTACCACACACTGGTCATCGACTATCGCGCCTCCGGCCACCTGAGTCCGGATGCCGCGGTGCTCACTCTCAGGCCCGGCAGCGTTGGCCCCGTTACACCGCGGGCAACCAACCCGGAAAACCCCTTCGTCGAAGGAGGAGATGTCATTGCCGTTCGCGCGAGCGACTTGATTCTTGACGGAAAGCCTCACCGGCTAAGCGTCGACCTCCGCGGCAAAATCAAAAAGGCCCAGGTAGACGCGCTGCGCCTCGTGCTGCCGGCGGGCGCAAGACTAAAGATCACCAGCCTGCATTTTCTAGCCGACCCAGAGCTATTGCCATGTGCCACGTCGACACCGCCGGACATGCCGGCAAAAAGCAGCCCCCTTCCCGTTCACGGGCCTCTTTCCTGTAACGGTGCACCGGCAACCTCGTTGCGCGGGCGAGAATCGATTTCCATCGAGGCCGCCGGGAAACAAGGCACGACTCTCTATCTCGACCTGCTGGCCTTTGCTTACCTGCCAGGGTTCATCAGTTATGATGCCTCCGCGCCTCCGCGCTCCGCCGCGATCAGTGACCCCAGCCTGGTAATCGCCACGGTGCGTTATGCCGACCGTCCCTCCGCGAGCGAAGAGCAATTTCCCGTGCTGGTCTCGCAACATCGACATGAGCTGCTGAATCAGAAGCGTTCGTTGTATGCCCTGCGGCTCGACCCAACCAGGCGGCTGGTTTCCGTGGAGCTGACGGATCGCAGTGCCCATGCGCAGTTGGTCCTATTTCGAGCTGCTCTTTCCGATCAGGCGGAGACGAGCACCGATGAAGAAGCGCCGGTCCTCAGCGCAGCCATGAGCGCGAACTGTGAGGCTACCGCCACGCTCGGCGATTCCGAATGGTTTCATCTTGCTAACAGCGCCGACAAGCCGGTCGACACATTGAAGGCCCTGCTCCACAAAACGCCGTCATCCCATGGGCTCGCTCTTTCGCTCGACGTGACCAACAACAGCAATCAGGACGCGGATGTTACGCTCACCTTCCCTTCCCTGACCATTCATCTCTCCAACGATCCCCAGGATGTCACCTATCTCTTCCCGCAAGCGGTCGCGGCCATCTCCAACAACGATGCAACTCTTTCCGCGGACTACGGGCCGAAGTTTCTTCTGCAATTCACCGACGTCTTTGCCCCCCGCGCCGGTTGTGGCGCAGCGGTGATTGTGGAGGATACTTCCGGGCAAACAAAGACCTTTGCCCTTACCAAGCAAAAAGATTCCGTGGCGGATCGAACCGAATACCATATTCACCTTGCGGCACACCAGACTTACTCAGCGCCGCCGGCCACGGTAGTTTTGCACAACGGCGATTGGCGCTCCGGTTTCCATGCCTACCAACATTGGCTGACCAGTTGGGATGCTCAACACGCTCCGCAGCCGGCGTGGCTGCAGCGTTCCTTCTACATGCGCCGTGACTATCCCATCGGTGGCAGTGGCTTGCTCTTCGACGAAACCAAGAATCGATACACCTTCGACCGGCTGCTGCAAGATGGCCGATCCTTCGGTGGAATCGACTTCATCGACATTTCCGGGTGGGCTCTGTCAGAGGCGAAGGGGCGGGTCGGAGACTACCCCATCGAACTCGGTGGACCTGAGGACCTGCGTGCCAATATTGAGCAGGCCAAGCGCCAGCATGTGCCAACCGGGCTCTACTTCGAAGGCTACCTGGTCGACACAAATTCCGATGTTGGACGCGAGCACGGCGCACAGTGGCAGTTGATTGAACAAGATGGGAAAGGCAAGGTGTGGCCGCACAGCCCGGAAATATTTCTCTGCCCGCATGTTTCCGCGTGGCAGACCTACCTCACCGATCGCGTGGCGAGCGTAGCAAAACAGACCGGTGCTCAAGCCGTCTACCTGGATGAGTTTGGCTGCGACAACTGGCAATGCTATGCAACCGATCACGGCCATCCCGCCGGAGCGAACATGATTGCCGGCCAGATCGCGATGGCTAAGCAGCTTCGCAAAACGCTCGATGAAGAAGGCCTGAAGCAAACGATTTTGTATACCGAGTGCCCGCAGGTAGACATCGCCGCTCCCTACGTAGATGGATCATTCACCTATGCGCTCCCATCGTCCGTCCCGGCGGCGTATGGCGCCAAGCTGAATCTCTGGCGCTTTGCCTTTCCCCACGCGCGTCTCTGGGACATGCTCAGCTCGGGTGTCGAACCTCATATCTTGTCGGCAGAAGATTTCCGTTTCTCGTTCTGGCACGGCGATGGCGTCTGGCTGAAAGGCCGCTCAGATACCTGGTATGGGCAGGACATTCTCGATTTTCTGCGCTGGGCGCATCCTTTGCTCCTGAAGCACGCTGAGGCGTTTGCCGGGGAAGCGGAACCTCTGATCGACTCGCCAGATCCCCACATCCTGATCAACCAATTTCGCGGCGGCGGCGAAATTGTCTATACCCTCTTCAACAACACTTATGAAACACGCCGGCTAACCTTCCACGGAAGAATCATTACGCTGTCTCCCCGTGGAGTTGACTTGATTGCTGAACCCGCCGAACCACCCTCGCCGGTCCCGGCACCGCGGAGCGAGGCTTCGCCAGGGGCACCGTGAGCTTCTTTCCAGCGTTGCTTCGTTGGTCAGGACGACGCGCGCCGGATTAGCTAGGAGTCATTTTTAAAATTCGATATTTTTAGGCCTTTTTTCCGATTTTCAGCTCAACGGGATGGACAAAGGGGTTCTTTACAGGGAAAGGAACTCCCAAGTCTGGAATTGAAGAGAACAGGGGGACACGAAGCTTGGGGGCTTCAGAAGGAGTACGGCGGCTGGCGAAGGTGGACCGGTTGGGGTCAGGGCTCAGAGGCGCCTCTTGCGCCGCTGTGTTCTGCTGATCGCGACGCCCCATGGCGGCCTCCATTTGCGGGACGGGTGCAGCGGGAGAGTTCTTCTGCGATGAGAGGGCGCGACGGTCGGGGATGAGGTTTTGCATGGCCACGATTATGGTGAGGGCCTTGACTTGGCCGGTAATGCTGCCGCGGGTCACTTCGGGGCTGAGGTAAGCGATTTCCCAGAGGCGGTCCAGTGCTTTCTCGCGATCCAGCTTGAGGCGGTGCTGTTCCTCCACGGCCTGCTCCACGGCGCGCTCCGCGGCACCTCGGGACAGGTCGGCGTCTTGCTGGACGAGTTGTTGCTGGACGGCAGCGCGATGCTCGACCATGTAGGCGCGGACATGGGGTTTGGATTTGACGTAGGCGGCTGAGTCGGGCTTGAGGCCGGCGGCTTCGGCGGCCTGACGGTCGGTCATGCCGCCAGAGAGGATCAGGCGGGCAAAGGCTATTTCCTGGTCGGTGATGGGGTCGTTGACTTTGTTTTTTGGCATGGTGGCTCCTTGAATTTGGGACAGAGTTGTCGCCGCACTTGGAGGTGCGGTGGGGTGCAATAAAAAATCCCGCCGTAGCGGGACGCTTGGATTGCTTAATTTGGGACAGGGATCGGGTGTGGCACCGGACAGCGGTAAAACTGTCCTTCGCTCGCGCTTAGGCCTGAACTACGGGCAACTGCCGGCTAGCGTGCTGGCGTCGAGAACCTGCCTGCCGCCGATATCGTCTGCTAATAGGATATGGCGCGCTGCGGAATCGGGTCTAGCCACAGAGACTCGTTTCTTGAATCGTCGGTTATCGTTTCGGGGGTTACTTTGGGTTGAGCAGAGACTTGGCAATAGGAACCTGCAATGCCGCCGCCATCGAGATCGGATTGGCCTTTGATGATCGTCGGTCTGCTTCGCGTGCGGACAGTTGTTCCCTCACCAAGGACGGGTGCCCCACAAGGCCTCAACCCCTGGACGGGTGCCCCATGTTCGCTCCAGCGTACATGGGCCGGATACGATCTTCTTCGAATGCTTTTACTCCATTTGCGACGGTCTAATCGGTGGGATGAGAGCTTTGGAACGGGCTTATCCCCGATTTCCTGTGAAGCTTGATGGCGTTGGCGCGCTGCATGCGGCTTTCCTTACTGAAAGGCGCACACGCGGTCCTGTCCGATGCAGCGTACAGGAAATCGGGGTCGCCCGATCATCTTCAACCCATGTACGCGGAAATCGCGAACATCGGGCAACCGTCGAGGGGTTGGGGTCTTGTGAGGCACCCGTCCTTGGTGAAGGAACAAGAGGAGGCAGTGCGCGACTGAGCGAAAGAAATCTGCGCTTGCTGCTAAGGTACAAAGCATGAAACGACGCTCACTGATCCTGGGATCCACCCAGTTTGGTCTGCTCTCCACGCTGCGCTGGAGCGCGCCGGCCTTCTTCTCGCTCTCCGACGCTTGGGGTGAACCTTCTCCGGCGACTCCGCGGGCAATACCTTCCCCGGATCAGATCGCCTGGCAGGATCTCGAGGTGGGCATGTTCGTCCACTTTGCGCCCAATACATGGCAGGATGTCGAGTCCGACAACTTGTCCACTCCCCTCTCCCAGATCGATCCCAAAAGACTAGATACGGACCAATGGGCAAAGACCGCGCTCGCGCTGGGAGCGAAGTACATCGTCTTCGTGGCCAAGCATCAGGGTGGCTTCTGCATGTGGCAAACGGAGACCACCGACTACAGCATCCGCAATACACCCTGGCGAGGCGGCCACGGCGATGTGCTGGCGGATGTCTCCGCCTCCTGCCGCAAGCACGGCCTCAAGCTGGGGGTTTATGTCTGCCCCCGCGACGACCACTTTGGCGCCAAAACAGGCGGCATCTGTAAGACCCCGGAGTTGCAAGCCCGCTACAACACGATGTATCGGCAACAGCTCACGGAGGTCTTCTCACGCTATGGAGAGTTGGTCGAAGTCTGGTTTGATGGATCTACGGCCGCGCCGGTGAACGATCTGCTGGCGAAGTATCAGCCGCACGCCATGGTGTTTCAAGGCCCTGCGGCAACGATCCGTTGGGTTGGCAACGAGGATGGCTTTGCGCCCAATCCCTGCTGGAACGGCATCGACCGGGCAGATGCCAAAACCGGCACGGCGACATCGCTGAACAGCGATCCCGACGGAGATGTCTGGATGCCCAACGAGGTCGATGTTTCGATACGCCGTCCTAACTGGTTCTGGAGCACGAAGAACGCGAACAAAGTGCTTACCCCTGCTCAGCTGCTCTCTGTTTACTACCGCTCGGTCGGAAGAGGCGCGCAGCTCCTGCTCAATATCCCCGCGAATCGCGATGGCCTGCTCTCAGACCCCGACTGCGCCTCGGCGAGCGCCTTCGGCAGCGAGGTCCGCAAGCGTTTTGCCAAGCCGCTCGCGGAAACCACAGGCCAAGGCGCCGAGTTGACGTTCCCCTTAACCAGTCCCACGAAGATCGACACCGTCATCCTGCAGGAGGAGATTGCCAAAGGCGAACGCATACGGAGGTACCACATCGAGGGGCATGCCGGTGGAACGTGGCGCCGGCTTGGCGGGGGCACTTCAGTTGGCCACAAGCGCATTCAGCCGGTTGGGCCGATCACTGTGGACGCGCTCCGCGTCGTGACCACGCAGAGTGTCGGCACGCCAATTTTCCGCACCCTTGCCGTCTTCAATACCCTGCAACCGCCGCCCAGCGACTGGAATGACGCACCGCAGATCTGGGCCGCCAACCTCGCGGGCCGCTGGCGCGACCACAGTTTCTCGCTCGACCTGACTTCTAAGATCAAGGCTGCAAAACAATACCGCCTTCGCTTCGTTCCCGGGGCGGGAACAGTCACAGAACTGAAGAACGTAGTGCTCCGCCTGCACGGAGTGGCGGAGCCCAACCTTGTAAAGCCCGTAACCGGCAAGCCGGATGAGCTGATCCTCGACATCACCGGCGTCGCCGAAACCGTTCATATCGACGGTCAAGTGGAGGGTGCGAGTAGCGGAGAGATCCTGCTGCAGGAGCTTTGATTAATATTAACGGGATCAAACCAGTAACGAGACGGCGGCCCGTGGCAGGATCATACCTTCGTTGCCCAACGAAGGACGGGGTGGCCCACATCTCGCTGGTTTTTCGCGAGATGTGGGATACCCGTCCTTGGTTAGGGAACTAGAGGCAGAAACCTACGGGACTAGGGTCATCCCTTTTAACCCCACAACCAAAACCCTAAAATAGAACCATGATCAAAAAGAAGCTCGGCAATTCGGACATGGAACTATCGCCCATCGGCTTTGGTTCCTGGGCAGTCGGGGGTGGCGATTGGCAATTCTCCTGGGGTCCGCAGGACGACAACGACTCGATCGCCGCCATTCACAAGGCGCTGGAGCTAGGCATCAACTGGATTGACACCGCGGCCGTCTATGGCCTGGGACATTCCGAGGAGGTCGTCGCGCGCGCCCTCAAGACAACCTCACACAAGCCATACATCTTCACCAAGTGCGGCCTGGTGTGGGGTGAGAAGCGCGAAGCCAGCAATGACCTGAAACAAATTCGGCGCGAGGCAGAAGACAGCCTGCGCCGCCTCGGCGTGGATACCATCGATCTCTACCAGGTGCACTGGCCTAAGCCGGAGGAGGAAATCGAAGAAGCATGGGGTGTCATGGCCGACCTGCAAAAACAGGGCAAGGTTCGTTGGATCGGCGTTTCCAACTTCAGCGTGGAGCAGATGGAGCGCGTCAGCAAGATCGCTCCTATAACCTCCAACCAGCCGCCCTACTCCATGTTGAACCGCGCCGTCGAGCCGGCGATCCTGCCCTTTTGCCTGAAGAACAATATCGGCGTGATCAACTATGCCCCGATGCATTCCGGTCTTTTAACGGGTGCTATGACCAAGCAGCGTGTGGCCAACCTCACCAGCGACGATTTTCGCCGGAACGCGAAGAACTACCAGGAGCCTCTACTCTCACGCAACCTGGCCGTGGCGGACTTCCTCAGCACAATTGGCAAGAAGCACAACGTGAGTGCTGGTGTGGTGGCGATTGCATGGACCCTGCATCATCCGGCAATCACCGCGGCCATCGTCGGCGGACGTAGCGCGAAGCAGGTAGAGGGCTTCATTCCCGCAGCCACTTTTCGCTTATCCGAAGAGGAGTTCGCAGAAATCCAGGGCTATCTCGCTCAGCATGTCGCATAGCCCATTCACGGAGCTGCATGGCGTAGTCTGCGTGCCAGACTAACGAAATTGCGCACAAGCGGGTCGGATTGGTCGCGCTTCCGCCACGTCAATCCGATCCTCCATTTCGCCTCGGCCAGATGCGTGTCCAGCAAACGAACGTTTGGTACGCGCATCCGGCTTGCGGAACTCGGGACCAGGCTGACGCCAGCGCCCGCCTGGACAAGAAACAGGACCGTCAACAGCTCGTTCACTTCCTGAACAATGCGTGGACTGAATCCAGCAGCTCTGCAGGTTTGCACCAGATGATCGAAAAAGCTCACTGAGCTGCTACGGGATATAACGACAAACGGCTCGTTGCGAAGATCGGCAAGTCCCTTGCGATAAGACATGCCGCGGGGAATCGCTGCGACGAGCATCTCCTCAAGCACCGGCACGGTGACTAATTCCGCACTCTCGACCGGAAGCCGGACGAAACCAACATCGATGTCCCCTTGATGAAGCGCCTCGATCTGGTTCGGAGTCGACATGTCGCGCATGAACACTTGTACCTCTGGAAATTGCTGCCGAAATCGCATCAACATATCCGGCAGACCAGCGGCCAGGGATCCGATACCGAAACCTATCCGCAATACGCCGGCTTTTCCGTGGACGGCCAGGCGAGCCATCTGTTCTGCGACCTCGGCTTCACGCAACAGGCGCCGCGCGCGATCTCGCAAAATCTCGCCCGCTGGCGTGAGGGCTACTTTTCGATACCCGCGTACCAGCAATCGGCCGGATACTTTGGCTTCCAGGCGCTGCATCTGCTTGGTGAGCGCAGGCTGACTCACGTGCAGCACTTCCGCCGCGTGGCTGAAATGGAGGTGGTCCGCAAGGACCAGGAATGCGCGCAATTCAGACAGCTCCAGAGCCATTCCTCTAAGTTATCAGAAGAGCGCAAATTACATATTGGACAGAATGCTACGCATGTTGCAGCCTAATGGAGGGAGTGAATCGTGATGGATGACGTCGCCCACAACGTCGGGGTGCTAACAGAGGTCGCAAGCAACAAAGTCCAGTGGCCCAAGTGGGCGCTGGCCATGCTCTTTCTCGCCAATGGAGTCGGGTTTGGAACCTGGGCCACCCATGTGCCGGTATTCAAGCAATTCCTCCACATTGAGAACGGAACGCTCACCCTTGTATTGACCAGTTTCATCGTGGGCGCGATCGTTTCCATGCCCATCACCGGGCAGCTCATTGCCCGTTACGGCAGCCGGCGCATCACCCGGATTGCAGCGATCGGCTACGTTTTGGCCATCGGACTTCTTGCCCAGGCCTCGACCTTCTTGTTGTTTCTGATCTTTGCGGGCCTGCTTGGAGCTGCCAACGGAGCGCTGGATATTGCTATGAATGCGAATGCTGTGGCCATCGAAAAGCACTACATGCGGTCCAGCATGTGTCTCTTTCAAGGTTGCTGGAGCGCCGGAGGATTGCTGGGCGCCACCGCGGCCGGTCTCATGCTCAAACATCAAGGCACCGCTCTTACCGATCTTTCGCTGATAGCCAGCTTGCTCGCTCTGTTTTGTATCGTGTCTCTGCCTATGCTTGTGGACGACGTGGCGAGACCGTCGAGGTCTGAATTTGTCTGGCCGGATAGCGCGCTATTCCGCATCGCGATCCTCGCCGCCTTTGGCTTATTAGCGGAGGGGGCCATCGCTGACTGGGCTTCTGTCTACCTCCATTCGAACCTCTGTGTTACCCTTCCGCTGGCCGCCGCCGGTTATGCCGCGTATGCCATTTCCATGACGGCCGCGAGGTTCTCTGGCGATTGGCTTACCAGGCGCTTCAGCGAAAAAAACATCTTGCACGCAAGCGGGCTGCTGATAGCCATCGGCATGACTTGCACCCTTCTTTCTCCTTCCTGGTGGCCTGCCGTTTTTGGCCTGGTGCTTGCCGGAGCAGGCATCGCGAATATCGTTCCCGTGATCTTTGGCATGGCGGGTCACGATACTCGCATGGGATCCGGACCGGCCATCTCCGCCGTCGCAACGATCGGCTACTTCGCCCTCCTGACAGGACCACCGATCATTGGATCACTCGCGGTCCTGGTTGGGCTGCGGCGAGCCATGATCGTTATCGTGCTTGCCGGAATCATCGTCGCAATTGGACCGATGTTCTTTCGCTTGGCTCTAACATCACCAGTCGCCAGAGAGGAAAACCTTTGATCACTCTTAGCTGTGACGCAATCCTGTTTGACATGGATGGCACCCTCGTCGACTCCACGGGGTGCGTGAAGACCATCTGGGGCGGCTGGGCTCAAAAGCATGGGATCGAACTGAACTCCATCTTGCAGGTCTCCCATGGAAGACGAACCGTCGACACGCTGAACCAGGTAGCTCCCCACCTGGATATTGCGGCTGAGGCCGAGGCGCTCGAAGCAGAAGAAATAAACATACGCGAGGGAATGATCGCAATTGGTGGCGCCCTTCCGCTGCTAAGCAGGCTTCAACCGCATCAGTGGGCAGTGGTGACTTCAGCGGGCAGGCGGCTAGCGACAGTGAGACTTGAGTACGCGGGCCTTCCTGCTCCGCCGGTTCTGATTACCGCAGAAGACGTTCTCCATGGAAAACCCCATCCGGAAGGATATTTGAAAGCAGCGCAGCGCCTTGGCGTTTCCCCGAGCCGTTGTGTCGTTGTCGAGGACGCGCCCGCGGGAATTCTCGCGGGGCGCAACGCAGGCATGACCGTTCTGGGTTTAACCACGACCTTCGCTCCAGAAGATCTGTTGGGAGCCGTATGCGTGCCTGATTTCACAGAGGTAGAATTCTCTCTATCGTAAAAACGTCTTTGGTCGGCGGCCTGAGCGCGATCTGCGAAGATACGGTAGATGCAGTTGTGGGGCTGCGCCCCGGCGTATTCGGCCCAGGTACGCCAGGGCGAACCTGGGGCACCCGTCCTGTTCCCTGTGACCTTGCTATGAGGTGAGGCTCCCACGGTCGGAGTTCTACTCCTGTTTCTTCGGAGCTTGTTCCGAGGTGAGGACTTGCCGGTCGAATTTACGCGGAATCGAAACCGAGGAACTAATCGACCAAACCCTGCGTACCCCTAAGAGAATGCAGGAACACTACACGTGGTCATGGATCGAGGCGCAGGTCGCGCAGACCGTCGAGGTCTGGAACGCCGGCGCGGCACACTCCGCGCTCGATGGCCCGCGATACACCGCCAACCAGCAACAGGAGCGAGAGAAAGCCTACGACCAGGGCTTGCGCGCAGTGGAACGCGAGGCCAAGCGTGCCCCCCGGACCAAGGCACAGCGCCTCAACACTCAGGACCGCATCGTAGCCTCCTTCGCTCGATTCTCTACGGCCGCGCTCGACCTGCAACCGGAAACCGTCAAGCTGCTCACAGACGACTTCTTGCCCGTGGGTGCCACACTCGCGCGCTGGGCAAGACAATTCGACGCCGGCTTGAGCATGGCCGACATTATTCAGGCGTGCCGCAATGCCTGGACTGCGTGCGGATTGCAGCCCCTGCTCGGCGAGCGCGTAGGAATCACACCGTCCATCCTGGGGTACAGCCTCCTCTATCCGTACAGCGACAACTATCTGGATCGGGAAGACGTCTCCCCTGCAGCGAAGCTCCACTTTTGCAATCATTTTCGCGAGCGCCTGCGTGGCGAGCGACTCGCAGCGCAGGACGATCGCGAAGCCGCACTGTGGACCCTGGTCAACTTGATCGAAGATCAATATCCCCGTGCGCAGTACCCCCAGGTTTTTGACTGCCTGCTGGCCATTCACCGCGCACAAGAGGAGAGTATCGCGCAACTCCGGAGCGGCAACCAGTATGATGACGCCGAGGTGCTGCGGATGAGCTGTGCCAAGGGTGGCAGCTCTGTACTGGCTGACGCTTGCCTGGCTCATGGCTGCCTCACCCCGGAAGAGAGCCGATTCGCCTTTGAATGGGGTGTGCTGCTGCAACTGGGAGACGATTTGCAGGATGTGCGTGAGGATATGCGGCGTGGCTCGGTCACCCTCTTTACGCGCAGCGCTGCCCAGGGTAGATCTCTGGATAACCTCCTGATTCAGCTTCTGAACTTCAGCGAGCATGTAGCAGGCCGAATGGACCGGCTACCCAACGGCACGCAGATGCTAAAAAACTTACTGCGAATGAGCTGGCGATCGCTCATCATCGGGGCCATCGCCAACTCACACCAGTTCTTCTCTTCCAGCTTCTTGCAGGAAGCAGAGCACTGGTCTCCGTTTCGTTTTGAATTTCTGCGCGCACGGAGCCAACGATTGACCAGCCGGCGCGGCCTATACGCAACTCTTTTCGATGCCTTCCTCGAGGCACGTGAGGAACACGGCGAACTGCCCCCGCCCAACTATGAAAAGATTTCCTACCCCGGCGCCGAGGCGGCGGCCGTCGGAACCAGAGCGTAAATTCCTCCAGTTGAACAAAAAAAAATCAACTAGCTGTCGATCTTCAGCCTCCCCAACGACTATCTGATGAACTACGGCTTCTGAGCCACGCGAAATAAGGAGGGATATATGAAATACATCTGTTTGGGATACATCCAGCCAGGCAAGTTCGAAAACATGTCTGAGAGCGAGCGTAACACCATGCTGGATCAGTGCTTTACCTACGACGACGAGCTGCGAGATAACGGACATTTCGCCGCCGGCGAAGCTCTCCAGCCCGCCAACACGGCGACGACCCTGTATTGGAAGAACGGAAAGGTAGCCGTGATAGACGGTCCGTACGCAGAAACGAAGGAGCAATTGGGTGGAATTCTGGTGCTGGAAGCACGAGATCTGAATCACGCAATTCAACTCATTTCCCAACATCCTGGAGTAAAGATGGGGCCGTTCGAGATACGTCCAGCGGCGGATCTGAACGAAATGATCAAGGAGAGCGAGCAGCGAAGGCAAAAGCACACCACGCGCTGAGGCGCGACCTGATGGGAGGCACCTGATTTTAATTTCGAAAGCGAGGAGCAAAGATGTCGAAGGTTCGTGTCGCGGGATTTGGTATTTCATTAGACGGTTTTAGCGCAGGGATAGAGCAGAGCCTGAACGATCCGCTGGGCAAGCGTGGTCCAGAGATTTTTCAGTGGTTCTTTCATACCAGGACATTCTGCGCCATGCACGGCAAGGAAGGAGGATCGACGGATGTGGACGACGTGTACGCACGGCGAGCGATGGAAAACTTTGGCGCCTTTATCCTTGGCCGCAACATGTTTGGTCCGATCCGTGGCCCATGGCCGGACAACTCGTGGAAAGGATGGTGGGGTCCCAATCCGCCGTACCATGCGCCCACCTTTGTCCTGACGCACTACGAGCGTGAGCCAATCGTGATGGAAGGCGGCACGACCTTCCACTTCGTCAGCGGCGGAATCGAAGAAGCACTACGGCTCGCGAAACAAGCAGCAGGCGACAAGGACATCAAGATTGGGGGCGGTACTTCTACCGTGCGGCAGTATCTGCAGGCAGGGCTGATTGACTCCCTCCAGTTGGCGCTTTCACCGGTTGCTCTTGGTCAAGGTGAGGCACTCCTCACCGGTATTGACCTGCCCGCGCTGGGATTTTCTGTGACCGAGCACCAAGCCACGGAGCACGCCACACATGTGGTGTTCTCCAGAAGCTAGATCCACTTCTTCCTGGCAACCAGGACGGGTTGAGGAACTAAAAGGGCACGGACCCCGCCGGGACCCTGCTCTGGACTAATGTTCCTCTTCCTGGGCTACTGAATGTAATCCGGGGCTTTCTTGAGACGATGAAAGGTCGTCGGGTCGTGCTCGATCCAGAGCTGAGCTCCGCTTTGTTTCAGGTATGCTTCCATCGCCGCGCGACTGGCCATCGTCTCTTCCTTGTTCGCCTCGCCCCCGGGAGGCCTGGAAGCTGTGCGCTCCGCGGTATAGTGCCACAAGTCTCCCGCGATCAGGACTGGTCCAGTCTTAGGCAGCCTCAAGGCCAGAACCTGGTGGCCGGGTGTATGACCTGGAGCGGATTTGATGACCACCGTTCCATCACCGAAGACATCGTAGTCCGTGTTGGGGAGGATGATGGTCTTGCTGTTGCGAAGCCGGCTGTATGTCGCTATGTGCTCGGCGCTGGCGGCGAACATCGCATCCCGTTCCGCTGCATGAACCAGCCACGTCGAGCCGGCGAACGCATTCGCATTCGCTGTGTGATCGAAATGATAATGTGAAAAGGCGATGTAGGTGGTCTTATCCGCGGGATAGCCAAGCGCTGCCAGTTGCGGCAACAAAGGCTTGGGGGAGCTCACCGTATCGCCCTCCTCGGTCACCGGGTTGCCGTCCTTAAACGCACTGTCTGGAATCACGCCGACATCCCACATCAGAGTTCCCTTGGGATGAACGATCAGATAGCACGGCACCACCATTTCGGGGTTCTTCACGTCCCCTTTATTCAATCCGTACTCCAATGGATTTTCACCTTTGATCAAGCCACAGTCGAACAGATACACGCGCAGGGAGGTTACCGGCGCAGCTATTTTCTGCGCGCCACACAATGGAACCGCCACCGCAAAGACAAGCAGCGACACAAGTAGCTGCACAAGTCTTTCTCAACTTAATCATGATTCCGTCACTTTCTTCGCAGCTACTTCTTCGAAAAACCAGTGTTGACCGCAGTCAGCCCGCCGTCTACCACCAGGACGCTCCCAGTAATAAACGATGCTTCGTCGGAAGCCAGAAACAGCGCCGCGTTGGCAATGTCCTCCGGGCGGCCAAGGCGGCCGATGGGGTAGAGAGTGGAAATGCGTTGTGCAAGGTCAGGGTCGCGCTCGAAAAGCGGTTTCCAATGGTCGGTGACAACCGTGCCGGGACAAATGCAATTGATGCGCAGCCCACTGGGAGAAAACTCTCCGACCATGGAACGGGACATGCCGATGATCGCAGCCTTCACGCTGCTGTAAACGTGATCTCTGCCAAGACCCATCAGGGCGTTGACAGAAGAGATATTCACGATGCTGCCGCAGCCGGTAGGCTGCATCAAGGGTATTGCCGCCTGCATGCAAAGCCAGTAACCTCTGAGCCCAACCTGCACTACCGTATCCCACCGGTTGGAGTTTACCTCGTCCATGCCCGGCACTGCATTGTTAACCAGAATGTGGAGATTGCCGAATCGTTCGCTCACAGCGCGCATGAGAGCGGAGATATCTTCTTCTGAAGCCGCGTCTCCCTTGAGGAAGAACGCGGCGCCACCTTCTGCGGCAATCTGCGCCACCAGCGACTCACCCGCGGAGGCATTGATATCGTTGATAGCAACCTTAGCGCCCTCCCTCGCAAAACGAGTGGCTATCGCACGGCCGATACCGCTTCCCGCCCCGGTGATTACCGCAACCTTGCCTTGAAGGCGCATTCGCTACTCCGTAAGAAACAGATTTATGTTCTTCAGTGTGCGATCCCATGTTGATGCAAGCGGCGATGCAGCTCGCCGCGTGCATCCCGGAAAAGCCGCATGATCCGTTCAAATCGCTCCGGGTCCGGTCTGGTGGCCAGCGTCTCGGTCCAGAGCTGAGATCCGTCCATGAGCGTGAGGAAATACGCAGCAGCCGTGGGCGAAAACAGTTCCTGACCGGGGACCACGACATAGACCGGAGAAGTGTGCGCCACCAATCCCCTCACCAATCCATGACCGGATGCGCTCAAACGCGATGAACATCGTGCCGCAAGCCATCCGGGGCCAGGGACGCGGACTCGCTCCTTCAGCACCATGTCGCGTCTGCCCTCAGACTCTTCGCGCGTTGCCACAACGCGGCCATTGAAAATCACTTCGAGACGATGGAAGGGATAGAAGCAAGTCGCGTGAGCTTGCACCTCCACCTCGCCGCCACCCGCGCGAAAATGGATCTCCTCCCCGGGCACGTGCCCATCGGCCTGGAAGAGCAGGAACGGGCCCGAGGTCATGAAGGTGTTGCCTTTGCGCACCGCCTTCGTCCAGTTCGCAAAAGTAAACTCCTCATCGCCCAGATAGGCATAGCATCGATTGGCCCCCACGGCTTCATAGGCGCCCATCTTGTCGGTGCCCCCGACGGCGGGAAGGCGATAACCGCAATTCAAGTAGCGATACCAATCCAGGAAACGCAGGCTGTTAAATTCAGGCGTGGGGAATAACTCGACCGCGTCGATTTTGCCCATGACCACGTCGGCTGCAATCTCCGCGGTGGGATAAGGAAAATGCGCGGCGACCGCCAAGCCTCCTTGCGCCCGGCACTTGTCGGCCCATTCCGCCATACTCTCCCATACCGGGTCGCCCAGGTA
This sequence comes from uncultured Acidobacteriaceae bacterium, assembly GCA_963793525.1. GTDB lineage: Bacteria > Acidobacteriota > Terriglobia > Terriglobales > Acidobacteriaceae > PALSA-350. Next base: position 39,983 of record CAWCAZ010000042.1, read on the forward strand.
GCTCTCTTCCGGTCCGGCCGCCGACATGGGGTGAACGGGAGCACCAAGCGCTCCGAGGTGACCCAGGAGATGCTGCCTGTTCTCTGTGCCCATGTAGACCACGGTCTGACCATCTTTGGAAGTGAGAGGCGGTTGCGACAGGTCACCCACATTGCTGAAGAGGTCTCCCCACTGCGCTGCCAACAGATGGATCAGGTTCAACCCCTCTGCTTGCCCTTCCAAAATTGCGCTCGAGGGGGAAAGGAAATGCACATGGGAGTCGGCGCTCACCCATCCTTTTGCCTGCAGGCCGTCGATGCGCGGCATCTCGAGGTTCAGCTCCCGCTGGCCCGGCTTGATTTCCAGCTTCTTGCGCACTGCCTGGTACTCAAAGCCCTTGGTCATCTCCAGGTAGACTTCGCCCACGGGCAATTCCACCTGGAACGTTCCATCCACATAGGCGAACGACGCATTCCCTAATTTCAGATCGGCGCCGTAGTCCTCAAACCAGGCGTCGTTGATCTCCGACCGATGTCCGTAAGGCGGAAGGTATCGCCCGTCTTTGGAGCGAAAGGCCAGCCGGACCGGGGTGGGCGATCGGGTGCCCGCATCCAGTACTTTTGCGTGCAGCCAAACCTTCTCCGCCTCGATGAACTCGACTTGCCCCTGGCCCGAGCGAGGCGCTAATTCCCTCCCCGGGAGGAGATGCTCGAGCACAAAGTCGTAACTTTTGTCGTTGCTAGAATCGCGCAAGGTAAGCGTTGCCGCGAGATTTGCCGCGACCTCGGTGTAGAGGTACGGTTGTGCGGGTTGGAAATCTTCCCCCAAGCCCGCTCGAGGAGAGCCGAGCCAGGCAGGAGCATCGAACTCATTCAGAAAATAAGTCCTGGCCACCACGCCGAGATCAACGCCCACCTCCCATCGGTTCCGATCTCCGGCAGTTCCCTCCGGTAATGTAAATCGATAAGTACGCAAGCGCTCCCGGCGGAGCGGGTTCACCTCGCGATGGAAGAGCGTCAATCCGCAGACTGCCAAAGGATCCTCGCTCTTTGCCTCAAACCTTATTGTTTCCACGGCAAGCTGGGGATGGGGATTGGACAGCGCACAGATCCACGGTGCGCGGAATGAATTCGATGTTTCCCCTGTCTGCAGCCGTCCCCATAACGAGGCATCATTCAGCGGTCCGTGGAGATTTGTTGCAATCTCATCCTTGCTACCCAAAGCAGCAAAACACAAGTGCCCCCACGGGACCAGGGGCGCGTCCACTTCGAAGCGCCGGCGCAGGGGAATCTTCTCCTCCTTGCCATCTGCGTAGCTGAAGGTTGCCTCCGCGAGGGTCTGCCCTACCTGCTCGATCACATCCGCGCCCGGCTGTGGGGTCTCGTTCGGATCCCAGTCGCAAAAGGCTGCCATGCAGATAAAATTCGCGCTCCGGTGGACAGGAATCACCACGCTCCGTGCCGCCGCCTGGCTAGCTGCAGTGCTGACCACGAGCCAGCGTTTCTCTTCCAATCCCTCCGCTCCCAGCTGAAAAGGAACACCCCAGAAATTCCGTTCTCCCGCAGGTGTGCGGATGAGGTTGTCAGCAGCCATCTCGTGAGCCTGCGGGCGGGGGCCGAAACTCCTGGGCGAGGCATTGAAATATTGGCTCAGATCCAGCGGAGTGAACTTATCGCTGTCATATTCCCCCTGTGCGGAGCCCCGAACCTGTTGGGCGTCAATATCAGCGCCTTCAGCCATCAAGCTCAGCAGAGGGACACTGACACCAAAGGTGCGCAAGAACGATCTGCGGGACCAATTGTTCTTCACGGGGCTCTCATTCGTCACGATCTATTCTCCTGATGCATTGCCCCGATCTATAGTCAACGTGAGACCAATCGAAAGCGCCAAGCACATCTCTTTGATCCCGATGGTACCCGAGCGCCTCTACCGCAATAAAGGGCGATAGGTCCTTTCGAGCCTGTACCCTAGCAGAACCAGTAGGAACTGGACGGGTGCCCAGGGTTCGCACCAGCGTACCTGGGTTGAAAAAATATTTTTCGAATGCTTTTACAAGAGGATGTAACTGAACCCCGACGCGATGCTTGCTTCTCCAGGAGAGATTAAAAGCTTTGGTGGGGGCTTTGCCCCCATCTTTTCAACCCAGGTACGCTGGTGCGAACCTGGGGCACGTCCGGTTCCTACTGGTTCTGCTAGGGTGCCCAGGGAGTGGTCCCGACTACCCGCAGCTGTTCTCGTGCGGATGAGCACCTCTAGAACCCAAGGGACCTCGCTGTTGCAGGACCCTCTGGTCAGTGCTCGCGTAGCGCGACCATCGGTTCCACGGCCATCGCATACCGGGCAGGAAAATAGCAGGAGGCGAGGGCTGCCATCGCCAGGACAGTCACCACGACTATGTAGGTCGCGGGGTCCCACACACTGACGGTTACGAAACCGCGCACAGCGCGCACAACCAACAAGGCGAGGGCCAGGCCAAACCCGAGGCCAATAGCGATAATGACGACCGATTGCCGGTAGATCATGCGGAAGACGGAGCCGCGGCTGGCGCCCAGCGCCATGCGCAAGCCGATCTCGTGGATGCGGCGGCCCACCGCGTACGAGACCACGCCGTAAAGGCCAATGACAGCCAGCGTCAATCCCAGGCCGCCCATGATGGCGGCCAGCGAGGCGCCCACCTGAAAGAGCAAGAACCCATTCATCGTGTGCAGCGCCTGACGCATCGTTTGCACTTGAAACAACGGAAGTTGCGGAGCCAGCCCGTGGATCGTCTTCTCCGCCACGGGAGTGAGAGAAAGCAAATCCCGGTTTGACCTTAGCTGGAAGATCATCAGGGTGTTGCCTTTGAAGTGCTGAGCATAGGGAAGGTAGACGTAGGGCAGAGCCTTGGCTCCGCCGTAGATCTGAAATTCGGCGTCACGAGCGATGCCCACGACCTGCAGCTTGCGGTCTTTCTCGCTACTCATACGGAAGGTGCGGCCGATGGGATCTTGATGGGGCCAGAACTTTTTGGCTGTGGTCTCGCTGATCACGGCCACATCAGTGTTGTGCTCTTTGTCGGCTTCCGTGAAGGCACGGCCGCGAAGAAGATCAATGCCCATCACGCTGAAATATTCCGGTGAAACCACGTTGTAGCCGGCGGTCAAATCGTTAGGATCAGCGGGGACCGGGGCCCCATCAATCACCATCCGGTCGCCGCCATTGGTGAAGTAGCCCAAGGGAACGGAGCTTGCGTGGCTCACAGAGTCCACCCCGGCCAGCTGATGCAGATTGGCGGTAATGTTGGCCGCGAGGTCGCGGGCTTCGCCATCGTTCATCCCGATCTGATGGGAATCGATAGCGAGATTCAGTACGTGATCCGGTTTGAATCCAAGATCCATGGTCTGCATGACGACAAGACTGCGCACGAACAGGGCAGCGACCACCAGCAATACCAGCGAGCCGGCAATCTGCAAAACAACCAGTCCATCGCGCAGCCAATGCCTTCCACTGGTCACGCCTCGGCTGCCCTCATGCAAGACATTATTCACATTAGCCTTGGCAATGCGCAGCGCGGGTACGATGCCCACGACTACCCCCGCCAACAATGCGATGGCGAAGGAATAAGAGAAGATGCGCCAATCGAAGTCGAACACAAACTTGACCGGTAGATCCGCGTGAAGGTTGAGATGACTAAGCGCGCTGCTGGCCCATACGCCGAGCACTACCCCCATGCCACCACCGATCAGCGCCAGCATCACGCTCTCGGTGATCATTTGACAGATAAGCCGGGAGCGCTGGGCGCCCAGGGCAGTGCGGATGGCCATCTCGCGCTCTCGCGCCGTAGCGCGGACCATGATCAGGTTGGCGACATTGACGCAGGCCAACAGAAGCACCATGAGGGCAAGAGAAAGAAAAAGCCCCGCAACGACGAGCATGGTGTTGGGATCGCCAGGATTGATGCGCAGCAGCTGCTCAGGATAGACCTCGATGCTAAGTTTCTTTTCGACATCGGGGTGCTGGCGAGTGATGTCCTGGGCCACCACGTTGAGCGCGGCGCTTGCCTGTTTCACGCTGACCCCGGGGCGGAGACGCCCATTGACGATGAACATGCGGACCACCCAGTTATTAATGGCGTCGACCGGAGTCCCGGCGATAGGCAACTCCGACAGGGGCACATACGCGGACGGGTTCAGGAAGCTTTGCATCCCGCCAAAGCCCTGCGGCGCCACACCGACGATGGTCACCGGCTGTCCGTCGAGCGTGACTGGCCGACCTACCACATTCGGATCGCCATTGAACCTTCGCTGCCAGTAGTCATAGCCAAGAACCATCACCGGGTCGTGACCCAGAACCTCTCCTTCACTGCGCAGGAACAGCCTCCCGGCAGCGGGCTTCAGTCCGAGCCCCGCGAAGTAGTTACCGCTGACGTACGTAGCCAGGATCCGATCTGGCTGCTGCCCCTTGACCGCCAAGCCGTCGAGGTTGAGGGTGTAGGCGAAGAGGTCGCTGAAGGAACTCCCGCTCTGAGCGCGAACCTGCTTGTATTCGTTCCAGGAGAGACCCTGCTGCAAGGGACCGTTGTTTTCGCGCGGAGCCAGGGTCGTGATCTGTTCGGCATTTGGCACTGGGAGCGGCTTGACCAGCAGTGAATTCACCAGGCTGAAGATGGCCGTGTTCGCGCCAATGCCAAGCGCCAGCGTCAGCACTGCAGTGGCGGCAAAACTCGGAGCCTTCCGCAGCTGACGAATGGCAAAGCGAAGATCCTGAAACAAGGTCCCCATGGAAAAGCCTCCGCGCACAAAAGTATCCGTGCTCATGCTTGCACGTTCTCTGCCGAACAAACCCGGGTCTAAAGCACTTCATTTGCAGGAAAATACGTCAGGAACTCATGCCAGGAGCAGAACACTTTGTTCGCATTTGAGAATCATTGTCCGGAAGCGAACAAACGCGAGGGCAGCTACGCGGCTACAGAGCCGCCAGAACTTCCCGATAGAGATATTGCGCCCCCTCCACACCGTCCCATGGACCTCCTTCGTATTCGAGTCCAAAGACGCCCATGTAGTTCGCATTCAACATGATTCTGACGTTTCGTTGAACATCCGGATCGGGCCAGCGATCCCAGTATTTGGCGTGCGCGTGGGTGTGAGCATAAGGAGCCAAGGCTTGCAAGCCATGGAAAAGAAGGTATTCGTGCTCCCAATTGCAGAAGTCGGGAGAAGCTTCGCAGAACGGGCTATTGACCTCCTCCACGATGGTTCGAATATTGATTGGATTTGCTGCCACTCCCCAATGGTTCTCAATCGTTACCCTGACGCCGAGATTGCCACCATAGTCGGCCATCTCTTTATACGATTCAATCGCGTTGCGGAGATACTGCGCCAGCGCATCGTTCCTGGGATAGCCGGCGACATCGCTAAAGAGCCCTGGTTTGGCCCCTGGAGTGCTTTTGAACGTACCGGCCTCAGCCGCAGGCGGCGGAGCGATCGTTGGACCACCGGTGTTCACGCGCATGGACTGGGCGCCCAGGATCGCGGCTCCGTCAAGCCACTTCTTCGCCACCTCCACACCTGCTTTACGCCGCTCCGCATCGGGTTCGCAGATATCGCGCGGGGCATCGTTCGATATGTGGTGGCAACGCGTTCCTGTGGTTACCTGTTTGTTCGCCATCTTGTCCAGCCACTTCCGCCCGGATTTACTGGATGGATCGAATTCTGTAACCGCATGGGATCCTGATTTCCCGGTGACGGTCTCGGTTACGAACATGCTCGGGTCGTCGCCATCGCCAAAAAAGCTGGAAATCAAGTCCATCTGGTACACACCGGGGAAGGTCTCCTTGGTGAAGGTGGGAACGTCCAGCATGGTGATTTCGCCATACTTCTTCTTCATCCTGGCGACTTCCGCGGGTTCCGTGGCAATGTCGCTATTCAGCTTGAAGAGATAGCGGAAGGGCCAGCAGTTCGATGCGATGCGGCCGAGCTTTTCCTTTTCCGATAGAGGCCCCATTACGGAGGAGTGGGTGATGGACTCCGGAGCGACCGGCGCTTGGGCGGCGCCGGGAGACGAGGTTGCGACGAGACCGGCCGCCAAGCCGGCGCCCGCGCCTTGAAGAAACTTCCGCCTATCAATGCTGCTGTGTATTCCATCTCCTAAGCTCATCGGCTCCGTCCTAACCTGTTGAAATGTTGTCGCTGCAGTGCCGCTAGGATATCCTCGAATGCTTTGCCGAGCCAGAGGATGGCTCATCAGGCCGCCCACAATGAGAGGTGGGACTAGGGAAGCATCGCTTGATTCACTTGATAACTGGCGACAAGGCGATCGAGGTCAGGCCCAGGAGGAAGAATAGGAACATCAGCGCGAGATAGAGCCGGACACGGGCGGTGGCGCCACGGAATTCTTTCCATACGAAGACTCCCCATAAGGCGGAGATCATGGTGTTGCCCTCACCCATGGAAAAGGAAGTTGCGGGACCAATCATGGGCACATAAGAAGCAACAAAATTCGCGATGGTTCCCACGCCCCAGATAAGTCCTCCGGCGAGGCCCCAGGCATGGACGTTCCAACGGCCGCCCACATAATCTTTCCAGCGTAACGGAGGGCCGTTGATGGGCCTGCGCATCAGCAGATAGATCATGGGCAATGCCGAAGCCGCGGCTCCCAACGAAAAAACAACGTTCACCGTGTAAGGCTCGAGATGTCCTGGGCCGGCCAGCGATTTGGCTACCAGCGGATAGAAGAGGCCGGCTCCAATGCCTCCGATGACGCTGAGTAGAATGCCCTTTCCAGTTTTGCCGCCGCCCTGCGATATCCCCTTGTAGGCCAGCGCATCGAGCGCAATCGCGATGCAGACGAGAGCAATTCCGGAGAAGATGAGTACCGGGTTGCCTGCGGGCGATACAACATAGTTGAGCACGGCCCCCAGAACCAGCGCCAAGCCGGCGCCAATGGGGAAGGCTACCGCCATCCCGGCCACGGAGATCGCGGCCACGATCAGAATGTTGCCCACGCTGAAGACGGCTCCTCCGGCAAATGCGAGCCACCAGCTTCGCTCGCTCGCGGCTCGCAGGTTAAGGAAAAAACTCTGGGGTGATGTGGGATCCGTTTGCCCCAGGGTGAGGCCGAAGATCACGGAGCATACAAGCAGGCCCAGGGTGTAGTCGAAGTAAAAGAGCTCGAAGGGCCATTGCCGGTCGATCTTTTGCGTGTTCGCCCAGGTTCCCCAGCAGAGCATGCTGAGCGTCATCAGGATGAGAGCAGTGGAATACGTTTGCGGGGTGAACATAGCACTCCGTTCCCTGTCATCCTACGCGCTGATGTGAAATGATCCGTTGCTTACTTGATGTAGTAGCCGCTCACTCGCCAGTAGCCCTTAGCGAATGCCAGCGTCACCGTTTCCTCCGCCTGTTGCCGGTTGGCGAAGCTGGCGCCATAATTCAGCACCACGTACTGGCCCTCTGGAGCTCCGGGCAAGGTGGTGGCGTAGGTGGCGTTGGTCAGCTCGCGGGAGAGCAGCGCGCCCACTCCGGCGCGCGCTTTCTCCAACTGCTTGGCATACGAGTCGCGGTCGAGTTGGGCGCGGATCAGCATGCCGGTGTAGGCATAGCTGTCTGCGAAGCGCCTGTGGTCAAGATATCCGAGAAACCCCAAGGCCTGGCGTTCGGCGGCCTGCTCCTCCGCAGTGTGCGGGTCGGCAGCCGGTTCCGCTTGCTGCATGGGCTGGGGCGTCTGCGCGGCGAAGAGACGCCCGTGTATCAAGCCGGCTGCCGCGGCGACAAGAGCTACGTCGCGCAAGCCAAGGAGAATCGATCGTCTATTGAGCGTACTTAACTGAGCATCCATAAGGGCGGGTATAAGCAGTCTGCACCGGCTGACCGGCCATGGCCTGGGTGAGCGCATTCGATACATAGTTCTTTGAAGACGGAATGTCGGAGACTTCGGTAGTGGCATGATCGTCGATGGCGCCGGCGTAGATCAGCTTTCCACTGGGGTCAATGATGAACATGTTGGGAGTGGTCTTAGCATCGTAAAGATGCCCGATCGCGCCGCTGGGGTCGAGAATCGCTGCTGTGGGCCGGGCGCCCATTTTCTTCATGTAGGCATTTTCCGCGGAGGCATCGACATAGCCCTGCGTGCCGGGAGCAGAAGAGATGATCGTGAACCACACCACGCCTTTTGCAGTCCACTGCTTTTGCAGGGACTGGATATTCCCGCTCTGGTAATGCTTCGCTGTGTAGGGGCAGTCGTGGTTATGCCATTCGAGCACGACGTATTTGCCCCGGTATTGATCCAGGCTCTGGGCCTTGCCGCTGGAGTCGGTTCCATGAAAATCAGGCGCCTGGCTGCCCACCTGGGCGGCACGGGCGGAGAAGGCGAGGACGATGGACAGGGCTGCGGTCAAAATTGCGGCCATGCGGACATGGACGGTATTTTTCCGGGTCATCGACTGATCCTCTTTGGGTTTGTGCTGCCCGGACTTCCTGCTACTCACTACCAACGAGGGCAGCGTGTGAAGGCTAATGGCTTTGACGGGCTCCGGCAGGCGATCCGGAGTCGATCGAGGCCTGGTTGTCTTGCTTGAGCCCAGCCTCCTGTTTCTCCTTGGGGCGAGTCTGGAGCTGGTCGAGCGCTCCAAAGACGATGCCCGGCGTGAGCACCTCGGGCAGCGTGATGGCCGGCTGCCCTGGGAGGTAAAAGACATAGGTTGGTACTCCGCTGCGGCCGAGTTCCGTCAGCGCCGAAGCAATCGCTTCGTCATGTTTAGTCCAGTCGGCCCGGACGAGCACGATCCCAGAGTCATGCAGGCGGCGCCGCACGTCGGGTCGATTGAGCACTGCGCGTTCATTGACCTGGCAGCTCAGGCACCAGCGGGCAGTGAAGTCCACAAAGACGGGACGGCCCTGGGCGCGGTATTGGTCGAGGGCTGCGCGGCTGTAAGGCTCCCAGCCGGCTTGGCTGGACCCGGCGCCGGTGCGGGCAGTGGTGGACTCCGCTGCAGGAAACTGCCACAACGCATAGAGCGGCGTGGCTACCGCCAGGATGATGACTGCAGCGGCAAAGACCGAGGGAATTCTACGAGCAGGCCAGCGGCCAAGAATCCACCCCGCGATTCCCAACAGGAGGAACGCCGCCAGCAGGGCGGTGAGGGCATCCACTCCGGCTGAGGAGGCAAAGAGCCACACCAGCCAGATCACGGTGCCGAAGATGAACACTGAGGTGGCCTGCTTCAGCACTTCCATCCAGGCGCCGGGACGGGGCAAGTAGCGCATCCACACGGGATGGAAGGTGAGCAGTACATAGGGAGCGGCGAGCCCCAGCGCCAGCGAGGTGAAGACGGCGAAGGCAACGGCCGCGCTTTGCGCCAGGGCAAAACCGATGGCCGCTCCCATGAACGGGGCGGTGCAAGGAGTAGCTACGACCATGGCCAGCACGCCGGTAAAGAAGCTGCCGGCGTAGCCATGACGCGAAGCCAGGCCGGAACCGGTATTGGTCACGGTCAGCCCGATCTCAAACATGCCGGCCAGGGAAAGCCCCAGAAAAAAGAGCAGCAGCGCCATGACCGCGACAAAACCGGGCGATTGGAACTGGAAGCCCCAACCCAGTTGGCGTCCGCCAGCCCTGAGGCCCAGCAGGAGAGCCACCACCGCCCAGAAGGAAACCAGGATTCCCAGGGTGTACACCAAACCATGGGCGCGGACTTGGCTGTGCTCATGGCGGGAAGACTCCACCAGCGAGAGTCCCTTGATGAAGAGGACGGGAAAGACGCAGGGCATGAGGTTCAAAATCACCCCGCCGACGAAGGCCAGGGAGATAAAGCGCAGGAGCATGAGGAAGCCTACTGAGGAGGCCGCGGCGGCCGCAGGCAATGGACCTGGAACGGCGTGGATCTCATAGGCGGCTCCATCGCCAAGAAGAAGAACCCCATTCAATTGTGCCAGTTGGGTCTTGAAGTTCACGTCTCTCTTCAAAGAGATCAGGACCCCGCCGTCCACCTTTTCCACAGGCTGGGGCGCCGCATTCTGGATCTGGTCTTGATCCAGAGGAAAGAACTGGGCATTGGTTGCGGGATGACCGGTAAGGGCGAGGGCAAAGCCGGTAGGAGTCGTCCCAAAAACGGCCTTGGCGGAGGACGGGAGCGATTGCGGCAAAAGGCTGCGGAAGCGATCGAAGAGCGCCTGCCGGGTAGAGTCGGTGGGGCCTTGTTGCGCCGCAACCTGCAGCGGCAGGGCCAGGTCGGCCTTACCGGGAATGCAGACTTCGCGGCAAACCAGCCAATTGACATGGGCCGACAGCGGGGCTGTAGAGGGGACTTTGAGCGTCGAGTCCGCGCTCAATGTGATGGGAAAGAGCACCTCGTCTTCGTAGCCAAAATCCATCAACGGACCGAGCGGCAAGCGGCGAGGCGCGGGAAACTGCATGGCTCCGGCGGTGATGCCCGCTGGAAGATTCCACTTGATGGTCGGCGGCTCCCCGGAGTCGCCGGCGTTGATCCAGTAGACGTGCCAGCCCTTGTCCAGGGTAAAGTGCAGGCCTATGAGGTCAGTGCCTCCGGGCTGGATCGAATCGTGGAGGGGAAGCAACTCGACTGTGAGGTGCTGCGCCCGCACAGGTCCCGCTACCGGGGCGGGCTTAGGCGGTATATCCGCAGCATTCGCAGCCGAGACGATAGCCAAACCGGCGGAGAGAACCAGCCGCAGGGAGTTCCGGAACAAAGCGCGTTGGCGAAACCTGGACATAGGAAGGCACAGCGGTCCCTTTCTTATATTGTAGCCGCCAAGCCGGGTTGAGAGTAACGCTAGCGCTCCGCCTTTTAAGCCCGAGCAAAACGGGCATGCTCCTTGTAGATACAGCGGTCCATCACCACCAGGATGCCGTCAGCCTCGGCCCACTTGACTGCCTCTTCGTGGCAGACGCCTTCCTGAAGCCACAGGTAGGGGATCTTGAGCCGCATCACGTCTTTGACGACTTCAGGGACATACTCGGAAGCACGGAAGACGTCCACCAGATCGATTTTTCCCTCTGCGGCATAGGCTTCATCGAGCGTTGGATATACCTTTTCGCCCAGCACCTTGGTCACGGTGGGGTGAATGGGGATGATGCGGTAGCCTTCCTGCTGCATGTATTTGGAAACGTAAAAGCTGGGGCGGTCCGGCTTATCGGTGAGCCCCACGACGGCGATGGTTTTGGCTTTTTCCAGGATGGTGCGGATGGTTTCAGGCTCGTTCAATGCGTTTCCTCTGATTGTTAGATGCTTTACAGATTGCGAAAAAACTCATGTTTTGTATCAGGCGGACCACCGGGCTAAAGCCCGATTAGCGGAGTTGCGAAGCTTTCCGCGACGCTAAAGCGTCGCTCCCACGGGCTTCCGCATAAGTCGAAATCCGCGGCAGGAGGCCGGAACGCCGCGGCCACTGTAGCGCTTAAGACGCAGCGTGTTTAGTCGAGGTCGGCGGCTTCTTCGACCGCTGCGGGCGGGGTCAGCAACGGGTCTTCAGGCGAGCTATCCGGTGCTGTACCCGCGGCACCACCTTGCCGGCGCATGATCAGATAGCCGCGGATGAATGGCTCCAGATCGCCATCGAGCACGCGATCGACATCGCCCACCTCCACTCGCGTGCGCAGGTCCTTGGCAATGCGATAGGGCTGCAGCACATAGGAGCGAATTTGTGAACCGAAGTTGATCTCCAGCTTGGAGTCTTCCAGCTTTTTGGAAATCTGCTTCTTCTTCTCCAGCTCGTACTCGTAAAGTCTGGAGCGCAGCATCTTCATCGCTTTTTCTTTGTTCTTGTGCTGCGATCGCTCATTCTGGCATTGCACCACGATGTTGGTGGGCAGATGAGTGATGCGCACCGCGGAGTCAGTCGTGTTCACGTGCTGGCCGCCCTTGCCGCCGGAGCGATAGGTGTCGATGCGTAGTTCATCGGGCTTGATGTCGATGATGATGGAATCATCGATCTCAGGCGAGACAAAGACGCTGGCGAAAGAGGTGTGACGGCGTTTGGCCTGGTCAAAGGGCGAGATGCGCACCAGACGGTGAACCCCCGTTTCCCCCGACAAGCTGGCCAAAGGCATAATCGCCGGTCACAGTAAAGGTAGCGGACTTGATGCCCGCTTCTTCACCGTCCTGATAGTCGTTCATCTCCGTCTTGAAGCCGTTGCGCTCTGCCCAGCGGAGATACATGCGCATGAGCATTTCTGCCCAGTCTTGAGATTCAGTGCCCCCGGCGCCAGGGTGGACAGTCACAATGGCATTTAGCGGATCGGTTTCTTCGGAGAGCATGGTGCGGCTTTCGAGTTGCTCTACGAATTCGCTAAGGGATTTGATTTCGCGTTCCAGCTCAGGCTGGACCGCTTCACCCTCGCTGGCAAGTTCGAAGTAGGCATCAATATCCCCGGTGCGGCGCACCAGTTCGTTTTCCATGGCGAGCTGGCCCTCGAGGCGTTTCCGCTCGCGCATGAGCACTTGTGACTCGGATGGGTTGGACCAGATGGCGGGATCGGAGAGTTTGGACTCTAGGGCAGCCAGTTCCCTGTCGATGCGTGCGTGGTCAAAGATACTCCCGAAGGTCGCGAACCTTATCGCGGACCGGAGCGTAGGCAAATTCGAGTTCATTCGACATGAGGCTTAACCGTTCTCTTAGAAATGTTGCGTGCGACGCGGGTAAAGACGCCCAGCGGCGGCAAGAACACCAAGGCTGATTATCCCACAGAGATAGGCGAAGAGGTCGCCGTGCTGGGTGTAGAAGGTCAAGTCACTGCGATAGCCATACTTGCCGGCCAGCGAGGTAAGCATGTGGCGCGGGATGCTGGCGGTGAGCCTTCCGTAGGGATCGATGATGGTGGTCAGGCCGGTATTGGTATCGCGCAGTAGCCAGCGGCGATTTTCAACCGCTCGCATGCGCGACATATCCAGTGTTTGCCAGGGGGCGCAGGTATCGCCGTACCAACCATCATTCGAGATGTTCACCAGCACCTGGGCGCCGCGCTTCACGAATAGCCGTATCTCGTCACCGAAGATTTCTTCGTAGCAGATGAAGACGCCGAAGCTGTGATGGTCGGTTTTGAAGAGGATGCGGCGCCATCCATGGGTCATGTCGCCGGCCTGCTGAGTTAAGTTCTTGGCGAAGGAGAAAAAGCGCTTATACGGTATATATTCTCCCCACGGCACCAGGTGGATTTTGTCGTAGCGGCCCGCGACCTGCCCATCCTGGCCCACAAACAGCGCAGAGTTATACATATCGAAGCGGTCGCCATGAGGGTCCAGGGAAGTGGTGCCCACAATGACCGGCGTATCCATGGAGAGCGCAAGCGCACGCAGAGGGGCAAGCAGGCGCGCATCTTTGTCGAGAAAAGGGGCGGGCGATTCCGGCCACAGAATGATGTCGGGAGCGATTGGCACAGTTGGACAGTCAGGGGTAACGGGATAGGCGTCGAGTTCGGGCATGCCGGCAAGGTAGGGGGCGCAGGTGCGAGTGCTGAGCTTGGTGAATTGGCTCATGTGATCGTCATATTCCGTGCCGGGCCAGCTGTTGTCCTGATTGACGTTCAGGTTCTGCTGCAGCAGCACCGCAGTCGCCTGCACGGGCGCTACAGGCGGCGCAAAGTGATCGCCGTTCTGCAATACCAGCGCCAGCAACAGGCCACCGCAGAAGATGAGTAAACGGCGTTTGGGGGCGAGTAGGCCCCAGGCTATCAGCGCGTTGCCCCCGATCAGCACGAAGCTGAGGCCGTAAACGCCGGTGAACGGCGCCAACCTGGTCAACGCAAAATTATCAATTTGCGAGTAGCCCAGCGAATCCCATGGAACTTTCGTTAGCCTGGCTGACAACACTTCGATGGCCGCCCAGAAGAAGGGTGCAGCCAGCAGCGCGTAATGGGAGCCGCGGAACGCTTTTGCGGTAACGGTGAGCGCCAAGCCGAAGGCGGCGAAGTAAAGCCCGAGTATCAGGCTGTAAGCAATGAGGATGCCGGCCGAGATGTAGGGAGGCAGCCCCCCGTAGTACAGCATGGTCTGGTAGATCCAGTAGCAATTGCCGGCAAACCAAAGGACGCCCATGAGATAGGCGGCGAAGGTTCCCCGCAACAAGGCCTTGGGATGGCGCAGATTTTGCTCTGAGAGCAGCCCGTAGAAGAGGGGCACAAAGGCGAGCCAGGCAAAGAAGGTGCGCCGGTAAGGCGCCGGTCCGACGATGGAAAAAGGCAGCAAAAGCAGCACCGCGGAAACGATGCCGAACAGCCAGGGTTGCCGGGCCAGCTTTGCCATGGCGGAGAGTCTACCATCTCGTGTGGGATGAACTTCTTGCATCCTGCGTGACGCAGAAAGGGATACAATCGTTGCCTATGCTGGTTGCGATATTTTTCATGCGGCTCTTTGAAGTAATGTTCTTCGCCGGGGTCGCCGGATCCGCGGTGGTGGTGGTGATTAGTTTTATCGAAGATTTACAGTTGCTGGTGGAAGAGTGAAGCGAGTTATCTTCGTTGACCTTGAGCGGCAACCAACATAGACTCAGGTCTGAGCTTCGATCCAAACCGCGACTGTCCCCGGTCGCGGGATTGACACCCTAGCCTATATCGAATGGCTTCCGAGCGAACAACCAGTGCACCATCCATAGCCTCCAACCGGGTAAAACTGGTCGTCGCCTCTTCGGTGATGCTCACCTTCATCTCGTTCTGGCGCGCCGCCGCGGTGGTGCTGAACGATCTCGGCTCTTCCGCCTTCTATGCCGGCGGCATTGCGGAAGAAGCGGTGGGCAAGTCTGCTCCGTGGTTCATCCTGGCCGTGATGCTCTTCTCCTTCGCGGTGCGCGCCGTATATGTGGAGAGCTGCTCGATGTTCACCCGCGGCGGCGTTTATCGCGTGGTGAAAGAGGCTTTGGGCGGAACCTTCGCCAAGCTCAGCGTTTCCGCGCTGATGTTCGACTACATCCTGACCGGACCTATTTCGGGTGTTTCCGCCGGGCAATACATTACCGGCCTGCTCAACGAGTTGATGACGGTGGCCGCGGCCCACAGTTGGTTGCCGGGAGCCATGCTGAGCGGGCATCACGTGGCTCCGCAACTCCCTGTGGACTTTACCTCGGCTGGCTTTGCCACGATCGTCACCGTGTACTACTGGTGGCAAAATCTGAAAGGCATCGAAGAGTCGAGCGATAAAGCCCTGGAAGTGATGAAGATTACCACCGTCATGGTGGTGATTCTGCTGGCCTGGGGAATCTATTCGGCCGTGCACGTAGGGGCTAAATTGCCGCCGTTGCCGACACCTTCTACGTTGCATTTCAGCAAGGATGCCCTGGGCTTTCTGGCCTACACAAAGTTGCCGGCGATGCTGGGCTTGTTCGGGATCATCATGGCCTTCGGCCATTCCGTTCTGGCCATGAGCGGCGAAGAGACGCTGGCGCAGGTCAATCGCGAGATCGAGCACCCGAAACTGAAGAATCTGAAACGCGCCGCAATCGTGATTGCGATTTACAGCTTTCTGTTTACCGGTCTGGGTTCGCTGCTGGCGGTGATGTTGATTCCCGATTCGGTGCGGGTGCCGATTTACCGCGACAACCTCATCGCGGGCCTGGCGATGTACATGGTCGGACCGCAAGTGTTGCGGATTGTTTTCCGCGTTTTTGTGGTTCTAGTCGGCTTTCTTATTCTTTCCGGCGCTATTAATACCTCAATCATTGGTTCCACCGGTGTACTGATGCGCATTGCCGAAGATGGAGTGCTTACGGACTGGTTCCGCAAGCCGCATCGCAAATTCGGCACCAGCTACCGGATCGTGAACCTGGTGGCAGCGATGCAGCTGTTCACAATTGTGGCCAGCCGGGGAAACGTTATCGCCCTGGGTGAAGCCTACGCGTTTGGCGTGATCTGGAGCTTTACCTTCAACAGCCTGGCGATGCTGGTGCTGCGCTGGAAGTACAAGGGGGAGCGGGGCTGGAAGGTGCCGCCGAATCTGCGCATCGGCAAGCGAGAAATTCCGATCGGGCTGATCTCGGTGTTTATGGTGCTGCTGACGACAGCGATTGTGAACCTGTTCACCAAGTCGGTAGCCACGGTAAGCGGCATTCTCTTCGCCACCACGTTTTTTATCATCTTCACCATCTCTGAGCGGGACAACCGGCGGCGGCGCACGACCACCGAGTTGCAAATGAAAGAGCACTTCCAGCTGGAGCACGAGGACACGGTGGGGCGTGAGGTGCTACAGATCGATCCGGGGTGCGTCGTGGTCACTATGCGCGATGCAAATAACCCCTTTGCGCTGAAGTGGACTTTGGCCCGCACCAATACCGGCGATCAGGATGTGGTGGTGCTGACGGCGCGGATGGTGGGCGCCGGCGGACCGGCGTTGCTCTCCACCTCGGATCAGTTGTTCAGCGAATACGAGCAGATGCTGTTCACCAAGGCGGTGTCTGTAGCGGAGAGCTTTGGCAAGCACATCTCGCTCCTGGTAGTACCAGCGGGAGATATTTTCGCGGCGCTGGTGCAGACGGCCAATTCGCTCGAAGCGGCGGCCGTGGTCTCAGGACTTTCGAGCAAGATGACCGCACACGAACAGGCCTACCGTGTGGGCCAGGCGTGGGAAGCACTGCCCGAGCCCAAGAAGCAAATCACCTTTTACGTGGTGTCTCCCAATGGAGAGGCAGAATCGTTCCACATTGGCCCGCATGCCCCATCGTTGCAAGCAGACGATGTGGAGCTGGTGCACCGCTTGTGGCTGAACTTCCGTCGCGACCCGGAGATGCAGAACCTGCACCACAGCGATATTGTGACCCATGCGCTGACTCGGCTGGCAGCCGAGTATGCGCGCGATAAGCAAGAGACTCTTATCGGGCTTCGCCGGCGGGTGCAGGACGGCGCCCAGGCCGCGCGTCTCGGACAAGGACGCGCCCAAGGACCCCAGGCAGGCGTGGATTACGCTGTGCGCGCTCCGGGTCAGGACGACGAAGAACCTTGATCTCGGCAATGTTTCCCAGAACTAGTTGAACTGCACGATCAGCGGATGATCGACCACGCTGATGCTGAGCGTGCTTACATTGTTGTAGGTCGCAATCGGTGTGGTGCCGATCATTGGATCGTAGACGGCAACGTTGGCAAACGTCGCACCGAGATTAACAGTCACGGGATAGGCGGGGGCGGCGATATCGATGGCATTCGTCGGGTCGTAAACCGTCGCATCGATCCAAACCGCGAGATCGAATGCTGTACTGCTGCCGAGCAGGAAGGTGCGCCCAGTAGCGGGCAATCCAGTGACACTCGGGTTCAACGTGCTCGAGGCAGTTCCACTTCCGGCGCTTTTCAGGATAGTGGTTAGATTGTGGATCGCCGTGGCGCCGGTTTTTGGTGTCCAGTCACTATGAAACTCTCCAAAGTGGTCTTCGACATTCGTATCCGTCGCGGATGAGTTCTCATCAACCAACTCATAAAGATAGGTTTTCACGATCCCGTTCAGCGCATTTTCGAATAACGTGTTTAGGTTGTATTTCGCTGCGGAGAGCTCATCCACATGGCTGGGAGTGGTCGTATATCCGGTTTCGGTAATAACCATGGGCATGCCCGGCGTATCTTGCTTGAGTATTGGAAGCCAATGGGGCATGTTCCCCTGCCACACATTGCTGCCGTCATAAATATGAGCGTTGCCATAGGTGACGTAGGAGAGAGGTCGCCAAGCTGCTCCTCACCGGCGGCAACACCGGTGATTCCGTAAGATAGCGTCAGCGCAGAGACAGGAACCGCTTCGAGCGCGGGGTTACTGTGGACCGCCGTCCATAAATCCTGGGTGACTTGTACTCCCGCAGCATAATTATCGGTGATGCCGTCATAAGTAATGGGCCACCCATTGATTTCGTTTGGCCCCTCGATCGCTCTCAAGCGACACGAGGGGCTGAAAGTCGTGATCGAGCACGTCACGACCGCGGAAACCGTCGATATCGTGCGTGCCCATCGTTCGCACACGGCCGGGACGATCACGCCGCATCATCTCGTGATCAACCGCACCTCGCTGTTTCAGGGCGGCCTGCGTCCGCACCTTTATTGCCTGCCCGTTGCAAAGCACAAAGAGGCGTTTCGGCTCGCTTTGCGCAAGGCGGTGACGTCGGGCGACTCCTGTTTTTTCATCGGTACCGACACCGCACCACATCGCCGCTCGGCCAAGGAAGCCGAATGTTGTTCGGCAGGCGTATTCGGCGGCGCGACGGCGTTGCAAACCTATGTGCAGGTGTTTGACGAGGAGGGCGCGCTCGATCGTTTCGAGGCGTTTGCTTCCGTCAACGGCGCGAAGTTTTACGGTCTTGAGCCGAACCGCGGCACCATCACGCTCGAACGGCGCGAGTCGCCTGTGATGGCCGCCGTGGCCGTGGAAGACACCGAGGTCGTGGTGTTTCAGGGCGGCCAAACGTTGCCTTGGTCGGTCGGGGAGGTCACGCGATGAACGATCAGGCAATTCGGCAGGAGATCGGCGGCGAAGTCGCACGGTTGTTGTTCGAGGGGGGCGCCATTCATATCAGCCGGCAGCAGCCTTTCATTCTGGCGGCAGGGTGGGCGAGCCCGGTCTACGTCGATGTCCGTGTCATTCTGGGCGATCCCGCATTACGTCAGGCGGTGACGCAACTCGCCGTCCGTTATGTGAATGCAATATTGCGGCAAGCCTCGATCGATGCGGTCGCAGGTGCGGAAACCGCCGGCATTCCCTTTGCGGCCTGGCTTGCC
>CAWCAZ010000043.1:0-29755 GCA_963793525.1 uncultured Acidobacteriaceae bacterium
CATTCAATCCGTGGCTGCACATGATGGGAGACTACGCTCGTTCCGTCACCGGCGGCTTGGCCGCTATCGCGGTACTGCTCGCGGTGGTGTTTCTTTTGAAGCCCTGAATGACCGCAGATTCCAGCCCGCACGCTGTCGTCAAACCTCCCTTGCCAGAACAAGGGAGCCAGAGCGGCTACGAGAATATGCCGGTGACCAAGGTGCCGGGGTGGCACGGCATCATCGCCTGGGACGCTTTGCTGAACGGCATGGCGACTGGACTGTTCCTGGCCGCCGCGGTGAGCGAGTTGGCGGCGCCCGCGGTCTTCCTGCGGGTGGCGAAGGTGGCTTATCCGGTCGCTCTCGTGCTTCTGCTGGTTGACCTCGGATTGCTCGTGTTGGATCTGGGCGATCCGTTGCGTTTCCATCACATGCTTAGGGTTTTCAAGCCCAGCTCGCCCATGTCGTTGGGGACGTGGTGCCTGACCATCTTTTCCCTCCCGCTGACCGCGGCGGCAGGGCTCAGCCTGCTGGCCGAATTTGGGTGGGACTTCGAGTGGGCTCGCATAACCGCGGTGCTCGTGGGATTGTTGCCTGGCTTCGCGTCCGCGGCCTACAAGGGCGTGTTGCTCAGCACAAACGCGCAACCAGGTTGGAAAGACGCGCGCTGGTTGGGAGGTTATCTCACCAATTCGGCCCTGGTGATGGGCTGCGCCGAGCTCCTTGTCCTCTCCGCCCTGATGGGGCAAATGCAGGCAGCCGCTATCGTCCGCACCGCCTTGATCGTGCTGCTGGCGCTCAATGTGATTCCGCTGGCGTTGTTGTTTGCGAACCTTCGGCCCGCCCATGCGCTGCTCTATACCCGCGGGCAACAATGGCGTGTAGGGGGGCTCATCGCTGCCGGGGCGCTGATCCCTTTGGTTCTGTTGCTCCTCAATGGTGGTCTGCCGTTTATATTGGTCGCCGTGATTGTCCTTTTCGTAGAGAGTTGGGCCGTCCGTGCGGTGTACGTCAAGATACCTCACACTTCGCCATTGGGAGCGAAAAGCGGGGAATAGTCCCGCAGGGGCCTGCCCATCCTTGGCGAGGGAACAAGAGGTTGAATCGGCGCTTCTCCCTACTCACGCGCTTTCCTGGTTGGAGTGGCTTGATCGCGTAATCCCAACAGGGCATCGAAGAGGGTACCAAGCATGGCTCTCATCTTCCGCTCAGGAAGGACGTCAGGTTCCAAATCGGCCTCAAGCACGAGTGCAGAGAAAATCCCGCCGAGGGCTTCTCCGGCCGCTCGAGCAGAGTTGCCAAAAAGTCGAGTCAATGCCCCCTCGATGCTGTCTCCAACGTGCTCGTCAATCTGACGAAGTCTCACTCTTACCTCTGGATGGCGTCTAATAAAGAGCTTGACTTCAAGGACGATGAGCGCCCAATCCTTCTCCTTCGACAAGTTGATGTAGAAGCTTCGGAATGCATCGATTTTTCCCTCGCGAGTCGGGGCGCTGTCCAAGGCGTGGCGAAGTTTCGCATGGGAACTGGCTGTTTTCGTCTCATACAGCGCCAGAAACAGCTCTTCTTTACTTTTGAAGTGAGCGTATAGAGCCCCTTTGCTGAAGCCCGCCGCTTCGGCGATCTCTTCTACTTGTGCCTTTTCATAGCCGACTCGCGCAAAGACCTGCTCTGCGGCATTCAAGAGCAGGTCTCGCGTCACGGCTGTTCGTTCCTGGGGCTTCCGTGGTTTTCGTATCCTCACGCTAGCCAAAATAACATAAACCGACGATACGGTATTTTATTTGTTTAAAAAACCGACTGGATGGTATATTTTTTATAGGTGACAACGATATGAGCAGGCTTACGGGAAAAGTTGCGCTGGTTACGGGCGCTTCGAAGGGCATCGGCGCCGGCATTGCGAAGAATCTGGGCGCTGAGGGTGCGACTGTGGTGGTGAACTATGCGACCAGCCGCGAGGGCGCGGACCGGACTGTGGCGGAGATTGTGAAGAGCGGCGGGCAGGCCTGGCCCGTGCAGGGCGACTTCTCGAAGCCCGAGGAGATCACGCGAACATTTGCGGAGATCGAGAAGAAGCAAGGGAAGCTGGATGTGCTGGTGAATAACGCGGGCGTGGCCGCGTTTGGACCGCTGGAGAGCGTGACGGCGGAGGAGTTCCACCGGCTGTTCAATCTGAATGTGCTGGGTCTGCTGCTGTCGACACAGGCGGGCGTGAAGCTGATGAGTGAGGGCGGATCGGTGATCAATATCGGGTCGTTGGCCGGGTCGATGCCGGCGGCGTACGGGTCGATTTACTCGGCTACGAAGGCCGCGGTGAATAACCTCTCGATCTCCCTGTCGAAGGAACTGGGGCCGAAGCAGATTCGGGTAAATGCGCTGAATCCGGGACTGGTGGTGACGGAAGGGTTGCAGGCGGCGGGCTTCATGAAAGGCGAGATGTTCGATAAGGCGGTGAAGGGGACACCGCTGGGACGAGCTGGACAGCCGGACGATATCGGCAAGGTGGCGGTGTTTCTGGCGTCGGATGAATCGTACTGGATCACCGGGCAGTTGATACAGGCCGCGGGCGGAGTCACGCTTTAAGGACGGCTTCGTGCCGTCTGGCCGGAAATGCAGTCAGACTACGACACGACGCCGGGCACGTGGCTTCTTTCCGTTGTCCACTCTGAAAGGAACACTTCAAAGGATGAAATCCGCACCAAATCAATCCATCTACGATGTCATCATTTCCGGCGCAGGGCCTGTAGGTCTATTCCTCGCCTGTGAACTGGCCTTGGCCAAATGTTCCGTCCTCGATACTGGAAAAGGCGGAGAATCCGCACTCGCCATTGAAGCAACTTCCTTTCGGGATACGGGGACTTTCGGCGCCTACGATCGAAGCGCTTTACCGTCGCGGGTTGCTGGAAGAGCTTGAGGTACACAAACGCCTTAAGAACCCCCACAAAACTTCAACTCCCGAAGGACCACGTCGCCAGGGAGGACACTTCGCCGGCATTCCATTTCTTGACGGCAATATCGACTCCTCACAGTGGAGGTATCGCCTGCCAAGCTCAACCGAGACCAATTTGATTTCTGAAATGGAGGAGCTTGAATCTGTGCTGGCTCGCCGCGCAGAAGCACTGGGTGTAGAGATCAAGCGCGGGCTCGCCGATTACGGACTTTCAGCAAACCGAGGATGGGGTGACTGTTCAGTCGGGTGACCAATCGTTTCAAAGTAAATGGCTCGTGGGTTGCGATGGAAGCCGGAGTGTTGTTCGCAAGGCGGGCGGTTTTGAGTTCGCCGGAACGGAGCCGGAATTTACCGGCTACTCGGCTCAGGTCGACATTGCCGACCCGGAGAAGCTCAGTCCAGGCCGGAACCTGACACCAACAGGCATGTACTTCCAATCGCAGCCAGGCTACCTGGTGATGCTGGAGTTCGATGGCGGGGCAGCTCATCGCGCAGAGCCATCTACCCTCGAAGACGTGCAGGCGACGCTACGCCGCGTCTCGAACACCGACGTGACGATCACCGCCTTGCATGCCGCAACCACATGGACTGACCGGGCACGTCAGGCCACAACCTACCGCAACGGACGGGTACTTTTAGCCGGCGATGCCGCGCACATTCATTCGCCGTTGGGAGGCCAAGGGCTCAACCTTGGGCTGGGCGATGCCATGAACCTGGGCTGGAAGCTCGCCGCAACCATCCAAAAGAAAGCGCCGGAAGGCTTGTTGGACAGTTATCAAACGGAACGACACCCATTGGGTGTACAGGTACTGGATTGGTCGCGAGCCCAGGTTGCCATCATGAAACCAGATCCAGCCTCCCGCGCTCTGAATGCAATCGTTCGCGACCTGATGAATACGCGCGATGGCGCCACCTATATTGCCGGAAGGGTGTGGGGCGTTTCCACACACTACGATCTCGGTGGCGGCCACCCGCTCGTAGGCCACAGCGTTCCCAATTTTGAGTTCGAAGACGGCGCAAGAATTGGCGAGCTCATGCACGACGGCCAAGGGATGCTGCTTGATTTCGACTGGGAATGCTTCACTTAAAACTTTGGCGAGTGAATATGGCGATCAAATGAAGTATGTTTCGGGCCGGGCGAAAGAACAATTAGGCTTGAGCGCTGTACTGATACGCCCTGATGGGATGATCGCCTGGGCTTCTGACAACGACCCAGATTGCAGCGAAGTTCAAAAGCGCTGCCGCTCGCTGGTTTGTTTGTTGAGGATCCGTCGCCGCGGTGAGTCAATACCTCTGAGGATAAGATCAATCCCGGCGAGAAAATCCATTCGGTCGTCGTGAGCGCGCAACTGCCCGGCGACGCTGCGTGCGAACGGGTACTCATCCGGATCGAGCTGCAACCACGCAGTCGACATCGCTTCCAGGAAGTCGGATCGGTCGAGGCCGCGCGCCCGAGCGAACTGTCCGTTGGCCGCGTTCTGCCCAGCGACGCCAAGGATGTAGCTCAACAACGCGGACGCGGTTGCCCACTGCTTCTTGCCCGGCACGCCAAGAGCGCGAACCTGCTGGCCTATGCGTTCGAAAATGCGCAACATGGGCAGCTGCCCGGGGGGCCCTGTCAGTGCGGAGCCAACCCACGGATGCGCGTCGATCGCATCGAACATACCCAGTGCGAGGGCGCGAATGCTTGCCTCCGGCGTCGCGCCGGCGTGGGGCGCATTCATCGTGCGAGCGACTGACGGCATCGCACGCCGCTGTTAGCAGCTCGCTCTTATTAGCGATGTGCCAATAAATCGCTCCCGGACCAGTGGCCAGCCGTTCCGACAATGTGCGAAAGGTCAGCCCGCCTTCTCCGGTGCGATCCAAGAGATCGATCGCCGCTTCAATGATGCGATCCCGGGAAAGCGATTCTTCACGTCGTTGGCGGCCACGCGCCTTTCTAACCATACGTCATCTTGACACAAATGGAATGATGTTCCAAGATTATGGAATGACGTTCCATAACTGCCTGCGAACGCCCACCGCGAAGGAGGCCACATGTGAATACTCCAGTTTCGATCATCGGCGCCGGACTCGGCGGCCTGACACTTGCGCGCGTCCTGCATGTTAACGGTATTCGAGCGACGGTCTACGAAGCGGAAGCTTCGGCGGACGCGCGAGCGCAGGGGGGCATGCTCGATATCCACGAAAACAACGGGCAGCTCGCACTTAAGGCAGCAGGGCTCTTCGATGAGTTCCTCGAGATCATCCACCCTGGCGGGCAGGCAACGCGGGTAATCGACAAGGACGGCAACGTTCTGCTGGATGAGCCCGACGATGGCACAGGCGGTCGACCCGAGGTATCCCGAGGAGACCTTCGCCGGATCCTGCTTGACTCACTTCCTGCGGGCACGGTCCGCTGGGGACACAAAGTTACAGCAGCATCTCCGCTCGGCGGCGGACGGCACATGTTGACCTTTGCTGACGGCTCAACGGTGACTACCGAGCATTCTCGTCGGCGCAGACGGTGCCTGGTCGAAGGTTCGACCACTTCTCTCCGAGGCGCAACCGGCGTACGTCGGCACGTCATTTATCGAGACGTACTTGTATGACAGTGACATCCGTCACAAGGCAAGCGCGCAAGCGGTCGGCAGTGGCGCTCTGTTTGCAGTAGCACCGGGCAAGGGCATTCTCGCCCACCGCGAGCCCAACGGCGCGCTGCACACCTATGCCGAGTTGATCAAGCCGAAGGACTGGATGGACAGCATCGACTTCTCCGACCCGGCGGCTGCCTTGGCCCGCGTCGCTGAGGAGTTCGACAGCTGGGCTCCGGAGCTGACAGCGCTCATCACCGATGGTGAAGCCGACCCTGTGCCTCGCCCCATCTATGCGCTCCCGGTCGAGCACAGATGGGACCGCGTGCCCGGGGTGACACTGCTTGGCGATGCAGCACACCTGATGATCCCGTCTGGAGAAGGGGCCAATCTCGCAATGTTCGACGGCGCTGAACTCGGGAAGGCTATTAGCCGCCAACCGCGGAGACGTTGAAGCTGCGCTCATGGCGTATGAAAAGGAGCTCTTTCCCCGCAGCGCGTCCGAGGCTGCGGAGGCAGAAAAAGTCCTCAAGGTGTGTCTTGGCCCCAACGCGCCCCAGAGTTTGCTGGACTTCTTCACCAGCCACCAGCCCGCAGAGTAATCGACCTGCACGCCGGTAAAGGCGAAGTAATGTGATTTTTTAAGCCGCTTCCCGGGGATCACAATCCGTCAATGGAAGTGGATACCTTAGCTGGTGGTTCGCCTTGGCTTTGATTAATTAGACACCTTGGTCAGAAAATCGTTCATCTCCCGGAGAACATCCGCATCGTTCGAGATGAAAATGTCATGATCCGCATTTGGCAGCCGCACGACACGAGCGGTTGGAACACCAGCCTCAAACGCATTTGCCTGTGCCGATGTATAGGCGAGGTCTGCGGCGACCCTGGCGGCCCTGGCGGCCGGATCGACCCGGTCCCAATTACGAGGTACCGCGAAGATCGCCAAGACGGGAACTGGAATCTTTGTGTACTTTTGAGCGCCGTATGAAATCGCTGCGATGATAGGTGGCCCGGGTGGGGGCGAGTGCAACGATTGCATTCGCTTGTTACCTTCGTCCGGACTCTTTTCAAAGCTCGAAACACTACTGGCCAAATCCAGGAGAAACTGTTTTTCATCCTGTACTTTGCCAGATTCCAATCGATCGATTCGTTCTTTCAGATCGTTCATGTCCACTACCATGTCGCCATGAGAACTGTCGTAGTAAGCGTCGCCATAACCGGCCTCAAGATAAATCAAACCCGCGACTTTCCCGGGAAATCGACTGCCGACGGAACTTAACTCTTCGCCCGCCATGGAATGGCCAACGAGTACGGGACGATCGATTTTGAGTTGATTCATGACGGCCAATACATCGTCACCTAAGCGATCGGACATATAGTTACCGTTCTCCGGAACAGGCTTACTTGAGGCGCCAAATCCCCGGCGCGTAATGCCATAGACGTGGTGCTTTGCACAAAATATCGGCGCGAATTTATCGAACAAATGCGCGGTGTCTCCCATACCAGCCAGAAAGATCATGGGCTGTCCGGAGCCGCCCCAATCCAGCACTTCAAGCTTGACATTCTCTTCGACCGCGACCAACTGCACCGTGTGCTTGGTAGTGTCGGGAGCGTCCTGTCCGTGCAGAGGAAGCGCGGCAATCATTGCTAAAGCGATGAAGGAAATCGTCGAGCCTGCTCGGTGTAACCGGAGTCTCCGTTTATTGGCGCTCATAGGGGTTCGTATGCTCCACTTCGCTGTCATCTACTACATGCACGCAACCTACCAGGCCGGCGCTCACAATCCGCTGGGGTTAGCGAACGGGCTGTCTGGCAATCGTGTCCGCATATGGGAGACGAGTGTCCAAGACCGAACACATGGTTGAAACTCAACCGATGCAGGTGCTTCTCGGCAAGGAGACGGGAACTTCCAGGCAGCTTCGGATGCGAAGCCAGCCTGGCTGCCGCAGGGACCTGCTCAATTGCAGGTTACCTTTACCCCAACGACCGTTGGTCAGCAGACGGGCTCTCTGGCCCTCCCTGACGATGCCGTCGAGAGCCCGCAGAACATTGCACTCACTGGCGCAGGCTTGGCGGCACGCGCCGAAGCGCAAACGCACAACGGTATAAGTGTTAGACAGTCAACCTTGCCACACACGGCCCGGCAGCTAGCTGGATGTGTTTGGCAGATCGACGGGTTTTCCGTGCGGTGTATGCCGATAGGCGTCGGCCCAGGCTTCTTTGCGGGCCAGCATCTCGTTTGGATTGGAGAGTCCTTTCGCAGTCACGAGACGTTCGAGCGCAGCCAGCCAATATTCGTAGTAGCGGGAACCGTCGTCCGGGTGGCCACGATCCGCCGCGGACTTGAGTTCATCGGCCAGCTCGGCCGCCCACTCTTTCCAGGTGAAGTAGCCTTGAGCGGAGAGCCGCACCGCCAACGCGAAGGCCTGGGCTTGCCAGGGCTCAGCAAAGACAGGACCGCCTTCGTCGCGAGGGAGCGATGGCAACGAAGCGAGCCGGTCACGATCGGATGGCAATTCAGGCATGATCGAGATAACTATCCCACATATCAATGGAAACAGAATCGCGTGGCGAGGCGTCCTCTCCCCACAACTCCCGCGCCGTAAAACGAACTGAATACAGGTGCTGCGGTTGCTCGCCCAGAAAATGCGCATTTGTATCCGGGAATACGAAGATGCCATGGTGGCGCACGACAGTGCCTTTTTTGCCTCTCGCGTATCGGGGCAGGCGAGTGTGGCCCAGTGGATTCATATTTCGGGCGCGGACCTGCTGTCCCACTTCGAAGCGAGCCTTGGCGTCAGCATCCGGTCGCATAGAATTGCCACGAAGTCCGGCCACGGCGGGTACTGCGGCGGCGGTAAGAGGCGGAGTTGCCTTCTGCGATCCCGGCGCGGGCTCGCCGCTTTCCATCTCCTCCCGCGTCACCAAGCCAGACTTCACCAGCAACTCCAGGTTGCGGGCGAGCCATCTCTCGTAATAGCTCATCTGCAGATAATCAGCGGGGGAAAGAAGCTCGATACCGTAACGGCCTGCATCGATATTCCACTTGCCCCACGCACCAAGTGCGCGGTTCATGGCAAACACACGGCCTTCCCAAGGCTGGTGAAATACGGGTTCGTTCTCTTCGTGTTGGATCGGACCCATATCTTGCATACCGCCCATGTCGTGGATTCCGTTCATGCTCCGCCTCCTGGCGGCGGTGCAATCTTGGCCACCCCGATCATGGAATCCCGCGTGACCAGAGCCGCAAGTTCCTCCTCCGTCATCCTTTCCGTGCCCGCCGGCCTTTCCGGCAAGACGAGGTAGCGGATCTCCGCCGTGCTGTCGGAGACTCGAACCTCTGCGTCTTGGGGCAACTCCAGGCCAAATTCGCGCAAAACGCGGCGGGGATCGATCACCGAGCGCGATCGATACGGCGCCGATTTGTACCAGACGGGTGGCAAACCGAGGATCGGCCACGGATAACAGGAGCACAGCGTGCAGACCACCAGGTTATGGACGCCGGGGCTGTTTTCGAGCACGACCATGTGTTCGCCCTGCGCCGCTCCATAGCCCAGTTCGGCAATTGCCGCTGGGGCATTGTTGAGCAGCCGGTCCTTATATGCCGGATCCACCCAGGCGCGCGCCACCACGCGAGCCCCATTGCGCGGTCCAATCTTGTTTTCGTACGCGTCTACCAGTGCATCCAACGCGGCCCGGTCTACCAGGCCTTTTTCCACCAGCAACGATTCCAGTGCCTTGGTTCGCAAAGCCGGATCGGACGGAACGACCTGGTGGTCGTGATGATGGTCATGATCGTGCGTGGGCATAAATTGGAAACAGCCATTACAGCCTTCGGTCTCAACCGAGTTTCTGCTTTGGCATCCTCGATGGCGACATCTTAACAGAAGAGAAGGCCTAACTCTCGCTATTCCCGAGTTGGCGGAAATTGCGCAGATCAACCTTGTTTCGGCTTCGTTTATCCATAAGCATTCGCCGAGCCGCGGGCCTCGCCTGCTCGAAATCTTCCGGTGTCAGAATCCCATGAGCAAAGTTAGCGTGCACGGGTACTGAGCCAACCCCGGAGACTCTACAGCGCCTGCTTAACTTTGATGGCAGCGCCGGAGAGTGCCGACAGGCGGCCTCGTGTGTAGCACTGTTCAAACATTGTGGAAGCGGCCAGGCCTGCAGCTCCACCTACCCCAGCACCGGATATCTTGTGGCTGTGCCAGCCGGACCTGCGTGTCTCTGACAACTTGAATGAGTTCTCTTTCAGGTTGAGAAGTTCCGCTATCGACTCACTTCCTTGCTGTTTGCCTATATAAAACAAGGAGTTTTTGGTAATGCGTTCGATATGTTCCAGATACTCAGCCATCGCGCCGGGAGAAATGTCCGACATTACGTGAGAGCTGAAAGTGATATCTACACTCTCCGCCGGCATGTTTTCCAACTCGAACGCCGGCAATAACACCACATCTGCGGCAGCGATCGCTTTCTTTGTCAGCTCGCCCTCGCCATAAAGCAAAAACTTGAGCTCTGGAAATGCTTTGATCAGATAGTAAGACGCCAGCGCGATGCTCTCCGGAACATCGAAGTCAAAGTAAGTTAGGTTCGGCCGGTCTCGCAGCAGATAGTAAGCCATGCCGCCGAAACCGCCTCCTATCTCGGCAACGGTAGCGAACTCCGTGTCCAGCATGCTGTCGATTCTATGCGCGCAGTAGTGTGCGTACTCCGCACCTACATTGATGAGCGTTCCATCGATGACCACGCCAAATGGATTGCCAATTCCAGGACCGGCGAGGTCACGCAGTGCAAAGCGGCTATTGGTCTTTTCCTTCCAGTAGTCAAATCGGTATAAAACGTGACTCAGGTAAAAATGCCGATGCATATCCTTGATCGTTCCGCCAAAATAAGCCTTCGCCATACCGAAAGGCGGCGCAAGCAGACCTGATGAGCACGTATCACGAAAAAAGTTCTGGTACATCCTTCGG
Source organism: uncultured Acidobacteriaceae bacterium (assembly GCA_963793525.1). Lineage (GTDB taxonomy): Bacteria > Acidobacteriota > Terriglobia > Terriglobales > Acidobacteriaceae > PALSA-350. The sequence goes on from CAWCAZ010000043.1 coordinate 10,473, forward strand.
AGCGAGGGGATATCCTTTGCGAGTAACGCTCGGATTACAGGCCCCAGGCCCCGGTGTCGCATCTGCTGCCACCATTCCGTAGCCTGATAGGCGCTTGGAGCGGACTGCTGCTGGTTTACAGCTTTGATGTATGCGGTACATATTCTTTCCAGTAGTGCATCATCATTGCTCGAGGAGTCGATGTGAGATTTGAATCCATCCGTTACATTCTGTAGATCGTAGCGAGGGTCGTTCCTGAAACGCCGGGCGCCGTGACGTGCAAATCTCCACATGCTCAAGCGTGTAGCAAATAGATTCTTCGCATTATTTGCCGTCTGAAGGGGATGGCGGAGGTATTTGATCTTTACCATGTAATCTGTGCTCCAGGCGCTTGCAGAGTTTCTGGGATACCGATTGTGCGGCCGGTCAAACTAAATAAACGACGCACGCTGTCCCAAAGCTATCGCGGCGTCCTTGGTGAGTGTGTCAGCCAATCGTCTAGAGTTTGTCATTCATTTGTCACACCGCACTCCCTGCAGGAACTGGCCCACGCCAGGAGTTGCACTGTCGGGGGCCGTCTGAGCCCAGCGGCCGATTAGCTTATCCTGTCGCCTTCGCCCGGCGCGAGGAATAGATTAGCGTCGAGGCCATGTTGACGAGTGTAGAGCTCGTAGTAGCGTGCCCTGCGCTGATACAGGGACTCGTGAGTCCCGCGTTCGACGATCCTACCCCGCTCAATCACCAGGATTTGATTGGCACGCCGAATTGTTGAGAGCCGGTGTGCAATTACAAAGGTCGTGCGCCCCTGCATCAGAAAGTTCAGCCCACTCTGGATGAGAGCTTCCGATTCGGAATCCAGCGAACTGGTAGCCTCATCGAGGATAAGGATGCGGGGATCAGCCAGAACGGCGCGGGCTATCGAGATCCGCTGACGCTGGCCGCCTGATAGCTTGACTCCTCGTTCTCCTACGACGGTATGGTAGCCCTCGGGAAATCGTTCGGCGAACTCATCGACCCGTGCGATGCGGTACGCCTCCCTCAGCCGCTCCTCGGTCGCGTCAGGGCGGCTGAACAGAACATTTTCCCGGATGGTTCCGTCGAAGAGGAAGGTCTCCTGCAGTACAACACCGAGTTGTCGACGAAAGCTCGCCAGGCGAATGGTGGAGAGATCAACGCCGTCTATCAGTACCTGTCCACTGGCGGCATTATGAAAACCGCATAGGAGCGAGATGATCGTCGACTTACCGGAGCCGGACGATCCGACGAGCGCGGTGACGGTTCCCGGCGTCGAATCAAAACTGATGCCGTGCAGAACGGGCTTGTCAGGAACATAGGAGAAGGTCACCTCCTTGAACGCGACTTTTCCCAGGATTGAATCGATGCTCTCAGTGCGGATTAGTTCAGAATCTTCCCCAGGCTCATTGAGGATCTCGAAAGTGCGATCAAGACCGGCAAACGTCTCGGTGAGCCGGGTGCCAACGCTGACCAGAAGAGCCATGGGAGCAACCAGGAAGGCCAGGAGCATGGTGAACTCCACATAGCTTCCGACATCGAGACGATGCGCCATCGTTCCTTTCGCGCCGAGGTACATAATAAGCGCGACGACGATTCCGAGGACGGTCGTGGACCAGAGCGACATGATCGACCGCGCTTTTATCGATTTGCTGGCATTCTGCCGGATGCGGACAGCACCTTGAGCAAAGACGCCCGCTTCGCTGGCCTCAGCGTGATAGCCCTTGACGACGCGCACTCCGTTGAGGGATTCGGTGAGACGACCGGTAACCTCCGCGGTGATATGAGAGCGCTCGCGGAAGAGCGGTCGCGTGACACCCAATGCTCTTTTGAGAAACCAGGCGAAAGCAGCCAAGATGCAGAATGTGAGAATCGTCATGAGGAGACTGATGCGAATGAGAATGACGAGTGCGATGATCCCCGTGAGAATGCCACCGGCAAAGTCTATGAGACCCTCGCCTACGAGGTTCTGAACTCCTTCCACATCGGTCATGATGCGAGTGACCAGGGCTCCAGCGCGATTGCTATCGAAAAAAGAGATGGGTAAACGGCCGATATGCTGTTGCACCCTCATGCGCAGATCTGCGATCAGGTGCTCGCCGGCAATGGAGAGCTGCTGTGAGAGGATGTACGTGGTAATGGCCTGGATCAAGGCAGCAGAGGCAACGGCGCCTACGATCAGAGGCAGCTTCTCGATCTGGTGCTTGTACATTACGTTATTGACCAGATAACGAGAAGAAATGGGAACGGCCAAGCTGCAGACGCGGTTCACGATCATCAGCAGACAGCTGCCTGCAAGAAGCCACCTGAATGGCTCGACGAGCTTCCAAATCTCCGGCATGATTCTAGTCTGCTTGGAGAATGGAAGTGATGAGACGGGCTCCATTTTCGGGGCACTGCAGGTGTTCCCTGAAGTCTGATCGACAGACCTTACATCATCGCTGACGCTGGAGGAACCGAGAGAAGAAGCCATGGGTAAATGTCAGTGGACCTTGTTAACAGGCTGCGGGCGGTAACGTCCTCGTTTGTTGAACGCGTCTCCTGCCAGTGAAATCTTTAACTCCTCGTTTTCCGCTTTGAGTTTCGCGAGTCGCCAGGACTGATAGAACCCATGGATAGAACAGAACTCCAAGCCATCGTAAAACTTATCTTCTCGAATGATCCGCGCGATAAAAAACTGATGACTTCCGATCGCACGGACAGACTTGATCTCCACCTCTCTGACTCTTTGGGCGAATTCAGGGATCGGAATATTGAATTCTCCCGACATCTTTGTGGCGAAGGGGAGTTGGCTCCAGTCAATTGATTTCTTGGTGTGGTTATGTGCGAGTTGATATGCGACGGCTCCCTGCGCCAAGGGAAGGCTGCTCAATGCGATACGGCCGGCACGTTTTACGAGGCCGGCTGCCAGTCTTTCACCTCTCAAAGCGAAGCCCATATAGCCGTTGCCGAGATCGCCAAATATGTTCATGGGAAAGACGTTCCCGTCCTCTCGGGTGCCAACACTTACGAGCATGATGGGGTGAGGGACGATGAAGATCGCCATCCCAGCGCGCCTTTCGAGGAACGACATCTTTATTCCCTGGGTGTTGTCGCTCCGCCATTGCCGATAGGCGTGAAGTAGATAGTGAGTGCCAAGGCGCGCTCTCGGCAGGCAAAAGTTCTTTGAGCTCCGAGGTTCAAACAGGATGAACTCCGATCGAGCTTCCGAAACCTTGGTCTGAGGCTTAAGCCCGATCTCTGCCAGCACTTGCTGACGCCCGTCTCGTTCGCAGAATTTCAGCGACAAGTGAGCCAGGTCTTTTTCTGGTGGAACCTGCCCTTCGTCAAATGCGATGCAGATAGTGAGTGGAGCGGCACACACCATCGAGTGCCGGTGAGTCACGTCACGGGGTTCACCCCATCCATGAAGCCACACGGTGATCTCCGCCTGTGGTAGGCGGAGTCCGAGAGTAAACTCCTGTGGCAGTAAAGTGTTCCCGAAGGCAATCCTCTTGATCACACTGCGAACTTCGCTCACCATCGACATACGATTATTCCCAAAGACGAAAGCTGCTGAATTCCGGGGCCTGTTGAACAAGGCTATGGACGGTGACCCTTTACGGAGACAAAGGGCTCGTGGTGATCAACGAAAGCTGCCTCCAGAGCTCGGCTTCTGCTTTGCAGCGCAGACTGTCGCCCGGCACGATCATCATCGCCGGTCTCGGAGTGTGCGGATCGTACCGTTCCGGATAAGCGCACACTCGTGACTCAGGCTATCGTCGCGGTGCAATCGGTGTGTCACTGACTTGTCTTAAGGTTGTCATGAGATTGTATCCGTGATTCGCTCCTGGAGAGCGTAACGGCTATGGAAGGGGCTTCGCCCCACCGTTTTCGGACCAAGTACGCCTTGGTGAGGGCCACCCGTCCGATTACCTCGAGCATGGTGGACGTACCGAAACAACCTGGGACTTGTACCTCAGAGAGGCGTTAGTGACCTGGACGGGTGCCCCACGTTCGCACCACCTGTCCCGGCTTGCCGTGGAGCGTACGTGATTTGAAGATGGTTTTTGCGAATGCTTTCACAACCGGAGTAGCCGAACCCCAACATTCCGCTCTGTTATTGCGGAAGCGCCAGCCGGGGGACAATCTTATTGACCCTGTAGTCCGCCGGCATCTGGAACAAGGTCTCATCGGGCTGCCCCTGCTGAATATTCTTTAGGGTAAAAGTTGTTTGACCGAAGCGCGGATCATTTTGCGTGCTCTGAATGACCAGCTTCAGTTCAGGCGAATACCATGTTTCGTGGGTAATAACCAGATCCTTATCATTGCCGATCGTGCCTGCGCGAATGGTTCTCCGGATGCGCGTTCCTGTGGCCTGGATGCCTTCCATTGTCTCCGTGCCAAGGGATTCGGTTTTGGGATCCGCGCCGTTGCTCGCCTGCGGTGCGATCGCTTGGGCCTGTACCGTGACTGCTTGCCCCGCACCGGCGGCGGAACCTGAGAAGACCATGGAAACTGCACCTTCCGCGCCCACGGGTGCTCCGGGCGGCAATGGCGGCATGGTCACTACATGAGCGACTTTATTGTCGGAGGTAAAGTCGATGTGCTCTTTGCTGACTGGATCGAAGATGGTAGTTAGAGTCTGGCTATCTCCTTGAGAAGAACCCGAAGATTTCCAGGGACCCATCATGGTCAGTTTCTGTACGCGTACGGTTCTGCCATCGCTGTCGCGCGCGACGGTGGCCGTGGTGGTCTGAACGATATGCGAGCCGTCGGAAAGCGTTTGCTTCATCTCGGTGACAGCCTGAGCCTGATAGGGTTCGTTCTTCACCACTTCAGCCTCATCTTGTAAGCCGAACATCACACCCGCGCGCGTCGTAACCAGGGCCACTTGCCCGGGTCCGGATGGGGCAGTTCCCGCGATATCGAGTTGGGCAGCGTTAGGCCCTTGCGGACTAGCGATTCGGGTGCAAGGCGCGTTTTCTCCGGAGCAGTCCGCCGGGCTCACCGTAATCTGCGTCTGTGCTCGGCCGTAATTGGAGAGGCAAAGGCTGAATAGAACCACAACAGCGGAGCGGAATGTCGTTGGACGGGGCGGCTTCATTTCTTCTCCTTGACTACCTCAAGAGGCAAAGACACACTGATCGCTCGTGGCAGACCGTCATCCCCTAACGTAAGCTCCGCAAGCACCCGCCGATCGTGAAGAGTCGTGTTTATGGGAAACCCGAGCGCCGCTAGCTCCGCTTGAGACATCGATACGCGAATGGTCGCATCCGTTCCCGTATCGATGGCTGCATCGGAATAGGGAAGTCGCATGGTCATTCGCTGAGAGGTGTTATATCGCGTCCACTTATGCAGCGGATGATGAGTTACCGGCAATGTAGATTCTGGGGATGGAACTGCTAGTGGAGCGCTGAGTGCGCGAGCGAAGAGCGCGCCAGAAGGGCGGGATCCGATCTTCCTTTGCAACGAAGGCCGGCGAAGATGCGCTATTGATACCGCGGTGATCCCGATGGCGACCAGCAGGACCAGGGCAAAGACCGGCTTGAGCCGGAGCAGAAGTCCACTTCTCGAACGCCTGGAAGACAGAAGCCCTAGCCGTGCTCTGAGGGCTGGAGGTGGATCGTCTTGCGATAGCCTGCTCAGCACTCCCAACAAATAGTCCACGTGTGCATCGCCGCTAGCGTTTTGCTTTGATCGTTGTTCCACTTTCCTTGCCTCCTTTCCTCCTCAGTTCGCAGATGCCTTTACTTCATTTACCGTTGATCCTCGCAGCTTTGCCGCCAGTAAGGCTCGGCCGCGATTCATGCGCGACGCGACGGTCCCTTGGGAACATTGCAGGATCTCAGCAACTTCCTGATAGCTCTTTTCCTGCAAGCTGCATAGTACGATTGTCTCCCGATACTGATGTGGAAGCTCGAGAATCGCGCGGTACAGAACCCTCAACTCCGATTGCATGGAAAGCAGGCTTTCGGCATTTTGCTTTTGGTTTTCAAGGCCAAGCTTCTTGAGCAACCGGCTCCATTCAGGGGTTTCAAAGAGACCCTCCAAAGGAAGCAGCCGATAAGTCCTGCGCCGCTCCGCCTTGACCAGATTCCTGGCAATACCCAGAAGATATCCCTCCAGCGTCCCCTTCTCAGGATCAAATTGCCTGATGGTCCCCGAGCCCACCGCGTCGATGATCACCAGAAATACCTCCTGCGTGAGATCTTCAGCGACCGCAACAGACCCCGTCATGTGCATGAGGAACCGATAGACCGGGCGCCCATAGCGGTCATATAAGTTCACGATGCCGTGCTCATCTCTTTGCTTGAGACGCTCGAGTAATTGAGCGTCTGAAGCAGAACCCTTCGTCGAGCCTTGTGTTCTGTTTCCAGGTCGAGGCCACAGCAATGGATGTTCCCTGCCTTGTATTGCACTGCCGACGCAGAAACTTCCCGTTTCGCTCAATTTCTTTTTTCGCCGGTCAGTTGCAAAATCATCACTTTGCACCTCCATAGAGGGAAGAATTCCTCCTCGTCCAGTCAATGCATACCAGGGCCGTAACGGTGGGGGTGTGGCGATCATTAAGAAATCGCAGTCGCATGGCAAACAGGCGGTGCTGGAACGCGGGTCGAGAGGCCGCACAAAGACGTCGCGACAGCAATCTGGCAAAGTAGAGGCGCAGATTTGGGAGGCAGAGGGTTTCCGCCAGGGGGTGATCAGCCTTTTCATACTCTTCCACTTGATCGCCATCTTCTGTTGGACGATACCCACCGACTATCCCTTCGTGGCGGGTTGGAGAGGACTTGTCGGCCCTTATATGCAATGGGCTGGCCTGGCACAGTCGTGGGACACCTTCGCCCCCAATCCAAAAGCGGTGAACAGCTATATCAAAGCAGTGGTCATCACCCAACATAGCCACATGCGTGTTTTTGTTTTTCCCAGGATGGAGCAGCTTGGTCTCTGTGAACGCTATGGCAAGGAAAGATATCGCAAGTTCGCCGAAAACCTGGTGGTGGCGGGGAACGCGGCGGTTTTGCCGGACATCGCCAGGCATGTGGCACGGTTGTACAAGAATCCTGCTGATCCTCCAGATAAGGTAGTGCTGGTCCAATTTGTGGCGGATATCACGCCGTGGGCGCACAACCAAGACGCCCAGCGCCCAAGGCCAGCCGTCTTTTACGAGGACTTCGTAGAACAGGAAAACGAAAAATGATACTGCAGGAAGCCCGTAAAGCTTGGGAAAAGTTCTTCTTTGCGCCCCAGTCGCCTACGCCCATAGCGCTGTTCCGTATTCTTTATGGCGCCTGCGTTTTCGTCACGTTGCTTCTGTTGCGTGCCGATTGGCTGGAGTGGTATGGCGTGCATGCCTGGGTATCGCGGGCGACGATGAAGACGATCGAACCTGGGATTCGTCTTGATCTGTTCGCGCTCATTCCCGGCGATGATCGCTGGATCATGGCATTCTTCTACATCTTCCTGGGCTTTGGTGTGCTGCTGACATTAGGCTTATGGACGCGCGTCAGCAGCGTAGTCGTATTTCTGTGCCTGGTTTCTCTAGAGCAAAGAAATCCCTTCATCGCCCATGGCGGTGACACCTTCTTGCGTGTTGCGGGCTTCTTCCTGATCTTTGCCCCGGCTGGAGCAGCTCTCTCCTTGGATCGTCTTATATGCGCGCGCACCAAGGGGAGAAGACTCGAGGTTGTCCCCACAGCTCCGTGGGCTCAGCGAATGATCCAGTTTGAGCTTGCTCTGGTTTACGTCATGTCTTTTTGGTGGAAGCTGAAAGGCCATACGTGGCTGAACGGAACTGCACTCTATTACGTAACCCACCTTCAGGAGATCCGGCGCTTTCCATTGCCCGGATGGATGCAAAATTCAATCCTGCTAACACTGGGAGGCTGGTTCACCCTTGGCCTCGAGTTCTCCTTGGGAGTTCTGATATGGTTCAAGCCGTTCCGCTATCCTCTATTGCTGCTGGGAATACTGTTCCACTTGTCTCTCGAGTACGCATTCAACCTTCCCATGTTTCAATGGGACGTCCTAACAGCATATGTGCTTTTTATCGATCCAGACGATCTGGCGGTTGCGTGGCAGCGGGCGCGCTCGTTGATAGCTCCCAGCGGTCGAATCAGCTGGATGATCCCACGCATATTTGGAAACCGCGGTAGTGGCTTAAACAGTGCTCGAGCTAATTCACTCGGAGCGGAGCGTCTGCATGGGATCGATGTTGGCTGCCCGCCAGGCTGGATTCCAACTGGCCACGAGTGCCGTGAGGGTCAAGACGATGGAAGCGAGGACAAACATTGCGATGTTCTCTGCGCGCACTCCATAGAGCAGCCCAGCCAGAGCGCGTACGGCAATGGCCGATCCCATAACGCCCAATGCAATCCCCACGGCGGCCAGACCTATAGGCCTTGCGGAAGACACGGCCTAGTACTTCTCCACGGCTGGCTCCTACAGCTATGCGGATGGCCATTTCTCGTGTTCGCTGGGCGACCATCTGCGTTAGGACGCCATACAGTCCAACCACCGCCAGAAGCAAAGCCAAGCCGGCAAAGCTGCCGAAGAGCACGGCGCGGAAGCGGGGTTGCGAGAGTACAGTCGCTTGCTGGTCCTGGAGTGTTCCCGGACCGGCCAGTAGGAGGCCACGATCGATCGCCGCAAGCTGCTCTTCGATTCCGCTGATTAACGCCAGCGGATTTTCTTTCGTTAGAACTAATAGGGTCAGAGAGCCGGGCGCGTCCTGGGTGAGTGGCCGGTAGACCGTGGGCTGCTCCACGTAGCCCATCTCCTGAAAAACAGTCGTTACCTTGACGTCGGCCACCACGCCGATAATCGTGAGCCATGGGTGCGATGGATCTTCCGCACGGCTTAACTTGACGGCGTGTCCGATCGGATCGTCATGGGGGAAATATCGATTGGCAAGAGCCTGGTTGACGATGGCAACTTGCCTGGTGTCGTTGCGATCCTGGGTGCCAAAGACTCTGCCGCGAAACGATGGAATCTGCATCGCGTCGAAGAAGTTTGCGCTCACGCTCTGGGTGGCAATGCCGCCTGCCGAAAATCTGCCGGGATCTCCCTTCAACCGACAATGGATGTTCTCCCCCGGGAGTAAAGTACGAAGCTTCCGCGACAGCTTCGACGCCGGGCAGCGCGGAGATCCTTCTGGAGAGTTCGGCAGCAAACCTGGATTTCGCTTCGTTGTCGCCGTAGTGTTCCTGGGGAAGATTGACGGTCGCTGTCAAGACATGATTTGTGCGATAGCCCAATTGGGTCGAAGCCATCCGCCACAAGCTTGCCCCCAGCAGCCCTGCTCCAACGAAGAGCATGAGCGAAAGCGCAATCTGCATCACCACCAATATTTGTGAAGCGCGCTGTGCGGAAGCGCTCGCGCCCATACCGCGTTGGTTGTTCTTGAGGACAGAGTTCAGGTCGACCCGCGAAGCCTGCCAGGCTGGCAACAGCCCAAAGACGATGGCCGAGGCAACGCCCGAGAGCGCGGCGAAAAGCAGAACCTGCCAGTGGAGAGATACCACATTGCCGGGCGGTAGTTCCACAGGGTTCACAGCCCGGAACCAGTGAAGCATCAGCAGGGCCAGGAGAACGCCCGCGCCCGTCCCGCAAAGGGCCAGCACTAACGACTCGGTCAACATTTGCCGGATGAGCCGCGCACGGCCGGAACCCAATGCGGTACGAATGGCCATCTCGCGCGCATGTTCCATCGCGCGGCCAAGTAGCAGTCCGGCCACGTTCAAGCACGCCATGAGCAAGATGAGGCTTACTGCACCGGAAAGCAGCCAAAGTCCCCGGCGCAGATTCCTTCCCGCCAGCCAGGTGAAATTATCCTGCAGGCTCAGCACGATCGGCGTAGCGGAGGCGAGCATGGACAGCGATGCGGGAGCTTCGGGTGAGACTCTCTTTTGCATGGCGTCGAGTTCAGCTTCCGCTTGAGCCGGGGTCACGCCGGGTTTCAATAATCCAAAGACGCCGGTCATCGAATCCCAGGGCTTCTGCACGAATGCGCTTGTAGGGGTAATCAGGGACCATGCGTTTGCTTCTTTGGGGATAGAACGTGAATTGTTTCGGCATCACGCCGGCCACGACACAGGGAAGTTGGCCCACCGTCAGAGTTTGGCCGGCAATGTCTTTGGGTGCGCCCAGTTTTTGCTGCCAGAACGGATAAGCGAGGACTAAGGTGCAGGGTTTGTTTAGGTCTGCCTGGCGAAATGTCCTGCCGATTTGGGCTTCTGCGCCGAGCATGGAGAAGAAGTTGGTACTGGCCGGAAGCGCCAGCAGCCCAACGGGTTTACCTCGCCAGATCAGGGTGTCGCCGTTGGTGGCCCAGCTCATCGCGGCTAACTTCTCGAAACTGCGGCTGCCCCGTTGCCATTCGTCAAATTCACGATAAGGATCGAACCATGCGCCTACGCCGCGATGGGCGGCATCCGTCTGCCACACGACCACGAGCCGATCGGCATTCTTGTAGGGCAGCGGCCGCAGCAGTACGGCATCCACAATACTGAAGATGGCTGTGTTCGCGCCGATGCCAAGGGCCAGGGTCGCGATGACGGTGATGGCGAACCCGGGCGATTTGCGTAGCTTCCGGCAGGCGTAGTGAATGTCTCTCAAGACGCTGTCAAGGTTTAACGCAGCATCCACGCCAGTCACTTTTTCTTTCGTGACCACGGGGTTGCCGAACTTCACCAGCGCATCACGCCGCGCCTCCTCGGGCGGCATGCCGGCTGCGATATTATCCGCAGCCTTCATTTCGATGTGCGCTTCAAGCTCAGCATCGATCTCCCGCTCTACGGTGGAACGGGAGAACAGATTCAAGATGCGACGAAAGAGTCGCATGACGTTTCCTCAATCTAGCCATTAATGCATAGAAGCCTAGGGATGTCAAATATGGCCAGTTTTGTAAAGACTCAGGTCCTCGCAACCCGGCGCGTCTGTGTTAAAGTGTCTGCACGATGGGGCTTGAGTGGGTGACGCGAAGTCCGAAGCAAGACGTGGTTCTTGTCGAAGTCAAGGGCCGGCTGGCGTATAGCGATGAGTTGCAGGAGCTGAAAACTCAGCTGGCGTCTTCCGCTGGCGAACGGGATCTGATTGTGATCCTTGACCTCTCAAAGGTCGAATTCGCCGATAGCTCGGGGCTGGGAGTATTGCTCTACGTGGACGGAGTTGCCCGAGAGGCGGGTTCCAATTTTCGGCTTGCCGGGATAACTCGACGCCTCCTCGAGCTGTTTCAGATGACCCATACGGAAAAGGAATTCACCATTGATCGCGACGTCGCGACCAGTTTGAGCCACAGCGCGTTTTGATGCCGCAATGTTTCAGTAACCGGCTATGGTTATGAAGCGCCGTTTGCACCAGCTCATGACTCCTTTATTCACTTCTCAGTGTTTGCATCGGATCCACCCTGACCGCTCGCATGGCAGGAATGAGACTTGCCAAAAGCGCGGCTCCTATCAATAACAGTGAGACCGTGCCTAGGGTGACAGGATCGAATGGAGCCACGCCGTAAAGAAGCCTCGACAGTGAGCGCGTTGAAACCCAATCTGCCATCAAGCCAATTCCCAAACCTATGCCCGCCAGCAACAAACCCTGCTTTATGACAGCCAACAAGATATCGCCGCGCTGCGCGCCAAGTGCCATACGGATCCCTATCTCCTTCGTGCGTTGAACGACGGAGTAGTGAATCAGCCCGTAAATTCCAATAGTCGCCAGAACCAGGGCGAGTGAGGAAAAGACACCCAGCAATAATGTCTGAAAGCGCCTTGGCGCAAGCTGCTGCAATAGTTGCTGCTGTACGGTCGTGACACTGGAGAGAATGGCCATGGGAGCTTCTGACCGAACGACATTGTGCAATTCGGAAGCAATCGCAGCCGGGTTACCCGTGGCTCGTACGACAATATCCGGCGTTGGATTATCAGCCTGGCGGTACCATTCGTAAACATGCGGTGTGGCTGATCGTTCAAGTCCATGTGTTCGTATGTCCCGCACTACACCAATGACGGTTACCCAGTCATCGTTGTGACCGCGTCGATCTTGTCCCTTGATCCGTTTGCCAATTGGATCATCGCCCTGCCAGTACCGGCCCGCCATGCTCTCATCGATGATTGCAACCAGGGGCGATGAGGGACCATCCTCTTGGGTGAAATAGCGCCCGCGCAGCAATTCAGCTCCCATGGCCTGGAAATAATCTTCTCGAACGGTATTCCAATTCAGCGCCGTCCACTGTTGCCGCGGTTCAGGTGAGCGGCCTTCGATGCTTCGCAGGCCGATGTTATTCGTAGGGCCGAGGTCAAAAATACCCTCAATGGCTCCGACACTCTTCACCCCTGGGATAGCTCGCAATCTGTGAGCTATCGAATCAGAAATAGTTGACATTTGCTGTCCCGAAGTTCCAGCAGGGAAGGTTACATGGATGTTGAAGACGCGCTCCGGTTCGAATCCCGGGTTGACGGACCGCACAAGCAAAAAGCTGTGTATTAACAATCCGGCTGCGGTGAGCAAGAGGACAGAGAGCGCAAATTCAACGACGATCAAAACGCTGCGCATGCTCGCAAATCCAATCGCGCCCGCGGCTGTTATGTTCATCGCCTTCAATTGTTCATTCGGGGCGCTGCGCCAGACCTTCACTGCAGGCGTGAGGCCGAAGAGTATTGCGGACAGCAGTGCGATAGCGAAGGTAAACCCCAACACGCCGGCATTGAGATCTGCTTCGCTGAGCCGCGGTATATCGCGAGGGCCCATTGCAGTGAGTGCACGAATTCCCAAAAGAGCAAACAACAGGCTGATGAGGCCGCCGAGCATTGCCAGCATAAAGCTTTCAGTAAGCAGTTGTCGGACGATTCGGCCACGGCTAGCACCGAGAGCAGCGCGCAATGCCATCTCATGGACGCGTGATGCGCCGCGTGCCAGGACAAGATTGGTTACATTGCTGCAAGCGATTAAGAGCAGCATGCACACGGATCCGAAAAGAACATAGAGGGCAAGGCGTGTGTCCCCGGCGATCTGAATGCGCACCTGGATCACCCTAACCCCGATGCCCCGGTTGGGGTCTGAATCTGTTTTTTGCAAAGCGCTGAAGATTGCGTCGATATCTGACTGGGCTTGCTGCGGGCTGACTCCTTCCTTCAAGCGGGCAATTACCTGCCATCGAGCATAAAAGCCGCGGCTATGGGAGCCATCATCGGTCCTAGCAGCCGGATCCCCCCAATATCGGTTGGTAGTGATCGGCGCCCAGAATCGGGAATCAGCGGCAGGGAATTGAAATGTTTCGGGCATAACCCCAATGACCTTGGCGGCACTGCCGTCTATACGCAGTTCTTGTCCGGCAACATCGGGTGATCCTCCAAATTGACGTTTCCAGAGCCCGTAGCTGAGAACGATCACTCGTTCATGCCGATCCTCTTCTGTGGTTGTGAACGTACGGCCCAACAGGGGCGTAACCCCAAGCAATGAAAAGAAATTTGCAGTAACGTATGCACCCTGGAATGACTGTGGCTCCTGCCCGCCGGCCAGTGTCACCCGAGACCAACCGCTGTCGCGGTAATAGGCAGCCATAGCGGCAAAACTCGAGGTGTGCCTGCTCCAGGTCTCAAAGTCCTTATAAAGGACGCCTCCCTCTTGAGGGTCCTGTTGGTCGGCCAAAAGCATCAGGCGATCCGGGTCATGATAAGGAAGGGGGTGAAGCAGCACTGCTTGGATAATGCTGTAGACCGCAGTATTGGCTCCAATGCCCAGGGCAAGCGTCAGAAGACTCACTATCGTGAAGCCTGGTGACCGGCGCAACTGCCGTAGAGCAAACTTCACGTCAGCCCAGATGCTCTCTATGGTAGGGTACTGCCACACCTCGCGGGCGCGTTCTTCCAGCAGCGCAGCATTGCCGAATCGGCGGCGAGCAGCATGCGCAGCTTCCTCACGCGACATGCCGTTGTCCACCAGCTCGTCGATGGTTTCATCGAGGTGTTCTCGGATCGATTCGGAGAGTTCGTGGTAACGGCGACGGCGGGAAAAGAGCTGTCTGAACCAGTTCACACGGCTCCTCCTATTCTTCGCGCAGTGTCTTGGCTGGATCGATTCCTGCGATCCGCAGCGCCGGTGCGGCGATAGCAACCAGCGTTACGCCCGCGAGCATCAAAATGACAATGAGGATGGTGGGAAGATCATAGATGCTTACTCCGTAGAGCACACTGCTGCATAGTGCGCAATGCTCCGGCGCATAGGACCAGGTCCGAGGATGAGTCCGAGTATCGACGCCCCTAGTGCTGGCGCTCCGATATGGACCATGGCTTGACGTATGGTCGAACCCAGGGCAATACGAATGCCGATCTCGCGCGTCTTCTGGGCAACGATATTCGCCACCAGGGCAAAGATGCCGATGGTGCTCAGAAGCAGCGCCAGGGCCGCCATCGTGCTCAGCAGCGCGACTTCAACTCGCTGTGTCGCCAATGCCTTGGCCATCAAGTCGCGCATATTGTAGAAGCCGGAGAAAGGCAGATCAGGATCGGCACTCGACAGAGCGTGCTGCATTTCCGCAGTCAATCCTTCTACTGGACCGGTGGTACGGACAATCCAACTTGGCTGGAAGAAGACGTGGAGCACCGCGAGTAACGGGGAATCGGTTTGCGCCGCAGGGATGTACAAGGTCTCTTCGCCGGTAAGTGGAGCCGCAGCATCGATCCCCGGGGCGATGGGCACATCCTCAACGACTCCAACAATTCTCGTGTCCTTATTCACGTAGTGGCCGACGGCATCCATCCCATGGAAGTACTTGAGCGCGAATGACTGGTTAACCATGGCCACATGCTGCGTATCCGGTCCGTCCGCGTCGGTGAAAGACCGTCCGGCGATTAGGGGAATCTGAAATGCCTGGAAATAATCGGGCGTGACGTAGACCTGATCAGCCATCCCCTGCTGTCCTGCGTCTTTGCCGTCGCTGATGGTCACTCCGTTGAGCGCTGCACGCTCATAGGGCAGACTCTGCCCGACTGCGACAGCTTGCACGCCCGGTATCTGTCGCATGGCCGTGGTGCTTTCACTCAGCAGCTTGCGGAAGGCTGCGGCATCGTGATATCGCGCATCGTCCAGGGATGCCCTGGCGGTGATCACTCCAGTGGCGTCGAAACCAGCAGGCAAGGTTTGCAGGTGGATCAGTGTACGAATGAGCAGACCTGAAGCCGCCAGCAGCAGTACGGTGAGAGCAACTTCGCCAGTGATCAGAGTTTGGCGCAAACGCAAAGGGTCGCCTCCGGTTGCGGAATGGCTGGCGATGGCGGAGCGCAGGCGGAACTTGCGCATGGCCAGGGCAGGGAACATGCCAAAAAGCACGCTGGTCAAAAGCGAGATGAGCAGGGTGAATGCCAGTACACGGCCATCCAGCGATACTTTGGCCACAGGGAGATAATGCGGTGGGAGAAGCTGGAGCAACCCACGTAAAGCAGCGAAACCTACTGCTACGCCGGCCGTGCCACCCAGGAGCGCCAGCAGGAGATTTTCTACCCAGAGTTGTTTTTGAATCTGCCAGCGGGAAGCGCCCAGCGCCAGCCTGGTGGCAAATTCAGGGGACCGCCGCAACACGCGGACTAATGTCAGCCCGGCAAGATTGGCGCTGGCAATCAGCAAGATGAATCCTGTTGCCAGCATCAGAGCCAAGGCCTGCGGGCGGAGCGTAGCAGTCACGCCCTTTTGCAGCGGCACCGAGTGGTAGGTCACCTGCGCGTTTGGGTCGTCGTTTAACTCATAGCGATGCGCACGGTGAGACCAGGCGCGGTTGATCTCGGCATCCGCCTCCTGCCATGTGGCGCCATCGCGCAGCCGGGTGATGGCCTCAACGTTTGTTCCGCTCCCCTCACCCTCGGGACCGAGCTGGAGCGCGGTATAGATGTCAGCATTTGATGGAGTGATCGTCCCCTCGGAGAGCACGCCGACGACTGTGTAGGGTGCGCCTTTCAGCAGCACGGCTTGCCCCAGAACATCGGGATTGGAGCCGAAAGTATTTCGCCACAAGCTGTAGCTCAATATCGCTGCGTTTGGCCCGTGGACGCGGTCCTCCAGATCGGTGAAGTTACGCCCCAGGGCTGGTTGAATGCCCAGCACACCGAGATAGTGGGCGGAGATACGTCCATCCTGCAGATATTGCACATGAGACTTGGCCTCGAGATTGACGCCGGAGGTATGCGCACCCGAAACCGCCGATAGCAGGGCGGGCACGTCGTCTCGCAGGAGTTGCCATTGCTCATAAGTCAGCTTGTGCCGCTCATCCCAGGCACTTACTCCGGTGACTCGGGTGTAGATAGTACCCATTCGCTCGGGGTGCGGATAGGGCAAGTTTTTAAGCAAGAGAGCGTTCACGATCGAGAAAATTGCGGTGTTGGCGCCGATGGAAAGCGCCAGCGTGAAGATCACAGTCAGGGTGAAACCTGGAGTGCGCCATAATTGGCGCAGGGCAAATTTCAGATCGGCCAGGAATGATTCCCATCTTGGCCACTGCCACACTTCGCGGCTGCGCTCTTCGATAAGGGTCACATTTCCAAATTGACGGCGTGCGGTTTGCTCGGCGTTTTCCCGCGACATCCCATCTTCGACCAGGTCCTCAATCTTTTCTTGTAGATGCTCTTGTATCGACTGATGCAGTTCGTCGTAACGGCGGCGGCGCGAGAAGAGCTCTTTGAACCAGCGCATGTGGTGTCTCCTATCTCTCTGCGGTGGTGAGTACACGGCGGATGCCGGCGAACATCTGTTCAAAACTCGATATTTCCTTTTGCAGGTGTTTTGTGCCTGCCTCGGTTACTTTGAAAATCCGTACCGGACGGCCTTTGGGAGACAAACCCATTTCCGATTCCAGCCATCCGCTCTTCAGCATGCGCTGCAATGCGGGATACAGCGAACCTTCTTCAATCTGAAGTAAGTCGTCGGAGACTCGCTTGATGTGCTGGGCAAGGGCGTAGCCGTGCATCGGTTTTCCGCTCAGTGTTTGCAGGATCATCATTTCCAGTGCGCCGGGAAAGAGGTCGCGGGATTCGGGTTTCTTAGTCATGTCAGTCGTGGTCTTCTCAAAAGACTATGCCGAGAATAGTATATCGACAACGTACATGGCAAGATTTTGCTCAAAAACACATCGTATGATATATCTTAAGATGTATTTTATGAAAGGAAGACAACAACACATGCATCGACATCATCACAGACTTCTCATTCTTCGAAGAGCGGGGACGCCATGGTCCGTTTGGGAGGAGAGGAATGCCATTTGGCCGGATGGGCGGGGGGTTCATGGGTCCTGGAATGCGAGCAGCGAAAATGCTTGCCTCGGGCGACCTTCGGCTCATCATCCTTGCTTTGCTCAGCGAAAAGCCGGGCCACGGCTACGAAATCATCAAGGCCATCGAGGAGCACTCCAGTGGCATCTACTCGCCGAGTCCGGGGATGGTTTACCCGGCGCTCACTTACCTTGAGGAACTGGGATACACGGCCTCGGAGTCGGAAGGCACCAAGAAACTCTACCGAATCACCGAGGCGGGTACTGCTCACCTGAATGAAAACCGAGCTGGTGTTGAGGAAACGCTGGACCAACTCGCACGCTTCGGCCGCAAGGTCTCCCAATTCCAAAAGCAGTTCACTGAGGAGAAGCGAAGAGGACGATGACCTCGGGGGCGATCCCCGCCGCGGGATCAGAAGTGACTGGCGGCAAATGAAGACGGAATTTCGCGAGCTGCGGAATGAACTCAAAGCTGCCTTGCACGAGAAGACTCGAAGCTTCGCCAGAGGAGAGAAAGCGGGTCTTCGCGATCCTTCGCCGGGCAATTGAGGAGATCCGGGGGAAGCAGCCATGAGTCGCGCGGAGGCGCTCGTCCGCGATTGAATTCGGAAAAGGCCAGGCGCGCCGCCCAACGCCCTGACAGGCCCGGAGAGAAATGCGGTGCAGAAGCGGGCGCGTATCGGCCCGTGGTCGATCGCAATGCTTGCGAGGGAAAACGAGATTGCGTCGGAGGTCTGTCCCTATGATGTTTTTGAGGTGAGACAGATCGACGAGGAAGACTTCTCAAGTCTCTCATTTCTGGGAAAGATGAAGAGCAGGGCTCATGGCAGACTTACTGCCTATACTCCGCATGCGGACTTGTGTCAGGCGTGTGGGCTCTGTGTGGTGGCGTGTCCGGAAAGGGCTATCAGGCTGGTTTCGAATATAGAGTAGGTCAGGAAAGGGCATTGCATCAATCGGGAGGATTTTTATCTGACCATCCGGGTTTCAGCTCTCAAATAAAGCGTCCAGGTCGCGTTTTCCGTGCAGCACGTGCATGATCTGGACACCTGGTTCCGACAGTCGATAAAACACTACATACTGCCCAACGGGGAAGCTGCGATAGCCGGGGCGAAGTTCGTCTCGGCTCCTTCCGGCGTATGTGTTCCGACCGATCAGATGGAAACGCTGAGTGACGAGATCAATGAAGCGATCGGCGGCAGATTCGTTGTCGTTCGCGATGTAGCGCCAGATTTCGACAAGGTCGCGGCGCGCTCGCCCGCTAACGCTGTAGGTCATCCCTGAGAACTGCTCTTGGGCGAAGCTCTCGCCTCGCGCTTTAGCTCTTCCCCGAATTTGCGCAGGGACTCATCGCCGTAGTCTGAGAAGTTTCCCTGTTGAAGATCACCTTCCGCGTCATCCAGAGCGGACAAAATGTCGAGCCGGCAACGCTCTCGCATCTCCCAAAGGGCAAGGGCCTGCTGCACCGCTTCTTCAGCATGCTGGATTCTCCCGCTTTGAATAGCTTGGCGAAGGAAAGCGTCCTGAGCGGGGGTGAGCTGTATTTCCATTGGTTTAGCGTAGAGGCGTCCAAACGGCCTGTCAATCAGCTCGCTCGCCACCGTTTGCAGTTTTGCGGGCCGCCGCAGACCCACCATGCAAGTCCCGGTTGCTTGACAAGATCGTGAAGCGGAACACACGCGTGGTTGTCCGGATTTGAACGGTGGTGTTCAGTTTTGTTGAGGAGCGGCGCTGCTTGCCGCTTGGAACCACGTTAATTCAATGGCGATGGGGGCCGGGGTTTGGCCCGCTACGTGCTCCTTGGACTGGATGCTTAGGGAGGTTGCCATGCCCGCGATTGTCGACGATTTAAGATTTGCGATTCGCCAGCTGAGAAAGACGCCCGGTTTTACTTTGGTTTCTGTGCTGACGTTGGCACTGGGTATCGGAGCGAATACAGCGGTCTTCAGCGTGATGAACGCGGTGCTGCTTCGTTCGCTACCAGTGGCTGATCCCTCTCGCGTGGTTTATTTAAGAACCTCCAACCCACCGGGTGGAACGGGCACCATCGAGTCAAATGAAA
>CAWCAZ010000044.1:0-64990 GCA_963793525.1 uncultured Acidobacteriaceae bacterium
GTTCCGGCATCGGCGAACTAGTCAGTGCCTTTACCACAGTCCGCAACCAGGGCGGAGACCTGAAACTCCTCAATCTCACCAAAAAGGTCCACGACCTGCTTCAGATCACCAAGCTCTACACCGTTTTCGACGTAAAGGACGACGAAGCAAGCGCAGTCGCGTCCTTCGCGCGCGCCTAGTTATCTAAATAAAACGGCGGGTGCCGGCTTAATAGCGGGCACCCGCTTTTTATTTTTCCTACTGCACTAACAAACCTCAAGGCTCGACACCAAGGTTAGATCTGTCATCCCGAGGAGCCGACTTGCTTGCTGCAAGTTAAGGGAACAGTGACCCTGCCTCCCTCACCGGCAACGAAGGTTGGGGTGCCCCATTCAAGCCCCATCTTTGGGCTTGAGTGGGATACGCAGCACTCAATGCCCAGTCTCCGGTTGTTCATTAGGAGCGAAGCCGAGGGACCTGCGGTGCGCCTTTCACGCACGCAAATCCCTCGTATCTCCACTTAGAAGCTGACCTTAGGAACGTTCTGAGCACCGGGGCTCGCCTGGAAATAATCGTTATTCCGTTGGAACCCGCCCATGCTCGCCCAAATGCTATTGGGAAACTGCCCAATAAACGTGTTGTAGTCCTGAATATGCTGGTTGTACCTCATTCTGGCCACGCTAATCCGGTTTTCGGTGCCCGCCAGTTCGTCCGAGAGGCGCTGAAAATTCTGATTCGACTTCAGGTCTGGATAATTCTCCGACAACGCCAGCAACCGTCCTAGCGCGCCATCGAGCTGGCCGTTCGCCTGGATCGAGGCTTTCGGATCGCCATGTGCATTCAGTAAGCCGGCCCGTGCATTCGCGATATCGCCGAACACCGTCGTTTCCTGCTTGGCATACCCCTTCACCGTCTCTACCAGGTTCGGAATCAGATCCGCGCGCCGCTGCAGCTGATTGTTGACTTCACCCCATGAGGCAGTGACCGCCTCCCGCTTGGTCACCATCTGATTCTTCGCGCTCACATAACTGCCGAAAACCAGCAGCACCGCCAGGAACACCACTACAAGCGCCGCGATTCCTATCCAAAGCCCGCGTCTCATGCGAACGTTCTCCTTGTCTTGCTCAGAATTTTTATTATCAGCCTACCAACTGCCTGAGGCCCCACCGCCACCGGAACTTCCCCCGCCAAAACCACCAAATCCTCCGCCATCGCCTCCGCCACCACCCCAACCACCGCCACCACCTCCGCGGCCTCCCCAACCACCACCCCCGCCGCCGCCCAGGAACATGCCGATCAGGAAGCCGAGCAGCCCGGAACCACCAAGGCGTGCCAGCAGAAAAATCACACCCAACAAGACCAGGCCAAGCACCACCACCTGGCCCAGCGTGAGCGGCTGCGCCTGCGGAACAGGAGGTCCGCGACGAGGCTGCGCCGTGAGGGTCACCCCAGCGTCGGCCGCAATCACTCCGGCGACCTGCTGCACCGCCATCGTGATCGCCCCATCAAAGTCATTCTGTCGCAGATACGGCACCATCTGGCGGCCGATGTCACCTACCCGGCCATCGGGCAGAATCCCTTCCAGGCCATACCCCACCTCGAAACGGTACTGGCGATCATTGGTCGCGAAGATCAGCAACAGGCCGCGGTCCGTGCCCTTCTTCCCCACCTTCCACTTGTCCTCGAGTGCTGTAGCGAAGTTCTCGATCGGTTCGCCGTCAAGCGACTTGATCGTCACCACGGCGATCTGCGCGTGCGCCTGGCGATCGACCTGTGCACAAAGCGCGTTCAGAGAAGCCGTGGTTTGCGGCGACAACACGCCGGCAAAATCACTTACGTAATTTGTGGGCTGGGGTAGGTCCTGCAACCGCTCTGCCGGCAAAACACCGGCACCGGCGAGAAGTAGCAGAAAAACCGCGAGCAGGTGTAGACGCATCGCCTCATTGTACTCAGACGCAGTTATGCCCGCTGCCGGCCCCTAAGGGGAGGGCCGGGCGGGCATAAGGAAGTTCCAGGGTGTGAGTCTACTTACTGCCCCGACATGGGCACGTTCTGGTCTTTGGCCAACTGCTGCGCCATCTGCAGATGTTGGGCGATAACCTTGCTGCCCTGGTTGGCCGCATCCTTCACGGTCTGGTCCTGTCCCGAAGAAGCTTCCGTCTGGAACTGGCTCAGGTCCTGCTTGTGGTCTTTGACCATGTCCCGGATGTAGGCCTGGTCGTACGCCGATCCCGAGAGCCCTTGAAGCTTGGCGATGGTCTTACGGTCACCCTTCGAGATCTGGTCCGGCGCCTTCACTCCAAGCTGGTCGGCCACCGGCTTCATCTGCTCGTTCAACTTGGTATGGTCATCGATCATGCGTTGGGCGAACTGCTTTACCTGGTCGTTACTGCTTTTCTGCAAAGTCAGCTGGGCAAGCTGTACCTCTGCCATGCTCCCCTGCATCGCCTTGCTTACAAACATCCTGTCCATGGGCGAGGGCTGATTCGGACCCTGCATACCGTTCATTTGCTGTTGTTGATCCATGCTCGGATTCTGCCCCGGGGCTTGACTCGCCGGGCCTGAGGCATCGCCGCGGGGCGCTTGAGCGATCGGCCATACTGCCGCAAAGCAACATGCGCGCCAGCCAGAACGATCGTTCTTTTGCCGTAAATCGTGGGAAAATTCATAGTTCACTCCTCATTGGGTGGGATGCGGTCTAGCCAAGCCCGGTGACCTGCACTCCCGACGTTTTGACCGCATGCACAACCAAACCGACCCGCCCAACCAGTTATCCTTTAGATAAATATGACCTCGACCCAACCAACTGCAGTTCAGCCACCCACCGCCCGCCGCCAGGAAACCGTCACCACCCTCCACGGACATCAAGCTGGCCGATGACTACGCGTGGCTTCGCGAAAAAGACAGCCCCGAAGTAATTGCATTTCTGGAGCAGGAGAATGCCTACACCCGCGCCGTTATGAAGCCCACGGAAGAACTGCAGGCGAAGCTCTACGCCGAAATGCTCAGTCACATCAAAGAGACCGATGTCTCGGTGCCCTTCCGGTACAAGGATTATTTCTACTACTCGCGCACCGAGCAGGGCGCGCAGTATCCCGATCTACTGCCGCAAGCGCGGTTCCCTCGATGCTGCCGAAGAGATCATGCTTGATATGAACCAGATGGCGGTCGGCGAGAGTTTCCTGGCCTTGGGCGCCGTCAGCGTCTCCGACGACGGCAACCTGCTGGCCTACTCCACCGACACCACGGGATTCCGGCAATACACCTTCCACGTCAAAGATTTGAAAACAGGCGAGGTGCTCGCCGACCAGGCCGAGCGCGTCGGCTCGGTCGTCTGGACCACCGATAACCGCACCCTCTTCTACACCGTTGAGGATGAGGAAACCAAACGGCAGCACCAGCTCTTCCGCCACGTCGTGGGAAGGCCGCAGGCCGAAGATGTCCTGGTTTACGAAGAAGCCGACGAGCGCTTCAATATCGGCGCCGGCCGCACGCGCGACGGCAAGTACATCGTGCTCGAAAGCGCCAGCCACACCACCAGCGAAGAGCAGTTCCTGCCCGCCGATGATGCTGAAGGACAATGGACCCTGATCGAACCGCGGCGCGAAAACATCGAGTACTACACCGACCACCGCGACGGGCTTTGGTACATTCGCGTAAACGACACCGCCAGAACCTTCCGCATCGTCACTGCCCCGGTCGCCACCCCGGGCCGCGCATACTGGCGCGAGATAATTCCCCACCGTGACGACGTGATGCTCGAAGATCTGGAGCTCTTCCAGTCCTTCTCCGTGCTCGTCGAGCGCGTCAACGGTCTGCCGCAGATGCGCGTCCTCTCCTTTGAGAATCAAGGCGCGTTTGCGCCATCTTCGCGCCAGATTGCATTTCCTGAGCCTACCTACAGCGCGCATCCCGCACGTCAACCGCGAATTTGTAACCGACAAGTTTCGTTACGGCTATCAATCACTGGTTTCGCCCACGTCGGTCTACGAGTACGATGTGCAAACCAGTCAATCGACGTTGCTCAAAGAGCTGGAAGTCCCCGGCGGCTTCGACCGCTCGCAATACCGCTCCGAGCGCCTCTTCGCCGCCGCGGCCGACGGAACCGCCATTCCGGTTTCGATCGTCTATCGCAAAGACAAAAAGGGTGAGGGCACAAACCCTCTTTACATCTATGGTTATGGCTCTTACGGATATGCTCTTCCCGTAGGCTTCAACTCCAACCGCCTCAGCCTGCTCGACCGCGGGTTCGTCATGGCCTACGCCCACATTCGTGGGGGAGGCGATATGGGCAAGCCCTGGCACGACGCCGGGCGCCTGATGCAAAAGATGAACACCTTCACCGATTTCATCGCCGTGACCGAGCACCTCACCGCCCATGGCTATGGCGATCCACACCGCGTCGCTATGGAAGGCGGAAGTGCCGGCGGCCTGCTGATGGGAGCGGTCGCCAACCTGCGCCCCGATCTCTACCGCGCCGTCTTATCCCACGTGCCCTTCGTAGACGTAATGAACACCATGCTCGACCCCACGCTCCCGTTGACCATCGCTGAGTACGAGGAGTGGGGAGACCCGAACCAGGCAGACGCTTTTGCCTACATGCTGCAGTATTCGCCCTACGACAACCTGCAGCGCAAGGCTTATCCTGCGATGCTGGTGAAGACCTCATTGCATGACAGCCAAGTCATGTACTGGGAGCCGGCGAAATATGTAGCCAAGCTGCGCACCTTGAAGTCCGACGACCATCTCCTGCTGCTCGAAACCAACATGAGCGCAGGCCACGGCGGAGCCTCCGGTCGCTACGACTACCTGAAAGAAATCGCCCTCGACTACGCCTTTTTACTGCAGGAATTAGGGCAGGAGTAAGACACAGTACCTTGCTTCCCCGCAATTTGCAACTGAGAACAGCGCCAATAAACTGCGGGCCTGTCCATCCCTCATAACGGTGGCTGAGGTAAGCGCTGCCCTTCACCTTGTCATCCCGAAGCGGAGCGCACCCGGATTTCCTGTCAAGTGGCCCTCTCCAACCTCCACATGTGCGGATTTCCATTTAAAGAAAGCCACATAAGCTCGCCAGCGCTCTCAACATTGACAGGAAATCCGGGGCGGCGAAGGCGAGGGACCTGCAGTTTTACTTCCCTGCCCAAGGCCCTTCCCGGAAACTGCTCAGAAGTCCCCCCAAACCAGAACGGCCCGCAGCAAAGCTGCGGGCCGTTCCGTTTGGGATCGCTCAACCTACCGCCGTTCGTGCTCCCCGCCCCCAGTTGGGATGGGATTCATTGTGCGGTTGGCTGACATTCTGATGTGGCGCCTCGTTATACTTCGGTTCTCGTTAGTACTTCGGGGCCTTATAGGCGTTGTTAGCCGGCGCCTTATACGCGTTGTTTGTGTTGCCGTAAGCCGGATGATTGCCATTGTTGGCGTTGTACGCCGGCCGGTTGGTGTTGTTGTTATAGGCCGTGTGAGTAGCCATGTTAGCGTTCGTCATCGGGTGGCTGACCGCCGCCGTGGCAGGCCTTCCGCCATTCATAGACGCGAAATTGGCCCGATTGGTACTGGCGAAATGTTCATGGGACATCTGTTCTTGCGTCGCCTGAACGTGTTGTTCGCGCATAGCCGCCTGCTCCTGACCACTGGGTCTGGCATTGACGCCGCCAGGTCCATTGAAGCTGGTGCGGTTGATCACGGTCGTATTGCGAATAACCGTTCTATCGACGTAGGTATTGTGGATGACCGTCGTGTTTACGTGCAGCACCGCAGTGTTATAGGCGAAGTGTCCGCCTTCCCAACGCCCGCCATAGAAGCCTGACCCACCGTATCCATAGCCGTAGTTAACCCCGCCGTAGAAACCGACGTGGGGACCCCAATACCCGCCATGCCAAAGATAAAGGCCGCCCGCAAAACCCCAATAGCCGGGCGTCCAGAGAACTCCAGGCCGGGGAGCAAGCACCCAGGTTCCCGGCACCCAGAAGTAGCCCGCTTCGCCGTAGGCCCAATAGCCAGGGGTCCAGAGGTAGCCGTCCCCGGGACAGACGGGCTGAGCGTACACCGGTAGCACTGGGGGAGCGATGTTGATAGAAACGAATACGCCGGCGAAGGAAGACGCGGGCACGATCGATACCAAGAGTGCGATAAAAAGGGTACGCAAAGCGGGGATGGAACGCATTGGATTGCTCCTTGCTGGCTGAACCTCGCCGGTTGAGTACCGGCCCGAATGTATGAACGCGGTCCCTGGAATTATGTTGCTGGGAGGGGTTACCGGGGACGGTATCCAACGTGCTGAGGTTATCGACGATATATGTACGTGGCTATACCACGTTCGCAGCAAGCAATTTGGGCAGGAAGAGGCTGCGAACGAGCCGGCGTTCAAGGATTGGGACTTCAAAGGCAGCGAACAAGGTCCGGACTTTAGGCGGCCCGTAAACGATTGAAAATATTGTTGATTTAGGCCCCTGACCGTCCATCTGCAGCCCGGCAGAAGCCACACTCAGCGGCGCTTCGAACCGCCCAGCAGCGACCCCAGCACGCCGCGCACGATCTGTCGCCCTACCGTGCTGCCTAAAGTGCGGGCGGCGCTCTTGGCCATCGTCTCCATCAGGCTGTCCCCCCGCCGTCCCCCGGAAGAACCGCTGCCCAATGAGGTAAGTTCCCCCAGCCAGCCCGTGGGTTTCGGCGCAGGTTGCTGAGCGGAAACGGTTTGCGCGGCGCGCCCCTTTAACAGCTCATATGCCGATTCGCGGTCGACCGTGGTCTCGTATACCCCAGCCACCACCGAAGCCCGGATAATCTGCTGCCGCTGCTCCGGCGTAATCGGGCCGATCTGGCTCCGGGGTGGGCACACCAAGGCCCGTTCCACCACCCCCGGCGTTCCCTTTTCATCTAAAAATGAGACCAGCGCCTCGCCCACCCCCAACTCCAAAATCACCTGCTCCACGTTGATCTCGGGGTTGGCGCGAAAGGTCTGGGCCGCTGCTTTGACCGCCTTCTGGTCCTTCGGCGTAAACGCCCGCACCGCATGCTGGACCCGGTTACCCAGCTGGCCCAGAATGCCGTCGGGGACGTCAATAGGATTTTGCGTGACGAAAAACACGCCTACCCCCTTGGACCGGACCAGCCGGACCACCTGGTGGACCTTATCCTCAATCACTTTAGGCAAATCGGAAAAAAGCAGGTGAGCCTCGTCGAAAAAGAAGACCAGCTTGGGCTTTTCCCCATCCCCCACCTCCGGCAGCCGCTCAAAGAGCTCGCTGAGCAGCCACAAAAGAAACGTGGCATAAAGTTTCGGTGAGTTGATGAGCTTGTCAGCCGCCAGGATATTGACCACCCCATGACCCTGGGAATCTGTCTGGATGAGGTCATCTAGATTGAGCGCGGGTTCGCCTAAGAACTTGTCTCCGCCCTGTTGCTCCAAAGCCAGGAGGCCGCGCTGCATCGCTCCCACACTGGCCGCCGAAATGTTGCCATACTGCGTTTGGAATTCTTTTGCATGCGTGGCCGCATACTGCAGCATCGCCTGCAGGTCCTTCAGGTCGAGCAGCAGCAGTCCCTGATCATCCGCGATCTTGAACACCGCCGTCAGCACGCCGGCCTGGGTCTCGTTCAGGTTCAATAAGCGGCTGAACAGCAACGGACCCATCTCCGACACCGTCGCTCGCACCGGATGCCCCTGCTCGCCGAAGACGTCCCAGAAAGTTACCGGGCAGCCGGCAAAAGAGAAATCGGTCAAGTTCAGTTTTTTGACTCGATCCGCGATCTTGGGATTCTCAACCCCCGGCTGGCTGATCCCGGAAAGATCGCCCTTCACATCGGCGGCAAACACCGGGACACCGATGCGGCTGAAAGCCTCGGCCATCACCTGCAGCGTTACTGTCTTGCCCGTCCCGGTCGCTCCGGCGATAAGACCATGGCGATTCGACATCGCCGGCAGCAGGTAGAGAGGATCTTTGCTCTGAGCGATGAGCAGCGGTTCGGACATATGCGACAAATCTCCTCATGCCGGCAAACCCTCGCCGAAGGAGTTCAATTCTATATTGTGTCCGCTGGCGGGGCCTGATTATGGTGCAAATAGCAAGCGCCCGTGAGCTTAGCTCACGGGCGCGCGAAGAGCAGCCCTCCCCCAGAACTGATCCTCGAAGAGAACAATAGCGGTCCCTAGCCGCGTTGGCTACATCACGCTAGTTACATTTATCGGTGACTCGGGGGTACATTACTTTCCCCCTCAGCAGGCATCCGCCTTTGTGTGATACATCCTTGTGGTGCCCGCAGGAGCTCCGCGCTCGCACGCAAGCTCATAAACCGCCATGAAGCTTCTTCGCAGCCTATACGCGCTCACCATCTTCCTAAGTGCTTTTCTCCTCTTTGTCGTGGAGCCGATGGTGGCCAAGCAACTGCTTCCTACGCTCGGCGGATCCTCCGCGGTATGGACCACCTGCCTGGTCTTCTTTTCCATCGCGCTCTTGCTCGGTTACCTTTATGCGCATTGGCTTTCGTCGCGATTTACTTCCACACAACAGTCAGTTATCCACATCCTGCTGCTGACGGCAGCGCTGATGACGCTTGGCGTTCACATCAGCCCCAAGCCTTCGGCGGTTAGCTATCACCCTGCACTGACCGTCTTTCGCGTGCTGGCCGCAGTGATCGGATTGCCCTACTTTGCGCTGTCGGCCACCACTCCGCTGCTGACTTCCTGGTACGCCGGTACCTTCGAAGGCCAGTCGCCCTACCGGCTCTTTGCTCTTTCCAACTTTGCTTCCCTGCTGGCTCTGGCCAGCTACCCGCTGCTCATCGAGCCAAGCCTGACCATGAGCCGGCAAACCTCCTGGTGGAGTGCGGGCTTTCTGCTCTTCGCTGTGCTCTGCGGAGCGATCGCCTGGCAAGGCCGCAGGCGGCCGATTTCCGCTGCTCCTCTGGAGCCGGTCGCGCAGGTTCTCCCTGCCGCCCCGGAAGTCTTCTGGTTCGTGCTCGCCATGGGCGGCGGCATGATGCTGACGGCGGTCACTCACCACATGAGCGAAAACATCGCCGCCATCCCCTTGTTGTGGCTGCCGCCCCTGGGCCTGTATCTGCTGAGCTTCATACTGGCCTTTCAGGGAGCCTGGCAGCCCATACGCCAGCCCATGTTGCGGCTGGTGTTTTTCGCGGTGGCATCGATGGCTTACGTGCTGCGGGACATTCGCGCCCAGTGGCCCATCATGGTGAGTGTGCCGCTTTTCCTGATCGCTCTCTTCGTCACCTGTTTCTTTCTTCATGGTGAGCTCTACGCACGGCGCCCGGATACCTCTGGCATGACCAGGTTCTATCTCGTCGCCGCCGCGGGAAGCGCGGCCGGAACCCTGTTGGTAGGGGTGATCGCTCCGCTAGTGTTGCGCGCCAACTACGATCTCGCCTGCACCCTCGTCGTGGTCGCCTTGATCGCCTTGGCAACGACGTGGAATGACGGTTGGGGCCTGCGCATGGTTTGGGTGGCTGGCGTGACGGCGGCCATCGTGGTGCTGAGCACCCAGATCCGCCAATACGACGACGATGCAGTCGCCCTCATGCGCAATTTCTACGGAACACTGCGGGTCAGGGAAACGCATCTGCCACCGCAGTCGGACACTGATCGCCAGCTGCTCAACGGCACCATCGAGCACGGCGCGGAGTGGTTCGCGCCTCAGTTTCTCAACCAGCCCTTAACCTATTACGCGACCAACTCCGGCCTGGGCTTGGCTATGCGGCTGTGCTGTGGGCAAGATCCCAAGCGCGTCGGGGTGATCGGCTTGGGAACGGGAACGGTCGCGGCCTACGGCAATGCCGGGTGACGTGATCCGCTTCTACGAGATCAATCCGCTGGTGGAGCGGCTGGCGAGGGCATGGTTCACATTTCTCCATGACAGCGGTGCGCGCACCGACGTGGTGCTGGGCGACGCCCGCTTGTCCCTGGCCGTTGAGCCCCCGCAGCGCTTCAACGTAATCGTGATCGACGCTTTTTCCGGGGATGCGATCCCAGTGCATCTCTTAACGCGCGAGGCGTTGGCACTCTACCGCCGCCATCTGCAGCCAGATGGAATTCTCGTCTTCCACGTATCCAATCAATACGTCGATCTGGAGCCAGTAGTCGCCGCGCTCGCCAAGGATGCCGGGCTCTACGCCCTGTCCGTGCACTCCCATGGTGACGAGCAGAATGGCTTGTACTTCGCGGATTGGATTCTCGTGACCACCAACCAAGCATTCTTAAGTCAACCAGAAGTCGTCAACAACGCCTTCCCAACACCCCTGAGACCGGACGTACGCCTCTGGACAGACAACTACAGCAGCCTGCTTCCTCTGCTCAAGTGGTACACCAGGTAGGGAAACCAAACGTTCATATAGAGAGGAACTCCCGTGGTAATTGCGTGCATGAAAGGCGACTCAGGTTGCCAGTTCGAATTCCCCACGCAAGCACTCACCTACCCCAATCTCCCAAAAACAGCGTGCCAAGTTACCATAGAAGTCTATTGGTGATGATCAACCAGGACCTTCAGTACCCATGAACGTCTGCTGTTATCCTCGAAGAAGGCCACGCTCTCTGCTACGACGGCCTGATCAATCTGCCTGTTCAACTTCCGCCCCGGGATGCCTGCCCGACGGTCACTAGGGCTCTCTTCCTAGGGTTGCTTCTCTCCGCTCCGGCCGGTGTTGGACAAACAACAGCGCCGCAGCAGCAACCTCGGCACGATCACGGGAGTGGTTGTAGACGCGACCGGAAACCCCATCGCAGGCGCGCAAATCACCAGCGGTTCGGGAGATCTTCTCGCCACCACCGGCCCCGACGGCACATTCACGCTTCCGGCGACCTCCGGAACACGTGGCCATCCAAGCCTCACATTTTGCTCCCGCCTCCGTTACCATCGCAGGGCAGACGACTCTCCGCATCCAACTCGAGCAGCCCTTTGAAAACGTCACCGTCACCGCCTACCGCTCCCCGTTAAGCTCCCTCGACAGCCCCGCCAGCACCCGCGTGATGACACGCGGAAGCACTGCGCCACGCCGCCTCTTTGCCGCTGGACGATAAACTGCGCACCGTCCCCGGCTTCGAGCTGTTTCGTAGATCGAGTTCGATGGTCGCCAATCCCACCAGCCAGGGTGTCTCCCTGCGCGGCCTTGGATCGACCTCGGCCAGCCGCTCCCTGGTGGTCTTTGACGAGGTCCCGCTGAACGATCCCTACGGCGGTTGGATCCATTGGGAGGAGCTTCCGCAACTGGACATTCAGTCCGTAGAGGTGGTCCGTGGAGGCGCCTCGGACCTCTATGGTTCCAGCGCTATCGGCGGCGTCATCAGCGTGGAGCCCTTTCGCCCTAAGAACTCAACCTTGCGCTTCATCACCAGCGGAGGATCGGAGAGCACGGTCAACGGAGCCTTGCTGGGCAGCCTGACCTTGGGTAAGTGGTCCGGCCTGGCGACCGGAGGGGCTGTTGCCACCGATGGCTACATCCTGATCGCGCCCGCCTTATCGCGGCCCCATCGACCAGCCATCGAACGTTCATGCTCAGAACGCCCTGGTGCAAATCGACCGTAACCTGGAAAACAGCCAACGCCTCTTCCTGCGCGGGAATGTGCTCAACGAAGACCGGCACAACGGAACGCCCATCCAAAACAATGGCACTCGCCTTTGGCGTTATGACGGGGGCGCAGATCTGACTGACTTTCTCGTCCGCGTCTACGGCACCTCCGAACATTACCGGCAGAGATTCACGTCCATCAACGCCACACGCACAGCGGAGACTTTAACCACCAGCGCGGAAGAACCCTCCGACGAGCTGGGAGTAGCCGGTCATTGGCATCATCCGGTCGGTACGAATATCCTGCTGCTCGCCGGAGCGGACACCCACTACATCCGCGCGGCGAGCTACCAGACGATTTACACCGGCAAAGGTGGTGTATCCAACACCGCCGCCAAGCAGGTGCAGACTGGAGTCTATGGCGAGGTGCTGTACACCCCGAAGAACTGGACGTTCAGCGGTTCAGCGCGGATCGATCACTTCGCCAACTACGACGTGAACCAGTTCGCCACCGCTACCGGCACCACCCACCCGCCCTCGTTCAGCCAGACGCCTTTTGATCCGCGTTTGGGCGTGACGCGTCGCATCACCCAATCCTTGGCGCTCAGCGCATCCGGTTTCCGCGCCTTTCGTTCCCCCAACGAAGACGAGCTCTACGCCAAAACCCAAGTCGGTTCGCAAGTCACTCTACCCAACCCGAATCTGCGTTCTGAGCGGGCTACCGGCTGGGAGACCGGCTTGCAAGCCGATCTGCATAGATTTGGATCCAGCGTGCGTGTCAGCTATTTCTTCACCCAGGTCAATCGTCCGATTACCACGTTGACCGTCAGCACAACTCCGACATCGCAAACGCTGATGCGCGCAAACCTGGGCCAGATTGAAAGCCGCGGCGTCTCGCTCGACTACTCCGCCCGGCCGGCCCGTTGGATTTCCGTGGAAGGAGGTTATCAATATGCGGATGCCACGGTGACCAAATTCCAGCAGCAGCCAAACCTGGTAGGCAATTGGATTCCAGAGGTAGCGCGCAACATGGCCACCGCGCAAGTTGGCTTTAACCAACGCCGTTTGGGCTTCTTAAGTTTTCAGGGACGGGTCAGCGGTCACCAATTTGATGACACGGCAAATAACTATTACATCAACGGCTACTTCCGGCTGGACGCATATGCGGCTCACGAGTTCCGCCACAACATCTCGCTCTTTGCCAGCGGAGAAAATCTCTTCGACCGCGGCATCATCGTCGGCAAAACCCCACTACCCACCCTGGGGACCCCCCGCGTAGCGAGGTTCGGCCTCCGCTACACATTCGGAGGCTGAGCGCCCAGGAAGAGCAGAAAAATCGCGGATGACCGGCAGCTCTGTCCATCCCCTACAACAGCTGGAGAAGTGAGCCGACACCCTCCCCTTTGTCATCCCGCCTGCGCCAGCATGCCGTGGGAGGAGCCGACTTGCCTGCTGCAAGTTAAGGGAGCAATGACCCTATCTCCCGCACCGGCAACGAAGGTTGGGGTGCCCCATTCAAGCCCTGTCTTTGGGCTTGAGTGGGATACGCAGCACTCAACGCCCCCAGTCTCTGGTTTGTCATTAGGAGCGCAGCGACCTGTCCCAGCGTGGAAGCGGAGGGGATGGACCTGCAGTGCGCCGCTCCCCCTCCACAACTCTTCAGGCCCACGATTTCTACTTAACCACCGCAGCCCCCGCCTCAGCGACGCTATGGTCGTCCTTCCCGGACCCACCACTGACCCCAATAGCACCCACCACCTGTCCATCACGCTTAATCGGAATGCCACCCGCAAAAATCATGATCTTCCCATTATTCGAAGCGTGGATCCCGAAAAACTGCTGGCCGGACTGCGAATTCTCGCCCAGCGACTTGGTGTCCAGGTCAAAAGCACGCGCCGTGAACGCCTTCTTTTGCGCGATGTCGATGCTGCCGATCCAGCCTCCATCCATGCGCTCGAAGGCCACCAGGTTGCCGCCCTCATCTACGACCGCGATGTTCATCATCACCTTGATCTCGTTTGCCTTCTTGGTGGCTGCGGCAATGATCTGGCGCGCCTCTTCCAAGCTGATTCCCAGTGCTTTTCCCATTCTTTCTCCTCTTTCTCTTTGATCCGCTGTGACTCTAACACAGCTTTTTCATCTGCCGCACCACAGCTCCGTTTAAATTGGATCTGCGGTGCAGCGATAACCCTCTGGTTGTGATGCTGGCCGCGAAGGTGCGGCAAGGCTGCGCACGGGACAACACCATTGGGGCAAAAGCACCAATTTTTGACGCCACCAACGCTATGGCACCCAAATCAAGCCAACAGGACCGTCTCCGCAAGTTAACGGAAATCTGTCTTGCCCTGCCGGAGGCCTGCGCTAAGCAGAAGCATGCACATGTCGCCTTTCTAGTGGGCAAGAGGACCTTCGCCTACTACCTCAACGACCATCACGGTGACAAACTCATCAGCGTTTGTTGTAAGGTCTTGCCCGGGGAGAACCAATTCCTGGTCCAATCGGCGCCCGCTCGCTTCTATCTGCCTGCGTACATCGGACCAAGAGGATGGATCGCTCTCCGCATGGACCTGGCCACGCTGAATTGGACCGAGGTCAAAGAACTGATTCGTGGAAGCTACCTACAGACTGCGCCCAAGCGGCTGGTCTCGCTGCTGAAGAGCTGAACCCTATTTCAGCTCTTCAAACAACTTCTCGCCCTCGCCCGGCGCAAGGAATCGATTGGCCTCCACCCCATGCTGGCGGGTGTACAGATCGTGGTAGCGCCCTTCCAGCGCATAAAGACTGGAATGTGTGCCGCGCTCCAATATCAATCCACCCTCGACCACCAGAATCTGATCCGCCCTGCGAATGGTCGACAACCGATGGGCAATCACAAACGTAGTCCGGCCCTGCATCAGGTAGCTGAGACCATTCTGAATCATGGCCTCCGACTCGGAGTCGAGCGAAGACGTCGCCTCATCCAGGATAAGAATCCGAGGATCGGCCAGAATCGCGCGCGCAATCGAAAGCCGCTGGCGTTGGCCGCCGGAAAGCTTCACTCCCCGCTCGCCCACAATCGTGTCGTAGCCCTCAGGAAAACGCAGGGCAAATTCATCCACCCGGGCAATCGAGCAAGCCGAGAGAAACTGCTCCTCCGTGGCATTGGGCCGGGAAAAAACGACGTTCTCCCGGATAGTGCCATCGAACAGGAACGACTCCTGCAACACCACCCCAAGCTGACTGCGATAGCTATTGAGGCGCACCGTGGAAAGATCAATCCCGTCGACCACCACCCGGCCGGAATCAGGCTTATGAAAAGCGCAGATCAGGCTGATGATGGTCGACTTGCCCGAGCCCGAAGAGCCCACCAGCGCGGTGACGGTACCAGGATTGGCCTGAAACGAAACGCCGTGCAGGACAGGCTTGTCGGCCTCATACGCGAAGCGCACATCCTCAAACCGCACATCGCCGACAATCGTCCCCATCACGACAGTGCGCTCGGGCTCGTCATCTTCTTCTTTTTCCGCCAGGATCTCGCTGGTGCGGTCCAGGCCGGCGATAGCCTCCGTCAGCTGGGTACCCACATTCACCACCTGGAAGACCGGGGCCACCATGAAAGCCAGAAACATGGTGTAGGTGAAGTAATCGCCCAGGGTGATTTTGTGGGCCATCTCCTGCCGGGCGCCGAGCCACATCACGGTAGCGCCCACAATGCCCAAAATCGCCGTCGCGGCCAGCGCAAGCAGAGAAGTCGCAGTGAGAGACCGGACCACGTTCTGATAGAGCCGTTCCACTCCGCCGGCAAAGACTCCGGCTTCCCGTTCTTCCGCGTGGTACCCCTTGACCACACGTACTCCGCCCAACGATTCGGTCAGCCTCCCCGTAACCTCGGCATTAATCTTGCCGCGCTCGCGGAAGATCGGACGGATCACGCCAAACGCTTTGCGCAGCACGAAGACGAACGTAAGCACGAAGGCAAACGAGATGAGCGTAATCTGGGCGCTGATTCGCATCAGGATGAAGAAGGCCAGCACAGCAGTAAGCAGGCCCCCGACAAAATCGACCAGCCCGGTGCCGATCAGGTTGCGCACGCCTTCCACGTCGGTCATGATGCGCGACACCAGCACGCCCGTGCGGGTGGCGTCATAGAAGCTGACCGAGAGCCGCCCAATATGTTGCTGTACCTGCATGCGCAGGTCGGCAATCAGCCGCTGGGCCGCCTTCGAGAGGAGCTGCGTCAGGGAAAAAGAAGTGATCGCCTGGATAGTAGTCGCCAGCAGAACCGCGCCCACGATCCAGGGCAGTTTGTCGGCTTGCTTCTTGACCAGGACATTGTCGACCAGGAACTTGGTAGACGCAGGAAGAACCAGGCCGGAGACCCGGTTGATAACCATGAGCACAAATCCGAAAGCGAGCAGCCATCGCCGCGGCTTGATCAGGGTCCAGATTTCAGGCAACACCTTACGTAGCGGTGGCCTTTTCTTCTTGGGTTCAGCCGCGTTGCCGCTGCTATCCGAACGCGTACGGGTACTTCGTTCGGCGCGGATCGACATCCCCGCTCCCGCGCTGGATCGCAAGCTCACGCTCAAAAAACCCCTGGACTAGACTCTGGCGCGGCGCGCGGTGATAAATGAGCGCACACACAGTAGTACATAGATGAGCATGAGGGCCGACATCGCTGCTTTTTCTTCAATAGCTGCCGGATATGGGAAGAGTTTGCCCTTAAAGAGTTGCACCACGGAAACCAGCGCCGGAGCGGTGGCCAGGAATCCCAGCAAGCCCACCGTAACCGCTATATGCATGAACAGCATGCGGCGTTTCGCCACCGGCGTTTCGGCCATGCGGCCGAAGGTAACCAACAGGATCCCAAAAGCAGCTGGAATGAGTGAGGTTGGAAACTTGTTGCCGGTGAGCACAAAGCTCGCCACGCCAAGAATGATCAGAACAACACCGAACAGAACAGTAGTTTTTGCCATTAAGAGCGGTTATCTCCGCGAAGCTCAGATTTCGTAGCAGCGCCAAAGTTCTTCGAGGTCGAGGGTGAAACCTTCGACTGGACCACTTCCCTGGACCGTCTTGCCGGATACGGTGGCTGCCTCGCGGCCGGGTTCATAGACATAGACCGTCTTCTTATACGGATCGATCAACCAGCCCAGCGTCACGCCGTTCTCCACCCACCGGTCCATCTTCTGCTGCGCCTTCGACAAGCTATCTGAGTTCGAAAGCAATTCGATGATGAAATTTGGACAAAGATAGGGGAAGCCGGTCAGATCGTCCTTGGTCAAACCCTTTAGCGTCTGAGGGAGGACATAAGCGGCATCCGGATTCAGCATCGAGCCGTCAGGAAGGAAAAAGCCTCCGCTGGAATCGTAAACCCAGCCTCGCCGGTGCGTTTTCCACCATGAGTGGAGTTGCGCACCAATCTCAGCATTTCCGCGGCTGCTAAATCCTCCCGCGGGTGGGTGCATCAGAATTTCTCCCTCTCTTGTACGTTCAAAGTGGACGAGGTCGTTAGCAGCGCAGAGTGCTTCGAACTCCGCATCGGTCAGTGGCGGATCCAAGACCAAGCTACGCGGCGTCTCTACCTCGACATGCAGAAGGGTGATCACACCCTCAATTTTACTCTAAACGGTGGTCTTGCCTTCGACCGTAAGGATCTTGTCCAGGATCTCGTCCACGATCTTTCGCGGGGCCCCTTCGGCGCAGACACGAATCAGGTCGGGCGTGACTTCGAGGGTCTCCAGTTGGCTCTGCAGGAGGTCCGGATTCATGTAGTGGTTCTTGCGCTCCCGGAGGCGCTCTTCGAGCACTGCGCGCGAGACATCGAGCAGGATAAAGCGGATGTTGAGCGCTGGAATCTGTGGGGTGAGTGCATCCCGGTAGCTTTGCTTCAAAGCCGAGCAGCCCAGGATGCCGCTGATCCCCGATTCATACCAACCCAACAATAGCTGGTGCAGTGTGGCCAGCCAGGGCTTGCGATCCTCGTCCGTCAACGGTATGCCAGCGTGCATCTTGGCCTTGTTGGCATCGGAGTGGAAGTCGTCGGCGTCAGCGAACCGCCAGCCTGTTTCTGCAGCCAGCAATTCTCCAACCGTAGTTTTGCCGGACCCGGTTACTCCCATCAGCACGAGAATCATAGCTTCCTTTTAAACCAGCGAGTGAACTAGCGCAATGGCCATGGAGACGTCTATTGGGCAACAGTCTGCTTAACGTCGTCAATCACGGCAGAGGGGGTCCAGTCATTGCTTGGGTACCAGCGGAAAATCTTGCCATCGGGTGCGATGACGGCGGTGGAAAGCGAGTGGGTCAAGGTGTTGTTGCTCCCCGGGCTCACGCCCACGTCAAAAAATTGCTCCACCGCATCCAGTTCCGCGGGCGGGGGCGTGGCAAAGTCCCAGTGCGCAAACGCCTCGCTGCCGGCGTATGAGCTGCCGTAGCTGTGCAGTACCTTTGGCGTGTCATACGCAGGATCGAAACTGATGCTGAGCAGGTGAGTCTTGTTGGAGAGTCGGGGATCGGCGGCAAGCTGCTTTTGGATAGTGGCAAAATTGCGGCTCATGCGGATGCAGTAATCCGGCAAGGGACATCGTGTGTATATAAAGGTGACCAGCAGCACTTTGCCCCGAAACTGGTCGACATCAATGGCCTTCCCGCTTTGATTGAGAAATTTGAAGTTGGGGACCGTCTGCCCCGATGCGGGAACGTTATAGGATTTGCTTGGCTTGTAGTCCGGCTTGGCCTGCGCTGTCACATCGATCTGATCAATCATGCTGCCGGACTCTGTGACTCGCAGTCGAGCCGTAATGTGGTCTCCCGGATGGAGTTCGGTAGCAACGCCGGGCTGCGACAGCTTGTAGGGCATGATCATAGCGCCCATAAGGCCGGGGATAGCCTCCGAATCAACCGTAACCACCCCTTTAGCCGCATCGGAGCTAACCACTATGCCCCTGAGCTGGTAGGTAGCCTCTTGGGCCGGGATAGCGTTGGACTGCTCATCCCCGGCAGAGTCTCCGCCCCGGCACCCCAGCAAAAGGCCGAAGCCAAACAACATCACAGAAGGCCAAACCACCCCCTTAAGCATTCCCTGCATCGTTCCCTCTACTACTATCCTAGAGCCTCTCGCCCACCTTGCGAAAAGGGAACCCCCGAAGCAGCCACCCTCCCCCTTGTCATCCCGCCTGCCCCGGCGTGCCGTGGGAGCGAAGCCGAGAGCCTGCCCTGAGCGAAGTCGAACGGGGACCTGCAGTGCGCCCTTCCCTCAAACAACTCCTTACGCGAACCTCCCCCAACGCGCCCCGCTAAAAGTGAAAACGATACCGAACCTCCCCATAAATCTGCCGCGGATCGTTATAGTGAAACCCTCCAAACGTAAGGCTGTTATCCAGCAACACCCGCCTATTCCCAATATTCGTACTTTCCACAGAAACCGAAAAATTCTCCCCGATCTCCTTACCCACCGACAAATCCGCCCACACATGTCCCGGCAGATAGGCCCCGGAATAAGGGGAAGGCGGATCCTGATACCCGTTGGAAAAACCCGACCCGTAGTAGATATTGAATGCCGCATAAATACGCGAGGGAAGATTGCCATTCATGCCTACATTGAGGGTGTTGCGCTGATCGTGATCCAGGGGCGAATATCCTGGCTCCACTGCGCAGTCCGGCGAATCGGGGGGATAGCAAATCAACCCGCCCGTAATGGGCCCGATCTGCTGCGCAATCTGATTGGAATACGCCAGATGGGCCTGTCCGTAGTGCCACAAAGACGGAGACCGCAGCGTCAGCTCCCAACCCTGAATCAACGCTCCCTGAACGGTAACGGGGACAAAAATACTCGACTCTCCAATATTGCTGTGATCGAGAAAGTTGTTGGCCCGGGTCTGAAATGTATCAGCGTCCAGCAGCCATCCGCGCCACGGAATCTGCACCCCAAACTGATGCTCCTCATCCCGCTCCCCCTTCAATGGAACGAAACTGGTATTGTTGCCGTTCGCATATTGCAGGGCAGGGCCGGAAATACTGGTCAGTGGCGGTGGCTGATAGAAGTGGCCATAAAATCCGCGGAAGACCCACTTGAGTTTGGGGATAAGAACGGCCGCACCCACTCGTGGATACGTCGCACTCTCCGAGAGAGCACCCTGAAAATTCGACTGCCGAAGGCCGGCGATGAGCGTAAGCCACGTCGTCGGCTTATAGCTGTCCTCGACAAAGAATTCCTCCACACCGCCATTGACCTCTTCCGGCTGGTAAAAATTCTCATTGCTCCTATCGTTGAAGACCACACCGAAAGCGTCATGTTCATGCTGCCCATAGGCATAAAACCCCGCGCTGAGCGAGTTCTTCGCGATTTGCGCTGAGATCGACGTCTGCACTCCACCATAATTTCCCGTTTGGTCGGAGCTTGTGGCCGTAGGCAGATCCTGCGCATTCGGATCGTACTTGGCGTCGTTGTAGTGGTAGAAGGGCGATACCTGCAGCAAGGTGGACGTGTTGAAGTTGTGCACCCAGGTAAACGCGGCATAGCTATCCGTCTCGTGTTCACCATCGCGCAGACCGCTGGAATCATAGAGCTGATTTTGCCAACTGTCCGGATCGGGATCGTAGGGAATCTGGTAGTAGTCCGTGCGTAGTTGGGTCACGAGGCGCATCTGATTGGACGGATCATGGTTGTAGATCAACGAAGCAAACCCGCCGTAGCCGTTGCTCGCATTGTGAACGGGAGTCTCGATGGGTGGTTGCAGCCCATAATTGCTGCGATTTCCATTGAGGCTCGTGTACCAGGCAAATTTTTGCGAATGATTCCCCAAGCTGAGTTGGTCGTTGGTCTGGTAAAAGTTCCCCAGGCTAAAAACGACTTCGCCCTGCCGATTGCGCTCAAAGCCGGTGCGTGGCACTACGTCGAAGACGCCATAGGTACGGTCTCCCAGGCTCGCGCCGTAGCTTCCCCGGTCCACCTCCAGATAGTCGATATCCTTGGGATCGATCTGGGGAGCGATATTGCTGGCGATGTTGGTATTGGGAATGTTTACCCCATCGATCATCCAGCTCAGCTCATGTCCACCCCGCATGTGCAACATGTCATGCGTCATGTAAGCGCCCGGAACGAAGTTGGTAATCATCGCCAGGCTGTTGGTCCGATCGGCCCCCGGGGTGTGGGCGATATCCTCGCGGCCGACAAGCGTGGTGGGGGTGATGCTATCCACGTTGGCCTCGGACGAGTTAGAAGTGACCGTGACCGACTGCTTTACCGCGGCCACGGCCAGCTCGAAGTGCAAAACCGGCGAAGTATTCGAAGCCACCGTGACGCTCTGCTGCGCGGTATCGAAGCCTGGATCGGCAATCGTAATGACATAAACGCCCAGCGGAACAGCAGAGAAGCTGAACTCGCCGTTGCTATTGGTCGTTTCATTCTCGACGAAATCAGAATTCGCCGCGTGCAAAGTAACGTTTGCGTCCGCGACCGGACGATGATGCGGATCGTGGACCACTCCACGAACCGGCGTCAACACCGCCGCCTGTGCGACCGGCAGCAACACAACACCGGCCACCGCGAGAAAACATCGGCAAAAGTAGCGAAAATCCATCTCTTCCTCCCTGCCTAGCGCAACCGAGAAATCTCGAGACCATCCCAACCAGAAACCTGGGAATCCTTCCCCTAAAAACGGAACATAGGGACCTTTCCCTGCGACGACCCGACGGGTGCCCCACACCCCGGATTTCCTGTTGAACTCGACTGAGCCAACAAACGCAGCCCTTTGAGGAGCCTCTAGCAGGAAATTCAGGTATCTCGCTCGTTTTCGCGAGATGTGGGATGCCACAAATCTCACCCTCTAAATTTCAAGGGCGGATTAGACCTCGAGGCCGGGGAAGGTGTCTTGGTTAAGCGAAGAAGAAAGAAGGAGGTCCGCGGGGAGCGGAACGGCGAAGCACTCGTGTTGCGACAGCATCCGCAATCAACTGCCGATCGATGTTAGCGACGGCGAGAGCGAAGCTGGTGTGGGATGTCAAGTCCGCGGAGATAGTAACCGTGGTGATGGCGCGAAGACTCTGACCAAACGGGCACGCCGGCTGGCGCAGTGTAGGCGCGGCATCAGAGGAAGCCATAGCCCCCATGACACAGGAGTGAGCCCCATGAGTGCGGCAGCAAATGGGCAGCAACTGTTGCGGTGCAGCAAGCGCGGTCACCGTCGCCGAAGGCAACAATGTCACGAAAACGCACAGCAAAACAAGCGCCGCAATCCGCCGCATGCAATGAGTGTACAGCAGCCCTTAGCGTCCTGGACGGGTGGCCCACGTTCCCCCGGATTTCCTGCCCCTCGGGTCGAAACCCTCCCCTTTCAACCCGCACGGCCCAACCCCTTCTCTTTGCGGTATAAAACAGAGATGCAACTTCCCCCGGTCATCGCCGCAGCCATCCAAGCCGGCGACACCGTGATTGCATCCAGCGCTCGAGCGGCGCGAGCCCTCCGCCGCCTGCACGGCGAGGCACAACGCCAACAAGGCCTGCAGGCCTGGCAATCCGCCGACATCCTCGACTGGGACAGCTGGTTGCACCGCCTATGGCAGAAACAACTCCGTTCCGGCGCTGAGACCGGCCTACTGCTCACAAGCCTGCAGGAACTCGAGCTCTGGGTGCAGCTAGTCAAGCCCAGTATCGAAGGGCGACGCCTAATCTCTGTACCAGGAGTAGCAGAGCTCGCGCAGCAAGCCTACGGTCTGCTCTGTGCCTACGGCGCGCTCAACTTCCTCCACGGCGACCGTCTGGGCAACCAGGATGTCGAAAGCTTTCGCGAGTGGGCGCGCGCCTTCGAACGCGCCTGCCGCAAAGAGGAGTTTCTGAGCCGGGCCATGTTGCCGCTGGTATTGCACGATGCCGTAATCGCCGGCCAGCTCGAAACAACCGCACCTATGCTGTTGACCGGCTTCGATCGCGTCACGCCGGCACAGCAACGGCTGATCGAAGCTCTTCGCGATCGTGGCCACGAAGTCCAGATAATCGAACCCACCGAAGTCTCAACAGAGGAGACAGCCCTGCTCGTCGAAGCAATCGACAAACGGGACGAGATCGCAACTTGTGCACTCTGGATAAAGCACGAGCTGGCGGCAAAGAACATCGCGCGCATCGCAGTGGTGGTGCCCAACGTCTCCACCGTGCGTCCCGAGATTGAGAGAATCTTTCGCCAGATACTCGCGCCCGGCGGTGTCGCGATCCGGCAACACGACCAGCCTCTTCCGTTCGAATTCTCTCTTGGCGTTCCTCTCGCCGACGTGCCCATGGCGCGCAGTGCTCTCTTGCTATTGCGTTGGATGAACGAAGCACTCTCCCTGGACCAGGCAAGCTGGCTTCTACTCTCCGGCTTTCTTCACCAGCAGCAGGAAGAACTGCTGCCCATTGCAGAATTCGATGTCAAGTTTCGGCGCCAGGCCATGAGACAGCCGGAGCAGGATCTGGAAACCTTCCTATACTCGGCAAACCCGCCCGACAGCCTGCGCCGCAGCCTGCAGGCTGGACGGCGTTTGCTCCCCCAGAACGGCTCGTTAAATTTTGCCCAGTGGGTCGACGTCGCCGAGAAGATTCTGGATGCGGTCCATTGGCCCGGAGCGCATCCTCTGCAGAGCGAAGATTTCCAGGTGCAGGCCCGATGGTCGCAGTTGCTCGACAGCGTAGCTGCACTCGCCTTCGATGGACGCAAGGCAGCCTACTCTGAGTTTCTCGAAGTGCTCGAGCGCCAGGCGCGGCAGACAATCTTCGCGCCCGAGTCCCGGGACGCGGCCGTCCAGATCATGGGACCGTTCGAAGCAGCCGGCCTCACCTTCGACGCTCTATGGTTTCTCGGCGCCGACGACGCCAGTTGGCCGGCGGCCGCACGGCGTCATCCTTTTCTTACCCGGTCGGTGCAGCAAACCCACAACATGCCGCACGCGGATAGTACGGCGGACTGGAAGCTTGCGCAACAGATAACCTCCCGTCTCGACAGGAGCGCAGCCAAGTGTGTCTTCAGCTATCCAACGCAGAATGCCGATGGCGTCTGCCGTCCCTCGACGCTGGTGGACTTCGTTAAACGAAAGACGGAAGCCAAAGCCTTGCGCATCTCAATCGCTGCGGATGAAAACCTGGCCGCAGGCGAATTTCCTCCCCTTCCCGTGGAAGAAGAAAATGCAACGATCCTTCCCTGGCCGATCGAGCAAAACGCCGGGGGTGCTGAAGTACTCCGACGCCAGGCAGCCTGCCCGTTCCAATCCTTTGCTACCAGGCGGCTGGACGCCCGGGCGATGGACGCGACCGACTGGGGATTGGAGGCGCGCGAGCGTGGTTCGGTAGTGCACAAAATCCTTGAAGATCTGTGGACAGAGTTGAAGACACGCGATGCTCTGCTCGAGGCGCGCGCAGAAGAGCGGCTGCACGCCCTGGTTGAACAACACGTCGCCGCTACATTGCAGAGATACCGCGGCCGTGCACCGAAGCACAGCTGGACCCAGGCCTATCTCGACGCGGAACAGAGGCGCATCGTCTCTCTCATCGAAGAGTGGTTGGACTACGAAGCCAAGCGGGCGGACTTTACTGTCGAAGCCGGCGAAGAAAAACTAGCGGCAACGGTGGGAGATCTAAAACTGCAAGTGCGCGTGGATCGTATCGACGCAGTCGCGGGCGGCCGCGTCATCATCGACTACAAGACCGGCATGCTGAACGGAGTCTCCTGGGACGGGGCGCGGCCGGACGAGCCGCAACTGCCCCTGTATGCCGGCTTCGGACAGATCGACCATCTCAAGGGCGTGCTGCTGGGCCGGGTCCGCGAGGACAACGTGAAATTCATCGGCCGCGTGGAAGACGCCCGGACCGTGATGCCGGGCGAGACAAAGTTAACCAAGCCGCCCTACAGCGCAGATATGCTGCGCGGCTGGCAGGCGGTTTTAGGCGATCTGGGACAACAGTTCCTCCGGGGCGAAGCGCAAGTCGACCCTAAGCAGTACCCCAAGACCTGCAAATTTTGCGACTTGCCCGGACTCTGCCGGATTGCAGAGAGCGATCGCGCGGACGCCGGCGACGAGGCGGATGAAAACGATGACTGAACTGCTGTTGCAGCCGGTCGACGAAAGCGCCCGCGCACAGACACTCGAGACCCGGCAATCCTTTCTCGTCCAGGCTCCCGCCGGTTCCGGCAAGACGGAACTGCTGACTCGCCGCCTGCTGAAGCTGCTTGCGGAAGTGGACGAGCCGGAACAGATCCTGGCCATCACCTTCACCCTCGCCGCCACTGCTGAGATGCGGGAGCGGGTTATTACCCGGCTGCATGCGGCGCGAGATACCGCAGAGGCCAGCGACGAACTTCCCGAGATCACGCTGGCCCGCCGCGCACTGGAGAACGACGCCCGGCGCGAATGGAATCTTCTGCAACAGCCAGAGCGGCTTAATATCCAAACCATCGATGCCGTCTGCCTGACCATCGCGCATGAAACTCCCCTGCTTTCACGGCTGGGTGGATCACTTTCCCCTACGGATAAACCGCAGCCGCTCTATACCCTCGCAGCTCGCCGCACACTCTCCCATTTAGGGAGTGAGGAGCCGCTATCAAGCGCGCTCGACGCACTGTTACAGTTGCGCGGCACCAGCCTTCCCGATTGCCAGAAATTGATCGCCGAGATGCTCGACAAGCGAGACCAGTGGGGCCGCGTGCTCCCTCTCGGCCAGCGCAACTCTCGATTGGTCGAACAGGTCCGCAGCAAACTGGAAGAGCC
This sequence comes from uncultured Acidobacteriaceae bacterium, assembly GCA_963793525.1. GTDB lineage: Bacteria > Acidobacteriota > Terriglobia > Terriglobales > Acidobacteriaceae > PALSA-350. Next base: position 25,216 of record CAWCAZ010000044.1, read on the forward strand.
GCTCCGCCGCACTCACACAGAAGCTATCCAAAAAGCACAGCTACTGTTTGCCCGCCATCCTGAGCTGGCGCGGGAGTTGGTGGAAGTCCTGAGCCATGCCTGCAATAACGTCGATCCAGATTCCGATCTGATCGCGTTGAGAGCATGTCTCCGATATTCGCCATCTCACGGACCACGCGCATTGGAGTCGCCTGTGCGATTTCCTGCTTACCCAGAAAGATGAGTGGCGCGCCAACGTTCCTTCGGGGATGGGGTTTCCCACTGGCAGAGTGGGGAGCGCGCCGAGGCAGCGCTACAAGGACTTACTCTCCTCTCTCGACGCTCATCCCGAGTTCCTCGAATGCTCTCCGAGCTGCGCGCCCTTCCGCCCGAGGCATACACAGAAGAAGAGTCGCAAATGCTGCAGCACATGCTCGTCATCCTGCGCTATGCGGTCGCCGAGCTGCGCCTGGTTTTCGCTGAGCGTGGGGTGGTGGACTTCGTCGAACTGGGTCTCGCTGCGCGGCAGGTGTTGCGTGATGACGAGGGCGAGTTGAGCGAATTAGCAGTGGATGTTGCCGAACGATGGCCTCATCTGCTGGTGGACGAGTTTCAGGATACCTCGCGCAGCCAATACGAGCTGTTCACCCTGATCGCGGGCGGATGGGAGTCCGCCGGTCGAGGCAGCTGCTTCCTGGTCGGCGACCCCATGCAATCGATCTATATGTTTCGCCAAGCCGAGGTGGAGCTCTTCGAACGCACCCGGCGCTACGGCCTGGGCGAAGGAACGGCCGCGGTCCAATTAACACCTCTGCAGTTGCAAACCAATTTTCGCTCCCATGCCGGGCTGGTAGATCGCCTGAATGAGATCTTCGGGCAAATCTTCGGGCCCGCGACAGGCCGGGAATACCAGGTGACCTTCGCCCCTTCCACCGCCCACAGCCCCGCGCCACGCGGTAGCCTCGGCGTCAAAGCTGTGGCCCTATCTCATTTCCTCCAGAGCCACCCCGGAGCAAAAGCGCGCAGCCGACGAAGCAGAAGCCCGGCAGGTGGTCAGCATCATCCAGGACCACTGGGCCGCCGTCGAAGCAGCAAAGCATAAGGAAAGCGAGTTCCGCATTGCCGTCCTGGTTCGTGCGCGCGCCCATCTGAACTTGATTGCCCGCAGGCTTCGCAAAGCGGATATTCCCTTTCGCGCAGTGGAGATCGAGCAATTGAGCGAACGCCAGGAGGTGAAGGATCTTACCGCGCTCACCCGTGCCCTCTTGCATCCCATGGATCGCATCGCGTGGCTCACCGTGCTGCGGTCGCCGTGGTGCGGCCTTACGCTGAGGGATCTGCATACCCTCAGCGGCAGCGACATCCGGGACTCTTCCCAGGGCGCAATGCTCGCGCTGCTGCGCGAGCGTACTCCGTCGCTTAGCAAAGACGGTCAGCTAAGAGCAACCCGCGTCCTCGCTGTGCTCGAAGACGCGCTGCGCGGCAAGCACCGCCAGGTCTCGCTCGCCCGATGGGTAGAGCGAACCTGGGTGACCCTTGGCGGGCGCGCCTGTGTAGATCGCGCGGGTTACGCGAACATCCAGGCCTTCTTTGCCATGCTCGAGCAGCTAGGCCCGGAGGCGGCCGGACTGGAGGACCAGATCGCTGAGCTTTGCGCCCAGCCTGATCCGGCCGCAAGCGAACACCAGCGGCGTTCAGCTGATGACCATCCATAAGGCGAAGGGCTTGGGATTTGACGTCGTGATCGTGCCTGGCTTGGGCCGCGCGACCCGGGTTGAATCGCAACCGTTGCTCCGCTCGTTGGAACAGACCAGGTTGGTTGGCCCGGAGGAAGCAGAGGAGCACGAATTCGTGGTTGCTCCCATCGGCCGCAATGGAAAACAGGGCGGCATCTATGCCTGGATTGGCGAACTGCAGGGCCGGCGCGAAGATGATGAGGCCAAGCGCCTACTGTATGTTGCGGCCACGCGTGCCCGCAAGGAGCTGCATCTGCTGGGGACGGCGGTCACCAAAGTCAATAATGAGCTGAGCCCAGGCGACCGGCACAGTCTTCTAGGAATAGCGTGGCCGGCACTCAAGGACGACTTCGAGCGTGCGCGTGATCCGCAGGAGCCGGAAGCAGACGCGACCCCGCAGCAAGCGGAATTTTCTTTCCCGCCGGCGTTCCCCTCGATCCAGTTGCGCCGCCTGCCTGCAGACTGGAAGCCCACGGCGCATGCCGCCTTGCCGGTAGTTCAGGAAAGAAATCCGGAAGCCATCGAACGGCCGCGCGGATCGCTAGCCGCGCGCGCTTTCGGCACCGTTGTGCACGCGCTGTTGGAGGATCTGGCGAAGCTGGGCGGCATTGACGCCGCCGGAGTTTCGCAGGCGATATTCGACGAAGTAGCCGGCTGGCGTGGACGCGCGTTGGCCATCCTGCGCTCCAGCGGCCTGCCGCGAGCGGAAGCTGAGCCACTGTCAACAGAGGTAGTGCGAGCCCTGCAAGCCGTGCTTCGCGATCCCGTAGGGCTTTGGATTCTGGGAGCACGAGCCGGCGCGAGGAACGAAATCTCCTGGTCAACCTGGGCCGGCGAAGTCGTACAAACGCTGCGCGGCGATCGCATCTTTCACGCTGGAGCAACGCCCGGCTCCATAGAAGAAACCCATCTATGGATCGTCGACTACAAGACCGCCCGTCATGGCGCCTCCGGGATCGACGCTTTCCTGGACGCGGAAAAGGAAAAGTACGCGCGTCAATTGGAGTCCTATGCCGAGGTGATGCGCAAGGTACAGGGAAACGCTTTGCCTCTGCGCATGGCCCTCTACTTCCCCTTATTGACCAGGCTGGTGTGGTGGTAGAGCTGCGTCCGCAGGAGGTTCGCGCAGAAATTTGCGAATTTAGCGAACTTATAGCGAACTAAGCGAACTATGCGAATTTAGCGAACTAAGCGAACTATGCGAACTATGCGAACTAAGTCCCTTTCACACCCCCGAAATCTTTGACGGCGGCTTTGGCCAATGCTTTCGCCAAATATAAGTGCGCGAAAGCGGCTCCAGGGCCCGGAGGGCCGACCGCGAAACGTTTTTAGGCCCTGAGGTTTCGTTCCACCGGAATGACTTTTGATCGGAGCTTAGTAGTAGAGGTACTTACGCCACTTATGGTCGGAGTGGCCGATCATGCGCATGATGTGGCGGCTGGTATGCAGCGAGAAGGGACGAGGCTCACGCATCAACTTGATGTCGCTGAGTTCGCTAAGCAGATGATTGCCTTTTCTGCGATTGCAGGAGTGGCAACAGGCGACCAGGTTCTCCCACGTGGAAAGGCCGCCACGGGAACGAGGCATAACATGATCCAGCGTAAGTTCTCCCGCAGGCAGAACGACTCCGCAGTATTGGCAGCTATTGCGATCGCGCAGCAGGATGTTTTTGCGCGAGAGGGCGCGCGTCTGATGCGGAATGCGGCGGTATTCCAGCAGGCGAATGACCGAAGGCATGGGAATGCGCAACAACGCGGCATGCAGAATCGCGCCCTGCTCCTCTTCCGTCTTGGCCACGCCCTTGAGCACCAGGATCAGCGCCCGGCGAGCTCCGCAGATATTGATCGGTTCGTACGATGCATTCAGCACCAGCACCGGCTTTTGCATGGTGTAGGCAGAAGAAACCCGTTGGCCCGGCCACCCCTCATGCGGCTCAACCGGTTCCTTAGGCAGCGCACGGCCCTGCGCGTTGGCTTTCGGCTTGCGTGCGTGGATCATGGCTTTACCCAAAGACATCTTGATCCTCCGTTACGTACCTTCCAAACCCTACCTGGCCGCCTGCTGGAAACCGGTTCGCAAAAAACCGGTATCCCAGGAAGCGACTCCCTCGCGCTGCGCACGGGCAACCGTCGCCACCCGAACCGAGGCAGCGCCGGCATTCATCAACACCCGGCTGCACGCCCGGGCTGTGGCCCCGGTCGTGTAAATGTCATCGATCAGCAAAACGTGCCGTCCGGCCAGCCGGCCGGGAGAGGCGCAAAAAAAGCGCCACGCAGATTCTGCCGGCGCTGGTGGGTAGTCAGGCCCGCCTGACTCACCGTAACGCGCACGCGTTTCAGCAAGCTGGTTTCCAGATGCAATCCCAGTTGAGGATGCCGGCGGCGCATCTCCGCCATGGCCGCGCGGGCCAGCAACTCAGCATGGTTAAAGCCGCGTTGGCGCTGCTTAACCGGGTGCATGGGCACCGGGATAACCAGCATCTGCCGCGGCGCGTCCGGCGAGCAGACAACAGCTTCCAGGCTCTCCGCCAGCAGAGTACCCAGGCGCCGAGCGACCGGCTGCATACCCTCGTACTTGAGCAGATGGACCAGCGAGCGAAGCTCGCCATGGTAGCCCCCGTAGGCCACAGCTTTCACAAAGGCAGGGGCGGCTAAGCGGCAGGGTTGGCAGAGGGGCTGGGAATCAGAATCGTCACTGCCCGACACAGAGGAAAGGTTCGCGATGCCCAGATCCTCCCCGCAGCAAGCGCAGAGGGTGCCTGTTTGTGGAGGGAGGTGCGCACAGCAGAAATCGCAGATGGGAACGCGGGTAAGACGCAGGAGGGAACGGCTACAAAGAACACAGGAGCAGGGAAACAATGCACAAGAGAGGCTGTCCGCGGGACTTCGCAGCACACGTACAACAGCCCGCCAAACCGAAGTTTGCGCCAGCGGGACGTCGAGAGTCAGGGGAATACTCTGACCAGGAAAGACGCACCTCACAGCCGGCCGGCGAGGCTCGCAGCTGCCCTGCCGCCGATGGCTAGAGTATACGGGCAAGTCAAGGCCGAGCGCTAGCCTATGTTTACGCGGCCTTCCGCGCAGGTTCACGGGGCGCAACACGCTTGCCGGCAATGGTGGAAGCCACGCCGGCCACCACCAGGGCGGCTCCCACGTACTGCAACGGTGTCGGCCGCTCCTGCGCCAGCAATGATCCGAGCAGCAAAGCGACCAGCGGGTTGACGTAGGCGTAGCTGGCCACCCGGGTCACGGGATCCTGCTTGATGAGCCAGACATAAGCGCTGAAGGCAATGATGGACGCAAAGAGGATGAGGTACCCCATGGAGAACGCCAGCTGCCAATTCCATTGCCGGGAGAGACGCGGCAATGCGCCCAGCTCCCCGGTCCCGGCGGAAATGAGAAAGAGGAAGCTCCCTCCCCACAGCATCTGCAGTCCGGAGCTCATGCTGAGTTGCCGAGGCAGATCGAGGTGGCGGCTGGCGATCGTGCCCCCGGCCCAGAAGAAACAGCCCAACAGCAGGACCAGTGCCGAGGTGCTGAAACGACTCTGATGAAAACCTGTCGGGACCATGAGCAGAACAACTCCCGAAATGCCCAGCACGATGCCGGCCAGCGCTTTTGCATTCGGCCGTTGCCCACCGGAAAACCACCACTCCGCCAGCAGGACCCAGACGGGAATAGTCGCGGCGATCACCGCTGCCAGGCCCGAAGGTACTTCCTTCTCCGCCCAGAATAGGCAGCCGTAATCGCCGGCAAACATGACCAAGCCAAGGATCGCGGTACCCATCCACTGCCGCCGGGTGGGCTGCGGCATCCCGCGCCAGCAGCTGTAGCCATAGAGGATTGCGCCCGCGCACAGGAATCGGAAGCAGGCCGCAAAGAAGGGCGGAGTCACCGCGACCGCCTGGCGAATGGCCAGGAACGACGCACCCCATAGGAAATAGATAGCGGCGTAGGCGAGCAGCTTGCGAATGGACATAAGTTAGATTAAAGCGAATTTCGCCCAGTCGAGATACAGTTGTTTTCACATCCCGGATCTCCTGTGTGGCTTGGTGAGATCAACGAACCTCATGCGGCTTTCCGCTAAAGAAAGCCGCGCACGCGGCTGCTGGGTAGGGCCACGTACAGGAAATCCGGGACACAGGGAGGACCACTGAGTGCCCGCCACCCCACCAGCTTTTCAACCCTTCGTCTCCGCTACTGAGACGCGCCCTGAACTGACCCCCCGCGCGCTGGTGCTGGGGTGTATCTTTGGACTGCTCTTCGGTGCAGTGACCGTCTATGTAGGCCTGCGCGCGGGATTGACGGTGGGCGCGTCGATTCCCATCTCCGTTCTTTCTATCAGCGTACTGCGGGCATTCGGCCGCGCATCGATCCTGGAAAACAACATCGTGCAGACCACCGGCAATTCCGGACAATCGATCGCCTCCGGCGTGATTTTCACCTTACCGGCGCTCATCTTTCTCGGCTTCAACCTTGAGTACTCGCGCATATTTCTGTTGGCGCTGCTGGGCGGCCTGCTGGGCGTGCTCTTTATGATCCCGTTACGGCGACAATTGATTGTCGAGGAGCACGGACGGCTCACCTACCCCGAAGGCACAGCCTGCGCCGATGTTCTGCTGGCGGGTGAGCGCGGCGGCTCCTTCGCTGGGCGGGTTTTTCTCGGCCTCGGATTGGGCGGAATCTACACCTTATTTCAGAATGAAAACCTCTTCGGTGCGTGGCCGGGCACTCCTGACTATCAGCCACAGTGGCTGAAGGGTTCCGCGATCCGCGCCGATGTCACTCCTGAATATCTCGGCGTGGGCTACATCATCGGACCCAGAGTTGCCGGGTTGCTTTTTTCCGGAGGGATTTTTTCCTGGCTGGTGCTCATGCCCGCCATCTACTTTTTTGGGTCCCATTTCCCCCAAGCGATTTATCCCGGCACCAAGCCGATCGCGCAGATGTCACCCAGCGATCTCTGGGCTTCCTACATCCGCCCCATGGGCGCCGGTGCGGTCGCAGCATCCGGGCTCATCACGCTCATCAAGACCATGCCGACGATCTTTAGCGCCTTGCGCGCTGCTGCCGGCAACCTGCGTTCGAGTGGCGGCGTGAAAAGTGCCCCGCTGCGCACGGACGACGATCTGCCCTTCAGCGTGGTGGTTGGCGGTTCCGTGACTCTGGTGTTGATGATGTTTTTCTTCCTGACCTTCAAGCCCGTGCCGGGAGCGCAGGTGAGTTGGCTCGCTAACCTGGCGGCCGCGGTGCTGGTGGCCATCTTCGGATTTCTTTTCGTTACCGTGTCCTCTCGCATTGTGGGCTTGATTGGCAGCTCCTCCAATCCCGTTTCAGGTATGACGATCGCCACGCTCATGGCAACCTCCGCGATTTTTCTGGTGAACGGCTGGACCGCGCCGGCCTTCGGCGCGTTGGCCATCACCATCGGCGGCGTGGTGTGCATCGCGGCAGCCAACGCGGGAGACACTTCGCAGGATCTCAAGACCGGTTACCTGATCGGATCAACTCCGCGCAAGCAGCAGATCGCCTTGGTGGTGGGCGCCTGCGTTTCCACGCTGGCCATCGGGGCAACGTTGCAGCTGATGAACCAGGGTCTGGCGGAGTTCCGTCAGACCGCAAGGCCGTGGGATATGGCGGTTGCTCACAGCGGGGTGCAGATCGAAGAGCAGCACTTTCACCAGGCGCAGATCCGTGTCATTCAAAGCGATAAGACCATCGACACCCGTCCAGGCAATGGCTATGTCTTGCTGAATGCGCTCAATTCGCCTGAATTGGCGGACGGAAAGTATCTCTACAATCCGCAGACACAGCAGATCGAGGTGCAGTGGATCCAGGGAATTGGAAGCGAGAAGGCCGCCGCGCCGCAGGCTCGGCTGATGGCCACGGTGGTCAACGGGATCCTGGGCCGCAAGCTGCCCTGGGGACTGGTATTGCTGGGCGTCTTTCTGGTCATTGCGGTGGAGTTGCTGGGGATTCGGTCTTTGTCCTTCGCGGTGGGCTCGTATTTGTCGATCGCTACCACGCTTGCGATTTTCACCGGTGGCATCGTGCGGTGGATGATCGATCGCGCAGTCGAAAAAGCGCGCGGGGATACGATTGAGACCGAAAGTGAGATCAGCCCTGGCTCGCTCTATGCCAGCGGGCTGATCGCAGCCGGCGGCATCGTGGGGCTGATGGGCGTCGCACTCAAGCTCTATGAAACTGCTGCGGGCAAGGAGGACGTGCTGTTGTTCCCGGCCACCAATCTCCTGCATCACGATTGGGTTTCGGTGTTGATGTTCGCTTTGTTGGCGGGCTCGCTCTACTATTTCGCGCGGAAGCCACTTAAGAGCGGGGATTAGGAAGAGCACTTAACGTTGAGTGCTGCACTCAATGCCCAGTGTCCGGTTGTTCATTAGAAGCGAACTCCGAATTTCCTACTACGCTGCACTCGTCAACACAACGTATGCGGCTTTCCTTGAGGAAAGCTGCATGAGCTTTACCGACCACGAAGTCTCCCAGCGTCTTGGACCTAAAATAGGCTTGCCCACCTCACCAGCTCTTACCCCACCCGGTACGCCCGCTCTTTCCAGGTGACACGTTGACCCGCAATTTTGCGCAGCAGGGCATACCACTGAATCGTGAGCAGCACAGCAACGCCCAGCGGATGCAGGCAGGCGCTGGCCAGGGGTTGGCGGTATTTCCAGACGGAAAGCAGGCGGGGTACAAAAGACGCTGCCAGGGCGGCGAGGATGAGCGATTGTCCGAGGTGGCTGTACCCCCCGGAGCGACCTGTCCCGGCGGGCCGTGGAAGAGCAGCGGAACGGCTAGTAGAAATGGAAGGATCTGACCGCAGAAGAGCAGGAAAGTGAAAGGCAGGATCCGCGCCGGCGAAGCCATCCCTTCGGTGGCATTCTTGGCCAGACCCTGCCATACCTCGGACGCATTGTGGTACATGCGGCAAGTGGCCAGATGGGTCAGGTCGGCAATATCGGTGCGCAGACCGTGCCGGCGAAAGAGCTGCGGCAGCAGCAGCCCATCATGCATCGTAGCGCGGATCTGCGCGTGGCCGCCGGTCTTGCGGTAGGCATCGCGGCGCACCATGAGGAACTGTCCGCAGCCCGGCCGCAAAGCCGGGCGCAGACAAGGCCCGCATACCGGCCAGCGGCAGATAGGAAAGCAGCACGAAGTGAATCAGCGGCAGCAGTAGCCACTCCAGTGGAGTCTCCGTCTCCTGCCGGGGAAAGCCGCTGACCAGGTCCGAGCCGGAGCGCACCAGAAATGCGGACATGCGGACGAGGGCATCCGGAGCAAGACGCACATCGGCGTCGAGAAAGCAGAGGATGTTCGAAGTGGGCCATTGCCCGCGAGCGCGTGGCAGGCATGTTGCTTGCCATTCCAGCCGCCCGGCAGCGGAGGCGAAGACTCGAGGCGCACTCGCGGATCCCGGGCGGCAAAGCTAAGTACGATCTCCGCCGTGCGATCGGTCGAAGAGTCATCGAGCACGATGATTTCGATCTGGACTCCGCGCGAGGCGAGCAGGCTGGTAAGCGATGCGGCAATGACGCGCTCTTCATTGCGGGCTGGGATGAGCACCGAGACAGGATCGGGCAGAACGCAGTGTCCCATTTCCGCACAGCTGCCGGCCTCCGGCTCGCGATAGAGCAGCATGTTCCACACCCAGAGCGCTGCGGGCACAGTCGCGCAGCAGAAGGCGAGTCCAACGAGCCATGCGTTACTCATAGGCGGCGGATGCTCCCGTGGCTCCCCTGATACGCGCGCCCACTCAGCAGTGCGAGAAGCCTCTTCCAAGCATCATAGACCGCCCCAATGCCAACGCGGCCGGAGAGAACGGTGGTAAAAAGCGCGGGTCTCGAAGTTTGGACAGCGCCGCGAGTTCGTCCTGGGCGGCGGCCAAGCCGGCAGCGAGCTGCTCGCTCCACTCCGCGGCGCTGTGCAGCTGCCCGTCGGGAATCTTGATCGCGTCGCCGCAGGAGATGAGTATCTCCGGCAGACGTTCATCCCAAAAGGTGTACTCAAGGGCCAGAGGGACCAGGGTGCAGGCGCCAGTCCGAGCCACCAGCGCCGCCAGGCCGGGGCGGAAAACCGGGGGCCGGGTGCGCATGTCGGTGAAGCGCCCCTCTGGGGTGACCCAGAGCACAGAGTTTGGCGTGGAGAGGATCTCGCGTGCAGCGCGGAGAAACTGGGCGGCTCCGCGAGGGGTTCCGCTTTCGACGGGAAACAAGCCGAGCTTGCGGAACATTCCGTAGTGCTTTAACGATGCGGCGTCCATCGGTCCATAGTGACTGGCACGGGGGAGGAAGTGGCGCGATAGCAGGATGAGCGAGAGCGGGATCCCACCACGAGGCATGATTGGCGTAGACGATCAGGGGGCCGGTTGTGCTGGGAAAGCGGTCGCCATTCGCCAGGCGCATCGCGCGGAAGTGGCGGCCGAGATACCAGTGCAGATAACTAGCAAAGAATGCCAGCATGCGGCGCGACGGAGGAATCAAAGCGGATCTCCCCGCCGAGCTTTCATCCTGCGTCGTCATGCTGCTGTCTCCTGAAACTCTTTCCTGGCATCGATCAGTGGGCACCCGTGGAAATCCCCAATTTGTGCATCTTATGCATGAGCCAGAAGCTGCTCGGCCTGCTTGCGCGCGGAGACAGCCGCTTCTGCTCCACGATAGTGCTGATCGAGCGTATCGGCGGCGATCCAACCGCTCATCATCACCATGGGCATGCCTGGCCCGGGATGGGCTGCCCCTCCCGCCAGGTACAGACCCTTCAGGTCAGGACTGGCATTGGCCGGCTTGAAGGCTCCATTCCAACGGCCGTGGCTGGAGATACCGTAAATCGCTCCGTTCAGCACATGATATCGATGGTGAATATCGACCGGCGTGAGCGCACGTTCAAAGACGATTCGATCTTCGATATCGGTCAGGCCTGCGGTGCGCTTGAGCTTGTTGAGAATCACCTGGCGATAGGCGGGAAAGATCTTTGACCAGTCATGCTTAGGACGCAGGAACGGAGTGTGCACCAATACGTAGAGCGCATCTCCTCCCGCGGGCGCGGTGGTTGGGTCGGTGCTCGAAGTAGAGGCGAGATAACAGGTCGGGTCGGGCGCAGGATCGGCGAGATCGTAGATGTGGTGAAACTCCTCGTGCGGATCGCGGGAAAAAACAAAATCATGGTGCGCCAGATGCTCGTAGCGGCTGCTTGAGACCGAGATAAAGCACCACACCGGAACAAGCAGGCTCGTATTCTCTCCGTTTGTCGAAGCGATCGGCAACGGCGCCGCCCAGCAGCTCACGATAGGTGCGCACCGCGTCTTCATTCGAGACCACTGCGTCGAAGCGATGCTGCTCCCCGTTGCTTGTCTCGAGCCCTATGATCGCACCATCCTCAGCGAGCAGGCGCGTGATCTCGATCGAGGTGTGATAGCGCACATCCAACTCAGTGCCCAGACGAACCAGCGCCTCGGGCACGGCGCGGGTGCCTCCCTTCGGATACCAGATGCCCTGTTCCGCCTGCATGTGACCAATGGAGCAAAGAATGGCAGGAGAGTTATCCGGCGAGGAGCCCACGTACTGCACATAATGATCGAGCATCTGGGCCACGCGCGGATCCTTGATGAACTCGCGAATGGTTCCGGAGACGGATTGTCCCAGGCGCATGCTCAGAACATCCTTGAGCACCGAGAGCTGGAAGCTGCCGCCGATATCGAAGGTGTCGCGCATGGAGCCCACCGACTTCCAGAAGAAAAACTTGTCGGAGATGGTGTGCAATCTTTCGGAAAGCTCCATGAACGCAGTAAAGCGCGCGCCCAGCCCGGGTTCCCTGCCCTCGAGCGATGCGGCCATCTCGCGAACGTCGTCTTTCAGATCCAGAACCGTGCCGTCATCGAAAAAGCAGCGCCATTGCGGATCGAGACGGACCATGTCGAGATAGTCGTTCATGTTGCGCCCGGCTTCGCAGAAGATGCGCCGCAGCACCGAGGGCTGAATCAGAATCGTGGGGCCCATATCGAAACGGAAGCCCTGCTCCTCCAGCACCGCGGCCTTGCCGCCCAGCCACGGATTCTTCTCGAAGACTTCGACCTGGTAGCCGCGCGCGGCCAAGGTGCATGCGGCCGAGAGTCCTCCTAATCCTGAACCGATCACGGCAACACGCATGGTGGGTTTCTCCTCAATCGAGCTTGGATGCAACACGTAAGAGGCGGCGCAGTCCATGCCAACGCGCACGCCAGCTACCACTGTGAACGGCTTCCAGGTAAGCGGCAAAGAACGGCTCATGCTGCGGCGTCGTGGGGCGATAAGCGCGCAGGTCGCGGCTGAGCTGCGCGACGACCGTCTTGAGCACGGTCATTTCGAGCAAACCTTCACGGCCGCGGGTGAGGCCAAAGCCACTCGCTTTGCGGCCGCCGAAGCTTAACCGCGGATCGGCGGTGGCGACGATCAAATCGTTGATCAGCACGGTGCCGACCGGGAGCCGCGAAGCCAGGTCCTGCGCCTCGCTCTCCGGCCCGAAGATAGCGGCGGTGAGCGCGTAAGGACAGGGCGCGTGGGCGGCGATCGCGGTCTCCATGTCCGGCACATCGAAAATGGAAAGCACGGGCGCGAAGATATCGCTCTGCGTAATGCGCATCTCAGGCGTTGCTCCGCTGATCACTGCGAAGCGAAGTTCATCGACCGATCCATCCATCTGCAGCGAGCCACCCAGACGCTGGGCGTCTTCGAACAGATCTGCCAGCTGAGCCTGTGTGCGGGCAGGCAGCGAGACGGGAGGGAGGGCCTTGAACGCATCCAGCATTGCCGGCACCAAGCCAGGATGGTCGCCCACCAGGAAAAGACGGCGCGGAGCCATGCAGGTGGCGGAGCCGTTGAACCGCAACCCGAAGGCCAGCGCCGCCACCACACGATCTATTGCGGCGCCGGGCAACACAAAGACCGCATCGCAACCGGAGAGCTCCATGACGGCGGGCGTCCGATGCGCTGCCAATCGACTAAGAACGGCCGTGCCGGTCGCTGCGGAGCCGGTGAGAAAGACTTTGTCCACGCCGGCAGCGATCGCTTCCTCGGCCGCCTGGGGAGATTCGTCCAGCAGTTGCAGCAAAGCGGGATCGAGACCGGAGCCTACCAGGACATCGCGCAATTCCTCCGCCGCAGCCGTGCCGCCGGCCGCAGGCTTCCACAGAACGGCGTTGCCGGCCGCCAACGCCTGCAACGTCTGCACACCGGGGAGAAACAGTGGATAGTTCGCGGAAGCGATGATGAGCACCACGCCGAGGGGCTCGCGGCGGGTCTCCGCAGTGACCCGGCGAAGCCAGAGGGGTCGAGTGTGCGTGCTGAGCCGCTGAGGTGCGAGAATCCAGCGCGCCTCTCGTTCTAAAAATCTGCACGCCTCGGCCAGCGGCAGAACCTCGGAGACTAACGTATCAGCCACGGTACGATGCAGTGCGCCAGGCTGATCGTCGGGCACGCTGCGCGCGATTTTGGCAGCCGTGGCCGCGATGCGGTGCCGCGCCTGACGCAGAATGGCCAACCGAGCTCGCAAGCTCGTCTGCGCCCACCCGGATTGCGCTGCTCGCGCGTGGCTGAGTGTATCGGACTGGGACAACGATGGCTGCTCAGCTGCGAGACTGCGCTCGGTATTCAGCGGCATACTGTTGATTGTGCACCCTGCCGTCATTTCACGACGCAGCTTCGTACATGGCGGCCTCGGCCAACGCCGGAGTGGCGTCCCACTGGGGCTCAACCTTGAGGTCTTCGAGCAGCAGCCGGGCGGTAATGCGGGCCGACTCGAAGATGACCGGCAATCCGCTGCCGGGATGGGTGCCGCCGCCGACCAGGTAGACGCGGTCCAGGTCTTCAAACCGGTTGTGCGGCCGCAGATGGAGCATCTGCCTTAGATTGTGCGCCATGCTGAAGGTAGAGCCTTTGTGCAAGGCGAATTCCGAACGCCAATCGGCCGGCGTGACCACCTTCTCAAAGCGAATGCGCCGTTCGACATCGTTAATGCCGATCTTTTCCAGCTGCTGCAGGGCAAGGGACCGAAAGCGCGTCTTTTCCGCATTCCAGTTGACGTTGCGATGCTCGTGCGTCACCGGCAGCAGGACATACAGCGTGCTCATTTTCTTCGGCGCCAGAGAAGGATCGGTGACGCAGGCGTTCTGCACATAGAAAGAAGGATCGTCCGAGAGCCGGTGCAGCTCTTCTATATCGCGCAGGTTCTGGCGGTAGTCTTCTGGCCAGGTAGATGGTGTGATGGGAGACGTCGTCATACCGTCCTTCAATGCCCAGATAGAGCATGAAGGTGGAGCAGGAGAAGCGCTTCTTCTCGATTCTGCTGTCCGTCCAACGGCGGCGAATGCTGTCGGGCACGAGACGCTGCATGGCCTGGGCGAAGTCGGCATTGACCACCACGGCATCGGCAGCGAGCGTCCGGTTCGCGGTGCGCACCGCGGTACATTTGCGTCCGGTAAAAATCATTTCTTCTACCGGCTCGTTGAGCAGCACACGAGCGCCTAGCTCTTCGGCGATACGTGCCATGGTTTTGGTGACTGCGCCGCACCCGCCCACGGGATGAAAGACTCCGTGCTCATATTCCAGGAAGGAAAGAATGCTGAATAAGCTGGGGCAGGTGAAGGGCGACATCCCAAGATACTTGGATTGGAAGCTGAAGCCGAGACGAATACGCTCATCTTTGAAGTGGCTTTGCAGGTCGGAGTCGAGCGAGCGCCAGGGACGCAGCAGCGGGAGGAGCTTGAGCATGTCAAGCTTGGCCAGGTCTCGCCAGCTTTCGAAGGGCGATTCCAGAAAAGGCGTAAATTTCTCCAGCTTGTTGCGGTTGTCGCAGAAGAAGCGGTGGAAGCCGCGGGCGTCGTCCGGGCTAAGTTGGGCGATCGCCCGCTCCATGCGCTTGCACGTCCGGCGTAGCCAGCAGCTCTCCGCCGGCGCCGAAGACCAGGCGGTAATGGGGATCCAGCCGGTACATGGGGATCTCTTCATCGAGATCTCTGCCGGCGGCAGAGAAGATCTCGCGCAAAACCCTGGGGTAGAGAAAAAAGGTTGGCCCGGTATCGAATTTGAAGCCGTTCCTCTCCATGGTGGAGGTGCGGCCGCCGACGACGTCTCGCCTTTCCACTACGGTGACGTCGACACCCGAGCGGGCCAGCAATATAGCGGCGGCCAAGCCACCGGGACCGGCTCCGACTATTACGACTTTCTGGTTTGGCTTGATCATTCTGGTCTTATAAGATTCGCTAAAGAATCGAGTTAGTTCCTGATATATCGGCGACTTAGCAACATTATCTTTAGTTTTTCACACCTAAGACCATCGTGCTACGGCGCTATGTCAACCAATTCCAGCAGGATGGAATTGTGCGGGTTTTTGTTGCTCAGTCGAAAGTCATTTCCAGAAAAGGCGAGCTGCGCCGGGACGATGAGCCGTGGTGGCATTGTTGGCTGTACAGAAGGGGGAAGAGCGGCAGGTTACTCGATGCGTCAAACTGCGACGCGTGTTTGCCCAGCCAGCAGACGAGCTACGGCGCGCCCCTGGCCGATAAGATCCGGCAATCCCACTCCGTGATAGGCGCTGCCGGCCAGATGAAGACCGGGCATTACGCTCAGCAGCGACTCGAGCTCAGCCATGCGGTCCAGGTGGCCTACGGCGTATTGCGGCATCGAGTGCGGCCAACGGCGCACGACTGTTTCCGAAGCTTCCGGCAAGGGGCCAAGGACGCGGCTTAGTTGTAAGCGCGCGCGCTCGACGAGCTTCTCATCCGTTTCGCCCAGCAGCGCTTCGGCGGAGTGGCCGCCGAAAAAGGCCCGAAGCAGCATGGCCCCTTCGGGCACGCGACCGGGAAATTTCTGATGCACAAAGGTGCAGGCCAGCAACGGGATGCGAGGCCGTGCTTTCGCCACCGAAAGCCTGGGGAACCACAAAACCGAAACCGCGAGGTATGCGCATGCGCGCTGCTTGCGCGGGTGCAAAGGCTAAGGCCACCACGATGGCCGAGGTGGCCTGCTGGGGCAACAATCCCGCCATGTGGGCGCCATGTTCGAGCGGATGCAGCAGCGATCGAGTCACGTGGGGCGGTGTGGCCAACACCACCGCATCAAAACGATCTTCGCCACTCTCGGTTGCCAGGTTCCAACTTTCGCGACCCTTCTCGATCCGCAGTACTGGCTCGTGCAAGCGCAAAGAGTTGGATGGCAACCTCGAAACCATGCGCTCGATCAACGTCTCCAGCCCACTGGTGAGGGTGGTGAAGATGGCTTGAGGCAATTGCTGCGCACGCCGCTGTACAGCCTGGATCAGGCTGCCTTCCTCCGCTTCCATGCGGACAAAGGCGGGCATGACGGCACGCACACTGAGCTGGGCAATGTCGCCCCCGAAGACGGCAGACAGCAGCGGACCGGCTATGGTGTGCGTAACTTCTTCTCCAAAGTGGCGCCGCACAAAGCTGGCTACCGATTCGTCCTGATCCGGGACAGATGTTTTGAGCTCGGCCGCGCGTTTTGGCTCCCGCAGATAAGCAAGCCGGGCCTGCCAACTAAATAGCGGCGATTCCAGCAGCGGGCCCCACTTGGCCGGGATCATCATGCGCATGCCGTCCGGGATGGGAACCAGATGCGCTAAACGGTCACTTCCCAGCTGCACGTACGTGCGCCGCCACTGATCGTTGGAGGCGATGATCTGGTCTTCGAGTCCCAACTCCACTGCCAGTTCGCGGGCCCAGGGCTTTTCTGTGACCCAGGAATCGGGCCCGCACTCAATCACAAAGCCGTGACTGCGAACCGTCTCGACAATGCCGCCCAGGCGATCAGACGCTTCAAAGAGGGTGTACTCTACGCCATCGCGGGCCAGTTGATAGGCGGTGGCCAATCCACTGATCCCCCCGCCCACAATGGCAATGCGTTTCGGTGGGGCTGCACCACTGCTCATAGGGCGGCGACGGGTGACGAGAGAGGCTGCGCAGCGAGGCGCGCGAAGCCTTGGCGGGCCAAGTCCTCGAGCGCGGCCGTTAGCAGAGAAGAGTCGTTGAGCGACTGCGGGCGCACCACTTCGAGGCCGATGCCGCCCGCGAAATTGCGGAAGCCGATATCGACATCGTAAAGAATCTCGACGTGGTCGCAGAGGAAACCGATGGGCTGGATCACGACCGCTGTATGGCCCTCCTGGCGAAGGGCAGTGAGCGTGTCCTCTACGGTGGGGCCGATCCAGGTAGCACCGGACATGCCTTGGCTCTGGAAGGCGAAAAACCAGTCGGCGCCGGTGAGGCCTAAGGGAGCGAGCAGCGCGGCCACATTCGCCGCGGTGCGCTTGGCTTCCACCGGGTATGGGTCTGGACCAAGATCGGGTTTGGGATCCGGCTGCCCGGCGGCGGCTGGTTGCACCTGGATGGTTCTGCAGGGGACACTGTGCGCGGTAAAGAGCACCGGCGCCATAGAACCGATGCGCGCCGAAAGACTTTGCCACACCGGCTGCAAGCGCTCGGCAAAGGCCTGCGCGAGCTTGGGATGGTCGGCCCAGCCGTCGATGAAGTCGATCTCGATCGCGCCCGCTGCCTCGGCAAAGGCTGCGCGGCGATAGAGTCCCACGCTGGTGCGGGAGTTTTGGGGTGCAAGACAAATCGCAACCGCCGAGGTGATGCCATCGTCACGCATCTGGCGCACCACGTCGGCGATGTACGGCTTCCAGTTGCGCATGCCCACATAGACCGGAAGGTTGAGCGCGCGTGAGAGCAAGCGCCCTTGCTCCATGGTGAGTTCGGTTAGCGGACTCGATCCAATGAGACTGTAACGGTGACGAATCTCCGCCACCACCGATTCGGGCAAGGGCCGCCCGCTGGTGACATTGCGCAGGTACTCAGGAATCTGGTCGAGCGACTCGGGGGTTCCATGGGCAAGCAACAGAACTGCGTGGCGTTGAGGTGCTCCATCAGGCATGGGAAGGCCCTCGCGTCTCAGCGCTGAATTCGCGCACGTATTGCACTACGCGCTGCACATTTTCGACTGGAGTGCCGGGAACTATGCCGTGCCCAAGATTGAAGATGTGGCCGGGACGGCCGCCGGCCTGGGCGAGTATCTGGCGGACGCGTTCGCGCAGCAGGTCTTCCCCGGCAAAGAGCATGATGGGGTCAAGGTTGCCTTGCACGGCAACCGCGTGGCCCGAGTGCGGACCAGCCCTGGTCCAGGGGCACCCGCCAATCGAGACCGATCACGTCGGCGCCGGTCTCGCGCATGGCGGGCAGAAGGGTCGCGGTGTCCACACCGAAGTAGATGACCGGCACGCCTAGCGCTTGCACCTTGCGCACTAACCGGGTGGTCACGGGCAGGACAAAATCGCGGTAATCGGCTGGGCTGAGAGCGCCGGCCCAGCTATCGAAGATCTGGATGACGTCGGCTCCCGCTTCTACCTGCTGGGCCGCGTACTCGGCCAGCACGGAAGCCAGCTTCTCCAGCAGGAGTTGCCAGACGGATGGCTCCCGGTACATGAGCGTCTTGGTGAAGATGTAATTGCGTGACCCGCCGCCTTCAATCATGTAGCTGGCGAGGGTGAAGGGGGCTCCGCAGAATCCGACGATGCCGATGCGATCCTGGAAATGGGCCACGACCTTGCGTATGGCCTCGGCCACGTAGCCAAGCTCGTGCGCGCGATCGATGCGCAGGTTCTCTACATCGGCGGCGGTGCGCACAGGGTGGTGGATGACCGGACCTTCTCCGGCCAGGAATTCGAAGTCGAGGCCCATGCCCTCCAGGGGCAATAGCAGGTCGGCGAAGATAATGGCGGCGTCGACATCGAGCTTCTCCGCGGCCGTGATGGTCACTTCGGCGGCCAGGTCGGGGTTCTTGCAGATTTGCAACAGGGAATGGTGACGACGTACGGCCTGGTATTCCGGCATGTAGCGGCCGGCCTGGCGCAGGAACCATACCGGCGTCCGGTCCACCGGCTGGCGCAGGCAGGCGCGCACAAAGCGGGTGCCGCTGGAAAGATGTTTAGTGGATTGCTGCTGTAGTAGGGTTTTTTCCGGCATGCTGGCCTTCAATACTTGAGGTTAGCATTTTGGGCGACGGTGGGCCGAGGGGTGGACTCCTCCTCATGCCAAAGATGCGGGCGGGCCCAAATTGAGTGCCCCCCCAACGTGCTCCCACGGCAGGCCAGGGCAGGCGGATCATGTGCGGGATTGAGCCCCAGCCCGTCCGAGATCTGTGTGAGAACTGTCGAAACGAGCATGATGAAGGGCACGGATTCACAGGCTACGGAAAACTCATGTTTTGTGTCAGGGCACGACGAAAGAGCTTGCGGAAAAAGTCGTTGAACCTGGAAGAAATCATCCCTCAGCGGCTAAAGCCGGACCTGTTCTTAATCACTTACGTACGAGCTGAAGCTCGTACCCTTCAAAGGCCAGAGTTTTTCCGCAAGCTGTAAAGTCGTGCCCTGACACAAAATATGGGTTTTCCGTAGCCTGTGAATCCGTGCCCTTCATTGGCCTCCGCAGGAAACCGGGGCAAATGGGGTACCCCAACCTTCGTTGCCGGTGCGGGAGGCAGGGTCATTGCTCCCTTAACTTGCCACAGGCAAGTCAGTTCCTCTGGATGAACACTCAGCGGGAGATGAACAGGGCTTGCATTTCCTCCGGCCTACTCTGAAGACCCTTCAGTCAGTCACAGGTGGGACGGGTTCTCAAACCCCGTCCCACATGACTAGGATGAGTTCTAGGGCGCGGTGGAGAAGGTGAAGATTGTGATCTCGTGGTAGGTTTCGCCCGGCTTTAGCTCGCTGGTTGGGAACTTGGGGTGGTTGGGCGAGTCGGGGAAATGCTGGGTTTCCAGGCAAAATCCGGAGCGCTTGACGTAAACGTGACCGTGCTTCCCGTGGAGGGTTCCGTCGAGAAAGTTGCCGGAATAGAACTGCACTCCGGGTTGGGTCGTTTCCACGGTTAACACCCGCCCAGTGGTGGGTTCGATCACACGCGCGGCCTGCTGCAAAACGCCCATCTTGCCGTTCAGGACGTAGTTGTGGTCATAGCCGCCGCCCAACTTCAGTTGCTCGTTGTCGTAATTGATCCGCGCACCGATGGCCGTTGGGTGATGGAAGTCCAGGGGCGTTCCTGCGACCGGGGCCAGCTCTCCGGTGGGGATGAGCCCGGAGTCGACGGGAGTGTAGCGGTCAGCGGGAATCATCACCAGGTGGTTGAGAATGGTTCCCTGGCCTTCGCCGGCAAGGTTGAAGTAGCTGTGATTGGTCAGGTTCAGAACCGTGTCTTTGTCGGTGGTGGCGAAGTACTCGATCTTGAGCGCATGCCCTTCCAGCGTGTAGCGGACGCGCGCAGTCAACGTGCCCGGAAAGCCCTGATCGCCATCCTTGCTGACCAGGGTGAGCTCGACGCCATGGGGAATTTCTTTCCCTTGCCATAACAGCTTGTCGAAGCCTTTGATTCCCCCATGCAGGGTGTTGACGCCGTCATTCGCCGGAAGCTGATAGCGCTTGCCGTCCAGGGTAAAGGTGGCGTGGGCGATGCGGTTGCCGTAGCGCCCAACGATGGATCCGAAGTAGCTCTTGGGGTCGGCGGTGTAGCCGGCCAGGGATTCGTAACCGAGGACGATGTCGGCAACCTTGCCGTTGCGGTCGGGCACCTCGAGGGACACCAGCCGCGCCCCATAGGTCATGACGCGCGCCTTAATCGCACCCTCTTCCAGGGTGTAGATCTCCACCTTGGTTCCATCCGGCATATCGCCGAACACAGACTTGGTCACCTTTGCCTCCAGATGCGATGCCAGCGGCACCAGTGTCAACCACAGGAAAACGCAGTTCAGTAGCTTGATTTGCTTCGACGGCTTGGCCATCCACGGACTCCTTGCATCTCTTTCGCGCGCACAGCTCTCCCGGAGCCGCGTCTTCAAACCGTAATGGATACTAAAGCATTTCGCCCTCGCTGTATCCGCCACCGGGATGGTCCGCGGCGGAACAGAAAACGGCAGCCCGGGAAGCGCTCTAAAGCATTGATTTGACGCGGTCAATCGTGGCGGAAACAGGCAGCAAAGGGGTTCAGGTATTACCAGTCACGAGTACCTTTATGTCGGCCATTGTTACCCAATAGTTGTAGCCAGCGGCGCGCCAGCCGCTATGCTACGGATCAAGCGGTGGTTCTGGACGACTGCTTGTTGATTCTTCGGGGGAGGGATTCAATTGAAGCAGCCGGCTACGAACCACCGCGAATACATTTCCACAAACGTCGAGGTGACGCTTGACGACGCCCGGGCCACGGCCCTGGAGCGAATCGTCAGCCTCTCGATGGACTACCAGCGCGGGGTGGGCCTGGTGCAATTCCGCAATGGCGTGGACGCCGTGATTGCCTCCACGGGATACCGTCAATTGATCGAGAAGCTGCTTGAAATACTCTAACGCCATCACCGAGCTAGGTTCGACCGCCCGGATTCCTGCCACGCTGCGTTGGACCGAGCCGCGTGTGCGCCTTTCTTCAGGAAAGGCGCATAAAGTGCGACAACGCCACGAAGTCCCCAGGAAATCCGGACGCCGTCGCCGCCTGGCGACCGCGGGTTACCACGAGCCCATCGTGTCCCTGTTGTGGACCAGGCCCGTCCAGCTCAGCTTGCACCTCGCCAAGCTTTCTCTCTAGAGCCGTCACCCTTCTTCACCTGAGTTATGATAAAGCGGCTGCGGAGCTGTCGTCATTGCCTGTCGTCATCGCCCGGGAGCGCCGATCTCATGAGGACAGAAATCCATGCCCAATTATCTTGAACTGCCGGTCGGGGAGAAGAGCCCCGAGGTCATTAACGCGGTCATCGAAATTCCCGCCGAAGGCATCAACAAGTACGAATACGACAAGACGCTGCACGTCTTCCGTCTCGACCGCAACCTCTATTCGCCGGTGCATTATCCCGGCGACTACGGCTTCATCCCCTCCACGCTGAGCGAGGACGGCGATCCGCTGGATGTGCTGGTGCTGGTGGACGCGCCCAGCTTTCCCGGCTGCGTGATGCAGGTGAGGCCCATCGGCCTGCTCGAAATGCTCGATCAGGGGGTGCCGGACGAGAAGGTCCTGGCCGTGGGCAAGAACAATCCCCGCTATGCCGACGTGTGGAACTACTCGGAGATTTATCCCCACATGCTCAAAGAGATGACGCACTTCTTCGCCATCTACAAGGACCTGGAAGGCAAGCGGGTGGAAGTCAAAGGGTGGCACGACGCGGCCTATGCGCGCACCAAGGTGGTCGAAGCAGCGAATCGCTTCAAAGACAACAAGACTTCCTCTGAACTGGGTGGAAATCGCTAGAGGCTCCTTGAAGGGCCGTGTGTGACTTCGCTAACGGTCCACAGGACATCCGGGCAAGGCAGCTTCGGGATATAATCCCTGCAGGAAAGCCTGGAGAGATGGCCGAGTGGCTGAAGGCGGCGGTTTGCTAAACCGTTGTAGGGGCTAACACCTCTACCGGGGGTTCGAATCCCCCTCTCTCCGCCAGATTACTAGCCCGGCTACCCGGTCCTTTGACTTTCTCTCTCCCTTAAATCGTCGTCCCTGCGTTCTTCATCACTCCGCACACTGATGGATATACTGGGCTACTTGCTAAGTGCGCTTTAGCGTGTCGCTGACGCGTGCGGGTAGTCCCAATGTTTGCCATTTCCACCTCATTTAAGGGAGTCAGCCCGCCACGTGCGGGTTTCAGGTGTCGGCTGTTGTGGCAAAGGCAGAGTAGATGTCTCCGCCGAAGCGCGACGGGTACGTCGTCAACTTCTGAACACGCTTCACTCCGACCTCTCCAAAGCGCTTGCGCAGTTTGTTGAAGCCAATAGGATAGGGTCCCCACGGATTTGGCAACATCCGGTCGTACTCGACAATCAAGAATTGACGGGTGAGAGATAGCAACCGGCTCAGCAAGGAAACCTGTGCACGAACGAAGTGGAGACTGTTCGCCATCAGGATTCCATCAACCGCGGGAAGGCGAAGTATCGGGCTCGAGATGTCTCCGAAGATCTTCTGAACATTGCTTCCGTTGGTCCGATCCGGAATCAGCTTCAAAACGTTCTGGTCCATATCAACGGCATAGATCGTACTGCCCGGCGCAAGCAAACTTGCGAGTGCCTCGCGTAAACGTTCCGCTGCCGCAACCGAGGTCGCACCAGGATTGCGGTCGCGCCCAATCAACGAGGGGTGTTCGAATGAGCGCAGCAGCCTGATGGATCTCCATGTCCCCAGATTACTTCACACCCATCTGGTCAGGAAACGCAGGAGCTTGCGGTGGCGACCAAAGCTGGTCGTCCGGAAGCTGACGAAAGAACCATGGCAGGCCGCCAGCAATCGGCCCTGCATGATGGACGATCTGGCCCTTTCTGCCAGGCGATTGCGCTTTAGTAAGTGAGGCGGTTGGTGAGACGCCTTCGCAAGGAGAAATGTACACATGAACGCGCTCGCTGTCGTCACCGGGGAACAGGGCTTGGAATTCTTTGTCGTTCGATGCGTCTTACGTCGAGAAACTTCGAGCGGGAGATGCGCATATAGAGGTTCACTTCGTGAACTACTTCAGCGAACTGATCCGTCTCAAGCTACGCTCGCGCTTGAATTCCAAGGAAGCAATGGAAGATGTCAGGCAGGAAACCTTCATGCGCGTACTGACACTGTTGCGCGGGGAAGGTGGCCTGCGGCAGCCGGATCGATTGGGACCCTTCGTCAATTCGGTTTGCAACCATGTCTTGTTCGAGCACTATCGTTCGCAAAAAAGAACGGAGGCGACGATCGGCAACGAAGTGGACAGCCACCATTGCTGGCCGCGAACCAAGTGCGTTGAGTCTGCTGGAAACCAAGGACACCGAGCGAGTGGTTCGCCAGATTCTCAACCAGTTGCCTGAACGCGACCGGCGTCTGCTTCAGTCGGTGTTGCTGGAAGAACGCAACAAAGATGAGGTTTGTGCCGAGTTCGGCATCACCCGCGACTATTTAAGAGTGTTGTTACACCGTGCCAGGCAGTCGTTCAAGTCACGTTATACAAGCCGGTTACGGTGCAAGTTAAGGCTGGCGCTTGAGCCCGTCTCTCCGTCTTTTGCTTTTGCGCTTCTTTAAAACTTTGCCCCAATCCTTGCGATTCGTCGCACAGGTGGATGTACGCCTTACTATGGTGCGCTGGCCGCAGGATTCACCAGTCACTGTTTTCACCTTGCCGTCGATGAGATAGTCAGGGCGTAAATACTACGTCCCGACACGCAGACCGGGTCTGCTGATTTCCATAGGCGGAGGGAGCGAGAATGAAACCGAACGAGGAAACTATATGCCTGTGACTGATGCGCATACCCTGGAACGGCTAAGACGCGAAGAAGGCGTGGCAGAACAGCAAGGCCGGCAAGCACTGAACATCGCAGCGATACTCAAAAATCATCCACAGTATGATGCCGCCCGGCAGAAGGCTGACGCTCTTCTGGCCAAGGCCTCAGCGTTGCGTGAGCAGATTGTCAAGATCGAAACCCAATGACCAGCAGGTCACACGGTCATGGGCAGCTGACGGATTGGACGATTTTCAGCGGCGATCCTTCACAGAGCGCTTCTTCGATTCTTTCGGGGGAAGGAATCGATAAGTGCCATGAGGAGAATCGCCGTTTTTTGTTTCTGCAGTCTCGGCCAGATGACCAAGCCAGTTTTTCTACATTCCGATCGAACAGCCGCTCCGCTTAGACCATGATCCGCGCGTGAAGTCGGGAAATTTGACCGGCGCGCTTCCTTGCGCCACAGAGACTTTGCTGAGAGGCCCCGGAGCAGACCAGGCGGCGCCGTCGTACACGTCCATATCGGGCGCCAGCCCTTCGCGGAAGCATTGCAGCAAGCGATAGATCATGATGAAATCCATGCCGCCGTGGCCACCCGAAGTGCGCGCCATCTCGCCCTTCTCGGCCCACAAGGGACTCTCATAGTCCTTCTTATATTCGTCGAGGCTGCCCCATGCTTCCTTGCCTGGCTGCCCATCAAAATAAATGCGCGGTGGATAGTCCACGAAGACGCCCTTGACGCCGCTGATCATGTTGATGCGGTCATAGGGCCGGGGATTGGAAACATCGTGCTTGAGCGTGATGGTCAGCCCGGACGCTGTCTTAATGAGAGAGACGTTCATATCCCCGTTGATATAGGTTTCTTTCCACTTGGGGTCGCCCTGCGGTGTGTGGGCTTCGCGATAGGCAGCCAGGCCCCGGGGCGGTGAACTCATTGAGACCATGTAGTCAAAACGGTCGCCCCGGTTGATGCTCATGTAGTTGGCTACCGGGCCCAATCCATGCGTCGGGTATAGATTGCCATCGCTCTGCGTGTGGTAAGCCCGGCGCCATAGACCCTCTCCTTTGTTAGAGAACATCTCTTCACGCAGATCGTGAAGGTAGGCTGCCTCGCCATTGATCAGAGCCCCAAACATCCCGCGACGCACCATGTTCAATACCATCGTCTCGGTGTAGCCATAGCAACACTCTTCGAGCATGATGCAGTGGCGGCGCGTCTTCTCCGAAGTGTCGACCAGCTTCCACAGGTCTTCAAGGGTGTAAGCCAGGGGCACTTCGCAAGCAGCGTGCTTGCCATTTTCCATCGCGGAAAGGGCCATGGGCGTATGCCAATTCCACGGGGTGGCGATCACTACCAGATCAAGATCGTTTCTGGCCGTGAGCTGCTCGTAGTCATGGGGACCCTTAGTATAGAGCTGAGGCGCTTTCTGTCCGGCCTTCTCTACCAATTGGCCTGCATGCTCTGCATGCTCCGGCACCACATCGCAAATGGCGAGCACTTGCGCATTCTGGGCCAGGAACCAACCGAGCAGGCCTGTGCCTCTGCCGCCAACGCCGATGAAGCCAATACGCGGATCCTTGGTGGCCTGGAACGGAACGCCGATCATTGTCTGGCCAGGAGACGGATGCGCCGTATCCGCAAAGGCGTAGTTATCGATCTTGAGGGCCGCGGTAACCATGGCCCCAAGCTGGAGAAACTGCCGCCGGCTGGGCGGAAGAGAAAGGTCGGATGAGTCGTCTTTCACGAGAGTTCCTTTGTTAGATTCTCATATGCGGAGGAAGATTTTGCGCCGGTACATCCACAAGAGGAAGAGCCAGTAGATGAATAGAATCGTGGCGCCAAGCAGCAGGGGCTGCAATCCCGGGCCGAGCAGATAGAACGGGTTTGGTCCCAGGTTAGTGAGGAGATTGCTCTTGATGAACTCCTCCCACATGTGGGCAATGAGGTAGGCGGCAATCGAGTTTGTGCCTACCACGATGAGGGGAAAGGCCCAGCCGCGCTTCTCCTTGACATCGATGACCCAGCTAAACGCGGCTAAGACGAGGAAGCAGATGCCGCCGCTGAAGAGGGTCCAGCTCGGCGTCCAGATGCGCTTGACGATGGGGCAAATTCCGGTGAAGTGAATAAAGGCGCTGACGGCCAGAAGAGTAAAGCCGGCGATGACGAACTTGCGGATCGGCTGCTTGGGCGCCGAAGCTACAAACCATTTTCCCGCGAACAGGCCAAGGATCATGGTGCCCAGCGTGGGGATGAAACTCAGCGTTAGATAGCCGCCATCGTTAAAGACGAACGTGTGTGCGCGCGGAAAGAGGTTAAGGAACCACAGATCGAAGGCCTGGCCGAGATTGCTGTTCTTGTTCCAATGGGCGCGGAAGCCGGTGTACAGATGATGCCAATCCGACGGAACGCCGACCGCGGCATAGTTAAAGTTTGGACCGGGGACAGGATAAAGCGCCCAAGCCAGCCAGTAGCCAAAGAGGATGGCGCCAAAGGCGATCCACTGATCGCGCGTAGGCCGGAAGTACAAAAGGAAGAGGAAGGTATAGCCCAGGCCGATTTGCGTGAGCGTGTCTTCAAAGGTGAAGTTGGTCTGGGTGTGGTTGATGGAGCGGAGAAAGATGCCGAGCGCGATCAGCAGAAAGGATCGCCAGATGGTGTGGGCCAGCATCTGGGGAAATCCAGCGCCTTTCCTTTGCCGGCTCCTGACGGAGTAGGGGAGGGCCACGCCCACCAGGAAAGAGAATGAGGGCTGGATCATGTCATGCACGGAACAGCCGGCCCATTCTGTGTGGCTCTGGTTAAAGGACAGAATCCTCCAGAAGAGACTGTCGTGGTAGTAGCCGTAGACCTTGGTAAACTGCATCACCTCACCCATCATCAGCAGCATGACCAAGCCGCGATAGGCGTCCACGGCGTGATTACGTACCGCGGTGAGGTTGTCGAGGGGACGAACTTTGGTGGTAACGACGGTCTCGGTGCTTGCTACCGTGGCCTCTTGCTCGTGCAGTACCTGATGCATCGTCGGCTCCGTGTAACATGCCTGACCGATGTGTTCTTACGCCATACGCCGATGCAGGCAGGCGGCGGAATGGCGGCGCAGGCGCCGGGCAGAACGAACAGGACGCATCGCAATGCGCGCCGATATGAGCTATGATCCTATCGTTTAATTACGGTTTGTCAACTTTTCTTTCACTTAGGGTGACTTTACGCTGCGTTTCCTCAGCAGGGTTTGGTGAGCGGGCCAGAACGCTCCGCGGGCGTTAAGCTCTGCTGCGACTTTACTTTTGGTTGTTGACGCTTAAGATAGACTGTCTGTGAATCGCAAGACAGCGAAAGGCATGCGAAATCGAGCAATGGCGAAGGGCCGCACAGGATCGAATGCGCTTGAAGAAACCCTTCCCAACGGCTCAGCCACGGAGGACTCCGCGCCGCCGCGCCCCCAGGATGGGATGATGGCGGAGGAGCGGCGAACGCAAATCCTGCAGATTGTGCGCAGCGAGGGCCGGGCGCGCGTGAATGAGCTGGCGAGCCGGTTCAGCAGTTCGGCAGTTACCATCCGCAACGACCTGAATGAACTGCATCAGCGCGGTCTGGTATTGCGTTCCCACGGGGGCGCGGTCCTTCCAGACACGATTCTGCGCGAATCGCCGGTACACGAACGCCTGAAAACCCACGCGGAAGAGAAGCGGCGTATCGGCGCAATTGCGGCGACCCTCATCAACGATGGCGAGACCATCATTCTTGACTCCGGCACGACCACCCTGGAGATTGCCCGCCAGATCAAGAATAAGCAGGGCCTGCAGGTGATCACGAACGGGGTAAATATCGCCGCGGAGCTGCTGGATGCGCGGGAAGTGCAAACATTTATTGTGGGCGGCACCCTGCGCGTCGACTCGGCCTCCATCGTCGGGCGCTCAACGGAAGAGATGTTCGAGCAGTTCTCCGCCGACAAGCTGTTTCTCAGCGGGGCAGGCTGCGATCCGGACTTCGGGGTAAGCGGCGCGAACCTGGAGGAGACCATGGTGAACCGCGCTATGCTGCGCATCGCGCGGGAAATCATCCTGGTCGCCGACGCCAGCAAATTCTCCAAACGCAGCATGGTGCGTATCGCGCCGTTTTCTGAGATCGACACAGTGATCAGCGACACCGGCCTCCGCGAGGAGATGCAAGAGAAGGTACGCGGCCTGGGTTGCAACTTGATTTTGGCGTGATCGGATAGCCGTTAGCTCGACCCCAGTCCATCCACCTCCACTCATGCCAAGGTGTCACCGCCCTCAACTTTGTCCTCCCGCCTGCCCCGGCGTGCCGCGGGAGCGTAGCCGAGGGATCTGCAGTGCGCCCTTTCTTCTAGCAACTCCGTACAGCTCCATCCACCTCGACTCATGCCAACATCAGAGGCCGGCGTGAATCGTCACCCCTTGAACCACGCGGGTGATCACGCCATCCGGACTTGGGTTGTCGGGGTTCAGGCCTAAGCCGCGGCTCAGGTGGTATCCGAGGAGCTGCGGAATCACGATTTCAAAGGGTGTCCGCATATCGTCTGGCGCCTCCGGCAGAATGGCAGGGATAACGTCGTCGAACAGGCTGTCGCGCTCGATTGTGCCGGCAATGCCTACGGAATATCCAAGCTTCTTGGAGCGGAGTTCCTGGATGAGGTCTATCTCATAGAGCCTTCGCACGGGATCGCTCGAGAGCAGGCATAGGACGAGCGTATCGGCTCTTAGAAAAGACATGGGACCGTGGCGAAGACCAAGATAGGTTTCAGTGACCACGGGGAAACTTCCCGCGGTCATTTCCAATATTTTTAGCCCGGCTTCACGCACCCAGCCCAGCAAGGGAGAGGAAGACAACACCACGATACGGTCGCGGACACGAGCCGCTACGCGGTGGCACCCCTCATCGATGACAGGCAACAGCGACTGGGCACGCTTACTCGCCAAATCGGCGGTCTCCGCAGCCAGGTGAGGCTGCGCTAACGAGAGTCCGGCCAGGACAAGATTGGAAAATGAGCCGGTCATCACCAGGCTGCGATCGTTGGTACGCGGATCGAGGACGATGAGCCCATTCAGTCCGGATTGCACCAGGGAACTCTCCTGGTTGCAGGTGATGGCAAGCTGAAGAATTTTTGGACGAAGGGTGCGGACCCGCTCTACGACCGCGGCACTCTCCGGACTATTTCCGGAGCGTGCGAGAGAGATAACCGCATCGACGTCGGCCAGGTATCGCTCGGGGTCGATCAGAAGATCAGTAGTAGGGACGGCAACGGCGCGAGGCCAGGCAGAAGCCACGGCGGACGCGGCGTAGGCCGAACTGCCGGCGCCCGTCAGCAATACCCGAGCCTTCTCGAAATCCAAAGGCAACTGGCCAGAAGCGGCGCGAACGCGAGCCACAGTCGTGGGCCAAAGGAGCGGCTGCTGAAAAATTTCCTGAAATGTAAAAGCGGGGTCGTCGGGGCGGCCAATTGCAGCGGCCACTGGTTGAGATTCTGGCATTGCCTGGGAACTCCATGACTATTCTGGTAAGAGGCTATTCAGACGTTTTCGATCAAGCCTGAGTTTGCTGCGGAAGTATATCGTAAGCATCCGTAAACACAAACCCCTAATTGACAACTTTCGAAGATGGCCGGCACCAAGTGCGATCCTCAAGCCCCACCGCAGCTTCTTTAAAATAATTTTAATCGATGGCACCAAAGGTCCGATGGTCTCTTGACCCATATGCGCGCGGCACACCCTCCCCGGTGCTCGCCCCGAGAGGTGGTTTCGATTACTTGCCCCTGCTTCTACGTGAAAATCTTCTTGACTTCCAATTAACAAGCGATCAATACTTCAACCCTACGAAACGACACATTTCGTAATCCACACGGCAGCATTCGTAAGGCCCCGCACCTACCCTAGCGCACCAAGCCCCGGGAAACGCAGTTCAATGCTTTGCACAAAACATCCATCAAGGGTTTCAGGAGAGCTCCATGTCACACTGTCCGATCCACTGCAAAATGGCTCGTCTTTTTACCCTCTTCTCGTTGGGTCTGATTCTGCCCGCAATGGCCCTCTGTCAAGTGGATACGGGTTCGATATCTGGAACCGTGCGGGACACGAGTGGTTCCGTGGTACCCGGCGTCAAGGTGACCCTCACGAATTCAGGCACCGGGCAATCGAGTTCGACCACGACCAAATCGGTTGGGGAGTACACATTCTCACCGGTGAAGATCGGGCATTACTCGGTGTCGGCGGAAATGACTGGGTTTGAAAAGATACAGCAGAACAATGTCACCGTAGACGTGCAGGAGAAGGTGCAAGTCGACCTGGTGATGACGTTGGGGAAGACCAGCGAGACGGTAACGGTGGACGCTGCGCCTCCCGCGCTGCAAACGCAGGATGCTTCTGTTGGGCAGGTGATCGGGCAGCAGGCGATCAACGATCTGCCTTTGAATGGGCGCAACTATACCTTTCTCGCCCAACTCGCAGCAGGGGTTAACCAGGGCCAGCAAGACACGCGCGGCTTGGGCAGCAGCGGAGCTTTCTCGGCCAACGGACTGCGTCCGGCGCAAAACAACTACTTGCTCGACGGAATCGACAACAATTCCAACCTGGTGGATTTTCTCAACGGGACGAATTATGCCATCCAGCCTCCGGTGGATGCGATTCAGGAGTTCAAAGTCTCAACCAACGATTACAGCGCGGATACGGGCCGTTCGGCCGGCGCGGTTTTGAATGCCACGATCAAGTCAGGTACGAATCAATTTCATGGAGCGGCATGGGAGTTCTTTCGCAACGATGCCCTGGACGCCGCCAATTATTTCGAAAACGCGAATGGGCTGGCGAAAGGCAGGTTTCAGCAAAACCAGTTCGGGGCCACTCTGGGAGGCCCGATCATTCACAACAAGACTTTCTTCTTCGTAGATTACGAAGGCACGCGTGCCAATCAGGCGATCCCCTATACCAGCACCGTCCCTACCGCACGGAGCTTAGCAGTGGCTTCACAAACTTTTCGGAGTTGCTGGGCCAGGGAGGCACGGTAACGGACATACTGGGCCGGAACTTTGCGCTGGGCCAGATTTTCGACCCTTCCACGACGCGCGCTATCTATTGCGGCGTGCTGGATCCGGTATCAGGAATTACTGCTCCCTGCCCTTCGGGTACGACGACCGGATCGAACATAGGCTATGCACGCGAGATATTTGCCGGCAATATATTGCCTGCAGGCCGGCTGGAGGCCAATTCAATCGCCCTGGCAAAACTCTTTCCTGCCGCAAACAACTCGGGACTCTTCAATAACTATGGATCGAATCCGATTTCGACCAATACCATCAACCAGATGGATGCTCGCGTGGACCATACGTTCAGTGAAAAAGACAATATTTTCGGGCGCTTCAGTTATGTGGACAATCCCGAATTCATTCCCGGTCCGTTCGGAGGGATAGCGGACGGAGGATCATTTTCCAGCGGGAACCAACAAGCGACGACCTACAGTGCGGCACTGGGCGAGACGCACGTGTTTTCACCGAACTTAGTGAATGAGGTTCGCCTGGGCTACAACCGGCTCAGCGTGACGCGGCTGCAACCCAATGCCGCTACTCCTGGCATCCCCGCTCAGTTCGGCATACCGGGAGTGCCCGACAGGAGAGTCAAACGGTGGCTTGGGCGGTATCTCCGCCACAGGACTCTGGGAAGCTTGGCAGCAGTGGATACTTGCCCTCGATCGAACTAAGCACGAACACCCAAATTTCGGACAACTTGACCAGAACGATGGGACGCGAAACCTTCAAGGTGGGATTCCAGTGGCAACGGCTTGGATTCGCGATTCTTCAGCCTCCCAATGGAAGGGGAAGCTGGACCTTCAGCGGCCTCTACACCGAAGTGCCCACAACCACGGGAGGCAACACAGGGTTAGCCCAGATGCTACTTACGCCGATTCCGGGAACGGTAGCCGGCGCGGCCGACTATGTTGGAGGCGCCGACAGCATCAATGATTCTAATGTCGCAAATACCTCCATGAAACATAATTACCTTGCGGGTTACTTCCAGGATGATGTCAAGGTCAATCAAAAGCTCACTCTGAACCTGGGGCTACGATACGAATACTTTGGACAGTTGATTGCAAAGCATGGGGCGCAGTCCAATTTTCTACCAGGCGGGGGAGCGAACGGCGCATCGGAGTTTCTGATAGCGCAGGGGGGTTGTAACACGCCCCTCTCTCCAGACTTTCGCGCGGCCGCGGCAACGGACAACATAAACATAGCTTGCTCGAGCCAACCAGGGCTCGGGGTATCACAAAAAGGCAATTTTGCGCCTCGTGTCGGATTTGCCTACCAACTTACGCCGAAGTTGGTGGTTCGTGGTGGATATGGAATCTTCTACGGAGGTTTCGAGAATTCAGTGGTAGAGACGTACGTTGATTTCCCGTTCCAATTCAACTTGAATTATCCCTACATGACGCCGAATGCGCCGATCACCTTCTCCAATGGGGCGATTGGTACGCTCACGACGGGCTTGACCGCGATTCCATTAAACTCAGCGCAAGTCGAACCCGGAGGGGTGGGATTCCTGGGCGAGGACTACCACTTAACGACCCCCAATACCCAAGGTTATAACCTGACGGTGCAATACCAACTCGCGAGTAATGACACGCTCCAGGTGGGTTACATAGGCAACACAGTTCATCACCTCGGTAGCTACACAAACCCCAACACGCCCAGAGAAATTTTGCCTCCTGGATTGAATTCATTCGACTACTCGCCGTACCCCGATTTTTCGGGAATGACCGTTACAAGGTTTGCGACGAACAGCCACTACAATGGACTGCAAACAAATTATGAGCACAGGTTTAGTGAAGGTCTCTATGTTCTGGGTAATTTCACGTGGTCCAGCTGTCTTACCGATGCCGTGGACGTTCTGAATAATACGGCGTTGACAGGCTATCGTGCCCCGTATCTGCCGGGCTTCGGCCTGCATGGCGACTTCGGGCGATGCGAGTTCGACACCCAGAAGGTGATTCACGTGAGTGGGACCTACGAGTTGCCTATTGGCCGTGACAGACGCTTCCTGAGCAACGAGGGTAAGGTGGCGAACGCCATTCTCGGAGGCTGGGATACCAACGGGATTTTGACCCTCCAGGACGGACAACCCGGAACAGTTCCCTGTCCCATCACCACGACTTCAGGCTTTGGCTGCGTTGCGGACAAAGTGCCTGGTCAGTATATTTATTCAGGTCCTCACAATGTCAATCAGT
Organism: uncultured Acidobacteriaceae bacterium; assembly: GCA_963793525.1. Lineage (GTDB taxonomy): Bacteria > Acidobacteriota > Terriglobia > Terriglobales > Acidobacteriaceae > PALSA-350. The sequence goes on from CAWCAZ010000044.1 coordinate 58,425, forward strand.
GGCTCAATCCGGGCGCGTACACCAACCCTCCGATAGCCACTACCATTGGTCAATCAGATTACAGTCCGCTGGGCGGGTCGCCGAGCAATTTCCGCGGACCGGGATTCCATCGTTTCGACTTCTCGTTGTTCAAGCAGTTTCCTGTGACGGAGCGAGTCCGGATAGAGTTCCGCTCGGAATTCTTTAACTTGACCAATCATCCCAACTTTTCACTTCCCGGGTTTTCGGGTAACGGCGTATTAGCCGCCCCGGGGGCACTCAATTTCCTCAACACGAGTAACTTCGGAAAAATCACTTCGGTACGCGACGGTCAGAATGATCAGCGTGAAATCCAATTTGCGCTCAAAGTTTACTATTGACGACTGGCGCGACGTAAGCCTGACAGGGCCCAGGGAACAGGACATGTCGATCCAACGCGCTGGATGAACGCTGACGGTAGTTTTTGCTGTCTAGGCCGCGGCATGGGATATTCTCAAATCTCATGACAGAAACCGCAGGTCCCTCCACTACACTTCCACGGCACGCCGGGACAGGTCGCTCCGGTCCCACGGCACACCGGGGCAGGCGGGATGACAAACGATTCCGGCGGCAACTGGCTCTATGAAAACTCTGGATATCTCAATCGCGGGTGAAATCAATCTTGACCTCATCATGTACGGGTTGCCTGAGGTCATGCCGATGGAAAGGGAGTTGCTTGGCACTGATTTCCAACTCACCTCTGGGCAGTTCATCGGCCATTCTTGCGCACAATATTGCCGTATTGGGTTCCCACGTTGGATTCATTTCTCTGCTGGGGCGGGATGCGCTGGGCAAGGTTGCCCTGGAACGGCTAGGGGCGAGCGGCGTCGACCTAAGCCGGGTGCGGGTGAGTGAAGATAGCACCGCGACCGGCGTCACGCTGATCCTCCCTCACGGAAGGGAACGCCATATTCTCACCTATCCGGGAACCATGGCGAACTTGCGCCTCCGCGATCTGGACATCGAATATCTCAAGTCGGCAAAACATTTTCACTTCTCATCGCTTTTCCTCCAGTGTTCTCTCGAGCCCGACGTACCGGCACTCTTTAAGGAATTAAGGGCGCCGGCCTGACGATTTCACTCGACACCAACGATGATCCCAGCGGTCAGTGGGGAGGCGTGTTCGACGAGTTGCTCTCGTACGTCGACATTCTGCTGCCCAACGAGAGGGAAGCGTGCCGCATGGCAAAGAAGGCGACAGTAAACGAGGCGATCGAGGAACTTGGGCGGCGGGTGCCTTGCGTGGCCGTAAAATGCGGATCACGAGGCTCCGTCGTTCGGGTTAACGGAAAGACCTTTTCTGCGCCCGCAGTTTCTGTAACTCCTGTGGATACGATAGGTGCGGGCGATAGCTTCAATGCGGGATTTCTGTTCGGCTGGCTCAAGGGCTGGCCTCCGGATCAATGTGCTTATGCAGGCAATATTACCGGCGCACTTTCGACGCTTGGGGTGGGGGGAACGGAAGCATTCCGGGATCCTGGTACTCGTGCAACGCTTCCTTGCGCAACATTCTTTCCCGGGACGAGAATGAGTGTCCCATCGCATGTTAGAACGAATCATGGGAGTATGCAGTGAGTCAGCCCGGCAAAAGCATCAACGACAACTTTATGGCCATGGTCACGGCGAAGGCCAAGGTAACCCTTCCCCTGGGCGAGTTTCAGCCTAAATCGACCTTGGTGACCGCCGAACACCATCTGGAGCGCGCGCGGTTCCCGGTGATCGACTACCACAATCATCTGGATGCTCTCGACCCGGTCGAGGTTTTGCGCATCATGGACGCCTGCGGCATCGAACGCATGGTTAACATCACAATGAAGACGGGCGATGAGGCCATCGCCATCATGCATAAATTTCATTCTGCCGATGCTCGAGCGCTTTGCCACCATCGGCTGGATGGATTGGTCCGATGTGGAGCGCGATGACTTCGTGAACGTCACTCTAGATCGTTTGGAGAAGACTGGTGGAGCATGGCGCCAAGGGAATCAAGTTCTGGAAGGACCTTGGATTGACCGTGCGCGATCGGAGAGGGAAATTTGCTGCGAGTGGACGACGAGCGCCTCGCGCCTGTATTTGATAAAGCGGCGGAGTTGGGCATACCTGTCATGTTCCATATCGCGGACCCCGATGCATTCTTCTTACCCATTGACGGAACCAACGAGCGCTATGAGGAACTGGCGGCGCACCCCGACTGGGGTTTTCACGGGGCCCATTTTTCCAAGCGAGAACTGCTTGATCAACGCGATCGAGTCATTGCGCGCCATCCGAAGACTACATTTGTCGCAGCCCATGTAGCCGAATGCGGAGAAAACCTGGGTCGCGCACGTCAGCTGCTGGAGGACCATCCGAATGTCGTGATCGACATCAGCGCGCGCGTCTCGGAGCTTGGGCGGCAGCCGTATTCCTCGCGGGCTCTTTTTCATGGATTTTCCTGACCGCATCCTCTTTGGCGCCGACCTGGTGCCGGAGGAGTCCATGTATCGCCTTTACTTCCGGTTTTTTGAAACGGCGGACGAGTACTTTGACTATCCTTCCCATGCTTCGCGTCAAGGCCGATGGCAGATCCATGGGATCCATCTGCCGGACGATGTTTTGCGAAAGGTATATCGGGAAAATGCACTGCGGCTGCTGAACAGGTTCGCAAGTACTTCGATGTTCGATGTTGAAAACCACGAAGCCGCCAACGAGCCAAGAGTGACAGGGGTCAGGACTCAGCGCAGTTGTTTGCGCGTTGCTTTGTCTTCTGTTGGCAGCGCTGGCTGCACAGGCAGAGTTGAAGCCTGAAACGACTGCTGCATACCAAAAATACATTGCAGAGCTCGATACACAGATGGCGGCGCAAGATCATTCGCAGAGCGGCTTCCTGTGGATCGACCGCGATCCGGGCCGCCAACAGGCGGTGCGACGGAGGAGAGATCGTCACCCAAAAAGTGAAATCATTGTCAGTGCCGGAAGGCATGATTCAGCACTGGATCGGCGGAGTATTTCTCCCTGGTGCGACCCTGGCGCAGGTGGAGCGAGTGGATCAGGATTATGCAGACTACGGAAAAATATACGGGCCCGACGTTAGCCGGGTGAAAGTGCTCTCTCATGATGGAAACCATTTCGTCGTTTCCTACCGAATCACAAAGACGAAGGTCCTGACTGCCGTAATGGATACCGTGCATGCGATCGACTACATGCCTTTGGGCCCAACCAGGATGGCCGTCCAATCCCGAAGTGAATCGGTGCGGCAAGTAGAGGACGCCGGCAAGCCTTCAGAGCGAGAGCTCGCCGAGGGAGAGGGCAGCGGGTTTCTATGGGCAATGAACTCGTATTGGCGCATGGAAGAGCGCGATGGTGGAGTGTATGTGGAGTGTGAGGCAGTCACTCTCAGCCGAGATGTGCCCTTTGGGTTGGGAGCGTTCGTCGATCCGATCCTGCAATCCTTTGCGGAAGAGTCCCTGAAGAAGACCATCGAAGCGAAAAGGCTGGCCGATCGGGGTCGAGCAGGTGAAAAAGGGCTCATCCCATCTACTTTCAGCTGCTTACCTGCGAGAAGGCGGAAAATCTACCCTGCCCTCTCGTCGTACATGCCCCGGTCGGCGTTCGTGCCATGCGCCGGCAGGTGGCCATTTATAATCGGCCACTATGAAGGCGCATGTTTACGTCACGCTGAAGCGCACCGTCCTCGACCCTCAAGGGCAAACCATCCATGGCGCGCTGAAACGAATGCAATACACCGCCGTCGAGGACGTGCGGCAAGGAAAGTACTTCCAACTCACCCTGCGCGCGATGGAGACCGCCGATGCTCAGGCTGAAGTGGAACGTATTGCCCGCGACGTGCTGACCAACCCGGTGATCGAAGAGTTCACCTATCGCCTCGAAGAATAAGCCTGCCTGGCCATCGACCGTACAATAAGAGTCTATGTGTGGAATCGTGGGATATGTCGGCCCTAAGGATGTAGTCTCGGTCATTCTGGAAGGCTTGAGGCGGCTCGAATACCGCGGATACGACTCGGCCGGTATCGCGGTAGGGAGTGCGGGACATGGGCTGGAATTGCGCCGGGCCCCAGGTAAGTTGCGTAACCTGGAAGAGGTGATCCGGCAGCATCCACTCAAGGGCACCTATGGCATTGGCCACACCCGCTGGGCAACCCACGGCAGGCCGACCGAAGAGAACGCCCATCCACATCGCGACTGCACCGGGCGCATCGTGGTGGTGCATAACGGCATCGTCGAAAACTACCTGGAATTGAAACGCGAGCTGGCGGGTGAGGGTCATACCTTCGTGACCGAAACCGATACCGAAGTCATCGCCCACCTCGTCGAACAGGAAATGCGCTCGGCCGAGAGCTCGGGCAAGACGATGTTGCTGGAGGACGCCGTGCGCCGGGCGGCGCGCAGGTTGACGGGTGCGTACGCCATCAGCGTGATCTCCGCCGATGCGCCGGACACCATCGTGACCGCGCGCAATGGGCCGCCGGCCGTGATCGGTGTGGGTGAGGGGGAATCGTTCGTCGCCTCGGATGTGCCGGGCATCCTGCACCACACCCGCATGATGTACTTTCTGGCCGATGGCGATGTGGCCATCCTGACCCCGCAAGGCGTGAAGTTCACCAATCTCGATGGCGCTCCCGTCGAGCGCAAGGTGGAGAAGATTCTGTGGGACCCGATCCAGGCGGAAAAGGGCGGCTACAAGCACTTCATGCTGAAGGAGATTTGGGAGCAGCCGCGAGCTGTTCGCGACACTACGCTGGGGCGCATCTCGCTGGAGACGGGCGAGATTTTTCTGGGCGAGATGAAGATCACCGACGATCATTTCCGCGCGGCGACCCAGGTAAACATCGCGGCCTGCGGGACCAGTTGGCATTCGGCGCTGGCGGGCAAATACATGATCGAGCGGCTGGCGCGGATTCCCGTGGAGGTGGACTACGCCAGCGAATATCGCTATCGCGATCCGATTGCCGACCCGCACGCGCTGGGCATGCTGATCACGCAGTCGGGAGAGACCGCGGATACTTTGGCGGCGCAGCGGGAGATGATCGCCAAAGGGTCGATGACCATCGCTATCTGCAACGTGGTGGGCTCCATGGTGGCGCGGGAAGCGCATGGCACGATCTATACCCACGCGGGACCCGAGATCGGTGTGGCCTCAACCAAAGCATTTACCGCCCAGTTGACGGCGCTGTTCCTATTTGCGCTGCACCTGGCCCAGAAGCGGGGAACGATCGCGAGCGCCGGAAAGCACGGCGCTGGTCGACGAGCTGAGCCGGATTCCGGGAAAGATCGAAGAGGTGCTGCGGCAGCGCGATGGCGAGTGCCGGCAACTGGCTAAGGTGTTTGCCTCGGCGTCGAATTTTCTTTTCCTGGGGCGCGGCATTCACTTTCCGATCGCGCTCGAGGGAGCGTTGAAGCTCAAAGAGATTTCTTACATTCACGCCGAGGGCTATCCGGCTGGGGAGATGAAGCACGGGCCGAATGCGCTGATCGATGAAGCGTTGCCGGTGGTGGTGCTGGCGACCAGCGATGCGGACAGCCCGGAATCCATGCTGCGCTATGAGAAGACGCTCTCGAATATCCAGGAAGTGACGGCGCGGTCGGGCCGCGTGATTGCGGTGGCTACCGAGGGCAACAAGCAGATTCGTGAGTTGGTGGAACATGTGATTTTCGTGCCCCACGCGCCCGAATTGCTGGCGCCGCTGCTTGAAGTGGTTCCGTTGCAGTTGCTGGCGTATCACATCGCGGTGCGCCGCGGCTGCGACGTGGATCAACCTCGCAACCTGGCCAAGTCCGTGACCGTCGAATAGGTAGTTGATAGGCAAGGTTGCATTTCATCCGAGGTGAGGGATATTGGGACGACCACTCTATACTGCGCGGCTAACGCGCAGACTTCTGCTTTCAGAGCGCGCGGATTGTTTCCATCTTGAATTCACCATCGAAGAGCTGGAGAAGTTCGATTTCCAGCCGGGCCAGTTCGTCTCCGCCGTAGCCTTGGACCCTGCGGGAAAACAGCAGACCCGGGCTTACTCCATCGCATCGGCGCCCCGCGCCAACCAGTTTGACGTGTGCGTCAATCGCGTGGAGGGCGGGTTCTTCTCCAATCTGCTGTGCGATCTGGAGGTGGGACAGAGCATCCAGGTGCACGGGCCACATGGGTTGTTCCTGTTGCGCTCGCCGTTGACGGACAGCATCCTCATCGCCACCGGCACGGGGATCGCGCCCATGCGGGGGTTTGTTGAACACCTCTTCCCCGAGAATGGCGAGGATCGTAGCCAGGGGCAAAAGATCTGGCTGGTTTACGGGACGCGTTACGAGACTGAACTCTATTATGAGGATTCCTTCGAGAAGGTTGCTGCCAGGCAGCCGAATTTCTTTTACTTCAAAACGCTCAGCCGCGCTGACAATGGGTGGGAAGGCGAGCGTGGCTACGTGCAGGAACTGGTACAGCGGATCGCCGAAGAGCATGCGCGCGAAAGCGCGGTGGATCCTCGGCCTGTTGGCGCGTCCATTTATAACATCCACGCTTACATTTGCGGATTGAATGAAATGGTCGCGGCTAACCGGGATTG
>CAWCAZ010000045.1:0-46386 GCA_963793525.1 uncultured Acidobacteriaceae bacterium
CAAGGCGAAGCGAGCCAGAGGAATTGAAAAAAATGCCATAGCAGAAGCGGCAGGCCAATGATGAGGAGCAGATCGAGAGCCCTCCCTGCCGCCATCATTAACGGAAAGCCAAAAAGCCGGGCTAGGTTCTTGGTCCAACCTTCGAACATCGCGCCAAAGCCACGATACATTCTCGTACTGAGCGCGTCGGGCGCATAGCGGAAGTGGATAGGGTGTTTACGGCGCTTTAACAAGAAGGCCAGATCTACATCTTCGAGCAGGGAGCCGGCCACCGTCGAGTGGCCGCCCACCTGAAAGTAAACGGCTCGCTGAACCATTAGAAATTGACCATTGGCAGCAGCTATACGGGATCCCGCATCAGATACTTTCTGCGGCGGATAGGCGAGCGCAAGCTCGGAAAAAATCAACGGCATGAGAGCACGCTGCCAGAAGCCCGTGACTAATTGTTTCGGGGAATAGGAGAGCATCACAACATGCGCATGATCCGCTTCATGCAAGGCTCGCACCAGGTCGCCGGCTGCATGGATGGTGTCCGCATCCGTGAACAGGAGCCATTCGCCTCGTGCCTTTTTGGCTCCGCTCCAGACCGCATTCGCTTTTCCCGTCCAGCCGGGTTGGAGGGGCTCAGGGTCGAGGACAGTTACACCTGGCAATCCGAGGGCGATGGAGCGGGTTGCGTCGGCGGAGCCATCATCCACCATCAACAGTTCCCAATCCTCGCCGACGGCGAAGCCCTCTTCGGACTGAGCCAGCAAAGATTCGAGACACTGCTGGATGACATCGGCCTCATCGCGAGCGGGCACGATGACAGAGAGACGCATCGCCGATCTTCCTTTCCCCGGATTTCCTGTGCGCCTCGCGGCTCCGGCGGGCTTCATCGTAAAGCCGTACATGCGGTCGCGTCCAGGGCAGCTTACAGGAAATTCCGTCCGCAGCCGACCGGCATTCGCCGCCGTCCCGCGACGATTCTCAACATTATAGAAAATGTAATTGTTCAGGTTTTCTTTGCTCGCGCATTCACGATTTCGTAGAAAACCCCAATAAAAACGCCTGCGCGAGTGTGCCAAAATGAAACAAAGCGTCCCACGGCAGGACACGTCATGCCGCGTCCTTGAAACTTGTACCCCTCTCCCTCTTCGCAGACGCGTGGTTCCGGTGATGATTCGACCGAGGCCGAAAAAATGACATCCTGGCCAAGCACGCCTGACGCGACTCTTCCGCTGGTTTCGGTGGTGATTCCCTGCTACAACTCGGCCCGTTTTTTGGGCGAGGCCATCGAAAGCGTTCTGCAACAGACCTACCCCCGGATTGAAATCATCCTGATCGATGACGGCTCAACCGACGAGACTGCCCAAATTGCGCAATCCTATCCGGTTCGCTACATTTACCAGGAGAATCGCGGTATCTCCGCTGCGCGCAATAGCGGTATCGCCCACACCCAGGGCAAATATGTTTTGTTTCTGGATCATGACGACCGCCTTTTGCCCATGGGCGTCGAAACCGGAGTCAAGCTTCTGGAGGAGCATCCGGAATGTGCGGTTGCCGTGGGCGAGCACAGCTATATAGGAGCCGACGGAAGGCCGATTGGATATTCCAACAAGCACGCCGCCGGGCGCGATCATTACCGGATGCTGCTGGAGCATAATTTCATAGAGACGCCATGCTCGGCGCTGCATCGGCGCTCAGGGTTGGCGCTGACGGGCGTGTTCGATGAGAGCGTGCAGGGCGCGGAAGATCATGAGCTGTACCTGCGCACAGCGCGGCAAAGCACCTGGATTGCCCATGAGGCGCCGGTCGCGGAGTACCGGCTTCACGACTCCAACACCTCCCGCGACGCGGAGCAAATGCTGTTGGTGAGCTATCGGGTCCTGGAGATGGAGTTGCCGTACCTGCAGGGCGACCCGGAGAAGTTGCGCTTGCATCGCCGAGGGGTCAAATTTCTGCAACGCCAATATGGGCGGCGTCTCACGCGCGAGCTGATCAGCAACGGAAGTCTGGTGAAGCCGGAATACCGGCGCAAGCTGGAACGCTTAAGGCGCCATTATGTCCCGGGTTTCGCGGCCGTCGTGGTGAGCCAGTTTCTGCCCTCAAAGCTGCTGAATTTATTGCTTCCTTCGCGAGTCGATGGCGCCCGGCAAGCGCAGCGCAGGGAGAGCTTTTCACTGGGCTCATCCCGCGTGGCGTTGATTAGGGGTGCGTTGATCCGGCATTGATTCAGGGCACGCCCGCGGGCCGCTTGGTATTATTAGAGACGTGGCTTTTCGTATGCGCGGCTCCGTCTTCCTGCTCTCGCTCCTGCTGGCCGCAGGGTGCGACCGGGGCGACCATCCGCGACAGATTGGCAAGCCGGCGCCTGACTTTACTATCTCCGATGGCGGACGCAGCCTCCAGCTAAGCAGCTACCGTGGCAAAGTGGTTCTGCTGAATTTCTGGGCGAGCTGGTGCGCTCCGTGTATAGAGGAGATCCCCTCGCTGAACCAGTTGCAACGGCAGATGCCGCAGCTGGTGGTGGTAGGTGTGGATGTGGATCAGGATCCCGCCGCCTACCAGCGATTTCTCGCCCGGCACGAGGTCGATTTCCTGACCATCCGCGATGCGGAGCAGCACAGCAACGCCCTCTACGGAACCTTTGTTTTCCCTGATACCTACGCGATCGATCGACGGGGTCAGATTCGCCGTAAATTCGTCAGTGTGCAGGACTGGACTTCGCCGGAAATTGTGAATTTTCTTTCTCACCTATAGACCCGACTGCGGCCTTGCTATGATGACCTCATGACGACCAATCTTGACGTTCTCTATCGCTACGAACTGCACCCCACCGAGGCGGCCATGATTGCGTTGGGCAAGGCTCGCGGGGTCTACGGGATTCGTAAGATCACGCTCGATGAGCAGCACAAGACGATGCGGGTGGAATTCGACTTTACCAGGCTCAATCGCGCTGTGGTGACCGAACTACTTCGCAGCGCCGGGATCGACATCGTGGAAGAGATCCCTCTCACGGCTCCGCTGCCGCCTAAGGAAGAACCGGCTGCACCGTTGCCGGCCAAATAAGATCTGGTCGCGACTGGGAGGCATCTCCTACGGTTCCCTATCCTCAAACCTGGTGCGCACCATCGCATACCAGATGTTGACGCAGCCGAAGATAAGGCAGGTAATATTCACCAGGGCATTCAGAGCGCCCCGGGAAAACGAACCCATATATTGGCCGTGGCGGAAATTACAGGCTGCGTCGAGCAGGCCCAGGTAGGCCATCGATCCACCGGCTACCGCGGTGGCGATTCCAGCGCGCGGATCGCGGGCAATCAGCCAGTTGCTGGCTACCCAAAAGGCTCCTGAGATCCACAAAATATCGGGCAGAAGAAAGCACCACTCGAAATCTACGATGTTGGCCGGTAGCTGCGTGTGGTCCGCCCAAAAAGAGACCCAGAATAGGCCAATGAGCAAGGCGGCGATCCGCTGCATCCATGCAAGGCTGCGGACGGATAATCTCACAGTGAATTTCCTTTGCGGGAGAGCGGTCAGCTCCACGATTGGCTGGGATGTTAAGTTATTGATTCCGCGTGGTGCGCGCGGAGAGATTCGAACTCCCGACCTTCTGGTTCGTAGCCAGACGCTCTATCCAACTGAGCTACGCGCGCATGCGTAACCCTGACAGACTACCAAACCGGGTCAAAAACTCCAAGTTTGCCGGGCTCCCGGGCGGCAGCCTGCATCTAAAAGTTGGCATGGCACGCCCTTATTGGTCTGGACAGATCTCCCTCTCGTTGGTCAGTTTCGCGGTTGAAATTTATCCCGCGACGACCTCTTCGCGGCAATTTCAATTCCACCAGATTGACCGGGCCACCGGGCAACGAATCCACTACCAAAACGTGGTCGACGACGGCGAGGAACAGGAAGAACACGACCACAAGCCGGGGCGTCTGCACGTCGCCGCAAAGGGACATAAGGAAGACGAGCCGCACGTAGTGGAGAAGTCGGAGATCGTGAAAGGGTACGAATACGAGAAAGGCAAGTACGCGATCATCGAACCCGAGGATCTCAAGCGCCTTCGCATTCCGGGGAAGGACACTCTGGAGATCACACAGTTTTCTTCGGTCAACGAGGTCCCGCCGTCGTTTTATGTCAAGCCGTATTTTGTTGTGCCCAAGAAAGGCCCTCAGGCCACGGCTTTCGCGATCGTGCGTCAGGCGATGGTCGATAGTGAGATGGTCGGACTGGGCGAGATCGCCTTCGCCGGGCGGGAACACCTGGTCGCGTTAGCACCTCCGCCTGACCGAAAACAGCTGGGGATGATGCTGTACATTCTTCGCTTCGCGGAGGAGTTGCGTGACGCCGGCGAGTACTTTGGCAAGATTTCCTCGGCAAAACTGGATGGTGCCCAATTGGGATTGGCCAAACAGCTGATCAAGACGTATACGCGTCCGCTGGAGCTGGATAAGTTCACCGATAACTATGAGTCCGCGGTGCGGGAGCTGGTAGAAGCAAGGTTGGCCAACAAGCCATTGCCTAAGGAAAAGCCAGAGAAGAGCCGCGGCAAGGTGGTCGATCTGATGTCTGCTCTGCGGCAGAGCCTGGCGGCGAACCCCGCTGCTAAAGCCTCCAAGCAGGCGGGAAAGACGGCAACGCCGTCGGCCAAACGCAAGTTAAAACTCGTTTCCGGCAAACGCAGCAAGACGGCCTAAGCATTGGAAGAAATCATTTTCGGCCCATATACGCCCTGCGAATGGGGCACCCGTCCTGAACCATAGGCCGTGTTTAGGAAACCGTCCTGGTTGCAGATCACTGCGTCATCTCTCGCAAGGCGGCCAGCAACCGATCCACCTCTTCTGCCGTGTTGTAGTGGGCCAAGCCTATACGCAGAAAGCCGCCATGCTTTTCTACGTCCAGATGCTCGGTCAGGTTGAGCGCGTAGTAATTGCCGTCCCAGGTGAAGAAGCCGCGCCGTCCTAATTCTGTTGCCAATGCCAGAGGCGTATGGCCCGCGATGCGTACTGCGACTGTGGGACAACGTTCGCCTGAGCGTGCCGGATCGCTGATGCCGTAAAACTTGAGCCTCGGAATTTGCAACAGCCCGGAAATGAGCCTTTCGACAAGGATTTGTTCGTGCTTTTGAATAGCCTTCCAGGCAGTGAGTAACGCGATACGGCGAGCGGATGCGGAAGGATCCATGTGCCGTCCCAAATCCGCAAGGTAATCGACACAGGCAATAATCCCGGCGATGCACTCGTGATTCAATGTGCCCCACTCCCAGTTAAGGGGAACCGCGTGGGTATTGGCGGCGACCTTGTATGGTTGCAAGCGCGTGAGATGGCGGTGCTTGCCGTACAGCACCCCCATGTGGGGGCCGAAGAATTTGTACGAAGAGCAAACTAGGAAGTCGCAATCGATGGCACGCACATCGATGGGACCATGGGGCGCGTAGTGTACGGCATCGATGTAGGTCATGGCTCCGAAGCGATGCGCCATGCGAACCACTTCTCTCACGTTGTTGATGGTCCCCACAGCATTGGAGGCATAGCCAACAGCGACCAGTTTGGTGCGGCTGTTAATCTTTCGCGCCAGGTCGTTCATGTCGAGGGTGCAATCCTCATCATGAATTTCAGCGATGCGGATGGTGACTCCGCGTTCCTCCAAAGCTACCCAGGGAGAAAAGTTGGCCCCGTGATCCAGTCGTGTGACTACAATCTCGTCGCCTGGATTCAGTTCGCGACCAATCGACTGGCTCATGGCAAAGGTCAATGAGGTCATATTTGCCCCGAAGATGACTTCCTCGGGATCGCAGGCAAGAAAATCAGCCATAGCGACACGGGCGCCGAGAAGCATCGCGTCGGTACGCCGGCTGGTGGCAAAGAAGCCATCCGTGTTGGCGTTGCTGTTGCGCAAGTAATCAGAGATCGCGTCAATGACGCGCTGCGGCACCTGGGTTCCCCCTGGGCCATCGAGAAAAACCGCGGGATGGCCGTCGACGGTTTGTGAGAGGGACGGAAATTGGGCGCGGACCCATGCTGAATCGAACGCGCGGGTGGCCTCGCTGGGCGTGACAACGGGGGAAGCTTCGGATGAGTGCGGGGGCATGGTCTTCATATTACGGGGAGGAGGGTCAGGTGTGAGCTAGATTGATTTGACCTGCCTTTACTCATCCTCTACCATGTGCTCTCCCCGCTGCCTATTCAGACGAAAAGCTAAGGTGGGTTTGTATTAATACCGATACACAGTACGCACGGCCCCGCTCGGGGCACTTGCTGCGCATGCTCGGCGCTGGCTTTGGCATCGCTGTCGGGGTCGGAACCACGATTGGGTCCGGCATTCTGCGGACTCCAGGGGAAGTCGCCGGCCAGCTAGGTAGCGCCACCCTGGTGCTGACGGTTTGGATCCTGGGAGGGGTCTACGCACTTCTCTGCTGTAGCTCGGTGACGGAACTCGCCACCATGATCCCCAACTCGGGTGGGTTTTATGCATACACCCACCGCGCATTCGGACCACGCGTGGGGTTTGTCGTTGGCTGCCTGAATGCGGTGGTGGAATCGGTGGCGATGGCTTACCTGTCGGTGGCGTTGGGAGAGTTTTCCGCTGGGCTGTTTCCCCGTCTTGCCGGACACGTCCAATTGGTCGGAGTCACCGGGCTGATCTTGCTGACTCTGTTAAATTGGAGCGGCTTGCGGCCGGGCAGCCGGGCACAGGAATTTACCAGCGCTGCCAAAGCTCTGGGATTGATTGGACTGGTCATTGCCTGCTTCCTCTCCCCCGCTGCCTCCGGCGCTGCCGTGGCCACGAAGCTTTCTCTTGGCGGACACACCCTTTTCCTGGGATTAATCATTGCTCTGCAAGGGGTGGTAGTCACCTACGACGGCTGGTATGCACCGATTTATTTTGCAGAGGAAGATCAAGACCCTTCACGGAACCTGCCGCGGTCCATGATAGGCACGGCGCTCACATGCACTGCCATTTACCTGCTGATGAATGGAGCTTTACTCCACACGTTGGGAATGGGCCGTCTCGCAGGTTCCCAGTTGCCGGCCGCGGATGCCGCCATGCTGGTCTTCGGCAGCTACGGAAGACAGTTCATTCTCCTAATCTCTGTGGTTGGGGTACTGAGCACAATCAACGCAGGGCTGATGCTCACGCCGCGCATTCTTTTTTCCATGGCTCGGGACGGTCTCCTGCCGCAACGTATGACCACGGTGAATGAGGGCGGAACTCCGGCGGTAGCCCTCTTCGTTTGCTCGTTTGCCAGCATCATCCTTGTGCTCACGGGCACGTTCGAGTCGCTGATTGCCATTGCCGCGATCCTGTTCGTGGCCAACTATCTTCCGGTTTTTGCCGCCTTGCTGGTACTGCGCAGAAAGGAACCGGATCGCCCTCGGCCCTACAAGGCTTGGTTCTATCCGTGGACCACGCTATGCGTACTCCTGGCCTCGGCCGCTTTCCTGATCGGCTCGGTGATCGGCGATCTACGACACAGCCTGTTCACAGTGATCCTCATCCTACTGAGCTATGTTACCGCTGTCCTGATTACGCGCAGGAGAGCGTAGAGTTCTGCTCGAGGAGACGTAGTTAAGCATGCCTAGCAAGAAGAAAGCGCCCCCCGCGAACCGGAAAGCGGCCCCCACGTCCTCCAACCTCGTCGACGAACAGCTGGAGCGTTATCGCGAGATGCGCGACTTCAGCAAGACCGCGGAACCAAGTGGCAAGGACGACGGCAAGCATGCGGCCTCTCCGAGTAAAGAGGGGGCTTTGCCATTCGTTATCCAGAAGCATGCGGCCACGCGGCTGCATTACGACTTTCGTCTCGGATTGCACGGCGTGCTGAAGAGCTGGGCGGTGACCAAAGGGCCGAGCTACGTGCCAGGCGATAAGCGGCTGGCAGTGCAGGTAGAAGACCACCCGATGGAATACGGTGGCTTCGAAGGCACGATTCCCAAAGGCCAGTATGGCGGTGGAACGGTGATGCTATGGGATGAGGGCACCTGGGAGCCGCTGGGCGATGCGGATGAAGCCCTGGCCAAAGGCAATCTGAAATTCATCCTTCATGGAAAGAAGCTGCAGGGCAAATGGGTGCTTGTCCGCATGGGGGGAAAGGCGGCGAAGGAGGCCAAGCCGAACTGGCTCCTGATCAAGGAACATGACGAATACGAACAGACTGCGAGCGACGAGCCGATTGTTGAGAAGGAGCCCAACAGCGTCCTCACCAACCGCGACATGGACGCCATTGCGCGGGAAGAGGACCACGTATGGCAATCGAATCGGCCCGAAGGTTCCGGATCGGATAAGAAGGTATCAGCTGCCCCTTTCGCCCCGGCGGAGCTTCCGGGAGTAAAGGAAGCTTTGCCGTCGTTTATTGCTCCCCAGCTGGCATCGGAAGCACCCGCACCGCCGGTAGGAGCGCACTGGGTCCATGAGTTGAAGCTGGATGGTTACCGCATCCAGGCGCACATCGACAAGAGCGGCAAAGTTCGCCTCTTTACCCGCAGCGGGCTCGAGTGGACGCATCGCATGCCACTGATCGTGCGCGAGTTAGGCCGGCTAAAAGTAGAGCACGCCGTTCTCGATGGTGAGGTGGTGGTACTCGACGCTGACGGGCAAAGCAGCTTCGCCAAATTGCAGGCGGCCTTCGACGAGGGCGCATCCCATCCTCTGACCTACTTCGTTTTCGACCTGCTGCACCTCAACGGACACAATCTTCGCCATGAGCCGCTTGCCGAGCGCAAGCAGATCCTGGCGCAAATGCTCGATACCCTACCGGAACACGAGGTCATCCGTTTTGGCCAGGATATAGAGACTGAGGGTGCGCCGATCTTTAAAGCGGCTTGCGAGATGGGTGCGGAGGGCATCGTATCCAAACGCTCCGATAGCGCATATACCTCAGGCCGCAGCAAGTCATGGATCAAGATCAAGTGCATTCGCCGGCAGGAGTTCGTGATTGGGGGATTTACCAAGCCTGCGAATGGAACGGAGGGGATCGGCGCCCTGGTGCTGGGTTACTACGAGGACAAGAAGTTGATTTATGCGGGCCGCACGGGTACTGGTTTCACACAGGCGAATGGGCGCGTGCTGCGCCAGCGCTTGGAGGGTATGAAGCAAAGTAAAATGCCCTTGGTGGACGTGCCGGCTGCGGCCGCAAAGGGGGCCCTTTGGGTGCGGCCCGAATTAGTGGCGGAGGTGCAGTTCAGTACCTGGACTGCCGATAAGCTGGTCCGCCAAGCTAGCTTCAAGGGCCTACGCGAGGACAAGAAGGCGGCGGAGGTACGGCGCGAGGTCCCGGACCCGAGTCTTGCGACCAAGACTGCACCGGCAGCGAAACAGCGTGAAAAAAGTAAAGATGCGAAGCCGGTAACTCACGCCGCTCCCTCCAAGCTTGGATTCCGAATCACTCATCCCGATAAGGTTGTCGACCCGCAAACTGGAGTTACTAAGCAGGCATTAGTCGACTACTACTTGGCGGTTGCTCCGCGGATGGTTCCCCACGTTGCAGGCAGGCCGCTTTCCCTGGTGCGCTGCCCGAATGGGGCGGGACAGAAATGCTTCTATCAAAAGCAACTGGGACAGGGAATGCCACCTGGAATCGGCGGGGTTGAGATTCCGCGGGCTAAGGGCGACGCAACCGAGACTTACGTTACCGTGGATAGCGCGGAAGGCCTGGCTGGGCTGGCGCAGATGAACGTGCTCGAAATCCATCCCTGGGGGTCGACAAATCTCGACCTCGAGCATCCGGACCGTATTATTTTCGATCTCGATCCGGACGAGGCGGTGTCCTGGTCAACGCTTTGTGATGGCGCGTTGGAGGTGCGGGAACGGCTTAAGAAATTAGGGCTGCAGAGCTTTGTCAAGACGACTGGCGGCAAAGGCCTGCATGTGGTGGCGCCCATCCGGCCCACGCTCGAGTGGGAGCGGATCAAAGCGTTTACCCATGCTTTTACGCTGCAGATGGAACAGGACAACAGCAAGCTGTACATCAGCAAAATGACTAAGGCTGCGAGGAAGAACAAGATCTTTGTCGACTACTTGCGTAACGAGCGGGAAGCGACGGCGGTTGCTCCGTATTCGAGCCGCGCTCGACTGGGGATGGCTTCGGCATTGCCGTTGGAGTGGGAGGAGCTCAAGGGGTCGAAGGCGCCGAAGTTCCTGATTGCCGAGTTTGCTGATTGGAGCGAACGGCTGCGCAAGGATCCGTGGAAGGCCATGCTGTCGAGTGAGCAGGAGATCCCGGCGGCGTTGTTTGGGGAGTAGTATTTCGGCCGAGATCGGTGAGTGACCAAGCGTGAAAGTCTTGCCCCGAAGAGCCCTTTGCCCACTCAAGCCGAAGTACGGCTTGAATGGGGCACCCAAAGCCTTCGCTGCCGGGTCAGTTAGTAAATGCGGAAGTTGACTTCGATGTTTACTTCCACGGGCACTGGTTTGCCCTGCAGCGTGGCGGGCTTGAATTTATATTGCTTCACCGCCTCGACTGCCTTTTCGTCCAGCCCCATGCCCAGGTGGCGCACTACCGCTACCCGCTGCGGATTGCCCTGCGCGTCCACGATCAAAGAGACCACACAGACGCCCTGATATTTCGCGCGCCGAGCCTCGTCAGAAAACTCAGGGTCGGGCGAGAAGATCAGTTGTGGGGCAGAAACGCCTCCGCCGACATGGTAGAGACCGCCGCCGTAGCCGCCGCCCTCACCCGGACCATAACCATTGCCCTTACCCGAGCCAATGCCGCCGCCCGAGCCAGTGCCCATGCCCGCACCACTGCCGCTCCCGTTAGAAGCCGGACCAACCACACTGGTCCGAGGGTCGCCCAGGTTAGGCAGGTTGTTGTTGGGCAACTGGATGTCCTTGGGCATCATGATCGCCGGGTCAGCCGTCAGCTTGGGGTGGTCGTTCTTGATGACCATCGGGGGCACGATCGGCTGCTCTTCGAACTTGGGCAAACGCCCTTTGGGCGACTGCAAAATGTCATGTGAGCCGCCACCGCCGCCGCCACCCATCTGCGGGCCCTTGGGGGCAATGGGCATGTACTGGGGCACGTCGATGTTGGTGACCAGCTGGTTCTTCTTGGTCACTGCTTTCTTGACCGCCATGAACGCCCACAGGATAAGGGCGATGATCACCACGTGGGTGGCAACCGAGATAATGGAAGCGGCGCGACCCCGGTTCTCCTTCATCGGGTCGACGACGGCAATGGGCTTCGACGTCAGGACAAGAGGCGGAAGCTTGCGGGGATAAAACAGGTCATAGATGTTGTCGGCGATCGTCTTCCACGCCGGCTCATCGATGATCTCGGCAAGCAACTTGGGTTCTCTTGGCTGATCCTGCTTATCCAGCTCCGGAGGTACTAAAACCTGATTGGCCATAGAACTTATGAGAAAAGAGGGCGTGTAAGCCTCTCTCCGCCTATCTCCTCATTATGGACGACTCTCGTCCGGCTTGTCTCTCTCCAGAAATACGGAGCCCGTATCTGTTCAAGATCCATTAAAAAGTATTAGACACCTTTTTCCTGCCTGAGGTAAGCCGCTCGTTAACTTTTACGACAACGAGACAATTAAGCTGCCCGCCACCCTTTTGACGCAGCAAAGCTACAATAAGGTTTTGCACGTTTTTCGACTGGAGAAACAATGCCGGCTCCGCCCGAACTTAAGGCGACTCTGAATCTACCGCAAACCGACTTCCCCATGAAGGCAAATCTGCCCCAAAGCGAGCCTAAAAGGCTGGCCGCCTGGGAGCAGGAAGGGCTTTACGAGCAAATTCGGGGGGTGCGCCAGGATGCGCCCAGCTATGTACTGCACGACGGCCCCCCCTACGCCAACGGGCCGATCCACCTGGGCCACGCGCTCAACAAGTGCCTGAAAGATTTTGTCGTGAAATCAAAGACCATGGCCGGCTTCAACGCCCCCTACGTGCCCGGCTGGGATTGCCATGGCCTGCCGATCGAGATCAAAGTCGACGAGAAACTGGGCCGCAAGAAGCTGGAAATGCCGGCGATCGCGGTACGCCGCGCCTGCCGCGAGTACGCCCAGAAGTACCTCGACCTGCAGCGGGAGCAGTTTAAGCGCCTGGGAGTATTTGGGCGCTGGAGCCGCCCCTACTCCACCATGACGCCGGAGTACGAGTCGAAGATCATCGAGACGCTTTTTCGCTTCCTGGAAACGGGCTTTGTTTACAAGGGCCTGAAGCCGGTTCTCTGGTGCATGCATGACCGCACCGCGCTGGCCGAAGCGGAGATCGAATACGAGATGCACACCAGCCCTAGCGTGTATGTGCGCTATCGGCTGACCAGCCCTCCTGAGGCAATCGATCCCCGGCTGGCTGGAAAACGGGTCTCGACCATCATCTGGACCACGACGCCCTGGACGCTACCCGCCTCGCTCGCGGTTGCCTTCCATCCCGATTTCGAGTACGTAGCCCTGGAACAGGAGGGCGAAGTCTACATCGTGGCTGAGGCGCTGGCCGGCGCAACCCGCACTGCCTGTGGGTTGGAGAGTGCCCAGGAGATCGCCCGCTTCCCGGGTTCGCGGATGGATCGCGTCACCTTCTCCCACCCGTTCCTGGAGCGGACGATCCTGGGCGTTTTGGCGACTTATGTCACCACCGACCAGGGCACTGGCGCCGTCCACACCGCGCCCGCGCACGGCGTTGACGACTTCGCCACCGGCGCACGCTATGGATTGCGGCAGATCAGCGATGTGGATGACGGCGGGCATATACGCCAGGGGCTGCCCGAATATGACGGGCTTTATGTCTTCAAGGCCAACGAGCCCATCATCAACCTGCTGATCGAACGGCATGCCCTGATGGGCCGGCAAGACGTCTATCACTCCTATCCGCACTGCTGGCGCTGCCACCGGCCGGTGATCTTCCGGGCCACGGAGCAGTGGTTTATCAGCATGGAAACCCCGATGGTGCGTGCGGATGGTTCGATGACCACTTTCCGCGAGCGCGCGCTGGAGGAGATCGGCCGGGTGAAATGGGATCCCCAGTGGGGCCAGGAGCGCATCTCCAACATGGTCTCCGCCCGTCCTGACTGGTGCATCTCGCGGCAGCGGATCTGGGGCGTGCCCATCGCGGTCTTTCTCTGCCTCAACTGCCACAAGCCGCTGAACGATAAGGCGGTGAACAAGCGCATCGTCGACCTTTTTGCGGCGGAAGGGGCGGATGCCTGGTATGTGCGCGAGCGTGGCGGAGATTCTGCCTCCGGGCACACGCTGCCTATCCTGCGGCGCCGGCGATTTCAAGAAGGAAATGGATATCCTCGACGTGTGGTTCGAGAGCGGCGCCAGCCAGGCGGCCGTTCTGGGCACGGAGAAGGATCTTCCCTGGCCGGCGGATCTTTATATCGAGGGCGGCGACCAGCATCGTGGATGGTTCCAGTCTTCCCTGCTCTGCGCTGTCGGCACGCGCGATGCCGCGCCTTACCGCATGGCCGCCACCTGCGGCTGGACGCTCGACGAGCAGGGGCGTGCCTTGTCCAAGAGCCTTGGTAATGGCGCTGACCCGGTGGATGTCGCTCAGCGTCTTGGGGCGGAGATTGTCCGTCTCTGGGCGGCCTCGGTCGACTTCCGCGAAGATGTAGCCGCCAGCGAAAACCTAATGCAGCGGGTCGCGGAGACCTACCGTAAGCTGCGCAATACCTTCCGGTATCTGCTGAGTAACCTGAACGGCTTTCAGCCGGAGAGGGATGCGGTGCCGTGGGAGCAGATGCCGCCTCTCGACCGGTACATGCTTACGCGGACGCGCGAACTCACGGAAAAGGTCCTGCGCTGGTATGAGGATTTTGAATTTCATCGCATCTACCATGCGCTCAATGAATTCGCCGTAGCCGATCTTAGCCAGCTTTACATCGATGCGGTGAAAGACAGGATTTATACCTTTGCGCCGCAGAATACGGCGCGCCGTTCTGCGCAGACTGTCTTGTGGATGATTGCCGAAGCGTTGGTGCGCCTGGTGGCGCCGCTGCTCAGCTTTACCGCGGACGAAATCTGGCAATACATGCCGGAGATCAGCAACCGCCTGCCCAGCGTGCATCTGGAGCTGTTTCCTGAGCCGGCGAGCCTGGCGGCGACCATCGATGCGGAATTCATGAACGACTGGGCGGGTTTGCTGGCCATCCGCGACGAAGCTCTGAAGAGCCTGGAGGAGGCGCGCAAGGCCAAGCAGATTGGTAAGGCGCTGGATGCCCGGCTGGTGCTGGAAGTTCCGCAAGCGATGGGCGCATTGCTCGAGCGCTACCGGGATAGCTTGAAAGAGCTGTTGAACGTCTCCCAGGTGGAAGTGCTGACTGGGCCGTCGCAGCAGGTTATCGCTACTACCCTGCTGGCCGATGGCGCCAAATGTGAGCGTTGCTGGAACTACTCCGTGCACGTGGGTGAGGATTGGCGCTGGCCTACGGTCTGCGAACGTTGCTCGGCCGCGCTCGATCAGATGGGGGTTCCACCCGAAGAAAGCCAACCCCGCGCATGAGCAGCATCAAGAAAGACGCCAGAGGCTGGCTGCTGCTGCTTTCGGTCATCGTCATTGTTGCGGATCGAATTACGAAATGGCTGGCATCCACCCGGATCGAGTTGGGTAGTCATGTGGTGGTGATTGCCCACGTTTTCGCCATCAGTCATGTGGAGAATCCCGGCGCGGCGTTTAGTTTGTTCAATGATTCGGGTTCGCCCGCGCGCGTGCGGTGGATGCTGCTTGTTTTTTCTGTGCTGGCGGCGGTTGCTGTGCTGGTTGCGTTGCTGAAGCTGGGCCGCAGCATTACGGCCACTTCGGTTGCGCTGGCGCTCATCCTTGGGGGCGCGCTGGGGAATGCTTATGACCGGCTGCGGTTCGGCTCGGTAATTGATTTTCTTGAAGTGCACATCGTTCATTACCACTGGCCGGATTTCAATGTTGCCGATTCGGCGATTGTGACTGGTGGGATTTTGTTGCTGCTCGATGCGTTGTTCAGCGGCAAGGAAGAGCCGGATTCGTAACTATAACAGTTACCGATGGAAAAGAGCAACCGCAGATCTCCTACCCGGTCGGGATGACACATCTGTTGCGCAATTGGCAAACTTCAGCAACCAGCAGAGATTTCCTCCTGAAAGCGAAACCGCTGCCCTGCGTTCTGTTCATCCCCCATAGCAATTGCTGCAGGAAGCGCGACCCTCCACCTTTTGTCATCCCGAGCGTAGCCGAGGGATCTGCTGTGCGCCTTTCCAGCGCGATGCCGGGTGCACCACACCCTGGATTTCTCGTGATGTTTGTTGGAGTTGATGAACTTCGCGGCTTTTCTAGTAAGGCGCGGCAGGTTGCTAATGGATGGAAAATCGCAGATCGTAGCTTACTGCGGAGCGTTCCACTCTCGTGCGTGGGCTAGACGCTCAATTTAAATCGTCTTCAGGTATTCCTTGGCTTGATGCCATTCGGGGAAGAGGCGCTCTTCCATTTGAAATTCGCGGGGATGGACACAGCGACGGCCTCCGCGGACTTTTACCGGATGCTTCAAGTGCAGCATCTCGTGGTAGAGCAGGTACTCCACCGCATAACGAGGCGTGTTCTTACGGTCGAAGACACGGCTGACGACAATCGTGTTGTGTGCCGGGTCGTAGTGACCCAGGCTGCGCTTGGCCACGTGCCCACTCCAGGTGAGTAGGGGCCGGCCCATCAGCCCGTGGAAGAATCGGCGGTTGAGACTCTCAAATACCTCGTCGAGGTCATAATGCTGGCCCTGCGGTCCGAGCATTTTTTTGCGGCCGCGCGACTGGCGGATCAGCTCCGTCTGGCGGATCACCGCTTCACTGGAGGCGAACCTGCGATAGCGACTGGTTTGCACCGCGTTCAATGGCTTGCGGTAAAGTTTGGCCAACAAGATATGCGCGATGGCGCGCAGAACACTTTCCGGAGCACCCTCGAGGAGATCCGATAAGTGCACATGCATTCGTCCCTCGCGCAAGCGGATAGTGGTGTTGAGGCTGGTGAAACGGCGGAAACGAATCTCAAGAGAAGGGATGGGAGCCCGTGGCCGGAGGGCACGGTATTCTTCTGCAAACAGCGCGTGCAATTCGGGATTCACCGACTTCAGCGTAGCAGGACTTGACCTGAAGGCAAACAGGGCTGCGAAAAAAGCAAAGGCACTCCCGTTACCTGGTTTCTGAGTTCTCGGCTGCTTTTTCCGCTGCCTTTTCTTCTTTTTTCTTTTCGATGAAATATTTCTCTTCATCGGCGAGCATCTGCACGGCCGCTTCATGCACGCTCTGGTTGGACTCTATCGCCGTCTTGCGCACAAAGTCATACTGATTGCTGGGCGGGGGTTCGTTGAGCACGGTTCCCCATTGGCCACTCTTCTCCACGACCTCTTTGAGCACCTTGCGCAGATCGGCATGCTGGTCGTTGAAGTTGTCCATGTTGTCCTCAAGGTCATCGGAGAGCCGCGTAAACTCATCCAACAGGTTGTGGATACGCACTGTCTTGTTCTGCGCGTGGGCGTCCGCATTGAGGTCGTGTATTCCTTTAGACCGCTCTTCGACGTACCCGACGAAGAGCTTAATCCGCCCCGGAGGGTCAATTCCGGCCTCGCGGACTTCTTCGATCTGCTGCTCGGTTAAGGGGTCTTTTTTAGACTGGCCGAATAGGGGGGAAATCGCCAGAACATCCAGACGCCCGTGATGGCCACGGTTCTTTTCATCGCAAGGAAACTGGGGTTATTTCTTGAAGACCTGCATCATCAGTTCGGTTTGCACCTGCTCCAGCTGTTTCAGGGTCGACTGGAGCACTTGCCGGTCATCGTAGGAAGCGGCGTTAAGAATATCGTTCAGCCGGTACGAGGTATGCCGCATCAACTGCTCGGCATTCTTCATCTTCTTGCCGTCCTCGGCAACGCCCATGTGGATCTTTTGGGCGTACTTCTGTATCAGGTGCAATGTTTCCGAGGCTCGCGCATCGCCTGCGCTGAGTTGCTGCCCGGCAAGCTCGGTCATCTGGTGCACCAGTTCCGCGTAGAGAAAGCATTGTTCTTTGGGCTGGGCCTGGTCGGCCTTGGCCATCAGGGCGGCCATGGCTTGCGGATCGACAATTCTTTCATCCACCGCGAAGGCGCAGGTACAGGAAAGGTTGAAGGCCAGGAAGGAAACTGCGAGGGTCGTGGCCACGAACCGCATAGGGCACCTCTCGGAGGGCTTACGGTACGTCTTTCGTTAATGATTTCCACCAAGAGCAACGAGTCGATGCTTGGCTTGCCATTCCTGGTCGGGGAACTTACCGCCGGCAGCGGCTAGGAATCTATGATAGTACTCCTGCGCTTGCTTCGATTGGTGAAGATTATCGTACGAGGTTGCCCAAAGGAAGTAAGTAGCTGGAGTCTCCTCCAGATATTTTGCTCGCATGGTAAGAGCATGCAGCGCGATTAAATACTGCTTATTTTGCGATGCAGCAAAGGCCAGGCCGCTCCAGGCGTCGCCATCGTCGGGTTTTAGCTTGACTGCCCGCTCCAGTACGGTCTGGGCCTGAAGATATTGCCTTTCCCTAATCAGGTTTTCGCCCTGCCCGGCAAGAATCTCCTCATCTCTCGGGATGGGCCAGCGCCATTTTGGCGTAAATGGGCTCGGCCTTCTCGGGATGGCCGGCCTGGGAATAGGCGTCGGCCAGCATTTGGTCCACCGATGGCATTTCCCGGCTCCAATTGCCGCAAAGTCTCCAGTACCGGAAGTGCCTCGTCATTCTTGTCCTGGGCCAGCAAAGCAGTGGCCAGTTGCGCGTTCAGCCCCGGATCACGGGGATCGCGCTGCAACGCGCTCTTGAGCAAGCGGTTCGGCGTCGCTGTACTTCTTTTGCTTGATCAGCAGCTGGGCCAGCCCGGCGTTGGCCGCCGACTGCATGCTCTCTGGGACCGCCGGGACGACGTGCCAATACGCGTTGGTATGCGGTCTGGGCGAGTTCCAAATCGCCATTGGATTCAGCGATCTGGGCCGTCAACAGCAGGTCGCTCGGGGTTTCGGGGCTCAGCTTGAGCGCGGACATCAAGGCATCGCGGGCCGCGGCCGGATCGCTGCTGCGGTCCAGCTCGGCCAGCGATCGAAAGGCCTCTGCCTGGGCGGCCGGGTTGGGCGGATTCGGAGACAGCACCGTGGCTTGTTCGAGTTGGTCCCGGGCCTGGTCGAATTTCGCCTGGTGCGCCAGCAACAAGCCTAGAGCCAGACGTGCCTCAAACTGCTTTGGATCGGCGGCGATGGCCTTGCGGTAGTCGGCGGCGGCGGCGTCTTCGTGGCCGCCGGCATCCTCAACGTAGCCCAGGTCGAAGAGCGCGCGGGCGTCAGCCGGATTCCGGCTCAGATACTTCTGCAGCAGGGGCCGGCGCCTTCGAAATCGTGCTGGTCGATCTTGGTTTCGGCGGCGTCCCGTTCAGATTTGCTTTCGACCGCACTCTTGCCGGCGGAGGGTGCGCTGTCCGGATCCTGCGTTCCCGGCGGGAGTTGATTTTGCGCTTGCCCGCTGGTTGCCGCCAGCAGCAGCACCGTGGCAAAGACGCAGAGATACCTGTTTAGCCTCATTGACCCAGCCCGCACCTCTTGCGCCGCCAGCGCAAGTCCCAGCCAATAGCCGGTATGGGAGCCCGGTGTCTGCGCGACCTGCTCCGGGGTTCCCGCCGCCACCACCCGGCCGCCGCCCGCTCCCGCCTCCGGACCCAGGTCGATCACCCAGTCGGCGGACTTGATGACGTCCAGGTTGTGCTCGATGACTATCAGCGAGCCACCGGCGTCGATCAGCCGCTTGAAGGCGGTTAACAGCTTGCTCACGTCGTCGAAGTGCAGTCCGGTGGTCGGTTCGTCCAGGATATAGAGGACTCGGCTGCCGGCCTTCTTCACCGTGCCGTTACCGGCTCGACTGGCGGCGTTGCGCCCCACAGAAAGATGGGCCGCCAGTTTGACCCGCTGCGCCTCCCCACCCGAAAGCGTAGTCGCCGACTGACCTAGCCGCACATATCCCAGTCCTACCTCGTCCAGCACCGCCAGCTTCTCCAGAATCCGCGTCTGGCCGGTAAAGAAGCGCAGGGCCTCCTTCACGGTCAGGTTGAGCACCTCGTAGATGCTCTTGCCGCGGTACTTCACCTCCAGCACGCTGGCCTTGTAGCGGCTTCCATTGCACTCCTCGCAGGGCAACTCGACATCCGCCAGGAACTGCATCTCCACGGTAACGGTACCGTCGCCTTCGCAGACGTCGCATCGTCCCCCGGGCACGTTGAAGGAGAAGTGCCCCGCCGTGTATCCCCGCCGCTGGGCCTCGGGTTGGGACGCAAAAAGCTCCCGGATGGCATCGAATGCCTTGATGTAGGTAACGGGATTGGAGCGCGGAGTGCGCCCGATCGGCGCCTGGTCGACGAGAACGATATCGTTCAGCCGCTCCGCTCCCTTGAGTTCCCGATAGAGGTGCGAAGGGTCTCCGCCTTCATTCTTTCCCAGGGCATGTGCCACCGCGGGGTAGAGCACGTCGTGCACCAGGGTGGATTTGCCCGATCCGGAAACCCCGGTGATGCAAACCAGCATGCCCATGGGGATTTCGACATCCAGCCCATTCAAATTGTGAATGCGGGCTCCGCGCAGCTGCAGCTTCTCCCGCATTGGCTCCCGCCGCCGGGTGGGAATGGGAATGGTGAGTTGCCCGTTCAAGTAGCGGCCGGTGAGGGAGTCGGGGTTTCTCTCCACTTCTTCGACCGTGCCCGAGGCCAGGACGCGGCCCCCCAACTCTCCAGCGCCGGGCCCGAGGTCGAGTAGCCAGTCGGCCGCGCGAATCACGTCCGGGTCGTGCTCCACCACCAGGATGGTGTTGCCCAAGTCGCGCAATTCTTCCAGGATACGAATCAGCTTGGCGGTATCCCGGCTATGCAGTCCGATGGACGGCTCGTCGAGAACATAAAGAGCACCCACCAGGCGCGAGCCCAGCGAGGTGGCCAGCTGGATGCGCTGCGATTCGCCGCCCGAGAGCGTGGACGCGAGCCGGTCGAGGGTGATGTACTCGAGGCCGACGGCATCGAGGAAATGTAACCGTTGTTGTATCTCCACCAGGATGCCGCCGGCAATGTCCTGCTGCTGCCTGGTCAGGGTGAGACCTTCGAAGAAGTGGTGAGCCTCGCGGATGGTGAGCGCAGCTACCTCGCAGATATTTCTGCCGTTGATGCGGACCGCCCGCGCTTCAGCACGCAGGCGCGTTCCTTTGCAGTCGGGACAAGTCGCGTAACCGCGATACTTGCTCAGCATCACGCGCACGTGCAGCTTGTATTTCTTGCGTTCCAAGAAGGCGAAGAAACCATGGACACCGAGAAAGGACCCGTGACCATCGAGCACAAACTCCTGCTGCGCCGAGGTGAGTTCTCTCCAGGGGGTGTCGAGCGGAATGCCATGCTGCACGGCGGCCTTGCGCAGCTCTGCCTGGTAGGGGCGATACTTGGGGCGTGTCCAGGGATCGATCGCGCCTTCGTTCAAGGTCTTCTGTTTATCCGGGATGATCAGGTTGAGATCGAAGTCGATGGTGTTGCCGAAGCCCTGGCAGCGCTCGCAGGCGCCAAACGGATTGTTGAAGGAGAACAGCCTGGGCTCAGGCTCGCGATAGATGCGGTGGCAGAGCTTGCATTCAAAGGCCTGGGAAAAGCGCAGCCGTTTGGGTTCCGTTTCCGCATCCCGCGAGGCCGTTTCGTACTCGATCTCGCCTGACTCGCGAAAGCCAATCTCGGCGGCATCCACGATGCGCGCCCGGTTCTCGGGCGAGACCACGAGGCGATCGACCAGCGCGTAGACCCCCTGCTGAAAATCGAGATCGAGCAGCGACTCGGGGGTGGAGAATTCCACGATTTTGCCGTTCTGGTAGAGGCGATTGAAGCCGCGCGTGCGCAGTTCGGTGAGCCGCTCCTTGAACGCATCGCTGGGAAGAGCCGGGTTCACGGAGGTCTTCGCCGCGGCCTTCTTAGGCCGCTTGCCGGTCGCAGTCTTAGCTTGGCCTTCAGCCTCGGCGGCCACGCGCGGCTTCACGGGAAATAACGCGTAGAGTCGAGTTCCCTCCCCCAGGGCCAGGATGGATGTCGCAATCTCATCCACCGTGTCGCGTCTCACCACTCCACCGCAAACGATGCAATGCGCGGTGCCGCAGCGCGCGAAGAGCAGAGCGGAGGTAATCGTAAATCTCAGTCGCAGTGGCCACCGTGGAGCGCGGATTGCGCGTGGTGTTCTTCTGCTTGATGGCGATGGCCGGCGCCAGGCCATCGATCAGGTCTACGTCCGGTTTCTCGATGCGCTCCAGGAACTGCCGGGCATACGCCGAGAGAGACTCGACATAACGGCGTTGGCCTTCGGCATAGATGGTGTCAAAAGCGAGCGAGGATTTGCCCGAGCCTGAAACGCCGGAAACCACGGTGAGTTTGCCGTGGGTCAGATCGCAGTCGATGTTCTTCAGGTTGTGGGTTCGTGCGCCACGGATAGTGATGAGATCGTTCAATGTTTCAACCAGCAAGCTCGCCGTGGACCTCCTCGGTAGGCGATGCGATCTCCGCCTCAAAACCGGCCTTGATGCGGGTGAGCATCTCTTCCGGGTCGCGCTTTTCCGATTGCTCGTAGGCGGCTGCAATGTGGCGAGCCAGATCGGCAAGCATCATGCCCCAGGCTTCGGGTTCCTTCCACACGCCCACGCGCAGGCTGATGTGCTGATCCTGGTGCGCGATCCAGACACGCAGCAGTTCGAAGGACTTGGCGTCGGTGCGCGCAGGTTCGGGTACGCGGAGCTGATCGGATTGAGCCATGGTTCTCCTCTCGGTGGAGCTGTGTTTTTGCGGGCTACGGCCGGACCTGTTTGCAACCACTTACGTACGGGCTGAAGCCCGTACCCTGAAAAACGTACCCTCAGCGGCTAAAGCCGTCCTTAGTTACAAATCTACGGCCCGACTAGCCAGGCTGCGGAAAAGCTGAACTACGAAGGGCACGGCTTCAGTCGTGCCGTAAAGCCATACGCGCAGGACGGCTTTAGCCGCTGAGGTACGGTTTTCAAGACTCCTTAGCAGAAATACCCTGCTCTGGCAGCCGAAACAACATAGATACGCTGGCCACACTGGCCCAGGATCAAAGAAAGCCATACCTCAGGGGCTAAAGCCCTCATCGGTCGACGCCTAGCATGGCACGGCTGAACCCGTGCCCTTCGTTCGACGTGTTTTTCCGCAAGCTGTAAAGCCTTGCCCTTCGTTTAGAGTTTTCACGCAGCCTGTCAGTGCCGGGATGCGGCTTCGACCGGCATTCCCTCGGTGGCAATCACCGTTGTGCTGTGGCGCCGAGCCCACACGATAAGCAAAATGCCGGCCGCGATGGAACCCAGACTGGCGACTTGAGCATTGCTCATGCCCCAGTAGATGCGCGGATTGATGCGGATGAACTCCACCAGGAAGCGAGCCACCCCACTGAGCACTAAATATTCCCCGGTAATCTGGCCTACGGCGGAGTGCGGCCGTCGCCGGATTGCGCCCCTCGGCGCCATAAGTAGCCGGCAATCAGTAAAGCAACGAGCAATTCATAAATCGGCGTGGGGTGAACCCTCTGGGTGGTGGGAACAAGTCCGTGAGGAAAGCTCATACCCCAAGGCAGGCTGGTCGGAATGCCGTAGTCGCCGTCACCTGAGACCAGACAGCCGATGCGGCCCACACCGTAACCCACCGAGACGGCTGGAGCTGCGAGATCCAGCATCCCCAAGCCTCCGATTCGTGCTTGCCGCCCCGGCCCAAATCAGCACCGCAATCCCAACCAGCAAACCACCGAACCAGGCAAATCCCGCCCGGTCAAAAAGGACCTGGACAGGCTGGTGCATCAGCGTCGCCGGATCTTCCAGTACGTGCCATAGTTTGGCCCCCAGCACTCCACCCACGGTGGTATAGGCGGCCACGCCGACCGCGTCAGCGTCGATCTCATAACGGCGAAAATTGCAATACAGCACCCAGCAAGCGCAGACAGACGCCAGCCAGAGGCAGAGGCCAAACGTTCCGATGGAAAAATGCCCGATGTGAATGAAGGGATACATGCGTGCGTCGTTCTTTACAGTATAGCCGGGTGCAATCGCACAGGGATTCATGGAAGAATGCGCCAATGAGAGAGCACGAGCACGAAATGTTGTTCCGTCGCGAGGAGATCGCCGCCCGAGTGGCGGAAATCGGCGCGCAGATAAGCCATGACTTTGCCGGTGAAGCCATCCTGCTGGTGGGGGTGCTGAAGGGAGCCGCCGTCTTTCTCGCCGACCTGGCGCGAAGCATCTCGGTGGAGACCACGTTCGACTTCGTGGCCATCTCCAGCTACAAGGGGGTAAAGACCAGCGGCGCGGTAAGATTAATCAAGGACCTGGACACGCCGATCGGGGGCCGCAACGTGATCCTGGTCGAAGACATTCTGGATACCGGTCTGACCTTGGTCTTTTTGCGCAAGCTGCTGTTGCAGCACAAGCCAAAGACTCTGAAAATCGCAACCTGCCTGGATAAGCCGGCGCGGCGTCTGGAGAAAATCGACGCCGATTACGTGGCATTCAGCATTCCCAATCATTTCGTAGTTGGTTACGGAATGGATTACGAGGAACGCTTTCGTAACCTACCTGATATCCGAATTTTTAACCCAGATGAAGCGTAATTCAGTTGATCTTTACAGGTGGAAGAGCATAGAGTCCCCACCGGAGTCAACCAAGAGAAGGGAGCGCCTGTTTCATGACCACCAAAGTGCTGCAACCGGAGATCGATCACGGTTCTGGATATTTCGACGTCGAGGGCTTTGCTACGGCTACGTTAGCCAACGCATCTGCATTGGCCTCGGTCTTCGATCACACCTTGTTGAAGCCGGAGGCGACCCGGGCGCAGGTGGTGAAGTTATGTGAGGAGGCGGCCGCCTTTCGTTTTGCCTGTGCCATGGTCAACCCTGCATGGGTGTCTCTGGCGTACTCAGTAATGGTGGGCAGCGGGGTGCCGGTTGGTGTAGTGGTCGGCTTTCCTCTGGGGGCCAATCTTGCCACTAGTAAGCGCGAAGAAGCGCTGGCGTTGATCAAGCTCGGCGCGCATGAGCTGGACATGGTGATGAATCTCGGCTTGCTGAAGTCGGGCATGAACGCGCTGGTGGAGCAGGATATTCGTGGAGTGGTCCAGGTGGCGCACGATGCCGGCGCCGTGGTGAAGGTCATTCTGGAGACGTCGCTGTTGAGTGTCGAAGAAAAGCTACGCGCGTCTGAGTTGGCCTTGGCGGCAGGCGCCGATTTCCTCAAGACGAGCACCGGCTTCTCTACTGGCGGAGCGACCCCGGCCGACGTCGCGATTCTGCGTGGGGTTGCCGGCAGCCGCTGTGGGGTGAAGGCTTCCGGCGGCATTCGCACGCTGGCGGATGCGCGCTCCATGCTGGAGGCGGGCGCGAGCAGAATCGGCGCCAGCGCTAGCGTCGCCATTTTGCAGGAGTATCAGGGCGAGGGTTGAGACGCGGCTTGAGTAGGGAAAGTCGCAGGGCTAAAGAATCCGAGTGAGAACCCAGAACGCATTCCGCAGAAGTCTGTGCCCTAGCAAGGACCCAAATAGGAGCTGGACGGGTACCTCAGGTTCGCCCGAGCGTACATGGACCGAAAATGATATTTTTCGATTGCTTTTTCTATTCCCACCCCTGATTCGCTAATCAGCAAGAGAAAACTGTTGTGCGCTTCGCCATCTTTTTCGGCCCAGGTACGCGAGGGGCACCCGTCCAACTCCTACCGCGTCCTGCTATGACACAGACTCCGAAGGGGGCACCCGTTCCCAGCCGAGAACCCTCCTCACCCAGACGCCCACCGGTACTGGACCACTCATCCTCACTAGGCAGCCGTCCTAGGCTAAGCGAAATGCTCTATGATGACTCGATGTTCGTATGACTCCTCCCCGCGACCAAGACGACGCCGAAGCAGAGAAGAAACCGGCGCAAGCCATTGCTACGCAATCGTTTGAAGGCGATTACCGTCCTAGCTCTCAGGCTCCCCAGCCGACCGTCCCGGCGCGCGTGGACCCGGTGCAGACCGAGTTCCTCATGCGCCTGGCCAATGCCCTCAATACCACCCTCGACCTCCAGACCCTGATGCATCGCACCGCCGACCTGGTGCGAGCCGTAATCGACTACAAGATCTTCGCCATCCTGCTCCTCAATGAGCGGACCAACGACCTGCGCATGCGCTTTCAGATCGGCCACAACCCTGAAGTCGAGCGGCTGAAGATCCGCGTGGGCCAGGGAGTCGTCGGCCGCGCCGCCGAGCAACGCGATTCCATACTGCTCGAGGATGTGCGGCACGCGGAAAACTACATCAGCGCCAATGACGATGTCCGTTCGGAACTGGCAGTGCCGCTGATTGTGAAGAACCGGGTCATCGGCGTGATGGATCTGCAATCCGAGCAGGTCGGCTATTTTCAGCAGGAACACCGCCGTTTACTGGAGCTGACCGCCTCCCGCGTGGCCCAGGCGATTGAAAACGCGCGCCTCTACACGCGCGTGGCCCGTCAGGCGCAAACCCTTGCGGTGCTCAATGAGATCGCCCGCGAGGTTACTTCGATCCTGGATCTCGATCCCCTGCTGGAGCGCATCGGAGAACTCCTGCGGCGGCTCATTGACTACCAGATGTTCAGCATCCTGCTGCTCAACGAGCGCGAGCAAGTCCTGGAGATTCAGTACGCTGTGCGCTTTGGCCACCCCGTTATGCCGTCCGAGAAGGTCCCGCTGGATCGCGGCCTGGTAGGCACCGCAGTGCGCGAACGCCGGCTGATCCACACCGGGGACGTGCGCAAGGACGCGCGCTACTACATGGTGAACCCGGAGACGCGCTCCGAGATGGCGGTGCCTCTGCTCTATAAGGGCAAGGTGATCGGCGTGCTCGACCTGGAGCACGTGCGCGTGAACTACTTCAACGAAGATCATCAGCGCACCCTGGTGACCCTTGCATCGCAGATCGCAGTCGCCATCGAGAATGCCCGGCTCTATCAGCGGGTAACGCACCAGGAACAGCGGCTGGAGCACGATCTCGACATGGCCCGCGAAGTGCAGTTGCGGCTTCTGCCGCCCACGCCGTCGCGGATGCCACATGCTGAGTTCGCCACCAGGTTTCTGCCCGCTCGCACCATCGGGGGAGACCTCTATGACTTCCTGCGCTATGACGATCAATGTATCGGCATCGCCATGGGAGATGTCAGCGGCAAGGCGGCCCCGGCCGCGCTTTATGCAGCGCTGATCAGCGGAATCATGCGCGCCGCCACCAGCCAGGCCCTTTCTCCTGCCGCGATGTTGAAACAGCTGAATGACTCCCTCCAGGAACGCAAGATGGATGCGCAGTATGTGACCATGCTCTTTGCCGTCTGGAACGATGAAAAGCAGACAGTGCAAATCGCCAACGCGGGCGCGGTGCAGCCGCTCTTCTGTCGTGCGGGACAGGTGGAGACGGTGCAGGCGGAAGGATTTCCGCTGGGCATGTTCAAGGACGTGAGCTACGAGGAATTCACGCTTTCGACCCGCCCCGGCGACGCGATCGTCTTCTTCAGCGACGGAATTGTGGATGCGGTGAATGAGCAGGAAGAGATGTTCGGCACGGAGCGGTTGATCGAGCTGGTTGGCCGCCAACTCAAGAACACGGCCGAGGGCATGGTGGACGCGATCTACCAGGAACTCTCAGCCTTCCAGGGCGGCGTGGAGCGTTTCGACGACGAAACCGTGGTGGTGCTTGAAGGTTCTGAATCCGCCCGGTGCGAGTTAGGATAAGCCTTGCGCCATCACACTATTTCCCGCCCAGAGGATGAAGATTGACCGACACCCTGCAAATCGAAAACACGCGGATCATCCATCCAGCGCGTAACCTCATCGGCACCCTGCGCCTGCCTGGCGATAAGAGCATCTCCCACCGCTATGCCCTGCTTTCGGGGATTGCGGAAGGGGTCAGCCGCTTTCATAACTTTTCCACCGGGGCTGATTGCTCCAGCAGTCTGGCTTGCATGCAACAAATGGGCGCAAAGGTGACCCGCTCAGCCGATACGGTAGAGGTCGAGGGCTGTGCCGGCGTGTTGACTCCGCCGGGCACACTGCTGGACTGCGGCAACTCCGGCTCGACGATGCGCATGCTGTCGGGACTGCTCGCCGCGCAGGCGGGCGATTTCACATTGCTGGGGGATGCCTCGCTGAACCGCAGGCCGATGGAGCGGGTGCGCAAGCCCCTGCTGGAGATGGGCGCGGCGATTCATCTAACAGATGGCCATGCGCCGGTCGAGATCCACGGCGCCAAGCTGCACGGGATCGAGTACCGGACTCCGGTTCCAAGTGCCCAGGTGAAGACCGCACTGCTCTTTGCCGGCTTGCAAGCGGCGGGTACAGACCACGGTGAGCGAAGCGGTGCGCACACGCGACCACGGTGAACTGGCATTGCGCGCTTTCGGAGCAGAGATTCAGCGAACCACCGACTCGGTGACCATCACCGGCGGCCAGAAGCTGCACGGGATCGAGGCTACGGTGCCGGGGGATATGTCCTCGGCAGCATTCTTCCTGTGCGCTGCTGCGCTCTTTCCAGAATCAAGCCTGGTGCTGGACCAATTGGGCATGAATCCTACCCGGGCAACGCTGCTCGATGTGCTGACCGCCCTGGGAGCGAAGATCAGCGTGCTGAACCTCGAAGAAAACCAGGGTGAGCTGATTGGCAGCGTGCAGTTGGCGGCCCCGCCGCAAGGGCTGGGCAGCACCGAGATCAGCGGATCGCTGGCGGCGCAGTTGATCGATGAGCTGCCGGTGCTGGCGGCGATCGCGCCCTACACCCGTGGCGGGATACGCATTCGCGATGCGCGCGAGTTGCGAGTGAAGGAGAGTGATCGCATCGCGCTGGTGGCGCGGAATCTGCGCGCGATGGGCGCCGAGGTGGAGGAATTTGAGGACGGCCTCGATGTGCCGGGGGGCCAGCAGTTGCACGGCGCGGTGGTGGATTCGGGCGGGGACCATCGCATCGCCATGGCTTTCGCGGTGGCCGCTCTGCGCGCCGAGGGGGATACGCAAGTCCTGGGAGCGGATGCGGCGGCGATTTCATTTCCTGAGTTTTTTCACTTGCTGGAGCATGTGACGGAACTCTAGTCACGTTACCGAAGGAATGTAGTCGAGGATGCCGCGATGATCTCGAGACGCGGATTCATGGCCGGAACGGTGTTCGCCGGTGCGCTGGCTGCAAAGGCCCTAAACGCCTCCGGAAAAGCGATGCGCCTCGGGGGCCCGATCTTCGTGAAATCGGATGACCCGGCGGTGCTGGCCAAGGCGCATCGCGATCTTGGATATCGCGCTGCCTATGCCCCCAGGCGACCTTTCCGTAACCGACAAGGATCGGATTGCAGGCCTGGTCAGGGAATTTGCCCGCCAGGACGTTGTGATTGCCGAAGTCGGCGCCTGGAAGAACATGCTCGATCCCGACCCCGAAAAGCGCCGCCAGAACATGGCTTACGTTACCGAGAAGCTGGCCATCGCGGAATTATTGGGTGCGCGCAATTGTGTCGATATCGCCGGGTCGTATGATCCCAACCTCTGGTACGCGCAAAATCCAAGAAATCTAAGCCAGGAATTTATCGACGCCACGGTTGAAAATTGCCGCAAGCTCATCGATACGGTTAAACCTACGCGCACCTGTTTCACCATTGAAATGATGCCCTGGAGCTTCCCTACCGGCCCGGACGAGTACGTCAGGCTGGTAAAGGCAGTGGACCGTAAGGCTTTTGGGGTTCACCTGGATGTGTGCAACACCATGAACAGTCCGGTGCGCTTGTACAACAACACGTGCGGGCATACGTGAGTGCTTTGCCAAGCTCGGCCCGTGGATAAAATCCTGCCACGCGAAAGATCTCAAGTGGGGGCCAGGTGTCCAGGTTTGGATCCAGGAGGTTATTCCCGGCACGGGATTGATTGACTACAAGACCTTATTGCAGGAACTGTCGCGGCTGGGGACGGATGCGCCGCTTATGCTGGAGCATCTGCATAGCGAAGCGGAGTACACACAGGGCCGCCAGTATATCCAGGGCGTTGCGCGTTCGCTGGGTCTTTCCTTCGGGGGTTGATTGTCACATCCTTTGTGACTTATACAGATTTGCGGCCTGCGTTTACTTTCCCCGTCTGGCACAAGGAATTATTAGATAGAGTGGGTTATTGTGGCGGCGTATTAGCCGCCGGTGGCTGCTGCGGTGGCAGATCCTGCTGCTCTTGCGGAGTCAGCTGGGGTTGGGGCGGCATCACCGGCATCGCCGGCATTTGCTCGGTATGCTGCAATTGCTCCTGCTGAGCCAGGCAACGCCAGCTTCCGGCGCGGCCTTTGCAGGTTCCAGCCCGGGAATGACAGGATCCCTCGTTACCTTGCCGGTGACCGCATCGGAAAGCTGAATGCCGTACTGATCCAGAGTCTCCGCCAGGAGTTGCTCGAGCGAGGCGCGATCGGTGGCGTAGGTGGCTTCGGTGGAAATGACATTGTTTTCCGCCGTGGCAAGGTTTCTCTCCTGTTGCAACACATTCGCCGTCGTGGAAGCGCCCAGCCTCAACTTCTTCACTTCTGCCTGGTAGGACTGGAAGTTGTACTCACGGGCGGCCAGCGCCGCCTGCACCGCGGCCCGGTCGTTGGTGAGCGCGTACTGCGCGTTGATGACCTGGATGCGCACCTGGATGTAGAGCTGTTGCAGGCGCATCTCCGCCTGGCGATATTCAAGCAGTGCGCGAGCCTGCAGCGACTGCGCGGTGCGATTGCGCAGCGGAATATTCACATTAACGCCCGCTCCCTTGTCAGGACCCGAGCTGTTGAACAGGTTGGTGAAGACTGTGCCGTAGCCGACGGTGGGAACATCGCAGGCCAATCGGGCCAAAGAACTCGGCCGAGCAATAAGGGACTTTTTGCGCCGCCAAGAGCCGCCGCGCCATAGAAGCCGTAGACATCCACGGTCGGCAACAGGTTATTCTTAACCGCCCGGAGGGTAATCTCGTTGTTCCTGAGATTCAGGATGTTCTGCTCAATCTCCGGACGATTGGCATAGGCCTTTTGCACCAGCTCCTCAACCGGCGTGCGCTCTTCCGCCATTTCGAGCAGCGAGACGCGATCCGTGGGAATCACCGGCGCGCTGTAGAGAGCCGGATCGTTCAAATTGCGGCTGATCGCCTGCTTCATGATGAGCTGCTGGTATTCCAGCTTGGTCTGTGACGTAATCAGCGCCTGGGTGTCGGTAGATACCTGGTTATCCGCGTTCAGCACGTCCAGTGGAGCCAGGGTACCAATCTGCAACTGCTTGCGATTGTCTGACGCCAGTCGAGTCGACTGCTCGAGCCCACGCTGTTTGGCCTGTACATCTTCGTAGTCGCCCACCAGGACCCAGTAGATGTTCTCTACCTGGTTGATGGTGTAAAGGATCTGCTGGCGAAAGGCAGAGTCGCTGATGCGCCGGTCATTCTTGGCTTCCAGGATGAAGCGGCCATTGATTCCTGGACCAAAACCATTCAGCAAGTGTTGCGTTACGGTCGCTCGGAAGGTCGACTGCAACTCTGGACTGTAGGCGTTGAAGATACCGTTGGAGGTAATGCGGCTGTTGTCAAAAGCAACCTGGAGCTGGGTGCCGGTGATAAAGCCCTGGTTGTAATTGAAATTGTATTCGTCCGTGTTCTGATTCAAGGTAGGGCCACCGCTGCCAAAAGGCGTCGGCTGAGGGGTGGTTGTCCGTTCCAGCTGAATCGTTCCCGTAAGCACCGGGTCCATTTGCTCCGGCGTCGGGCCGGTGCCGTTGGTGGTGACGACGATGCCGCCGGCGCCAGAGCCGGCGCCCCCAACCGCGGTCGATGTGCCGCCTGGACCACCGCCCGAGCTGAGCGAGGTGGAACCGGTGGACGAGCCACTTAGCGTGCCCTCAACCAGGCCACTGCTGACACCCAGAAGATTGGAGCCGGCCCGCGCCCGCAGCAGATCGGTGTCCGCAATGTCGAGGTTGTAGCGCTGGATGGCGATATCGTAGTTGTTCTCAAGGGCAAGAACGATGGCGTCGGCCAGGCTCAGGTAAATCTTGCCGTTGTGCACCAGGCCATCCAGGCGCTGGGAGTTGGTGGTGACCGGCGCCGTCACTGCCTTGGGTTCATAGGTCTTGAGGAAGTTGGGAAAAGCTCGGTTTGGCTTACTGAAGTCGTGGACACCCGGCCGCATGTCGAACGGCTGGGTGTAATTCGGCTGGGGCGCCGGGGGAAGGCCCTGGGGGCGGGAGCTGCAGCTGCGGCGGCGGGCGGACCACCCGGGGGTGCTTGCTGTGCCGCTGCCGGCAGCGGCATGTAGGCGCTGAGCACGGACACGATCGCTACGGTCGCTTGCAGCTTGTGAAAAACCCGCCCTCCATGCCGGCGAAACCACAACACGCACAGCTTGGGAAGGCGATAGGAACTACGACAGGATTCTGAATTTTTCATCGTTGGGTCAAAATCTCGGGGATCAGGCCTCGGGCCTTCACCGTTCTGTCTCAATAGTTAGGAGCTAGCATGGCAGATGCGGCATGGTCGCCCGATGACTCTAGATTTCGCTCGCCTTTTGTCGGATGAGCGGTCCCTGGCCGGTCAAAAAACATGGTTCCCTGGCATGAAAGGCATTACGCGCCTCACCTGGGGTTCGTTCCATGGATTTCGGGCGCAGCCTTCCGGCTTCGCCGACTGAATGGGCCCATGCGGAGTGGATACGCGGCGGCGACTTTCGTTCCTGGTTAACCTTTGGGCGAGTATATCGCAGCCTCGGTTGCGATATACGTTAGGAAGTGCCGCGACGGGAGGGAGAGATCTGACGCTTTTCCACCATTCCCGAAAAGGCACTGTACCCTCACCTCTGCCTGGAGCGCAATGAAAGGGATCGAGCAGCCAGCAAACGGCCTGGTATGGAAGCTGGTGCTTGCCTACGACGGCACCGAGTTCCACGGTTGGCAGGTACAGCCGGACTGCGTGACGGTACAGGGCGAACTGCGCGACGCACTAGCCCGGATCACCGGCGAAGAGGTGCTACCCCAGGGTTCGGGGCGAACCGACGCCGGGGTACACGCGCTGGGCCAGGTGGCGTCATTTGCGCTGGCAGCTCCGATTCCCGAGGCAAATCTTGCCCGCGCTCTGAATCGCACCTTACCGGCATCCATCCGGGTACTCAGTGCGACCCGGGAGACCAGCGACTTTCATGCCCGCCACAGCGCACATGCCAAGACCTACGAATACAGAGTCTTTCGCGGAGAAATATGCCCGCCCTGGCTGGCGCGGTATGTTTATGCGTTCAACGCACCGCTCGATGTGGAGGCGATGCAGCGCGCCGCCTTGCTGGTTTGCGGCGAACACGACTTCACTTCCTTTGCCGCCACCGATCCCGACCGGCTGGAACGCGATTCCGAATTCGACCGGCGAGGGATCCGGCGGCAATGTGCGCTGCCTCCATGCTTCGCAGTGGGTGCAGGAGGCGGAGAAGGATCTGCTTGTTTATCGCGTGCGCGGCAATGGCTTTCTCCATCACATGGTGCGTAACCTGGTGGGAACCTTTCTCGAGGTGGGCCGGGGAAATCTGGCCGAGACAGAGATTCCGGCAATCCTGGAATTCCGTGCACGCGAGCGAGCCGGCCCAACTGCGCCGGCACGGGGCTTGTTCCTGGTCAACGTCGAGTACTCGGGCGGAAAATAACCACAGAGAGAGAGTGCTACTCTGAGAATCTGTCATGCCCAGCACGATCGCCCACTCAGCTTTTTCCCGCATCGGCCAACTGGCTTCGCTGCCGCGCGTTCATGCGGCCTTCCAGTGGTTCCATCTGCACGAGCGGAAGATGATGCAGTGGCAGCAGGAGCTGGTCTCGATTGCGGCGCCTCCGTTTGGCGAGGGCAAGCGCGCGGAGTGGCTGGCGGAACGCTTCCGCGAACTCAAGCTGGAGCAGGTAGAGATCGACCCCGAAGGCAACGTGCTTGGTTGCTATCCGGGCAATCGCTCACTGCACCGGCCGGCCATGCGTCATGCTTTCTGCCCACATCGATACGGTATTTCCCATCCATACTCCGATTGCTCCGTTGGTGGAGCACAATCGTCTGGAGGCGCCAGGCGCCTGTGATAACGGCGCCGGCGTGGCGGGCCTCCTGGCCGTGGCGGCCGCACTGGAGAACTGCGGCATCGAGCTTCCCTGTGACCTGCTCTTTGCCGGCAACGTGGGCGAGGAAGGCGATGGCGATTTGCGCGGCATGCGCTACCTCTATGGAGCTTCCCCGTGGCGGGAGAGAATTGGCGCCAATGTGGTGCTCGATGGCGCCGGCTGCGAAGTGGTCGTAACCCAGGCGCTGGGTAGCCGCCGCTTTCTGGTCACCATCCAGGGCCCGGGCGGCCACTCGTGGACCGATGCCGGAACTCCCAATCCCATCGTGGTGCTAAGCCGGGCAATTGCCACCATGAGCGAGGTCGCTCTGCCCAGCCTCTCCGCGTACCACTTTGAACATCGGCACCATCGAGGGTGGCAGTTCGGTGAAC
This sequence comes from uncultured Acidobacteriaceae bacterium, assembly GCA_963793525.1. GTDB lineage: Bacteria > Acidobacteriota > Terriglobia > Terriglobales > Acidobacteriaceae > PALSA-350. The sequence goes on from CAWCAZ010000045.1 coordinate 33,457, forward strand.
TCGATCCCGGAGCGCGCCACGGCTCGCTTCGATTTGCGTAGCCTGGATGCGGAGCAGTTGGTCCGGCTGGAAGTGGAATTGCATCGCGCCGTCGAAGACGCCGTCGCGGCGGCCAACATCTCAGGCCGAAGCAAGAGCCCGGTGCATTTTTTGATCGAGCGGATCGGTGACCGCCCAGCCGGCCGGCTGAGCGATGATTCCCGGCTGCTCGAAGCCCTGCATGCGGTAGACCGGCACTTGGGGATTCGCACCGAGCAGCGCGTGGCCTCGACCGACGCCAATATCCCGTTGTCTCTGGGCATCCCGGCACTCAGCATTGGCGCAGGCGGAGATGGGGGCGGGATCCATACGCGCGGCGAATGGTACGACGCCAGCGGTCGGGAGCTGGCGCTCAAGCGCATTCTGCTGCTGCTCCTGCTGGCGTTGGATCACCTCTCCCAAACCCCTGCGGCCACCGGCAAGCCGTGATCTCTCTGGGCTGCCGAGGTTTGATTCTTTGCTGCCTGATGGCGGCGAGACCGCTCTTCTCCGCACCGCACCATCCCCGGTAGTTGCGATCTATTACCACGGAAATATTCTTACCGGCGTGGGCCTGGGTGACAGCAGCGCGCAGCGGGTCACAGCCATCGCGGTGGGAGATCACCAGATCGTCGCCATCGGAGACGACGCGGCGGTTTTGCGCCAGAAGCAGCCGGGGACCAAGCTCTTCGACCTGCATGGGGCCTTCGTGATGCCTGGCATCAATGACGCCCACGTGCATCTTGGCTATGCGGGACGCATGAAGCTCGCGGTCGACCTCACCGGCAGCACTTCGCTGGCCGAGATGTTGCGCCGGGTGAAGCACTGCCGCCGCCGCTGCTCCTGCTGGAGACTGGCTTCTGGGCGGCGGCTGGGATCATACCCTGTGGGCCACCAAAACATTGCCCACCCGGCAGGATCTCGATGCCGTGACTGGCGGCCATCCGGCGATGTTCGTCCGGGTGGACGGGCACATTGCGGTGGCCAACTCTGCCGCGCTCGCTCTGTCGGGGGTGACCAACCAGACGCCAGATCCCAAAGGGGGGCAGCTGGATCACGATGCCCAAGGCAATCTGACCGGGATTGTCCGTGAGGACTCTGGCCAGGAGCTTATTCAGCGCCATATCCCGCCTCCCTCCCACGACCTGCGCCGGCGGGCTATTCTGCTGGCGCTCAAGGATGCGGCGGCGCACGGAGTGACCTCGGTCCAGGACAACTCCGACTGGGATGACTTCCTGGTCTACCAGGAATTGGAACGCCAAGGCCAGTTGCCGGTGCGCATCTCGGAGTGGTTGACCTTCAATGATCCGGTCGAGGTGCTGGTGGCCCACCGCGCTGCGCACCCGGCTGGCGACCGTATGCTCCATACCGGAATGTTGAAGGGCTTCATGGACGGCTCGTTAGGCTCGCGAACAGCCGCTTTGCTATCGCCTTACGCGGATGACCCGGGAAACAGCGGACTGCCGCGTTACGATCAGGCGCGGCTGGACGCCATGACGAAGGAGCGTGCCGCGGCGGGATTTCAGATTGGCTTCCACGCCATCGGCGACCGCGCAGTCGAGATGGCTCTCAACGCCTTCGCTGCCGCTGGCAGCAGCGCGGTGAGGCGCGATCGTATCGAGCACTCCCAGGTGGTAGACCCGCGGGATATCCCGCGCTATAAGGCAATGGGCATCATCGCGTCCATGCAGCCCAGCCATCTGCTCACCGACATGAATTGGGCCGCGGCGCGGCTTGGCACCCAAAGGTCACGTTACGCCTATGCATGGAAGGCATTTCTGGATGCCGGCGTGCCGGTGGCCTTTGGGACGGATTATCCGGTGGAACCCATCACGCCTTTTCGCGGAATATATGCCGGGGTCACGCGCAGCAACGAGGCGGGGACAAAGAGTTATTTTCCGCAAGACAAGCTGACGATCGGCCAGGTGCTCTTCGCGTATACCCAGGGCTCGGCTTACGCGGAGTTTGCCGAAGGCTTCAAGGGCAAACTGATTCCGGGATACGTAGCCGACTTTGTTGTGCTTGACCGCGATCTGACCAAGGTGCCTGCATCCGCGATTCTGAAGACGCAGGTTTTGCGGACGGTGGTCGATGGACGGACCGTCTACGAAGCGCCGAATCGGTGATTATGCCAGTAATCACCACACGTAACGTTACCTTGGTAACCGGCAGGAATGCAATATTCCCGTCTAGCGTCGGTCGAAACTGGCGGCTAACTCCTTGTTTGACAAGGTCAGTTGACGAAGGTGCTCAAATTTTATTTTTTCCCGCCCCCATAAGCTATCTAGGAGAGCGGTAATTGCCGGCTGCTGATTCTCTCTACGGAGCGATTCCGGCAAGACCCCGATTGAATATCCCGCCACTCAGCCTGACGAGCAGAATTATCGGGGTCTTGGTAGGACGGTATTACAGCTCGGGTTGACCGTCCAGATGTTCCCGGAAAAAAAGCTGTGGAAGACGGGTAGGGGAACTACGGCGATCGAAGGGCACGGCTGTCACAAGTTGTCGGAGAAACATGCTTTGTGTCACGGCCGAACTCTAGAGGCGGCGGAAAGATCCGAGCGCGCGCGTTTCAGCAGGGGAGTCCCGGGGCAAAATGTTGGTCCTGTAACCCGTGGCGCGTGAGCCACGTCTAATAAATGTTGCTGCTGCACCAGCCGCTTCAACAGGCCGCCGCCCCAATTGCCGGGTTTTGGCTATACTGGTGAGAGTACACAGTGACTGTGTGGCAGCAAGGGTAGTTATGGGCCGCCGTTGTTTGGAGAACATCGACGGCGCCGAGTTCGAGCGTGTTTCATGAATCCGGTAATCTGCTGAGGCCATGAACGACATTCGCCCCGGGCTAGCCGGAAGACCAGTTTTGCGACCGCTCTCGTTCCCTGGCTCACACCAACTGTGTGATTGCTCTACGGGGTGCCATCCTCCTAGCGCCGCCAGCCCTTGGATGCTTCCCAACCGACGAGGTTAGACCCAGATGAAATCGCTGCTCGAACGGCTTCGCGTAAGCCGTCTCGCTTCAACCTTTACTATCCTTGGCACGCTCTCAGCCGGCATATTGATTGGGTCTGTTGCTGTCCACGGTGTTCGCGGGAATGAAACGCAAACGGATAGCTCGGACGCCACCCCGCTGAAGATTCCCAACCCGGTCACCCTGTCGACGACTTTCACCCAGATCGCCAAGGACGTCGCCCCGGCAGTGGTGAACATCAATACCGAGACCCTGCCTCAGGAAGATACCCATTCCCGCCGGCGCAGCCCTCATGCGGCACCCGCCGTTCCCCCGGGCGGCGGTAGACGACGACCAGAATGGGGACCAGGACGGCGGCGGCGGCAACGGCCAGGGTCCGGACCAGAACTTTCAGGACTTCTTCAACCGCTTCTTTGGTGGACAGGGACCTGGCGGCGGCGAACAGGGTGACCAGGTGCGTGAGTCCCTCGGCTCCGGCTTCATCGTGGATCCCCGCGGCTACATCATTACGAACAACCACGTGGTGGAGAAGGCGGATCGGATTTATGTGAAGCTTTCCACCGACCCGGAAGGCTTCCAGGGGCGGCCGTGGGCAAGGTCATCGGCGTAGATAAGGATACCGATCTGGCGGTGGTGAAGATTACCACCACTGAGCCGCTGCCCACGGTGAAGATGGGCAATTCGGACGCCAGCCAGGTGGGCGACTGGGTGATTGCCATCGGCAGCCCGTTCGCGCTTACCCAAACGGTTACCGCAGGCATCGTCTCAGCCCGGAACCGCACCATCGAAAAGGGCGCCGCCGGCCAATTCCAGCACTTCATCCAAACCGACGCAGCCATCAACCCGGGCAATTCCGGGGGGCCGCTGGTCAACATGGCCGACCAGGTCATTGGCGTGAATACCGCGATCCTGACTCAGTCTGCCGGTTATGAAGGGATTGGCTTTGCCATGCCTTCCAACACGGTCATCGGGGTCTATAACGATCTGATCGGACCGGAGCATAAGGTCATCCGCGGTTCGATCGGCGTTCAGTTCCAGGCCAGCCTTAACCCGGCAGTGCAAAGGGTTTACGGTTTCAAATCCGGGGTACTGGTCAATGCCGTTACGCCTCATGGACCTGCCGACCAGGCGGGGATGAAGGCGGGCGACATTATTACTACCGTGGACGGCAAGCCTATTAAGGATGGGGATGCCCTGGTGACGGACATTGCGGCTCGCAAACCGGGCTCCAGTGTCCATCTCGGGCTACGTACGGGGCGGCCAGACTGCGAACGCAACCCTGACGATTGCCGACCGGGCTAAGCTCTACGCGGCACAACCGGTCTCACAGAATGGAGAGAACGGACCGGAAAGTGCTCCCAACGCCTCCGAAGGCAAACTCGGCATCACGGTCGAAGCCGTGCCTGGCCCGCTGGCCAGCAAGGGAATCAAGGGTGTCCTGGTTACCCAGGTGAAACCGGGCTCCTTTGCCGACGAAGCTGGATTGACTCAAGGGTCTGGTGATCACGGAGATCAATCGCCAGCCGGTTACCAGGCCTTGATCAGTTCCAGTCATTGGTCAGCGGTTTGAAGGCTGGTCAGGATGTGGGCTTCCGGGTGGTCGACTCGCGCAATCCTACTGCGGGTGGTACTTATTTGGGAGGTACACTACCGTAAAGTATTTCCCCAGTTGGGTCGTTTGCATGACTAAGAAGTAATGCAAGAGCCGGGATGACGCGGTAAAAACGAACAATTTACCTAGTAACCATTACCGGCGGCCGGAAAAATTGCGGCTGCCGGGATTGTTGGGATTGCAATCTGTCCGGATCTCCTTATAGTGTGTCGAGAAGCACGAATTTCCCCTATCGAGGTATGCATGGTGTCTTTAAGAGCAGGCCAGGTTTTGTTGTTACTCTCCACACTGGCTATCACTCCAGCATTTGCAAGCAGAACTCATCGTGCACCCACGTCCGGTCATTCGCGGACGGCTTCTTCCAAGAAGGCCAAAAAGAAACAAGTCCACGGACAGCGGACCATTGACTCCAACCGGGCCTCTGAAATTCAAAATGCATTGATCCGCCAGAAATACCTGACGGGCGCTCCCAGCGGACAATGGGACGCACAAACACAAGTTGCCATGCGGCAATATCAGTCGGACCATGGCTGGCAGACTAAATTGATGCCGGATAGCCGCGCATTAATCAGTTTGGGCCTTGGACCAAACCACACCAACGATTCGCCCGTCGGCCACAGCGCGCCTTCCGTACAGGCCCCAAACACCCAGGAAGCACAGTCGTCTGAGCCGGTCGAGAACAATACTCTGGCCTCGGTTCATTCTCTTTCGCAGTAGATATTGGACAGGAATCGATCAAAGAAGCCCGGGCAACTGCCCGGGCTTCTTGCGTTTGCGGGAGAAAGGGCCCCTCATCGCTATGGCTTCGTTCGCGGCTAAATCGGCTTTTCTTTACGAAGGGGACACTTCAGTCGTGCCGGAATAGCCATAGACGCAAGACGGCTTCAGCCGCTGAGGTACGCTTTTCAAGACTCCTTGGCAGAAAGCGCTCCTCGTCTTGGCCGCCGGGACAACATAGACACGTGGTCACATTCGCCCCCGAGCCAAGGAAAGCCGTACCTCAGGGGCTAAAGCCCTCATCGGTCATTGCGCAGTGTGGCACGGCTGGACCCGTGCTCTTCGTTCGACGAGCTCCCGGCAAGCTAACTTAGAGGCGGGTCTCTGGCTGGATCAGGTCGCGGATCGTTTCCCGGCGGCGAACTAGCCTCGCCTTCTTCCCTTCCACCAGAATTTCGGCGGCTCGGGGCCGGGTGTTGTAGTTGGAACTCAAGGCCATCCCATAGGCGCCGGCGTCGAGGATCGCCACCAGGTCGCCTTCCTTGACCTCCGGTAGATCCCGGTCCCGGGCGAAGAAGTCGCCCGACTCGCAAACTGGGCCGACCAGGTCGACCACGCCATCGTTTGGCCAGAGGGTCATGGATCACAGGCAAAATCTCATGGTAGGCCTGATAGAGCGCCGGGCGGATGAGGTCGTTCATCCCGGCATCGGTGATTACGAAGGTCTTGCTCCCATTGCGTTTGAGATACAGGACCTTGGCCAGCAGAGCGCCGGCTTGCGCGATCAGGAAGCGGCCGGGCTCCAGCAGGAGTCGTACCTCCAGCCCGGCCAAGGCGCGATCGACCTCGGCCGCATACTTTGCCATTTCAGCTGCCGGGTCGAACTTGGAGCCATTCAGGTAGTCGATGCCCAGGCCACCCCCGGCATCGACGAACTTGATGCGGATGCCGTCTCCTTCTAGCTCCCGGATGAGTTCGCGCACGGCATCGAGCGCCGCGCCGAAAGGTTCGGCGGTCTGGATCTGGGAACCGATGTGGACGCTGATCCCGACCGGATCAAGGTAACGCGATCGTTTTACTTCCTGGTAAACAGCCCGGGCGGCCTTGATGTCGATCCCGAATTTGTGTTCGCGCAACCCGGTGGATATATAAGGATGCGTCTCGGCGAAGACGTCCGGGTTGACGCGCAGGGCGACCCGGGCGTGGACGCGCCGCCGGCGGGCCCGCTCGGCGAGCAAAGCCACTTCGGATTCACTCTCCGCATTGAAGATCAGAATCCCGGCTGCCAGGGCCAGATCGATCTCCTCGGCTGTCTTGCCCACACCCGAAAAGACGACTCGGCTGGCCGCCTTCTTATTCACCTGGAGGAGGCGTACAAGCTCTCCACCCGAGACGATATCGAACCCCGAACCCTGACCGGCAAGCAGCTTAAGAATGGACAGATTGGAGTTTGCCTTCACCGAATAGCAAATGAGGTGATCTCTATGGCCAAACGCATCGGAGAATAGGCGATAGCGATCCAGAATCTGCCCTGCGGAATAGACATACAGGGGGGTTCCATACTTCTTCGCCAGCCCAGCCAGGGAAACATCTTCGCAGTGCAATCCGATTTCTTTTTCGGATAGCGGAAGGGACGGTCAGGGAATGCGATCTGGTATTTCAAAAGCAGGAGGCCTCGCGCAAATGGAGTGGCCGATCGACTTAGAGCATTTTGCTAATACTGAGGTGGTGGGATCAGTTATATGGCGGCCACTCTTCGGCGGCATGGCCGCGTCGAGCTCGGTTTCTTGGTTTACGCCATTAGCAAAACGCTCCAGCCTATCGGGGTTGGGTTTCTTTGGGGAAGCGAGCGCGACCCTCTCCGCTTAAGTTGTGATGTTGAGGTTGGTGGTGGGAGCCACGGTCCTCGGCTCTTCAGGCACCATCACCCAGAACAAAACGTAGGCCACCTCGCCAATGGGGAAAACAAGTATGGCCAACAGCACGGCGATGACTCGAGTCAAAGTGATGTCCCAACCGTAGTGGTTGGCGAGACCCTGGCAGACACCCGCGAGCTTCCTTCCAGCCAGCGGCCGCATCAACGGTCCCCAGGATGGTGAGGGCGGCCGGGAAGCAAAACCAGCCGAGCCCGGCTCGAAGACCCGCTTGCCGCAGGCGGAGCAAAAGCGCGCGTCGCTGTTTAACGATGCACCACATCCGGAACAGAATAGAGCCATTGGATGCCTCCTGAAAGCTACTGTAATGAACTACTTGCAAGGACCCCTGGGTTACTGTGCGGTAAACGGAGACTTAAGGTATTTGCGGGCCCAATCCGCCTGGGCCGAGTCGCCGTCCTGGCGGAGCACCACCTCGTATTGCCTCCGCGCCATATCTCGCTCATTTAAAAGATCATACATCTTGCCGGAGTTGAGATCACAGCGGCTTTTGAGATCTTTGCTGATGGTCGGCTGGGTAGTCGCCTCATTGTAGGCTGCGGCAGCTTCGGCATAATTCCTCTGCCCCTGCAGCGAGTCAGCGAGGCCAAACCAGGCAAGTTCGAGATGGGCAGAGGGGAAAAAGCCTGACTTCTTAGCTTGTTCCAGAAGTTGCTGGTACTCCTTGATCGCGGCTTGGCCCTGTCCTGCATCCTTGGTGAGGTTGGCAAGCTCAAGGTGGAAGAGAAAATTTCGGGGATACTCGTCGGTCAGCGATCGCATGACTGCGATCGCCTCGTCATACTTCGCCTCCCGGCGAAGGAACAGACCCAGCGCCGTCCGGGCCTCCACAGAGGTGATGACGCCTTGTTCCCCGGCATCCCGTAAATCCTGTATACCCTTGGATTTAGAACCCGTAATCCCGGCCGCGCCGGCCAGTATCTTAAGCCCAAAAGGGAGACTCCCCGTGACATACTGATGGACTCCCACGACCAGCTTAGCGTCCATATACCTGGGATCCAGCCGCAACACCTTCTCGTTGTCACCGCGGGCCTGCAAAGCGACATGGAGCGCGGAAACAAAGCTTCGTTCCACCATGCCTATATACACGGCGTGCAGGCTGCGCGCCCAGCCGCGCGCAAACAGCGCGTCCACATCCTCCGGTTTCCTGCTCAGCTCCTGCTCGGAAAGATCTACCGCCTTGGTATATAAAGAGTTAACTTGCTCAGCGACGGCTTTGTCGGCGACCACGGCGTGCTTGCCATTGAGAAATCCGTCATGGGCATAGAAGGTGGTATCGAGCAGATCCAGGCTGTAGAGTTCGCGGAAGATCACGGTGTCGAGCACATAATCCACGGCCAGGGGACTCGTAGGATTTTGCGCCTGCACCTTTTCAAACCTCGACAACGCGCCGTCGTAGTCAAGGATGTAGAACCGCTGAAAAGCCTGGCGCACCAACGGGTCCTGGTTGAGGGGATTGGTGTCAACTCCCGCAGGTGTGGTAACAGCGCCACGCCCGGATCCTGTAAGTAGCGAAATAAAAACAACTAAACCAAAGGCTGGGCCCAGTTTGGGCTTGGATGGACAGACCTCCCGGGAAGCTTCGCGCTCCTGGTGTGCCGGCAGCGGGCGAATGCGGGGAGCTTCAGACCGAATAAGTCGACGAATTTTTTCAATAAATCTCATTAACTAGTAGTAATTACCGAGACTCTTAGCGCATAAATAAGTAACTAAAGGTAAACCGTCCCAGGGAAGCATCGCGATCAGGATACAGGCTCCCCTTACGGTACCTGCAGAAACGAGGAGATGCTATGACCAGGCAGGAACTCCTTCGCATCGTCATTCGGCAGGCGCGCGCGAACGATTTCCAGTTTCGCAAGTGGTTTCAGAAGGCAATCGACCCCTCCTGGACCAGCTTTGACGACGCGGTCGAGCTGCTTTCACGTGGCCGGCACTACTATGCTCTCCTTTTCGCTCACGAATTTGGCCGTGCGTTCTGGAAACAGGGTTCTCAAATCAGCTTCGTGGTACCCGCGGCAAGCTACACTCGCCGGGACAAGGAGGGCCGGATCGTAACGGTGACGCGGAAGCCCTTCACGCGTCGAACTCTCAAGGCTGACGTCTGGAAATACCATCTGCGTGAAATGGCGGCACACGACGAGCCCCTGCGATATATTCGACGTTTCCTCGTTATGGAGGAAGACGTGCAGCAAACGAAAAGTGTCGCTTCTTAGTTACCTTTCGGTGATTTAATTTGCGTCATTTTTGCAACCAACGAGTGATATACTCGCGCCCGCGGACAGCCTACTCTCTGCTAGTAGAAATCGGTAGAGAAATGGTCGTCCGGTAGCTAAGTCGCGGCACCCGCCGCAACCCCGTTTCCGCCCGCCCGTTCCGTCAAAGCCGCATTTCCGCCCTCCCCCAAGTCACTGGTATCAGGAACAACATGGCTTTCGGTGTCGTCAAGCGAAATGCGATGAGCACTCTGCCCGCAGATCCTGCCGGGGGGGAATAGGTTATGAAGATAGCTCTGGCAGCGTTGTTTGCCGCGACCGTCGCCACCACCACGGGATCCGCATTCGCACAACAAGAGGTCGCGCCGCTCTCCAAGGAGCTCGTGCCGGCGGGTGTTCCCCTGCGCGTAGAACTCGACAAGAGCTATATGATGCGGTCGGGTACCAGGATTGAAGGCCACCTCACTGAACCTGTCTATCTGATTGACCACGTCGCTGTTCCCGCAAACTCCAGGGTGTATGGCACGATCACCGGCAAGCATGGGGTAAGCCGCCAGGTTCGCACGGCAGCCATGTTTAACGGCGACCTGACACCGCTCAAGGACGCGGACGTCACCTTTAGCGAGCTGCAAACCCCAGACGGGCATCATTACAGCATTGAAACGGACGCTACGGAGCGGACGACGAACGTGGTGCGCATGACGGCTCCCAACGATGCGCCTCGCCGCTCCCTGATGCAGCGCATCGCCGCGGCTTTCAGCTGGACCAAGCGGGAAACCGCAGCTGGATTCAACACCCCGCACAAGATGGACAAGGCGAAGCAAGCTCTCTATGCGCAAATTCCGGTTCACCCCCAGGAGCTTTGGGCGGGAACCCAATACGACGCAGAGCTGAAGCAGCCATTGGAGTTAGAAGGACAAGCCACGCCGGCCCCTACGCCCGTCGCGGACCTCAGCGAGCTGAAGCTGACGGGTAACATCGAGGCCCGCCTGGTGGACCCGGTGGACTCGGCCACGGCGACTGCAGGTATGCCGGTCGAAGCGGTCCTGACGCAGCCTCTTTTCGAAGATGAGCCCGCCAGCACGCCGCAATCGACGGATACGGCAGTATCGACTTCGCCCAAGACTCACGGGAAGCTGCTATTGCCCGAGGGCACACACCTGATTGGCAGCGTGGTGCAGGCCAAGCCCGCTGGCATGTTCGGGCACAACGGCAGCTTACGGCTGACCTTCCGCAAGGTGGAACTGCCCGAGGGTGACGAGAGAGTCGTTCACGGGCGCGTGATCGCTGCCGAGAGCGTCCGGAGCGATCGGTTGCAGATCGACAACGAAGGCCAGATCAAGGCCGGTAGCGGCAACCGCTTCCTGGCTCCCATCACTCTGGGTTCGCTGGCGGCGGTGTCTGACAGCACAGGCGCCGGCCTGGTGAAAGAAGCAATGACCAGCAACGGCCTCGACCTGCTGGCCCGAGTCGTAGGGACGGCGGCTTCGAACGGCGGCTTGATTTCCGGCTTTGCCTATTACGAGGCCGGTAAGGTGGTCTTCGACACCTGGGTCGCACGCGGACACGAAGTTACCTTCGCCAAGAACACCCGGTTAGAAATCGAACTTTCGCAACGGTAGTCCTTCGCTCCTGTTGAGCGCGGATCCTTCTCACCCAGTCCCTCCCCCCAAAGGAAATGAGAATCGCCACGGCCCTTTCAAGGTCCGTGGAAGTTGTCGTAGGGCTGAACCTCAGGATTGTCGTCCTGGGCTACTCTCAGCTAGAGCTAACCCAAAATAGCGGAACAGTGGTCCGGACGCCGCAACTGCTGAAGGCGTCGATGGGATGACTCTCCCTCCGGCTCCTCATGCCAAGGTGGGCCACTGCGCTTCGCCCTGTCGAAAAACACTTTCCACGACGAGGTCTTAGGTCCGGAAAGGCGCACCGCAGGTTCTTCGGCTTCGCTTGACGACAAATCGGAGAATGGCGCTTCCGGGAGGATCTGCTAGTGGCTGAGAGGACCGTGTATCGCAGTTGCGTTCGGGAAAGGCGCACCGCAGGTCCCTCGGCTTCGCTCCTAATGAACAACTGGAGACTGGGCATTGAGTGCTGCGTATCCCACTCAAGCCCAAACACGGGGCTTGAATGGGGCACCCCAACCTTCGTTGTCGCTGCAGGAGGCAGGGTCATTGCTCCCTTAACGTGCCATAGGCAAGCCGGCTCCTCGGGATGAACAACCGGAGACTGGGCATTGAGTGCCGCGTATCCCACTCAAGCCCAAAGACGGGGCTTGAATGGGACACCCCAACCTTCGTTGCCGGTGCAGGAGGCAGGGTCATTGCTCCCTTAACTTGCCACACGCAAGTCGGTTCCTCGGGATGACAAAGTTGAGGGCAGTGCCCACCTTGACGTGAGTGGAGCGGGATGGACAGAATCTAGAGCTAATTGCCGGAATGAATTGCGCGGATCGGGAATCGGCAAACCCCATTTGCGGAGATGAAAGCCAAAGAGCATTCTGCCAGTTGGAACCGCAGCAATCATCTGAAAGCGAGAAGGCGAAAAGGCGGGATAGACGAATGAATGCGAGCTGGCTGGGGACTGAATGCGCGCTAGTGAATCGAAATAGGCAAACTGCAGTTGCGAAAGCGAGTCCGGACAATAGCAACTGCAGCAGTCATCGAAAGCGACCATCCGAACGAGCGGAGTTGAAAGTCAAGTGCAACCGGACTTCTTCAGACGAATGATCGATGGTGAATGAAGAACCGCAAACCGCATTTGGGGAGATGAAACCCTAAAAGCGATTCGTCCAATCGCAACCGCAACGGTCATCTAAAGCGCCAACCCTCGGAGGAGGGATTGAATCAATGCAGAACTCCTCAGATGAATGAGCGACAGTGAATCGAAGATGGCAAACCGCATTTGCGGAGATAAAACCGTAAACGCGATTTGGCCAATAGCACCAAAGCGAGTCATCCACATCGACAACCCACGGAGGAGGAATTGAAATGCGGATGCGAATGGACTCCTCGGACGAATGAGCTGCGGGGAATCAGGCAATGGCAAATCGCATTTCCGAGGATGAGGCCGGAAGTCGATTTCTCCAATAGCAACCGCAGCCGCTATCTAAAGGGACAATTCTAAAGAGACGGATTTGGAGAAGGAGTACAAAGCTAACTCGCGGGGCCGAATGAGCGGCGGTGAATCGAAAACGGCAAACGCATTTGCAGAGGTGGAACGTAAAGAGCGATTCGGACAATAGCGCCAAAGCGAGTCATCCGGATCGGCAACCCACGGAGGAGGGATTGAAATCGCAACCTGCCCCCGTCAAGCCAGGTGGAATGGAAACAGATGGTTCATGGGCCCTTTCCCTTTACCAACCGGATAGGCCGAACGAAGCGCTTCTGTGACATAAGCCTTGGCGGCAGCAACAGCCTGGCGGGGAGACTGGCCGGAAATAAGGCCGGACAGCAAGGCGCTGGAGGGGCG
>CAWCAZ010000046.1:0-39991 GCA_963793525.1 uncultured Acidobacteriaceae bacterium
TTGGCGATGCCCATACCGCACTCCATGCCGTTGGTGACCTCGCGCGCATCGTCTTTGAAGCGCTTGAGCGAAGAGAGCTTGCCCTTGAAGACCTGTTCTCCGTCGCGCATGAGGCGCACTTCTGCATCGCGCTTGATGGAACCGTCGACCACCCGGCAACCGGCAATCGTGCCCACCTTGGGGATCCTGAAGATGTTGAGCACCTGGGCGCGGCCAACGTAGTTCTCCTTGATGGTCGGCTCGAGCAAGCCCAGCATGGCCTTCTTGATCTCGTCCTGCAACTCGTAAATGATCGAGTGCAGCCGGATCTCGACTCCATCCTGCTCTGCCAGATCGGCCGCCTTGCGCTCCGGGCGCACGTTGAAGCCGATGACAATCGCATTCGATGCCGATGCCAGCAGGATGTCGCTTTCCGTGATCGCGCCAACGCCGGTATGAAGGACCTTGATGCGCACCTTCTCGGTCGACATCTTCTGCAGCGAGTCGGCCAGTACTTCGACCGATCCGGTCACGTCTCCCTTAAGGATCAGTGGCAGTTCCTTAACTCCAGCCTGCTTGATCTGCTCGGCCAGGCCTTCCAGCGAAACCCGCGAAGACTTCGCCAGCTGCGACTCGCGCTCCTTCATCTTGCGATACTGCGCGATGCCCTTGGCCTTGTCGCGGTCGGCAACGACTAGAACCGTGTCGCCTGCATCCGGCATGCCTTCCAACCCCAAAATTTCCACCGGGGTCGAGGGCACGGCTTCTTGGGTGCGCGGCCGCGGTCATCAAACATGGCGCGGACCTTGCCGAAGGTATTGCCCATGATGAAGCTGTCGCCCGCGCGCAAGGTACCGTTCTGGACCAGCACCGTCGCTACGGCGCCGCGTCCGCGATCGAGTTTGGCTTCGATCACCGTACCTACCGCTGGACGATCCGGGCTGGCCTTCAAGTTGCCCAGGTCTGCGACCAGGCAAATCATTTCCAGCAGCAGATCGAGGTTCTGCTTCTTCTTGGCCGAGACGTCCACGAATACGGTGGAGCCTCCCCACGCTTCCGGCACCAGGCCGCGATCGCCTAATTGCTGCTTGACGCGATCCGGCTGAGCGTCTGGTTTATCGATTTTGTTCACGGCAACAATAATGGGCACATTTGCTGCCTTGGCATGGTCTACCGCTTCCAGCGTCTGTGGCATGACGCCATCGTCAGCCGCTACCACGATCACGACGATGTCGGTGACCTTGGCGCCGCGTGCACGCATGCGGGTGAAGGCTTCGTGGCCCGGCGTATCGAGGAAGACGATCTCGCGTCCAAATGCAGGCGAGTCCTTCTTGGAGATACGCACCTTGTAGGCGCCGATGTGCTGCGTAATACCGCCGGCCTCACCCGATGCCACATCGGTCTCCCGGATGGCGTCCAGCAGCGAGGTCTTGCCGTGATCGACGTGGCCCATGACGGTGACCACAGGCGGCCGCGTCACTTCGATCTCGCTGACATCCTCATCCTTCATGAGGTTTTCGAGGGCCTCGTTGGCCATCTCATCCTCGAAGGTGATCACCTGGGTGTCGGCCCCGAACTGCGCAGCCACATCCTTGACCAACTCGGCGTCGAGCGATTGGTTGACAGTGACAAAAACGCCGCGCATGAGCAGCGAAGCGATCAGGTCTTTGCCGCGTACCCCTAGCTTTTCCGCCAGATCCTTTACGCTGATGCCTTCTGTCACCGTGATAGTACGGGTGATGGGCACCGGCTCCTGGGGGATCTGCGCTCCGCCAAAACGTGGCGGGGGCGCGAAGCCCTTCATTGGACCTTCCTTGGTCTTGGGATATTGCTGGCGTCCGCGGCGTTGCTGCGGAGCCGCCCTCTGCGGACGAGGAGCTTCGCCTGGAGGCGGTGTTAACCCCCCCGCGCCACCAGCGCCGGGACGAGGCGCACCGAAACCTGGGCGCGCACCAAAGCCAGGACGCGGAGCGCCAAAGGCAGGCCGTCCACCGGGGCCTGGAGGGCCACCGGGGCTGGTCCGCGTTGGATGCATCGGCCGACGTGCACCGCCAGGACCATCCTGGGTGCGGGGCGGATATCCTGAGCCACCGCCGGGTCCGCCGGAGCCGGGTCCACCGCCGGGCCGGCCGCGATCAAAGATGGGCCGTCCGCGCTGAATAGGGCCCCCTGGCGCCTGCGGGGCGCTGGAGGGTGGCGCTGCCTGGGCCACTGGAGGTGGAGGCGGCGCGAGGTACACCGGGCGCGGACCAGTCTGCGGCATGATAACGCGTCTTGGCGCCGGAGCCGGAGGTGGTGGCGGTGGTGCTATTTCTGGTGACGGAGTTACCGCCGCGATCGAATCGGCAGCCTGCGGGGCAGCCGCATCTGGCGCCTCGGAAGCACTCGCCGCCGGAGTCGACACGGGCGACGGCGCTTGCAGTTTAGGCTGCGCCGGCGGAACGGCCACTACACCTGCGTGAGCCGCCGCTGGGCGAACCTCTGTGCCCGGCACTGTCCCCGTAACCGGGGGCCTGACGGTACCTGGAGCAACTGCCGGTGGCCTCACTTCCACGCCGGCGGCCGGAGGCTTGGCCACGACTGGCCCGGTAGGTGGCTTGGCGGCGATTGCTGGGGCGCTTGGCGGAGCGGCTACCACAATGCGCGGCTCCTGCCGGGGTTGCGGAACAATCCTTCGCGGAGCGGGCGGCGGCGGAGCCGGCGGACGTTGACCCAGTCCACCGAGGTTAGGCCGTTGCTGACCGGGCGAACTTTGGCCCGAAGCTGTATAAGAGGTCGCCGTTTGACCGCTGCCGGTTGTCGAAACATTTGATCCCTGGCCGGGTACAGCCGGACGAACAGCGCCAGGGGGTGGCGGAACTACGCTAGCTGCCGGACTGGCCCCCACAGGGGCTGAGGCCACCGGATGGACCGGAGCGGAGGGTCTGGCTGCCTGGGGCGGGGCCGGCGGCGGAACGGAAGGCCGCTGGGCTACGGCCGCAGCTTCATCTTTTCTCTGCTGGATCGCCTTGAGCACATCACCCGGCTTGGAGACTCGCGACCAGTCGATCTTCTGCTTTGGCTCGTTGTCTACCTTAGCCGCACCGGCGCCGTTCTTCCCGCTACGTTGAAAGTGCTGACGTACCCGTTCTGCTTCATCGCCTTCCAACGAGCTGGAGTGTGTCTTCTTTTCAGTCACACCTACGGCTGTCAAGGCGTCAAGGATTGCCCTGCTCTTTACTTCGAGCTCGCGTGCTAAATCGTTAATCCGAACTTTGCTCATCCGTCCCTTTGTGTCCAACCCGCCGCCATTCAGACTCTCATCGCAACCTCACGGCCGTGGTATTGACAGGTATTATTATTATCCTCTGAAAACGTAGAATGTGCGCCACTCAACCAATCGGTTGCGTGCAATTTACACTCCACCTTCGTCTACCTTTGCGTCCTGCCGGGATTCCTGGCTGGGTTCTTCCACATTGCCGTCGTCCACCGCCTCTGACCTGGCTATTTCATAATTTGGCGAATGACTGGCAAGTACCTCGCTGGTATCTTCCCGGCCGGGTGTTTCTGAAACCCCGCCAATGTCGTCGAGATCCGGGCCCGATTCCGTCAGCTCTTCCATGCGCATCCGAGCTACGTCGTCGCTGATCCGCCCCGACCCATCCTCGACGTCCGGAGCTTCCCGCTCCCCTTCCTGATCGAGGGTTAGGGCGTCAATTTCCTCAGCAGATTGCGCTTCTTCAATCGCCCTGGCCTTGGCTACTTCCGCTTCGTCTGACTTGGCCACTGCTCCCTCCGCGGCGAGGCGCTCTTCACCAGGCTCGTATTCGCCAAAGTAGTGCCGCACCGCCAGGCTGATCTTCTCCAGGGTCTTCTCCCCGATGCCGGGAATCTCCTCCAGCTGTTCCGGGGTCATGTCGGCCAAGGCCTCGACCGTGGTGATACCGGCAACCACCAGCTTTTGGATGATCTGCTCGCCCAACTCCGTCACCTGTTCGATCGGGGTGGAAGGTCCGCCGCTCATGGCCTGCATCTGCTGCTCGACTTCCTGACGCTTCTCTTCCTCGCTCTTGATGTCGATCTTCCAGCCCAGCAATTTGGCCGCTAAACGTACATTTTGACCCTTCTTGCCGATGGCCAGTGAGAGCTGGGAGTCGTCTACGATAACCTCGATCTGCTTCTCGCCCAGGTCGGTGATGCTCACACGGCTCACCTTGGCTGGCTGCAAAGCTTTCTCAGCAAAGGTAGTGATCTCCTCACTGAACTCAATGATGTCGATCTTCTCGCCCCGCAGTTCGCGAATGATGGACTGCACCCGCATTCCCTTCATGCCCACGCAGGCGCCCACCGGGTCTACATCCTTATCCCGCGACAGCACAGCGATCTTGGTGCGCTCCCCAGCTTCGCGAGCGATGGCCCGGATGACCACGGTGTTGTCGTAGATCTCCGGCACTTCACTTTGAAACAGGCTTTGCACCAACTCTGGAACTGCCCGGGAAACGATGACCTGGGGGCCCTTGGCGGCGCGGTCCACGCGCTGCAGCACAACGCGTACGCGTTCACCAATGGCGAACTGCTCCAGCCGCGACTGCTCGCGCTTAGGCATCCTGGCCTCGGCTTTGCCCAGGTCGAAGATGATGTCCTGCAATTCGATACGCTTGACCGTGGCGTTTAGCACTTCGCCCAGGCGGTGCGCATATTCCTTGTAGACGGTATCCCGCTCGGCTTCGCGCACCTTCTGGAAGATGACCTGCTTGGCCATCTGGGCGGCGATGCGCCCCAGCACGTCAGTCGGCTTGTAATAGCGGATTTCGCCGCCTGTCTCTACTTCGGGCGCCAGGGCCCGGGCGTCATCCAGGGTGATCTGGTTGACCGGATCTTCCAGCTGTTCGGGAGCCTCGACTACCGTCTTGTAGACATAGGCCCGAATCTCTCCCGATTCGCGGTCCAATTCGGCCCGCATATTCTCCTGTGTTTTGTAGTACTTGCGCGTGGCCAGCGCAATCGCGTCTTCGACCGCCGAAACTACGATCTGGGGGTCAATTCCCTTGTCCCTGCTCAGGGCCTCAATACTTTGATAAAGAACACTCGCCATGTTTTCTCTCTTCTACTTGTTCGCTCAAGCTACTAGATTTCAGGGGCCAGATTGGCCTTTTCGATATTGGCAAAGGCAATCTCGACCGTTTGGCCCGGGGGCGGCGGACCTTTCTTGCCCCCCTTCTGCTTCTTGGCCGTCAGGTCGAGCACAATTCCTTCCGGCTTCACCTCTGTGAGCTTTCCTAGCCAGTGCCGGTTGCCCGCCACCGGGGTAAAGGTCCGAATTTTCACCGGACTGGCCTGAAAGCGCTCGTAATCGGCCCGTGTCGCCAGCTTGCGGTCTAAACCCGGTGAGGACACTTCCAGGGTGTACTCGCTGCCTGGGACAAGATCCTCAACGTCAATCACCGTGCCAAAATCCCGGCTGAAGCGCTCGCAATCCTCGTGCGTTACCCAAGCCAACTGATCGAGGGCTATGCCTTCACTTCCCAGATGCTCCAGCAGGCTTAATTCGTCGTCCGCAGCGCTACCGGCTCTGATTTTCTCGTTAGCTTCCCCGGCCCGGCGGGTGCGCTGTTCAGCGTTTTGTTCGATAAAAACGCGTAAAATTCGATGTTTGCTGCCACCCAGGTATTCGATTTCGACTACATCCAGCCCGTGCGATGCCGCTACCCGATCCGCCGTGCGACGGATTTGCTCAATACTCAAGGACATAATTGCCGCTTCCCCCGGATTTCCTACTACGCGGCCCTCCCCAACGTCCACATGTGCGGCTTTCCGTCAAGAAAGCCGCATGAACCTCGCCAACGCCACGAACCTCTACAGGAAATTCGGGGTCAAAGTGTAGATGCTTCGCCACTCCCCGAATTTCCTGCAGAACGTGGTGGCGTAACGAACTCCATGCGCCTTTCTTCGCCGAAAGGCGCACACGCGGCCCTGTCTAATGCAGCGTGGCAGGAAATTTGGGTCGGGCCAATCCGCAGGCTGCGCGGCATACCGGCCAAAAGAAAAGTGGGCTTTCGCCCACTCATTTCTCCGTGTTACTCCGCAGTGCGCTGAAGGCGAAGCCAAAGGACAAATTCGTCTGCTCCATCAGAATACGCCGTTTTCTGGTCTATTTCAACGTCCGTCGGCCACGGGGAAACGGCCGCTTTTCCCTCAATCAAGAGGATTTCTGCTTTAGGTTATAGGATTAATAGAAGCTCTTCATCGCACGGCTTGCATCCAAAGGCGAACCTCTTAAATTGTTATTTCTCCTCATCGCCGGAACTTTGACAGATAACCATAGGAAATTCGTTCGACATCCCCTTTTATGATCCAGACACCTGTACCGGAAGCTCTTACCTTCGACGACGTCCTCCTCGTACCCGCATACAGCGACGTTGTGCCCGCACAAGTGAGCACCCAGACCATGCTCACTCGCTCCATTTCCCTGAATACCCCGCTGCTATCTGCTGCGATGGACACGGTAACTGAGTCGCGCCTGGCCATTGCCATGGCGCAGCAGGGAGGTCTGGGAGTTATTCACCGCAATCTTTCGGTCGAACAGCAGGCCAGCGAGGTGGACAAGGTAAAGCGCTCAGAAAGCGGGATGATCGTCGACCCGGTCACCATTGAACCCCAGCAACTGATTTCCGATGCCCTGGAAGTGATGCGGCGCTACAAGATCTCCGGCGTTCCGGTCACCCAGGGCAAGAAGCTGGTGGGCATTCTCACCAATCGTGACCTGCGCTTTGAAACCCGCACCGACATCCCTATCGGCGATGTGATGACGAAGGAGAACCTCATCACAGTTCCGGTGGGCACTACGCTCGAAGAAGCGGAAAAGATCCTGCACAAACACCGGGTGGAGAAGCTGCTGGTGGTCAATGGCCAATACGAGCTGAAGGGCCTGATCACGGTGAAAGACATCCAGAAGAAGCTGAAATACCCCAACGCTGCGAAGGACGATCAGGGGCGCCTGCGGGTAGGCGGGGCTATTGGCGCCACGGGCGACTTTCTCGAACGTGCGGCGGAACTGGTTCGGTTTCGGGTGGACGTACTCTCCATTGACTCGGCGCATGGCCACTCCTCGCGTGTTCTCGAGGCCGTTCGCTTAGTCAAAAAGCGCTTTCCTGAAGTGGACCTGATGGCAGGCAATGTAGCCACCTACGAAGGGGCCAAAGCGTTGATCGAAGCCGGCGTGGATACAGTAAAGGTAGGCATCGGGCCTGGATCGATCTGCACGACACGCATGGTAACGGGCGCCGGGATGCCGCAGATTACCGCCATCAGCGAATGTTACCGGGCGGCACGTGCGCATAACATTCCCGTGATCGCGGACGGCGGCATCAAGTATTCCGGCGATGTAACCAAGGCGATTGCCGCCGGGGCAAGCGTGGTCATGATCGGCTCATTGTTCGCGGGCGTGGACGAGAGCCCGGGGGAAACCATCCTTTACCAGGGTCGCAGCTTCAAGACCTACCGCGGCATGGGATCCCTGTCCGCGATGTCCCAGGGCTCCGGCGAACGGTACTTCCAGGGAAAAGGTGATCTGGAGGAGAGACCTTCGACCGAAGGCGTTGTAGCCCGCGAGCGCAACGGGGAAAACCGGCTGGCCAAGTTCGTACCCGAAGGGATCGAGGGACGCGTTCCCCATCGTGGACCGCTGGAAGCGATGGTCTATCAGTTAGTGGGCGGGTTACGTTCCGGGATGGGCTACGTAGGCTGCAACAGCATCCGGGAATTGCAGGAGAAATCCTGCTTCATCCGCATCTCCAGCGCCGGCCTGCGGGAGAGTCACGTGCACGACGTGATCATCACCCGCGAGGCGCCTAACTACCATGTCGAGTAAGTGGCTCTCCCAGCAACCTCCTCTCTGAAAGGGGATGGGATGCTCCTCATCGGTCGTGCAAAGCGAGTTAGAAAGCTGCGGGCGGTGTACGCGCTCATCCCGATCACCAGTTTTCTTTTTTCCTTCGCGCAAGCGCCCAAAGCGCGGCCAGAATTTGAAGTTGCATCCGTCAAAAGGAATCTTTCAGGAAGCCGCCCATGGTTGGTACCGCCAGTGGCGAGGACGATTTACGGCAACCAACGTCACAATGGGGCAGCTGATTGGTGTCGGTTGGAAGCAAAAACTTTCAGGCGGCCCGTCGTGGGTTACTACAGACGGTTATGATGTCTCGGCCGTAGCGCCAGAACCCAACGTAAGCGCCGAAGAATTTTCGCTCATGATGCAGAACCTCCTAAAGGACAGGTTCGCCCTGAGGGTTCACACCGAAACGCACGAAACTCGAGTTTACGTTCTGCTGCCGGCGAAGAATGGGCTGAAGCTGCCGGATGCGAGACCTGAACCATGCATCTATGGCAGGAGGCCGCCGGAGGCTGATCCCCAATCTGGATGCGGCGGGATGAACGTGACGTCCGAGTCGATCGTCAATGAGAAAGTTTCGATGCAGTGGTTCGCGGGCGTTCTGGCAGGCGTTCTTGGGCGGCCAGTCCTCGATAAGACCGGATTCACGGGATCCTTCAAAGTTCTTCTGGAGTTCGCTCCCTTAGCTCCCGGCGGCAATCCGGACACCACAAAGCCTTCCCTATTCACCGCACTGGAAGAACAACTTGGGCTTCGACTCGAGATCCAGAAAGGCACCGAAGAGGTTCTCGTCATCGATCATATCGAAAGGCCTTCTGCGAATTGAGAGCAGGGTGATTTTTCGCCTAGCGAGCGATGATTACTAAGTCCATTGTTTCAAACGTCTTAAAGGTTTAAAACCGTTGACACCTTGTAAATATGAAGTGATATAGCATAATTTCAAGTTAATTTATGCCCGTGATTCACAGGTTAGTCCTACCGAAGCTGCGCGAGCTCTTGCGACAGTTCCCCGCAGTGGCATAGCTCGGACCCCGACAGGTTGGCAAGACCACGCTCGCCCGTACCTTGGCGGACGAGCGTGGCGATCAGGCACTCTATCTTGACTTGGAACTCCCAGCAGACCGGGCAAGGCTCACCGACCCGGAACTCTATCTCACGCAACACGAAGAGCGCCTGGTTATCCTCGATGAGATACATCGGCTTCCCGGCATCTTCGAACCACTGCGTAGCCTGATTGACCGACGGCAGCGCAAGGGCAAGCGTAGCTGCCACTTCTTGCTTCTTGGGTCTGCCTCCATCGACCTCTTACGGCAATCAGCCGAAACTCTGGCTGGACGCATCGCCTGCGAACAACTCACTCCATTCTCCGTGCGCGAAGTTGCCGAGTCCTGAATCGGCTCGCCTGACCAGCTCTGGATGCGGGGCGGCTTTCCCGTCAGCTACCTTGCGCCCACCGATGAGGACAGCTTCACTTGGCGTTCTGCATTTATCCAGACCTATCTCGAGCGCGATGTTCCCGCGCTCGGGCCCCGCATCCCAGCAGAGACATTGCGGCGTTACTGGCAGATGCTTGCGCACAACCAGGGGCAGATGTTGAAGGCGGCACAGCTTGCCAACGG
The DNA here is from genome assembly GCA_963793525.1 of uncultured Acidobacteriaceae bacterium. Classification (GTDB taxonomy): domain Bacteria; phylum Acidobacteriota; class Terriglobia; order Terriglobales; family Acidobacteriaceae; genus PALSA-350. The sequence continues at coordinate 9,466 of CAWCAZ010000046.1, forward strand.
GCTCGGAGTCAGCGGCCACACGGTCGCGCGCTACCTCGACATCATGGTGGACCTTTTGCTCGTCCGCCGCTTGCAGCCGTGGGCTGCAAATGCGAAGAAGCGCTTGGTGCGCACACCGAAGGTCTATGTGCGGGATAGCGGACTGGTGCACGCGCTCCTCGGTATTCGCGATCAGGAAGAGTTGCTGGGACATCCGGTGGTTGGAGCTAGCTGGGAAGGGATGCATATCGAGAACATCCTGGATGCGTTGCCGGCGAACGCAAGACCTACCTTTTACCGCACCTCCGCTGGAGCGGAGATCGACCTGGTCATCGACTTCAGCGCGAGGGAACGCTGGGCGATCGAGGTCAAACGCTCTATCAGCAACCCAGCACCAGGTAGGGGCTTTTATATCGGATGCGAGGATATCCATACGACACGGCGAATTGTGCTCTATCCGGGCAATGAGCGATTCAAACTCGACACCAAGACGGAAGTGATGCCGTTGGAAGAGCTGTTGAAGTCAGAGCTGGGACGCAGACGATCGTAAGCAGGATCTGTCGGCCGTTGAACCTGCTGTGTCGCCACACTTGGTTTAAACCTGAGGCACGACACTGTCGAGGATGGTTATATGTTCTCCGGTGCTGAGCGCGCCTACGCTTGATTGCGTGACCAGTATGGTTGCGCCGGGTACCAATACGGCCTTGACGGACTCAAAGAAAACGCGTGGCATGTGGACGCGGTTGAGAGTGGCCTCGTCGAGTTCACGGCCCTTGTCGTCTTCGTGCCCAGCCAGACCCACATAGATCCAGTGGTTTTTGCCGTCGGCGCCACGAGTCAGATTGATGACGTGAGATCCGGGATCGTCGTCGTTGATCTGGGCCACACTGCGGCCTATCTCGACGCCGTTGCGTAGGACCACAATGCGCTGGTCATGCTTGGAAACAATGATGGTCAGAGGGCCGGTGGGCGACTTGTCAGGCTCCCAGCGAAATTCCGCGGAACCAAGGTGTTGCTGGGTTACTTGCTGTCCCTTGACGGTCATGGGAGCCAGCAAGCTGGCGTCTGTGGTGGTGATGTGGTTGGCGGCATCGCCTTCCACCACAACGGTGGCGCCGAGCGTGGTGATGCCGAAAAGCTCCTGCGAAAAGGTGTAGGGAAGGTGAACGCATCCGTGGCTCTCGGGATAGCCGGGCAACCCACCGGCGTGGAGGGCGACCCCATCCCAGGTGAGGCGCTCCTGGAATGGCATGGGTGCATTGTTGTATTTCTTCGAATGGTGGCTGGCGTCCTTCTGCAGGATGGTGAAGACGCCGGTTGGGGTTTCATGTCCGGGCTTACCCGAGGAAATGGTGCTGACGCCGATGCGCACTCCGTTGCGGTAGACCGTGGCGCGCTGGCGGGAGAGATCGACGTAGATCAGGATGGGCCCGGTAGGCGCGACCTCCGGGGCCCAGACCCATTCGCCGGGCTGCAGAGCGTCGGCGAGGCGGGCGAGCTCGGCCGGAGAGCTGACCTTGGCTCCCTGAGCATACAACGGCACACTGCTGGCAAAGGCGCCAGCCAGGATCGCTATCGTCCATGAACGGAAGCCATCTCCTTACTTCGCTCGGATATTCAATCTTCATGCCTGTGCTTGCCACCCCAACCTCATGAATTTTCACACGAAAATACGGCGCCTGCCAGACGGGGCTTGCGCGTTTGTACCGCACAGCTACTCGGGCTTGTGCTTGCGCAGCTTTGATGACCTAAGTCCGTGGAAGGACGCTATAAGTTGTGGTTTAAATTTAACAACCATATTGCCTTAAACGGCGCAGACGACTCACGAGTCGTCCAAGGATTGAATAAGGTCACACCGGCTGTAGCGACATCCCTGGTATTGCTGGTTACCAGGGTGAGATTATGCTCGATCGCAGTCGCGGCCAACAATCCATCGATCACCGGCACATCGACGCCTCTGGCGCATGCCAAGCCGGAAATCTGCCCCCAAGGATGGGCAGCCTCCTGGTCGACGTTTATAGTCCGGTCGGAAAAACGAAGCGGGAGATCTTTACTGAGCCAGGCTTCCAGACTAGTACGGCGGGCATTGCGGGGGGGAGCTCTCCACCTTTACGGATCTCTCTCCCAAGGTGAGGACACTCAAGAACAACAGCCCCTCATCGGTTGCATCGATCCACGTCGTGACCTTTGGCTCCGGCTTCGGCTCGAGGAGTTCGGAAATGATATTCGTATCCAGCAAGAATGCGCTCACCGTTCGACCGCTCGGCCATAATCGGGCTTTCGCTGGAGATCGATGGGCACCTTGGCCAAAGGCGACTCGGCAAAGAATTTGGATAGGCTTTTCGGTTGCCGGGCTCGCTTGCTTAACCGCTCGAACTCCTCCAGGGCAAGGATAACAACAGCTTCCTTGCCTTGTTCGGTTACCACCTGGGGAGCTTGCTCGCGGGCTCTTCGCAATACCTCACTGAATTGCGCCTCAGCCGCCTGCAGCTGCCAGGGCTGATGAAGATAGCTCTTGCTTGTAGGGTTCGCGTTTCTTGGGGGTTTCCGGAGGCCATTTTGATATTGCTGACTAGTCAGACTAGACTCACTCTAGTCCTGCCGTTTCTCCGGTTCAATCGCGGAGGAGCCGCGAATCATGTGCCCGTCAATCCTCGTTAGGCGCTCCTGATTGGGATTGATTATTCTTGCTGTTCCGCCAAAGCGCACAAAGTGCAGGCCAACGGTATTAACGTCACCGTATTTGTCTCAATATTCACTTGACCCGCTACTGGAGGGATTGATAGAAGGGTGCGCGGCAGATTCCAACCAGTAAAACATGGAGAAATCCAATGATCGCGAATCACGGCAAGCGAATCGGTCTCGTAGCGGGTGTTGCACTTGCGCTGGTTATATTGGCAGCAGGCGCCTCGGCACAGTCGTTCCAGTTACACAGCACAACCTTTTCCAACGACAGCACTCTTCCCATCTCCATGATCCTCAATAACCAAGTCAATGGAGTGAATACCTGCACTGCCAGCGGCGTAGCGGGGTACGATGAGTCCCCGGAGCTTTATTGGACGGGGGAACCGAGGGGAACTCAATTCTTCGCCGTGGTTCTTTACGACGTCACCGCCTCGTTTACTCATTGGGGCATGTACAACATCAACGGCAATGTAACTCAGCTTCCCGAAAACGCCGGCGTGGCCAGCAGCCATTACGGTTTGCAGATTGAAAACGATTTTGACCTGGGACAGCGATACGATGGGCCATGCCCGCCGGCGAATGTTGCACCTGACACGCACAAATACGTCTTTACGGTGTACGCCTTGAGCACAAAGCTTTCTGTGCCGGCCTCGACAAATTTCCCGGCGAACGCCGAAACGCTTTACCAGGCATTGATTCGTGCCGGCCAACAGGGTCAGATCCTCGGAGAAGCAAGCCTCACCGGACTCTACTCTTCGACGCCTCCGGCAAACTAATTTGCGTCAAGCCGCACGGTGCGGAAGGCTCCAGTTGGGCCGGATGTAGTGGCACGTGTAGCCGTTTGGATACCGTTCCAGATAATCCTGATGTTCGGGCTCCGCTTGCCAGAAGGGACCAGCCGGTTCTACGGTCGTCACGACTTTTCCTGGCCAAATCCGGAGGCATTGACGTCGGCGATGGTGTCTTCCGCAGTCCGTTTCTGCTCGTCGCTGGTATAGAAGATCGCGGAGCGATAGCTGGTTCCGCGGTCGTTTCCCTGCCGATTCACCGTTGTCGGATCGTGAATTTGAAAGAAGAACTCCAGCAACTTGCGATAGCTTATCTGCTGCGGGTCAAAGACGATCTCGATCGCCTCAGCGTGAGTTCCATGGTTGCGATAAGTGGCATTAGGAACATCACCGCCGGTGTACCCGACGCGCGTCGAGATGACGCCTGGGTAGCGGCGCAACAAGTCCTGCATGCCCCAAAAGCAGCCACCAGCCAGGATCGCAGTTTCGTGTGATGATGACATTTCTATTTCTCCTTCTTGGGCTCAAATAGCTTGAGATATTCGCCGTAGCCTTCGCTTTCCAGCTCGTCGACGGGAATGAAACGCAGAGATGCCGAATTGATACAGTAACGCAATCCCCCGGCATCCTTGGGTCCATCATCAAATACATGACCCAGATGACTATCAGCGTGGCTCGACCGCACCTCAGTGCGGCTCATTCCTAGAGTGTTGTCCGATCGTTCCTCGACATTTTCGGGGTCCACGGGTTTAGTGAAACTGGGCCAGCCGCAGTCGCTATCGAATTTGTCGAGGGACGAGAAGAGCGGTTCGCCGGAAACGATGTCCACGTAGAGGCCTGGCGCGTCATGATCCCAATATTCATTTTCGAAATGGATGCTCGGTACCGCTCTGCTGCGTTACCCGAAATTGCTCGCGAGAGAGGCGAGAGAGCGCGTCAGAATCTTTTGCGTATTTCGCCATGAAACTTCCTCGTTGATTCGGCGGTGTGCCCGCAGGTATTCGATAGCTCCGATCGCGGAATGGATGCAAGGGAATACGAATCACGGTCAGGATCCAACCATTATGCGCTTCCGGTACTTCGGCTTGCCCGGCTACGGAGCCAGGTTCGTTAATCTCGACTTTGATTATCTGCTTGACAAGGATTATGCGGTGGCCTTATTTTCCCAATAGGCTAATTAGCCATTTGGTGAAATACTTGCCGGATCAGCTTAGTTCGACGTTTGCTGCGCTCTCCGATCCCACCCGGCGCGCTATCCTGGCGCGCCTCTTGCGCGGGGAACTCACCGTCAAGGAACTCGCCGAGCCGTTTCCGATCACTGCGCCTTCCATGACCAAGCACCTCAAGGTTCTGGAAGGCGCGGGCTTGATCACTCGCAGCCGGGATGCGCAGAGGAGGCCGTGCCGGCTCCGGAGTGCTCCTATGCGAGAGGTTGCCGAGTGGCTCGAACAATATCGCCGGTCTTGGGAACTCAGCATGAACCGGCTGGACGAATACCTGGGACAGTTAGAAACAGAGGAGGGACAGAAGCATGCTCGCCGGAAAAAGCGTTGATGTCAGTGTCAGTCTTCCGTCGGAACGGGAGATCGCGTTCACTTGTCGTTTCCAACGGAGCGCTCAGCTGTTATTCGAGGCGTGGACGAAGCCGGAGCACCTGGGCCAGTGGTGGGGCTGCGAAGGATCTAGCATCACGCATTGCGCGATCGATCTCCGGGTCGGCGGTTCCTGGTGCCTCGTCATGCGAATGGCGGACGGATCCGATCACCCCTTTCATGGCAAATATCGTGAGATCGTGCGCCCGAGCCGACTGGTGTACACCGAGTGTTACGACATGCCACAATTTGGCCGTCCCGAGTGGTTGACCACGGTGACCTTCGATGAGACGCAGGAAGGAACGCTGCTCACCCACACCATCCAGCACAAGTCACGCGAAGTTCGCGACGCTCACTTACAAGCGGGAATGCAAGAAGGTACGGTACAGACTCTGACACGTTTGAATGAGCATACGGCAGCGATGGAGCTGGTGATTTGACCGAGCGATCTTAAGGAGGCGGGACTGGAACCCGCGGCTTCGCCGTAAACAAGGCGTGACTCGGTGGCTGGATTTCCGAGCCAAGGTGGGCATAAAAACCAGAACTAGTCCCGAAGGGACGGCTGGCAGTGGCTGACAGTAGCCCAGGACTACGTCCCATAAGTGCTAACTTATTTTCCCGACAATAGCAATCGGAGAAGACGCTGGTTTCTTGCATCTCCAACTCGCCGCAAAATCGTCATCCTGAGGATGACGATTTTGTGGGAGTTTTGACGAAAACATCCTAAACAGGTTAGCGTTATGGAACGCAGTCCTGTACCTTTCCATCGAGACAGTCCCGCAGAGCCTGCCCTGAGCTTGTCGAAGGGGACGACTGAGAATGTCCCGAAGAGGGGCAGTCCTGGGGAGCCTAGACCAGACGCAAATGCGGACAGGCGACCCACAACCCAACCGGATGCTCTCTGAGACCCACGCGCCTCCCACACAATCAAACGGATTACCGCACACCAATCCCGATTTGCCTCCAAGCGTTGTCACGGTGGAGATGGCAAAACCCTCTACATCGCTTTGGGGTGAATGATCGACCAGAGTACACCGAACTTATCGCGGAGCTGTCCGAAACGGGTCGCGAAAAAGGTTTCGGCGATTGGCATGGTGGCCTCGCCGCCATCCACAAGGGCGGCCCAGGCCTTGTCCGCGGCTGCGGTTGAATCGAGAGTGAGATATAGATACGCACTGCGGACGGGTTGAAAGCGGCCCGGCGGAACATCGTTGCCAATCAGCTCCACACCACCCATGTTCATGCGGGCATGAACAACCGCGTTTTCCATACCCGGGAGCACGTTGTATTGCGACGGAAGCTGATTCTGCTTCATCATCGCGGTAATCTTTCCCTGGAGGTTTCTCTCATAGAACAGAAACGCCTCTTCGCAGTTTCCGCCAAAGTTCAGTTGCGAATAAAGCTTCATCTTTTTCTCCTTTTCCTCTTTGTTGCCTTGTCAGGCTGCACTCTCTGCAAATATGCATTGAGGCGGTCGAAGCTCTGTTCCCAGAACTTGCGGTACTCGTCTATCCAGTCGGCCGCATTCTTCAAGGCCGCTGGGTTCAGCCGAGCCGGCCTGGTCTGAGCGTCGCGGCCACGTTCGATGAGCCCGGCCTTCTCGAGCACCTTGAGGTGCTTCGAAATTGCCGGCATCGACATTTCGAAGGGACCGGCCAGCTCGGTTACTGAAGTCTCGCCGAGCGCTAGCCGCGCCAAAATCGCTCGCCGGGTTGGGTCGGCTAACGCGGCAAACGTCACGTCGAGATTTGCTTCATTCTTTATCTTACTTAACCTTTAGGTTATATAACCGACTGGTTAAACTTAAGCCGAACGCATACCGGGTGTCAACCCTTTTGTTCAACAGATTTTCGCCGTCCCGAATAGATCAACTACGACGTTGCGTTGTTGGACCAACGCAGAACCCGCAGAGCCCGCAGCGCGTTCCAGCGGCTTGCCCTGCCGAGCTCCGTCTCCATCTGCAATGGAATGAATTCGGGATGAAGGAGGTTGAGCGGCCAACGCCCATTCTGGTGGCGGCGCTGCTTCACGATTTCGATGGCCTCGAGGACGCGGCTGTCGGGTTTGACTTTTGCATCGCGCAGATAATCGAGGCCGCGCAAGACGTCGTAGTGCCAAAACGGCGGGAACGAGAATCGGAGCCAGCGCCTGTTGATGACCTCGCCGGTTCGAAGCGAGCGGAACATGCGGCGCTCGAGGAGATAGTTTTCCGCCCTCTTACGGGCCTTCGTGACGGCCGGTGATTTACCCCTTGCCCGTTCGTAGGCGAGCAGGCCTTCGAGGACGCAGATGGTGGTATGGAAAGAAGAGCACCGGCTTTTGGGCGCTTCGCAGTTCCAGCCGCCATCTGCAAGCTGCTCACCCAAGAGCTGTTTGGCGAGTGCGTCGTTCGGCTCTTTGAAATACGCGCCGACGGCCAGGATTCTGCCGTTGATGCAGGGCTCTGTTTCACCGTGAAGGAAAGGCCGCTTGTTAAGCCGCTTAAACACGAGCCCCTTGTCGACGCGGTCGATCATTTTGCGGGCCTGCTTGCTGGCAGGGTCGAGACCAAGTTCCATCAAGACGACGATAGCGTAGAGGGCAATCAGCAGGGCTCGGTCGTCCCTCGGCAAACCGTCTCTCCACCCGCGGGGTCCCGCGCCCCAGTCGCCAGCAGGAGATTGACTGGCAAGAAGCTGGGCTCCCCAGCCTTCGGCTGCAACGCGAGACCGCTCGGCTGCGATCTCGCTGGGGGCGGCACCAGCAAGGTCGCTCATGACCTGCCAGCGGATGGACGGGTCAGAATCAAGTAGCCATTTGAGGTGCGCAGGCCGGGGCGTGTAATCGTGTGGGCGCATGCGTATGTTATAGCAAGCGACGATAGCGCCGTACCGGTAAGAATTGATGACCGAATGATCGGTTCGATGTAATCTGTATTCGCTTTTTCGGAAAAGAAAGTGGGTGGAGACGTGGTTCGTTTCATGTCACGGCGTTCTTTTGTCTTCTCAGGAGCGGCCTGTGCTGGAGCGGCATTGCTTACTCATCGCGGCGGTGCCTCATTGCCGGCCGGGCAAGAACCCCCGCTGTCAAAGGCAATCAGGCTGCGAGCATCGATGCGCACGCTGGAGATCAACGGCAAAGCCGCGACCCTCATGGGACTGGAGCAGACGGGCGGTAAACAGGGGTTGAGCCTGGTGGTCAATCAGCCTTTTGACGTCCTGCTCGAAAATAAGCTCCCGGTGCCGACCGCAATTCATTGGCACGGCTTGCATCCACCCAATAATCAGGACGGCGTACCGGGCTTGACGCAGCCACCGATCGCGCCGAACGCCAGCTACCGGTATAACTTTCCCGTGAAGCCGGCGGGGACGCACTGGATGCACTCCCACCTGGGCCTGCAGGAAGCGTTCCTATTATCTGCGCCGCTCATCGTCCATGATCCGTCTGACAAAGGGGTGGACGAGCAAGAGGTCATTCTCTTTCTGGGTGACTTCAGCTTTACTCCGCCGACCGAGATATACGCCAAACTTCGCAAGCCCTCCGCCAAAGCGATGGCAATGAGCGGAAGCGTGGCCCAAGGCAAGATGGCGATGGGGGCGGGAAACCCGACGTCAGCGACGTGAATTACGATGCCTATCTTGCCAACGACCGCACGCTAGCCGATCCCGAAGTAGTTCGCGTGGAGAAGAACGCGAGGATCCGGCTGCGGATCATCAATGGGAGTTCGGGCACAAATTTTTTCATCAGCCTGGGGGATTTAAGAGGCGAATTGATTGCCACCGATGGCATGGCCGTTCAAGCGCTCAGCGGCTCCCACTTCCCCTTGGCCATCGCGCAGCGTATCGACGTGAGAGTGCAACTCCCGCAGGAGGGCGCGTTTCCTATCCTCGCATTTCGCGAGGGCGCCACGGAACAGACAGGGATCATCCTGGCTACGCCGAATGCGTCGATCAGGAAGTTGCCGGTCAAGAGTGCGGCTGCGGCGGGATTGTTGAATTTAGATTTGGAGAGCCGGCTTGTCGCTTCGCGATCCACTGGCCGCGAAGCCGATTGATCGAAGCTTCGATCTGCGCCTGCAGGGCAATATGGCGCGTTATGAGTGGCCAATCAACGGCGTCATCTTTGATACAGCAAAGCCGGGCGGCCAAGCGGCGCAGGTGCGGGTCAAAAAGGGTCAGCGGGTCGCGGTGAAGTTCATCAACGAGACCGGCATGTCTCATCCGATGCACTTGCACGGGCACAGTTTTCAAGTGATCGAGATCAACGGCAAGCGCGCAGAATGGAGCCCTTCGCGACACCATTCTCGTGCCGCCAAAGATGAGCGTCACCGTGGCCTTCGATGCAAACAATCCCGGCACATGGTATTTGCACTGCCACATTCTTTGGCATCTGGCTGCCGGCATGGCGACGTTAGTGCAGTACGAGGCGTAAGACGCGAACGTACGGCCACTTCAGGGCAAGAGCGTATTTCATAATTAGGAGCCGGTGGCAATCCAACCATGCAACGCTTCGCAATGGTATGTATTGGCGCCTGCCTGGTGGCTGTCTCTTGTCGTGCGGGCGGGCAGCAGACCACCACGGCAAACCAGGCTTCTACACAGCGCGACTTCAGATGCCGGCACCCCGCTGATCCTCGCAGACGGCGCCATGCCTGCGATGACCAGGATTTTGACTGGGATGAGACATTGGCCGGAGGGTGGAACGACATACGGCGAGCGGCGAAGCGGATCGGCTTCACGCCGACAGCGTCGTATGTGAGCGCACTGCAAACGAATGTGACCGGGGGCAAGGATCAGGTATGGGCTTATGCCGGTCAGTTTTCGTTCGCAGCGAGCGCGGATCTTGGCGAGCTGGTAAAGATACCGGGACTATCGGCCTATGTGGGCGCGTCGTGGGGAACGGGCAGCAATCTTGCGGGCTCCCTGGATAGTACCCTCCCCCTTTCGGGGCTTTACGCACCCTCGTTCTACCTGGGAGAGATGTACTTGCAACAGAAGCTCTTGCAGCAGAAGCTGACGATGATGGCCGGCCGGCTTGCGGCTGCGAATACATTCGCCGCGCTTCCGGTTTTCGCAAATTATGTGAATTACGGAATCAATCCAAACCCGTTCTCGCTTGGGAGCAAACGACATAACCTTCTTCGGTCCTCCGGCCGGAACGCAGTGGGGCGCTCAAGCCTCGTACGCGGTTACACACACGATCCAGGTGATAGCAGGAGCCTTCAACACAAATGTGAATTCAGCCAACGGCGAGAACCACGGTGCTGACTTCACTCTCCAGGAAGGAAACAAAGGCGTCTTAGCGATTGGGGAGATTGATTACCTGCGCAATCAGCGGGCAAATTCTACAGGCAAACCAGGGCAGATTACTGCCGGCTTTCTCCATAGCAACAATTCCTTTCCCTACCTCAACTCGACCGGCAGCAGCGATGGTTACAACGGCGCATACCTGATGGGCCAGCAGATGGTGTTTCGCCCGGATGGTCCCGGCACATCACGGGGCGCCACTGTCTGGGGAGCATGGTCCCATAACACCAAAGACCTTATTAGCCCTATTCCTGTGTTTTGGGGTGGGGGCGTGAGTTATGAGGGTCTCATCCCCGCACGCAAGCAACGATCTTATTTCCGCGGGCCTGATTCGGGCCGAGGGCAGCAAGTATGCCCCGCCGACAAATACAGAGGAACTACTGGAGCTGAATTACCAATGGGACCATTCCCGGTATTTGACGATCACGCCTCATCTTCAATATTTGTGGAAGCACGAGAGTCATGACAGTGGAAATGCAACGATCCTGGGAATTCAGTTATCTCTCACGCTTTGACTGTTTGCGAAACTCTCTACCGCGTCGCAGCTTGCGATGGCTTCCAAAACTCGGGATCGGCCTTTAGCATATTCTCGGTTGGGTAGCTCATCTTCGGGTCGATGGAGAACAGATCGGTTTGTTTCGATTCCAAGCAGGACGCCTCCAGATGCGCTAGCTTCTTCAGCCCCTCCGGCCCTAAATTCTCCACGAACTTCTGATCATTGGCATCCTCGACGTCAAGCTCGGCGGCCGACTTATGGGTGATGATGACGAGGAAGGCGTTGCCGGGAGGACCGTAGATCTCTTCATAGGTGCCCCAGTGCATGCCGGACACACCCTTATAGCCGTCTGAGTACAGCTTGACCAGGTCTTCAAATTCCTGGCCGTGCCCGGGACGCACCAGGTATTGGATGACGACCTCAACGCGGGCGCCGACGCGAAAACCTGGATCAAGGCTTAGGTCGTCTCGCTTTGCCCATACGGTGTAGTCCTTGGATGAGAGCAGATCACCATCGGCTGCGGTGGTGCGGGCAAGGCTCGCAGCTATCGTTGGATTGGTTGTCGCGCCGATGCTCCCCTTCGCCCACTCCGCGTAGGAGTCGTAGCCGTGGAAGAACAAGACACGCGGCGGTCCGGAAAGGGAGACCGCAGCGAGATAGTGGTTGGGACTCTTGGCTGCCGCCAGAGTTCGCGGATAAGCTCCTTCCACTGCCTGGTGAGGAGCGCCATCCTTGCCTGGTTTCGTGTATTCGCGAGAGATGACCAGGATTTTCGGGCTAGGGAGAACTTCCTGTGCGAAAAGAATGGCTGCACTGCTGCAGGACAGCGAAACCACTAGTAGACGCGCGGCGACGCGGCAGAAGGTAAGCATGAGCGGTCTTTCTCCTTGCTGGGGGCCCAGCGACATGATACCCGCCGCGGCAGTTCCCTGCTTGCGCCGCCGGGATAAGTACTTGTAGTTGTGTCTTTGCGGCAGGTCCAATCCTTCGCAGCTCGCATCTCGCCACGCTCCTGCTAGTCCGGGCTGGTGTAGGCCAGATAGCGAATGATCTTCCAGGTTCCATCGTTCTGGCGCTTGAAGATGTCCATGCCCGGCTCGAGCGTGCGGACGGTCGCGCTGGAGCCGGCCTGTGATGAATCCAGCGTCCAAATCAACCGGACCACGGCTATATCGCCGTAGACCAGGATCTCTCGCAAATCGAGCGTGTAGTGGGAACGATGAGTCTCGTCGCCCAGCAACCGGTGCAGCGCAGGGCAGACGTCGTTATAGCCTCGATCGTGAATATTCCCGAACTTATAGCGCAGGTCCTCTGAGAAAATGCCACATACCTTATCCGCCTGGCGAGTGTTGTATGCCTGCGTCCAGGCGACGAGCTCGGCTCGAATCGTTGCCGATCCATCGGCCCCGTCTGCCGCTAGGGCGGGAACGGACCACGCCAACCAACCGATGGCTATGGCCGCCAGGAATGGAAGCGTGTAACTCCGCGGTCGATTTGGCATTTTGCTTGTCTGTTGCCTCGTCTCACTCTAACGCAACCGCGCAGAAATTCATGGGCACCACTGAACTTTCGGCTGTGATTGTGATCAACCATGCCGATCATCCGTCGCCGAATGGTGCTAGTAACGGCCGGGGCTTTACAGTTCGCGGAAACACTCATGTTTTGTGTCAGGGCACGACTTTAGTCGGGCCGTAAGAGCTGGAGCTGACGAGGGCTTTAGCCCCTGAGTTATTGCTTTCCTGCCGATTGCAGAGTTTTCCGCAGACTGTAAACGGGTGCCACGGCTCTCTGCTCATCGACTTCTGCCCGCCTGCAGCCGGTAGAACGCGAATCGTACCCATCATTCCTCCATCCTCATGCTCCAGCAGATGGCAGTGGTAGAGCAAGGTTCCTACCGCATTGGGATCGCGAAAATCCATGCGCAGCGTTATGTTCGGATAGGGAGTGCCCTTCCCCTTCCAATAAGGCACATTGATTGTGTCGCGCAAGAAGGGCTCATCGACGGCCTCTGCGTTCCATTGCGCCAGGATGAAATGGACCTGGTGAATATGAAAGGTGTGCTCCTCCGTGGAGCGGTTTTCGATTACCCAATCCTCCACCTCTCCCTGGCGAACCGTGATATCCGGCTCCGTCGCGTGGGGATCGAAGGGCACCGGAGCCTTGCCATCCACCGTGAGCATAAATACCGTGGGGCTGTCCGGAGAGCCAGGGTCCTGCGGCCGCTCTGAGAAATAGAGCTTGCGCGTCCGCGCCGGCTTCACATTGCCCAGCCACACAGAGGTGTTGACTGGCAACGGCTGCGGCGACGCGGCAAGCTGCAGTTGCGGTTCCGGTGCGGTATCGGATGCGATGATGTTCGCCAACGGACGCACTGGATCGTTTTCCCCTGCCGGGCCGGTGTCCACGCTGCGCGTGATCAAGCTGACCTGAGCCCCTTTCGCGAGCCCCTTGAAAATAAATTCGACCCGCGCCGCCGGTGGCAGAAACACATGGTCTGTCCAAAGGACCCGGTCTGCCGCCATCCCATTTTCATTGATCGGAACCCCGTCGAGGGAGACAACCCCGAAGGATTGGGGCGTGTTGCCGGCGACCAACTGAAGATCCACATAGGTAAGCGCCGAAGCATTCAGGATGCGCCACAACTGGCGTTCCGACGGCTTCACAAGAATCTTCGCCGGTGAATACTCCGGATACGGCACGGGAACAAAGTTGATGGAGAGATCCTTGGCCGGCTTCCCTCCCCCCGTTCCGGTGTTGAGAATGTCTCCCTCGGCATCGCGAAATACCGGCGGGGTAAGGCCATCCTTGGGCTGCGCTTCGGGATGAAGCAGCTCCTGGTCGCGAATCACGAAGAGTTGTTCATGCAATCCCGCGAGCTTGCGGTTGGCGCGTTCGATTCCCTCCACGATGATGGCGCCGGAAGCACCTCCCAGCACCTGCGGGTTGGTGAAGCCATGGACGTGCGGATGATACCAATAGAGTCCCGGAGGCTGGTCGGACGGAATGCGCACGCGGTACTCAAAGGGCGCAGCTCCGGGCTGAATGGAAGTGTGGAGAACGTCGTCTTGACGGCACAAGGGCGGCACCGTCAAGCCGTGAAAGTGAAGGTTGGTGGAAAGCCCGGTCATCTCCGCACCCGCGCAAGGTTCAGAGATCTGCATGCCTGGGCCATGATGCAAGGCTGGTAATGTGCCGGCAGAAGAGGGCGCGAGTTTATTCTTCAGCCGCAGTATCAGCAGATCGCCGGGCTGGAGGCGCAGAGTCGGAGCCTGGCTACCATCCTGCGCTTGATAGCAAAACTCCTGCTGGCCGTTGGCGGCAGTGAAATTGGTGTACGTAAGATCGACCGTCAACGAGCCGTTGTGACTGCTCAGCTCCTTGGGTTGGGTCACCACGCTCCCCGGCGCCGGGCGCGGGCAAGGTTGATTCTGCGCAGACGCCAGGGTCGAAACGAGGCCCAGACCTACCACGGCAAACACCTGCATAGGTAACAAGAACTGCTCCTGAGGTTAACGATGGCGTGCCGTTGCTAACAAATATTTAGAAACTATGGGTGTTTTGTGAAGGAGAGATTAACGTCAGTCGGTCCAGCTATCTGCGGCAGCAAGCGAGGAACCAGAACGCTATACGCAAAGGGTCGCGATTTCACTTTAATGCAACAAAAGTGTTCTACGTTTCTTTCGTTGTGCGGTACGTGTTTCCACGGAAACCGAAAGGGACATCTCAAATGCAAAAATTTTCTGCGCTGCTCGCGCTTGCCTCCATCAGTCTGACTCTGAATCCATGTCTGTTGGAAGCCCAGTCATCGGCCGCGGTGGCCACCGCCACTCCCATCAAGCACCTGGTGGTTATCTTCGATGAGAACATCTCCTTCGATCACTACTTCGCCACCTATCCTAACGCGGCCAACCCGCCCGGTGAGCCTGCATTTACTGCCGCTCCCAACACGCCGGCCGTAAATAACCTGACGTCGACTCTGCTCACCGCCAACCCGGACTCCGCTGCTCCGTTCCGGCTGGATCGTTCCGAAGCTGTCACCTGCGACAACGACAATCACTATACCGACGAGCAGAAGGCATACGACGGTGGGTTGATCGACCAGGTTTCGGAATTGCTCAGCGGCACCGGCGCGGGCTGCACTCCGAATTTGGCTATGGGCTACTACGATGGGAATACCGTGACCGCGCTGTGGAACTACGCGCAGCACTTTGCGATGAGCGACAACTTTTTCGGAACCAATTTTGGCACCACGGTCATGGGCCATCTGAACCTGATTTCGGGACAGACCCATGGAGCTACACCCGCCACTGTCTCCGGCAAGGTTGCCAATGGCAGCGTAGTCGCTAATATTGACGGCGCCAATGATGACTGCTCCACCGGCACGACGATTCAAATGTCGGGCAAGAACGTGGGCGACTTGCTGAATGCAAAGAGCATTACCTGGGGCTGGTTTTACGGCGACTTCACGCCCACTGGTGCCACCGGCGGTGTCGCGCAATGCACCAGCCAGTACGACGACCACTATGATCCCTTCCAGTACTATGCATCCACGGCGAACCCGCACCACCTGCCGCCGTCGTCGGTCCGCGCCATCGGATATACGGATAAGGCAAACCACCAGTATGCTCTGACTGACTTTTGGAATGCTGTTTCTGTCAACAACCTGCCCGCGGTCAGCTTCCTGAAGGCCCCGGCCAACGAGACGGGCCATCCCTCGACCTCAAGCCCGCTGCTGGAGCAGACGTTTCTGGTGAACACCATCAATCGCCTGCAGGAGAGCCCGGCCTGGAAAGACATGGCCATCCTCATTGCGTGGGACGATTCCGATGGATGGTATGATCACGTCCTGGCGCCTATCGTCAGCACATCGAACGATCCTAATAACGATGCGCTGCTTGGCACCGCAGGGCTCTGCGGCACGGCAAAGGCCGGAGCGTATCTTGACCGCTGTGGCTATGGTCCGCGGCTGCCCTTCCTGGTGATCTCGCCGTTTGCCAAGCGGAATTTCGTAGCTCACACGGTGGCGGATCAGTCTTCGATCCTTCGTTTCATCGAAGATAACTGGCAGCTGGGCCAGGTTGGCGATCAATCGTTCGACGCGATCGCCGGCTCGATCCAGAACCTATTCGATTTCAGCTCACCCGGCGCGGGGCACGGCTATGAAGGGACGCTGATCCTCGATCCAGACACAGGTCAAATGGCAGGGCGATGATCCTTTAGAGTGAGACGGACCCCGATCATTCGCTGGATTAGGGTCCGTCTTGGGGTTTGGTCTCGCCCGGCTGAAAGTTACCGGCAATCAGCTCGCCGCTGCGGCGGCAGGCTCGAGGGTGTGATCGGTCAACCCACTTGGTTTCAGTGTGCTCATGATATCCCTGGCTTTGGCTACATCCTGGGCAGTTCCATGAGCCACCACGACATACTTGCCGGCCTTGACCGCGCTTTCGTAGATAACGATGCTGTCCTTCGGGATACCCAGGCTGAAGAGCCCGGCTCCGATGGCGCTCAGGCCGCCCACTACCACTGCACCCTCGAGGGCAGCAACGATCCAAGCCACGAGCGGGCCTCCGATCAGTACCGGGCCTATGCCGGGAACCCAGAAAAATGCGGCGCCGAATAATAGGCCCCACAAGCCACCCCAAAAAGCGCCGAACTTGCCCCAGTGCTTCATGCGGTCTCCGGCGTTGTAGTAGCCCACGACGTTCTCTTCCGTGTGATAGTCCTTGCCCACTACTGACAACTTCTTCATGTCGAAGCCTGACCTCTGCAGTTCCTTTACGGCTTCATCGGCTTCCGGGTGAGTGTCAAAGACTGCGACCACTGCGTTCGTATCGTCCATGGATGTGACTCCTTGTATTTTGTTTTAGCGTGTCTTGAAGTTCTGATTCGCGAGCCCGGTTTTAGACACGTTTCTCTCTAATTTTCATACTGAATTCCGGTGGAGTTTTTGAAAGTTTGCGAAAGGTTTGCAGTTCCGGCGGCGCGACGGACGTCTTCCGTATCTATCACCCAGCCCGCTCGTTCCCGCCCAACCGACCTGGCGCTCAGGCGGTCGGCGCGGAAGGAAGCAGGCCGGGGCTTGCGAATTGATCCTGGTTTGGCGTTAGACTTTGTAAACGGCCGGTAGGTCGATCCGGACGATAAACTGACGAAGCGGAATGGTGACGGCGTTGAGTACACCCAGGTTCACCCCGAGCAACGAACAATTGAGCAACCTTGACCGCGATCTGCGGTTTCATCCTTCGACTACCGAGCATCCCGCGGCTCTCACTGCCAAGCAGATTGCGGCGTTTAATCGCGACGGTTACGTGGCCGGTATTCGGATCTTCGATGACCAGGAGATAGCCGGCATCCGCGGTTACTTCGATGAGCTGCTGGCCAGGACGCTGGCCGCAGGGGGCGACAGCTACTCGATCAGCACGGCGCACCTCCGCCATGGACGTGTTTATGACCTGCTGACGGATGCCCGTATTGTGGCCCGGGTCAAGGACCTGATTGGCGAGAACGTGGTTGGGTGGGGCTCGCATTTCTTTTGCAAAATGCCTGGCGATGGCAAACGCGTCTCCTGGCATCAGGATTCGAGCTATTGGCCGTTAACCCCGTCGATGGCTGTGACCGCGTGGCTGGCGATCGATGATGCGACGGTCGAGAACGCCTGCATGCGGTTCATTCCCGGTTCGCAACACTTGGGGCATCTGACTTACACGCTGAGCGAAAACGACGAAGCGAATGTTCTCAACCAAACGGTTCCAGGCGCTGAGACGCTTGGACATCCAGTGGATGATGAGCTGGAGGCCGGGGAGATCTCCATCCACAGCGACCTGCTGTTGCATGGATCGGAAGCGAATCAATCGAGCAAACGACGCTGTGGACTGACTTTGCGCTATTGCCCGACGATGGTCAGAGCGGATCTGGGCTGGAACGCGAAAGGGGTCATTGTGAGCGGGAAAGACGAATCCGGTCACTGGGCTAATCCGCCGCGGCCGCAAAGTGACTAGCTTCCGACTCCGCTGTGCTCGGGCGTTGGGTTCGGCCTGAGGCTGTACGTGGGGGATTCGATTGCCTCCAGGATTCCAGCATAGCGTGCTCTCTGAGCAAGTGACTCGGAGGTCCGAGCCAGTTCCGCCAACTCGGACTTGGAAGGCTTGAATTGCAGGGGCAGTCGGGTCCAATAGTACTTCAACTCGTCTGACGGCCAATGGGCATAGATTTTTTCCCAGGACCGTCTGCCGGACCCGGCGAATACCAGTGCGCCTGGATGGATGGGACGCCGATAGCTTTGAAATCGGCAGTCTAATGAGATCCGCTTCCGGTTCGATGTGTTTGGTGCAGCCTCGTGCACGGTCAGACTATCGAACAGAAGGAGGTCGCCCGCATGGATCTCACCGCTAACCCACTGACCGCCACGCTCGGTTCCCGGGGGGATACAACCCGTCTGGCCGGCAGTGGGCTGCAGGCCAAACTTGTGAGAACCGTCCAGTACGCGGAGTGGTCCCTGCACCAAAGGACAATCGTGCAGCGGCAGCCAGGCGGTATAGGTCCGTTCATCTCCGGCTATGGCGGTGTGATCCTGATGCGCAGGAGTGATCGCGCGCTCGAAATTGGGAAAGATAAGGCGGCCTACGGATTTTGGATGAATCAAGAGATACGGGCCTATAAGCATTCTCATGACATGCTGCAACACAGGATGATGCGGTAGCGCATGAAAGGAGGGGAGACAGAAAATATGGTCGTAGACGGCTTTAAACGCCGAATCATCCTCGAAGCAAGCGGCACCGGCATTTGGTGTTCGATCGAAGGGATCGCTGTCACAACGCAGCCACCCGGCCTGGTGCAGCAGTGCGGTCATATCTCCCCGGAGCGGATTCAAGTCCTTCGGCGAAAGCAAGCCTCGAATCATCACGTATCCATGCTCGTCCATCTCTGCTCTTAGATGGGCGCAATCAAGCGCGATCCGGTTGGGACCTCTGGCCTCGATCTCGCGAAACGGCATGGTTGGTTTCAACCAATATCCAGGTTCGCTTTTCTGATGATGAGTGGCTATCACACCGTGAGATTATCTTTTTTGCGGCCTCCTAATGTCACAAGGTTGTCATCAAATTATCTTCTTTTGAGGTATTGCTCGTCGGTGACGTGCTCCATCCAATCGACGACTTTACCGTCGAGTCTTTCCTGGATGGCGATGTGGGTCATGGCCGTGGTCGAGGTTGCGCCATGCCAGTGCTTCTCCCCGGGCGCAAACCAAACGACATCACCCGGATGAATGTCCTGGATAGGTCCGCCTTCCTGTTGCGCCCATCCTGCACCCGCGGTCACGATCAGAGTCTGCCCAAGGGGATGGGTGTGCCAGGCTGTGCGTGCGCCTGGCTCAAAGGTGACGCTTGCGCCGGAGACGAACGCCGGTTCGGGCGCTTGAAACAATGGATCGATGCGTACGGTGCCAGTAAACCAATCGGCAGGCCCCTTGCCGGATGCTTGCGTTCCAACTTGTTTGATGTCCATGCTCTTGTCTCCTCTTATTTAGCGTGTCGCGTCCTTTAAAACATGTCACGAGTGTATCTAGCGCATCACAAAGCCGCCGTCGACGGAGATCGATTGGCCGGTAACGTAGCTGGCGGCCGAACTGCACAACCACAGGACGGCGGCGGCGATTTCTTCGGCTTTACCCAAACGGCCCATAGGGACGAACGTCTTTAACATCCTGTCCAACTCTTCTCCTTGACCTTCTGCGATCATCTTGTCCGACATCGGCGTCTGAATCATTCCCGGGCAGACGTCGTTTACCCGAATGCCGCGGGTCGCATATTCAAGAGCGGCGCTCTTGGTGAAGCCGATCACACCATGCTTCGCGGCGTGGTAGGTACCGCGCCGGGCACCGCCAATAAGACCTCCCAACGATGAGCAATTGACGATTGCCCCACTGCCTTGCTCGCGCATCTGCTGCAATTCGAACTTCATGCAGCTCCATACGCCGCGCAGGTTGATGGCCATGATGCGGTCGTAGTCGTCGCGTGGAGAGTCAGCCGTCTCAGCAAGGACATTTTGTACGCCGGCATTGTTGTAGGCTGCATCGAGCTGACCAAAGGTGGAGACCGTCTGCTTCACCATTGCTTCCACCTGCGCATCGTCCGATACGTCACAGCGGATGGCCAGCGTCTTGTGGCCCTTGCCTGCAAGTTTATTGGCTGCGGACTGCACTTCCTTCTCATTCCAATCGGCCAACACCACCGAGGCGCCAGCTTCGGCAAACGCCTTGGCGGTCGCGAGGCCCAGCCCGGAGGCGGCTCCGGTTACGAGTGCAACTTTGCTCTCAAACGAAATGTTCATCTTGGCTTCTCCTCTACCCTTTCAAGCCTAGCGAGCTTAGCGATGCGACGCTTTCCTGATCCTGCCGATTGTTTGCACGATTCTGTTTGTCCTGCAGATTTCGTGCATACGCTTGGTTAGCTGGGACTAAGCTATTTTTGTGGGGGTCGTGCAATGCTTAAGCAGCGAAAAGGCGCGAAACAGCCGGACTTGGCGGTCCTTGAGATGCGGCGTTTGCTGGCAGAGCGCATCAAGACGCTGGCAGCGACGCCTGGAGAGCACCCGACGGCGATACCCGGGCTATCCCTCTATCACCGGACGGCTCCGACGCCTTGTTTCCGGGCCTCGTACGAGCCGGGCCTGAGCATCTTCGTGCAGGGGCGAAAACGTATCCTGCTCGGGGGCACGGAATACCTATGTGATGCCAGCTCGTTCCTGCTCTCATCGATCGATGTGCCGGCTCAAAGCCAAATCATCGAGGCATCGGAAAAGACTCCACTGCTGTCGATCTTCCTGCGTCTCGACTTGCCGACGGTCCGCGAGGTTCTGAGCCGGGATGATATTCCGGAGGGTCCGCCCTCTACCCACCGCCAGGGCCTGGCTGTTGGTGAGACGACGGTCGGGTTGCTGGGCGCGGCCATGCGTATGCTCGAACTTCTCAACACGCCGGAGGACATACCGTTTCTGAGTACCCTGGCTCACCGCGAGATCCTGTATCGCATCCTTCGGACACCGCAGGCGGAACGGCTGCGTGCCATCGCAACCAGCGGCGATCTTGGGCAGCGAACGGCACGCGCAATCTCATGGCTGCGCGAGAACTATGCAAAGCCTTTGCGCATGGAGGATCTTGCTTCGACGGCAAGGATGGGCGTTTCCACCCTGCACCATCAGTTCCGCGCCCTTACGGCGATGAGCCCGCTGCAGTATCAGAAGCAATTGCGGCTGCAAACCGCGCGCCAACGGATGCTGATGGACGGGCTCGACGCCACCACTGCCGCGTATGAAGTTGGCTACGAGAGCGTTAGCCAGTTCAGCCGGGAGTACAGCCGCTTCTTCGGACAGCCGCCCATCCGGGATGTCAAGGCGTTGAAGAACAACAACACTCCCTTGGTCAGCGTCGCGTAAAAGCCCCGGGTAACGGTCGCGAGGTGACTATGAAGACAAAACGAATGATCGTTCTAGGGCTGCCGCTGATTGCATCCTGTCTCTTGTTGGCGATCCGGCGTGGATTTTCTGAACCGGTGGATCACCGAATGGTGAGAATCGCAGAGCTGGAAATCTATCATGATCAACTGGACGCCTATAAGGCGGCGCTCGAAGAAGAGATCGATGCTTCGATCCGAACGGAGCCGGGCGTGTTGACCTTGTTTGCCGTCTCGATCAAGGATCATCCCGAGCAGATTCGGCTTTTCGAGACGTATCGCGATGCCGCTTCGTATCAAGCGCATCTGCAGTCTCCCCACTTCAAGAAATACAAAGAAGAGACAAAGCAGATGGTGAAGTCGCTCACGCTTCTGGAGACTGACCCTATTCTGCTTGGGTCAAAATATAGGTGAGATACACATGGGTCAGGCCGGTGGCCACTCGTCCTCGCCGAGGATGTTGCTTATTCGGACCAGCGTTTCGATCTGTTCCGCGCTGAGCCGGTCGAGCAGATTTTGGCGCACCGACCGCGCATGAACGGGCAGAGCAGCCTTTAGCATCTCGCGCCCCTGGGTAGTGAGAACTATGAGAACGACGCGCTTATCGGCCTCTCGCCTCTCGATGAGTTTTCTTTCCTGCATGCGCGTGAGCTGGTGAGACAGACGGCTTTTGTCCCAACCCATCGCGTGGGCCAACGCTTGTTGACGCATTTCCCCTTTGCCAAGAGCGGCGAGGCGGGACAAGACTCCAAACTCCGGTCCTGAGAGTCCGGTCGCGTCGGTAATATCCCGCCCGACTCGGGCCATCACGTCTTCGCCCATTAGCCTAAAGGCATGCCAAACACGGAGTTCGTGAGGGGAGAGCGGCTTAGGGGACATTTCTAGCAGGAGCTTAGCAGATTCTCTCCGTTACACGGGTCTTCTGAGCGAGGAGCACGGTGTACACGCTTATTCACCGGAGAGACCATCCGGGGGTTGGCCAAAGTTAATTGCGAGATAAGCGAGGTAAGCGAGATAAGCCCCCGCCATCAAGCGCCAGCTTGCCAAATAAATCAGCGCTAAAAGCCCCCCTCACAGCCGGCATGCCGAGGTTTTGCGGATCGGGCTTACTGCGGAGAGTTGGAGGGATGTGGCGGAAGCGAATCGGCAGGTAAGAATCTCGACATCGTCAATGGCACATCGCCGTTAACATAGGCAGTGATCTCGGTGCCCTTCGATATCGTCATATCTTTCCCATGCATGAACAAGAAAAGTGGAGCGGCGGGAAAGAACAAAACACCCGTGGCAACCATGGCGGTCGTCATCACTCCCACGTGTCCACCAGCTTTGCCCACCCTCGGTAGCCGTTATCGCAGCTTTTTCGCCGTCTGCGAGACGAACAGTGTCCAGCTTTAGCTCCAGCGTGCCGGCTCGTCCCAGATGCTTCTTATGTTCTGCAGCCGTGACAGTGGCCAATGCGACAGCACCCACTGGGATTACCACAAAATTGTTAATTTTGATGTCTTCAGCTACCTCGAAATCCACCGAGTTCCCGACCCTTTCGCTTGCTGAGGAGATGGTTCGGCCGAGGCGGAGTCTGACAGGCGTCCCATCCATAAGGGTGTTAGGAACAGCGGGCTTAGGTTGCGGCGCCGTCGCCTGCGTAGCGGATGAACTTGCAGCCGGAGCAGTAGCCTGCTGAGAGTTGGCTGGTGTGGCCGTGACTAATATCAGGGCAGAAGACGCGATACAGGTGAATCGACCTTTCAATCCTAGCTTCCTCATTTTTAGAGTTGAGCAGCAGGAGGATAGCATGCAGATTGGTTCTGCAGCCACGCAACTATCGTTGGATGGATGTTCGAGGCTTGGGCTTTTCGGTACGCTTGCCTCGGCTTCAGAAACTCCAGACACGCCTGCGGATTGTCCCGGGATCTCGCTCCGGGACAGGGCGGCGGAACTCCGATAATAAATCTCGTTAGCCCGCAACCCTTGCAGCTTTCCGGACATATATGTAAGCAGAATGACTGCACCGGAGGCTTCCTTGCCAGAAAACTCAGCCATACCGAAGGTTCCGCGGGTGGTGATTGTTGGAGGGGGGTTTGGAGGCTTCTATGCCGCCCGCTCTCTAGCAAAGGCTCCCGTGCAAGTCACCCTGGTTGACAAACGGAACTACCATCTGTTCCGGCCCATGTTGTACCAGGTGGCTACCGGACTTCTTTCGAGCGACGAGATCGCTCCTCCCTTGCGCGTGCTCTTCAGCAGGCAGAAAAATGTCGACGTGCTGATGTCGGAGGTGTCCGGCGTGGATACCACGAATCGCAGGGTACTGCTGCCCGAATGCGACCTGCCGTATGACTATCTGATTTTGGCCACCGGCATCCAGGTAAATTACTTCGGCCATGAAGAGTGGAAGCCAATTGCTCCAGGACTCGATGCGCTGGAGGATGCGGACAAGATCCGCAGCAGGATTCTGAGGGCGTTCGAAGAGGCGGAGCAGATGGCTCTGTGCGGGGACGCAGATCGCGTCGCGCTCCAGGAACTGCTCACGTTCGTGCTCGTGGGCGGCGGCACCGTCGGTGTCGAGCTCGCCGGCACAATCGCAGAAATGGCAAAGATGGCGCTGGCTCACGACTTTCGCCACCTTGGTCCGGGTGCAGCCCAGGTCATGCTCTACGAAGGCACACCACGCATACTCCCGAGCTTTGCCGAGGAGCTTTCGGCGAAAGCCACACGCCATCTTGAAGAATTGGGCGTGAAGGTCTTTACCGGTACTAAGGTGGAAAGTGTCGATGCAGAGGGCATTGTGGCCGACGGCAAACGCGTCCGCAGCCGGACTGTGATGTGGACCGCGGGGGTGGCCGCCTCCCCGGCTGCGCGTTGGCTGGGCGCGGAAGCGGACAAGGCTGGCAGGGTGAAGGTGAACCCTGACTTGTCGGTTCCCGGACACGCGGAGATCTTTGTCATTGGCGACACTGCGCTGGTGATTGCCAATACCCGGAACTTGCTGGGCCTCAAGAGTCGGACGGCGGTACAAATGCCTGGGCTGGCGCAGCCTGCCATACAACAAGGCGAGTATGTGGCGGAGCTGATTCGTCGCCGCACCACCGGCAAGGCTGCACCAGAGCCCTTCTGGTATTGGGATAAGGGCGATTTGGCCGTGGTGGGGCGTACGTTCGCTGTTGCCGATCTGAGGTTTTGGAAGTCTGCCGGTCTGGTGGCTTGGTTGTTGTGGGCCGGGGTCCATATCTATTTTCTTATTGGGTTTACCAATCGGCTGTTCGTCATGCTGAAGTGGATGGTGCAGTTTGCTACCCGGCGTCATGGAGTGGGGGCGGTGGCTTCGCAAACGCAGGTTGACGAGCAGCGATTGGATAAAGCGGGATAAGGAAAGCGAATTAGCTAGTACAACACACGCCTCAGTGGCTTGCTCAGGTGCGGGCGGTGCCGGTTTGAAGGGAAGCGGCGTAGCTTTTCAGCGCAGCCAGGTGATTCTGATCGGAGCGCAGGCCGACGTATCCGTCGGGGCGAATGGCGAGGAGCGTGCTTCCTTCAATCCCTAAACGGGAGGCCTCGGCGGGCTCGAGGTGACCGATCTGGTCAGAGACATCGGCATTCGCGCTGAGCGCTACGGCGTTTTCGAACAGGGCCGAATCTTTTACATATTCCTGAAGGGCGGCGTGGAGAGCCAACAAGGCCGATGGGTTTGCGGCAAGTCCGCCCAAAAGGATAAGCGTATTGCCGGCACGATGGCCCAGTGCGTGAAGCTTGGAAGGAGAGCCTTTGGGCAGGCGTACCGGAATGTTGTCGGGCAAACGATAGCCGGCTGCGAACGAACTGTTTGCGTCACCGAAGACAATCGGAGAGTGGGCGTAATCGATGTTGAGTTCCGTCTCGGCCACCGCGTCATGGTGCAGGATCTCTGGGTCGGCAAGTGCGCTCTTGATGGCCTGGTCGCGGGCCTTTCGTTCCGTTGGGCCAGCGTTGGCCAGCATATCTTCGAAATCATCACCGGATTTGGTTACCAATTCCGCGGCCGGCCGGCGTTCGATTTCGTAGCTATCGAGTAGAGTTTCATGGGCAGCGCCTTGATGGACGAGAGCCAGTTTCCAGCCCAGGTTGAAGGCGTCCTGTACCCCGCAGTTCATGCCATGTCCTTCGCCGGGGGAACAGAGATGCGCCGCGTCGCCAGCGAGAATGATTGGTCCTGAGCGATACGTCGTCGCTATCTTCGTGTGGCAGCGGAAGCGCCCTGGATTTTCTACATCCACGAAACAGACGGATGGTGCGTAGGCGCGCAGGGTAGAAGCGGCATCTTCGACAAGATCGGAATGCTCCGAATTTGGGCGAAGATAGACGCGCCAGCGATGGCCAGGAATCGCAGTCAGTATGACCGGAAGGGATTCCAGATAAACGAAGGTCGCTTCAAAGGTATCGGCCCATCCATCGAGCGAAGCATCGAAGACGGCCCACGGCTTCAACATGTCGTGGCCCTCCAAAGCTATGCCGGCCAGATCGCGGGTTGCACTGTGGAGGCCGTCGCAGCCCACTACCCAGCGGGCGTCCACCTGGTAGCGGCTGCCGTCACGCTCAATCTCCGCCAGGACGCGGTTGTTCGCGTTGGTAGTCAGCCCAATCAAGCGCGAGGATCGATTTACCCGGCCACCATGCTGATGGAGATAGCCGGTGAGGATAGACTCCGTGACCTCCTCGGAGAGGCCAACATTGAACCCGTAGATGCTGCCGCAACCCGCGAGGTCTATCGTCCCAAGCAGTTCGCCGTTGGAATGAAGCTTGATGATCCGTTGTCTGCATCCGGCAGTGAGAAACTCTTCGGCTAGTCCCAGCGACTCGAATATCTGCAGAGAACGAGGGTGAACGACGGTCGCTCTATCCCAGTGGAGCGGCCCAGACTTGGCATCGATCAGATGGCATGGCACCCCTCTGCGGTTCAGCTCGCAAGCGAGCAGCAGCCCAGTTGGGCCCGCACCGACTACGAGCACTGCGGTTTCCTCGATTGGGTGAGTCATAGACGGAAGGGTGTACCAGGAACTCTGTCTCTCGGGGTTGATCCACACGATAGGGCCGGGGTTTGGAGTTGTCAACCCGATGATGGGCGGAGGTCCTTAGGCTGGCTCGCGAAAATGAAGCCGAATTCATTTGAAAAGTGAATATGCGGAGCCTAAAAGGGAGACGCCGTCAAGGATGGTGTTATGGCGCATCCTTCAAGAAATGCTTATCCAGAGGAAGTTCTGAGCAGCGCACGGGTGTTCTTCGTCACAACGAACACCAGCATGGGACGGCGCTTGTTGCAATCTGAACGGAACGCGACACTTCTCATCGACGTGCTGCGATCCTATGTAGCGATAGGTAAGTTTCAGTTGCATGACTTCGTGATCATGCCAGATCATTTACATCTGCTGATGACGCTCCAGGGCGACGTCACCATTGAAAAGGCCACGCAGCTTATCAAGGGTGGATTTTCCTACCGTCTGAAGAAGGAGTTTGGATATCAGGGAGAGGTCTGGCAACGCGGGTTTTCTGACGTGCGGATCAGGGATGGGCAAAGCTTTTCACAGCACCGCGCATCCATCGTTCAGAATCCGGTCAAGGCAGGGCTCGTGGATAGTGTCGAAGATTGGCCCTATTGTTATACCTACCTGGTCAAGAAAAAATCGCAGGGGCTAAAGCCCTCATCTTTGTTGACCCCTTACGGCCCGACTAAAGTCGTGCCCTGACACAAAGCCTTAGAGCCTCGGATACAACGAGATTTGAGGCTCTTTACGGAGGGCGCGGTTTTACGCGCTTCGAAAGAGCTCAGGTTTTGTGTCAGGGCACGACTTTAGTCGGGCCGTAAACGACTGCGAATACGACGGGCTTTAGCCCCTGGGTTTTGCTTTTCCTGCGACGCAGCGAAGCCCGCGTCTTTGGGGCGCGGGCTTTGTGGAATTGCCTACAGACTTTAGGCGTGGCTGCTGCCGCTGCCGTCTGGTGGCGGGTTCTCGGACATGGCCTTGTCGATTTCTTCGCGGCGCTTGGCTCTTGCTTCGGCGCGCTTCTGGCGCTTCTCGTCCAGCTCGTGCTCGGATCCGAGGAGTTCGATGAAGGCCTTCTCGGCTCCATCGCCTTTCTGGAAGCCGGTGCGCACAATGCGCAGATAGCCGCCGGCACGATCTCCATAACGCGGGGCTACGGTATCGAACAGACGGGAGACTGCTTCCCGGGTCTGCAGATAGGAGAGGGCCAGGCGGCGGGAGTGCAGGTCGCCACGCTTGCCCAAGGTGATCAGCTTTTCTACGTGAGGACGGGCGGCCTTGGCCTTGGTGATGGTCGTCTCTACCGGTCCTCGAGAAGAATGGACGTGACCAGGTTGCGCAGCAAGGCGCGGCGATGGCTGGTGTTGCGTCCTAGTTTGTATCCTGCATTGCGGTGGCGCATGGGTTTCTCTTTCTCGCAAAAATTAAACGGGTGACCGGTGGGTTCTGCCACCGGTCACTCCAACGAACTAGAAGTTTTCCGGCTCCGACTGGAGGGGAATGTCCACTCCCTCGAGATCTTCGTCGTCGTCATCCTCTTCGTCGTCATAACGGTTGTAGCTTGCAGCCAAGGTTGCGGCCGGCAGTACGCTGGTCGGTCCAGGCACCGCGTTGCCGTGCTCGTCGATCTTCATGCCCAACGACAAGCCCATCTGCGCCAGAATTTCCTTGATCTCGTTCAAGGATTTGCGGCCGAAGTTCTTGGTCTTGAGCATCTCCGGCTCGGTCTTCTGTACCAGCTCGCCGATGGTCTGAATGTTGGCGTTCTTCAGGCAGTTGTAGCTGCGCACGCTCAACTCAAGCTCCTCTACGGAGCGATTGAGGTTTTCGTTGCGCAACTGCATGCGGCCTTCGTCGTGGGCGCTCTCAGCTTCGATCTCTTCCTCGAAGTTGATGAAGATGCTCATGTGGTCCTTGAGCAGCTTGGCCGCAAGGCCGATGCGAATCCGCGGGAAGAACGGAGCGATTGGTCCAGACTTCAATGGTCAGCTTGTCGTAGTCGGTGATCTGACCCAGACGAGCGGCGTCCACGGCGTAGTTCACCTTGCGAACAGGCGAGTGAACCGAGTCCACTGGGATGAAGCCGATTCCTAAATCCGAATCGAAGTTCTTGTCGGCGGAGACATAGCCACGGCCGCGCTTGAGGCGCATTTCCATGTCCAGCTTGCCACCTTCGCTGACGGTCGCGATGTAGACGTCCTTGTCCAGGATCTCCACGTCTCCGTCGGCCTCGATCATGCCCGAGGTCACCACACCTGGCTGGTCCGCACGCAGATACAGCGCCTTGGGACCTTCCCCGTTGAGCTTGAAGGGAATCTGCTTGAGGTTCAGGATGATGTCGGTGGCGTCTTCGACAACGCCGGTGATCGATTGGAATTCGTGCAGCACGCCTTCGATCTTGACGGCGGTAACAGCCGCGCCCTCAATCGACGAAAGCAGCGTGCGCCGCAGCGCATTGCCAATGGTGGTGCCGAAGCCGCGCTCAAAAGGCTGAGCGCTGAACTTGCCGTATTTCTCGGTGAGCGTCTCGGTATCGACTGCAAGACGTTTCGGTTTTTGGAATCCTCTCCAAAGCATATCTGTGTTCCTCTCCATGCACGGCGAGCGTCGCGAAGCATTCTGCTACGGCCGTGCTTGTTTCTCCTCGTTGATTGAATCTGTACTCTGCGACGACTACTACTTGCTGTAAAGTTCGACGATCAGCTGCTCGTTTACGGGCAGATTCACGTCTTCACGCTTGGGCAGCGCCAGTACCTTGCCGGACAGATTTGCATGATCCACCTGCAGCCAACGGGGCGCTACCTGGTGGCTCGCGAACTCTGTCGAGGTTTCGAGTACGGTGAGTTTCTTGCTGCCTTCGCGGATCTTGATCTCGTCGCCCACGCCAACCTGGAACGACGGGATGTTCACTTTGCGGCCGTTCACTTCCACATGGCCGTGGCGCACGATCTGGCGGGCCTGGCGACGGGAGCTGGCAAAGCCGAGGCGGAAGGCCACGTTGTCCAGACGCCGCTCGAGCTGCTGCAAGAGCAGTTCGCCGGTGACGCCCTGGGCCCGCGAAGCCTTCTCGTAATAGGCGCGGAACTGGCTTTCCAGGGTGAAATAAATGCGCTTGGCTTTTTGCTTCTCGCGCAGCTGCAGGCCGTAGCCTACGATCTTGGGCTTGCGGTCGCGGCCGTGCTGGCCGGGAGCAAAGTTGCGCTTCTCAATGGGGCATTTCTCTGAGAAGCACTTGGTGCCCTTCAGAAAGAGCTTGGTGCCTTCGCGACGGCAAAGGCGGCAGACTGGTCCGGTATAACGTGCCACGTAATTCTCCTTACTTCAGAGGCCGACCGGTTTACGGATTGAAAATCCTTCGTCCCGGTCCTGCGGTTAAAAGTTCTTACACCCGCCGGCGCTTGGGCGGACGGCATCCGTTGTGCGGAATGGGCGTAACGTCGCGGATGGAGCGGACATCGAGTCCCGCTGCAGCCAGGGCGCGTACCGCCGACTCACGGCCGGAACCCGGACCACTTACCCGCACATCGACCGAACGCAGACCGTGGTCACGCGCCTGGTTGGCGGCGTTCATGGCAGCCTGCTGGGCGGCAAAGGGAGTGCCCTTACGCGATCCACGGAAGCCGAGCGAACCCGAGCTCTTCCAGGAAAGCGTGTTGCCCTGGCCGTCGGTGATGGTCACGATGGTGTTGTTGAACGAGGCCTGAACGTAGACCAATCCGTAGGGAACATTCTTGCGCTCGCGCTTCTTGAACTTCTTGTTCTTGGCGGCTTTGCCGGCTGCCTGTGCTTCTGTTCCTGCTTCGCCATTAGGTCTTCGCCGTCGCTTTCTTCTTGCCTGCGATTGTGCCCTTACGCGGTCCCTTGCGGGTGCGCGCGTTGGTGTGGGTGCGCTGGCCGCGAACGGGCAGGTTGCGCCGGTGGCGCAGGCCACGATAGGACTGAATGTCAATCAGCCGCTTGATGTGCATCGAGACGTCTTTGCGCAGATCGCCTTCGACCTGGCCTTCGTTCTCAATCACCTGGCGGATACGGTTTACCTCGTCTTCGCCCAGATCCTGGATTTTCTTGAACGGGTCCACATTGGCCGTCTCCAGGATGCGTCGCGCACGAGGGTTGCCGATACCGAAAATGTAGGTCAGCGCGATTCTTGCCTGCTTGTGGCGGGGCAGATCTACGCCAGCGATACGTGCCATGCTTAATCCTTTTTTACTTGCGTTGGCGCGGAGTGGCTTCGCCGCTTC